>NZ_LT629766.1:3352485-4022983 GCF_900105315.1 Brevibacterium siliguriense | reverse complement strand
GACTCTGATGACGCATCGGACAACGCTTCTGGACAATCCGTTCGCGGAGCGCACTCTCGGTGAGGACACGGAGCTCCAACAGAGACTCATCGCTTCCGGAGCCCAGATCTACTCGGCTGACAGGTTCAACTTCGTCCAGGTCCGCGGATACCATGCACACACGTGGAGCGTCGACGACAGCCACCTATTGGCCAACGGGGACGTCCACGCATTCGGATACGCTCCGGACCACTACTGCTTCTGAGGCTCCACTCGTCGACGCTCTGCTGATCGTTAGACCGGCCCGAATCGACCGGCCTGCGGAATTCTTCGTATGCGCCAGGTGAACTGTTGGTGAAATGGGCAGTTTCGGTCTGATCCGGTCAGTAGCGTGACGGTCATGCTGTGAAGATTTCGCAGTGGGACTCCACCGCTTCCGATGGCCAGAAGTTCCATTGCGGACGTTGGACAACTGGAGCCCATTTGAAGACCACCACGACCGGAGCCGAGGACCTCGGATCCGTCCGCGAGAACGTCTCCCGTGTCATTGATGAGACTTCGTCGCTCAATGCCGAACTCGCCAAGGAACTCATCAGCGCCTACGACCGTGAGTCGAAGCTGCTGGGAGGCATCAACAAGCGCGAGAAGGAGATCGAGCGACTGAGAACGAAGTCGCGAAACGAGATGCGAAACTCGCCTCGGTCAATGAACGGCTCGAACGGCTGCTGAGCTCCAAAGCCATGCAGGTGCAGCGCGCGTACTGGCGTCTGCGCCGTCTGCAACGCAGCACATCCCAGCAGAAGGTCGGTCAGCGATGAAGGACGCCGATATCAAGAAGCGGCAGGCCTCTCTTGACACCCGAATCAGGGAGCTGAAGGCAACCCGCGCTCGTCAGAAGTCACTCGAGGTACACACGCAGTCTGACTATTTCATCGACGGTCTGTTCGGACGGCACCCCTACATCGATCTGGCTGATTCGCGTGAGGAGTACCTCGAGCGCCATCGCTCCTTCGCCGCCCCAGTCGAAACCAAGATCTCGGCCCTCGTCGAAAAAGCTCAGCAGCTGCCGAGAACTTCGGGGCAGCATTGGGATCCTCGACGGAAGCTGCGCATCGGCATCATCGCCGACCGGTTCCTCTTCGACTCGCTCAAGGACGCGGCTCATGTGGTGCCGATCAGTCCTGAGACCTATGAGCAGGACATGGCGGACACCGACCTGCTGCTCATCACCTCTGCCTGGCGCGGCCTCGACGACGAATGGTTCAACATCGCACTGTCCGGTTCGCCGGCACGCCAGGTTCTCGAGTCGCAGGTCGTTCCATTCGCCCGTGAGAACGAGATTCCGATCGCCTTCTATTCGAAGGAGGATCCTCCGAACTACGAACAGTTCGCTCCCCTTGCGAAGTTCGCCGACCACGTGTTCACCAGCGCTGTCGAATGCGTGCCCCGATACCGCGAGTACCTCCACCACCAAGTGCCGGTGACTGTGCTGCCTTTCGCAGTTAACTTCGTCCATCACCATCCCCTCGGTAGCATGCGCCACTCCGGCCGCGAGTTCGTCTTCGCCGGATCCTGGTTCGAGCACAAGTACCCGGAGCGGAAGTCGTCTGCCCAAAGGATCTTCGACGGTCTGCTATCGGCCGGAGCTGATCTCACGATCGTCGACCGCAACCTCGAACTAGACACGGAGAAGTTCGCGAAGGCTGAACGCTATCTCTTCCCTGAGCGGTACCTGCCGCATCTGCACAGGCCGATCGATCACGAGACCCTGCTCGACCTGCAGCGTCTCCTTCCTGTGGGCATCAACCTCAACTCGGTCGTGAACTCCCAATCGATGTATGCCAACCGGATCATCGAGCTGCAGGCCATGGGCACGTTCATCGTCTCGAACTACAACGCGGGAGTGAACTCCCTCTATCCGCAGGTGTGTATGCCCGACTCCTCTCTCGACATGAAGCAGACGTACCGTGCTCTGACACAGAGAAGCATCCGGCAGGCACAGGTGGCGGGAATCCGCGCCGCTTTCACCGCCAACACCGCATTCGACCGCATCGACACGATCGCCGAGGAGATGGGGCTGGATTCCGGTTCACCCGATCACACGGTCTACATCACCGGACTGGCCGAATCCGACTTCGAAGACTTCCGCCGGATACAGTCTTATGCGGGTCCGATGGCGGCTCTTCCAAACGGCTCAGACCGTGTCGCCGGAGCCGACGGCGACGTCGTCATCAACCTGACCGGGCATTCCGATTTCGGTCATCACCTCGTTCAGGACGCGGTTAACGCCTTCCGCTTCACCGACGTCGATGAGGTTCGGATCCTGCCCATCGATACCGCTGAGCCTCTCTACGAATTCGTCGGTCCGGTCGACTCCGACCAACAGATCACTGCTACGTGGTGCCCCGTCGGCAGCCACCTCGGTGACGGTGTCGGGCCCGAGCGGACAACGCTGGCGATCGCCTCGGATCTCGTCCTCGAGCGAGCCGAGACGATCGACGTCACGGTCGAGCCCGAGATCAGCGTCATCGTGCCCGTGTACAACAACGGCCCTCACCTGAAGTTCAAGTGCTTCGAGTCCCTGCGCCGGTCCTCGATCTTCGACCGCTGCGAAATCCTCCTCGTCGACGACGGATCCACGGACATCGAAACACCTGCGATCCTCGACGAACTCGACCGTGCCTACCCGAACGTTCGAGTCCACCGGTTCCCGGCCGGTGGTTCAGGAAGCGCCTCACGTCCACGCAACAAGGGCTCGAACTCACCCGCGCCCGTACGTGACCTACCTTGATCCGGACAACGAGCAGACGAACGACGGTTTTGCGCTGCTGCTCGAGATGGTCGAAGAGCACGGATACGACTTCGCCATCGCAATATGATGCGGTTCAAGCACAACCGGATCATGATCAAGAACGCGGGCATCCTGCGACCGGTCGTCGGCGACGACGGCGTGCTCGAAGACAATGCGCTCTCGCGTGTGAACTTCCAACCGATGAGCATCCAGGCACTCGTGGCTGACACGCAGTGGTTGAAGGGGCTCGGCATCTACCAGCCGATCGGCGCTGTCGGACAGGACTCGTACTTCTTCCAGCAGATGCTCTTCCACGCCAATCGGATCGGGCTGACGCCCACACCGATCCACACCTATTACGCGGCGGTGACGAACTCGACGGTCAACGCAATCAATCCCCATTTCTACGAGAAGTACCTCCCTTTGGAGGAGGACCGGTCTGCGTGGCTGCGCGAGGTCGGGCTGCTCGAGGACTACAACGCGAAGCGGCTCGAACAGTTCGTCAAGGGATGGTTCGTCCAAAAGCTCGCCTTCGCCGCCGAGGAGGACAAGGACGAGTGCATGAACCTCATCCGTCGTCTCACTCACTTCTACGGCAAGACAACGTGGAAGGACTCAGAACTCGCCGAGCTCCACTCTGTGCCGCATGTCTGAGGCTTCGATGACCGAAGAGCCTCCGTTCGACCAGTTGGGCACACTGCTGCCCGGAGACTGCATCGTACGGCGGCCCGGCACCTTCCAACGATTCGACTTCCACGTCGGTACGGTCACCGTGCCGGCTCTGCTGTGGTGCCGGCCGGAACAGACAGGTCGACTGCTCATCGCCTTCAATGGGGCCGTCCGGCGCACACCGGAGAAGGATCCGCAGGAGATCTTCCAACGCCGGACATGGGTCGACGACATCGAAGCGGATATTCTCTTCCTCTCGGACCCGACCCTGCGTTCCGACAATCGGATCAGCATCGGTTGGGGACAAGGAACGCAGGGCCGCTATGCCAACCCCGCAATGGCACAGACCGCCCGCTTCACAGCAGAGTGCCTCGACATTCCCGCGGGCGCGCGGCTCTACTTCGGCACCAGCGCAGGAGGCTTCCAAGCCCTTCAAGCCGCCGCCCGAGACGAGGGCAGCCGTGCGCTGGTGAAACAATCCGCAGATCGACTGGACGAAATACATGCCGACCTTCGTCGACACCATCGCTGGGTACTCCTACGAGGACCAACCGACCGAGGACATCGCCATCGATCACCCTGACAGGACCTCGGTCGCTCACGCGTTCGCCGCATTCGGTCATATTCCGCGCACACGTTGTCTCATCAACGCAGCCAGCAAGAATGACTCACTTGCCCAGCTGCCCGCCTCGTCGCCGCTCTGCCGGCGCAGTCAGGCGAGCGCTCATGCTTCGATGTGTCGCTCTATTCCGACGTCCGGGGCGGGCACAACCCTCTGCCGAGGCCCGCCACCACCACGGCGATCAACAGCATCCTCAGGGAAGCCATCAATGAGTGACACCATCGAGACCGACGCCACGTTCCCCGCCCTTTCTCCGGACCCTGAATCGATCGTCGCGGGAGTATCGGCCGCTGCCCGGGCCCTGGCCGACCATGCCGACGACATCGGGATGGCCGCGCGCCGGATCTGCGTCGAGCTCAAGGACCTCACGACCTCGGCGACGGTCCGCCGAATTCTCTTCCATATCGCCGTTGCTGAGGGCTCGTCGTTGCGGTCACGCTTCGTCGCCGACCATCTCTCCACTCACGGTCACCCCCGTTTGGCACGTCTGTTGACCGACCATGCCATTGCCTCCGGAGCGAAACCCTGGCAGCGACGACGGCTGGAGCCCCTGCTGAATGAACTGCCCCACCAGGACTCCGGTGCGGGTGTCCGGGAGACATTCGACCTGACAGTCACTGCCGAAGGCGGTGTCTCACTCGCCGGTACTGGAGGCTCTTCGCCGATCGAGTTCGGTGGCGGCACCGAGACTCCATGGTTCCAGACGCTCATTCGACGACTCGACGACCGCCCAGACGGCATCCACCATGATGTTGTCCGCATCCGCACCCAGTCAACCGTGCGGGCGCAGGATGCGCTGGATTCTGTGCTCGAACGCCTGGCGATCCTGCCCGTCGTGTCTGCCGTCGTCACCGAATCCACGGATGCGGCACTGTCGATATCCGAGCGGCTCGGAAGGCCACTGCTCGAACGGTCGCGAACACTTCTGCTCGCTCCGAACCGATCCGGTGAGAACGTGATCGTGTCGGTGCGCGGCTCCGAGCTGCTGGATGCAGGCCCGACCGCTGATCTCGTACTCCCGGAGCCGAAGACGTCACAGCCCTGGCCGCTGCGCTCGGGCTGGAAGCCATCATCGGCTCACCGGCAGTGAGCAAGCATGTGCGAGTCGTCGTTGATGCCTTCCGCGTGGAGTCGTTCCGGCTGCTGCCGTTGTCCTCGACGTACCGCGCTTTCACCAAGCTGCTGCGTTTTCGCGGAAACCCGGGCCGAGACTGCTGCGGTGAGGAACGTCCTCACCGGCCACCTCTTGGCATCAGGCTTTTACGACGAAACCTTGGGCCTTGCCACAATCGCGCTGCATCAGAGCGCGGGAAGGTCTTCAAGGCACGTCTCATCCGAGCTCTCTACGGAACCGGCCGCTTCAGCGAGATCGCCCTCGTCGCCGACCCTGCTGCCGCATCCGCCGCGGACAGGCCCATCATCCGGGAGGCGGCTGCGGCGTCTGAGATGTTGGACGAGCTGGCGGAAGCAGCCGATAGTTCGACGATTTCGTTCTCCCCGGTCGCAGGCAAGATACTCACCGTTTCTTCATGCGAGTGCACCCGATCAGAGCGGCGGATATGCAGTTCGTGCCCACAACGTCCTCAAGACCATCGTTGCCAACGGCTATGAGCTCACCGCACTGACCCGGCCTGGTTTCCCCGAAGCTGCGAATCATTTGGAACCGGGGGCGACTGCCGAGGTGCTGCATGACGGAATCCGTACCTGCGTCTGGGCAGCAATGCTGCACGCTTCGACGGGGAGTTCGCCTATATGCGTGAATCCGTTGATCACTATGCCGAGGTGATCCGCCGCGAGCGCCCCTCGGCGGTCCACTGCGTGCTCGCTCCGACACATACCGGCCTGTCGACACCAGTCCGCAGACGTGCCGGAGCGCGCCGCGAGGCCGGGCCGCCGACGCTCGCGGCGGATCACCTCGGCATAGTGATCAACGGATTCACGCATATAGGCGAACTCCCCGTCGAAGCGTGCAGCATTGCTGCCCAGACGCAGGTACCGGATTCCGTCATGCAGCACCTCGGCAGTCGCCCCCGGTTCCAAATGATTCGCAGCTTCGGGGAAACCAGGCCGGGTCAGTGCGGTGAGCTCATAGCCGTTGGCAACGATGGTCTTGAGGACGTTGTGGGCACGAACTGCATATCCGCCGCTCTGACGGGTGCACTCGCATGAAGAACGGTGAGTATCTTGCCTGCGACCGGGGAGAACGAAATCGTCGAACTATCGGCTGCTTCCGCCAGCTCGTCCAACATCTCAGACGCCGCAGCCGCCTCCCGGATGATGGGCCTGTCCGCGGCGGATGCGGCAGCAGGGTCGGCGACGAGGGCGATCTCGCTGAAGCGGCCGGTTCCGTAGAGAGCTCGGATGAGACGTGCCTTGAAGACCTTCCGCGCTCTGATGGCAGCGCGATTGTGGCAAGGCCCAAGGTTTCGTCGTAAAAGCCTGATGCCAAGAGGTGGCGGTGAGGACGTTCCTCACCGCAGCAGTCTCGGCCCGGGTTCCGCGAAAACGCAGCAGCTTGGTGAAAGCGCGGTACGTCGAGGACAACGGCAGCAGCCGGAACGACTCCACGCGGAAGGCATCAACGACGACTCGCACATGCTTGCTCACTGCCGGTGAGCCGATGATGGCTTCCAGCCCGAGCGCAGCGGCCAGGGCTGTGACGTCTTCGGCTCCGGGAGTACGAGATCAGCGGTCGGGCCTGCATCCAGCAGCTCGGAGCCGCGCACCGACACGATCACGTTCTCACCGGATCGGTTCGGAGCGAGCAGAAGTGTTCGCGACCGTTCGAGCAGTGGCCTTCCGAGCCGCTCGGATATCGACAGTGCCGCATCCGTGGATTCGGTGACGACGGCAGACACGACGGGCAGGATCGCCAGGCGTTCGAGCACAGAATCCAGCGCATCCTGCGCCCGCACGGTTGACTGGGTGCGGATGCGGACAACATCATGGTGGATGCCGTCTGGGCGGTCGTCGAGTCGTCGAATGAGCGTCTGGAACCATGGAGTCTCGGTGCCGCCACCGAACTCGATCGGCGAAGAGCCTCCAGTACCGGCGAGTGAGACACCGCCTTCGGCAGTGACTGTCAGGTCGAATGTCTCCCGGACACCCGCACCGGAGTCCTGGTGGGGCAGTTCATTCAGCAGGGCTCCAGCCGTCGTCGCTGCCAGGGTTTCGCTCCGGAGGCAATGGCATGGTCGGTCAACAGACGTGCCAAACGGGGGTGACCGTGAGTGGAGAGATGGTCGGCGACGAAGCGTGACCGCAACGACGAGCCCTCAGCAACGGCGATATGGAAGAGAATTCGGCGGACCGTCGCCGAGGTCGTGAGGTCCTTGAGCTCGACGCAGATCCGGCGCGCGGCCATCCCGATGTCGTCGGCATGGTCGCCAGGGCCCGGGCAGCGGCCGATACTCCCGCGACGATCGATTCAGGGTCCGGAGAAAGGGCGGGGAACGTGGCGTCGGTCTCGATGGTGTCACTCATTGATGGCTTCCTGAGGATGCTGTTGATCGCCGTGGTGGTGGCGGGCCTCGGCAGAGGGTTGTGCCCGCCCCGGACGTCGGAATAGAGCGACACATCGAAGCATGAGCGCTCGCCTGACTGCGCCGGCAGAGCGGCGACGAGGGCGGGCAGCTGGGCAAGTGAGTCATTCTTGCTGGCTGCGTTGATGAGACAACGTGTGCGCGGAATATGACCGAATGCGGCGAACGCGTGAGCGACCGAGGTCCTGTCAGGGTGATCGATGGCGATGTCCTCGGTCGGTTGGTCCTCGTAGGAGTACCCAGCGATGGTGTCGACGAAGGTCGGCATGTATTTCGTCCAGTCGATCTGCGGATTGTTCACCAGCGCACGGCTGCCCTCGTCTCGGGCGGCGGCTTGAAGGGCTTGGAAGCCTCCTGCGCTGGTGCCGAAGTAGAGCCGCGCGCCCGCGGGAATGTCGAGGCACTCTGCTGTGAAGCGGGCGGTCTGTGCCATTGCGGGGTTGGCATAGCGGCCCTGCGTTCCTTGTCCCCAACCGATGCTGATCCGATTGTCGGAACGCAGGGTCGGGTCCGAGAGGAAGAGAATATCCGCTTCGATGTCGTCGACCCATGTCCGGCGTTGGAAGATCTCCTGCGGATCCTTCTCCGGTGTGCGCCGGACGGCCCCATTGAAGGCGATGAGCAGTCGACCTGTCTGTTCCGGCCGGCACCACAGCAGAGCCGGCACGGTGACCGTACCGACGTGGAAGTCGAATCGTTGGAAGGTGCCGGGCCGCCGTACGATGCAGTCTCCGGGCAGCAGTGTGCCCAACTGGTCGAACGGAGGCTCTTCGGTCATCGAAGCCTCAGACATGCGGCACAGAGTGGAGCTCGGCGAGTTCTGAGTCCTTCCACGTTGTCTTGCCGTAGAAGTGAGTGAGACGACGGATGAGGTTCATGCACTCGTCCTTGTCCTCCTCGGCGGCGAAGGCGAGCTTTTGGACGAACCATCCCTTGACGAACTGTTCGAGCCGCTTCGCGTTGTAGTCCTCGAGCAGCCCGACCTCGCGCAGCCACGCAGACCGGTCCTCCTCCAAAGGGAGGTACTTCTCGTAGAAATGGGGATTGATTGCGTTGACCGTCGAGTTCGTCACCGCCGCGTAATAGGTGTGGATCGGTGTGGGCGTCAGCCCGATCCGATTGGCGTGGAAGAGCATCTGCTGGAAGAAGTACGAGTCCTGTCCGACAGCGCCGATCGGCTGGTAGATGCCGAGCCCCTTCAACCACTGCGTGTCAGCCACGAGTGCCTGGATGCTCATCGGTTGGAAGTTCACACGCGAGAGCGCATTGTCTTCGAGCACGCCGTCGTCGCCGACGACCGGTCGCAGGATGCCCGCGTTCTTGATCATGATCCGGTTGTGCTTGAACCGCATCATATTGCCGATGGCGAAGTCGTATCCGTGCTCTTCGACCATCTCGAGCAGCAGCGCAAAACCGTCGTTCGTCTGCTCGTTGTCCGGATCAAGGTAGGTCACGTACGGGGCGCGGGTGAGTTCGAGCCCCTTGTTGCGTGGACGTGAGGCGCTTCCTGAACCACCGGCCGGGAACCGGTGGACTCGAACGTTCGGGTAGGCACGGTCGAGTTCGTCGAGGATCGCAGGTGTTTCGATGTCCGTGGATCCGTCGTCGACGAGGAGGATTTCGCAGCGGTCGAAGATCGAGGACCGGCGCAGGGACTCGAAGCACTTGAACTTCAGGTGAGGGCCGTTGTTGTACACGGGCACGATGACGCTGATCTCGGGCTCGACCGTGACGTCGATCGTCTCGGCTCGCTCGAGGACGAGATCCGAGGCGATCGCCAGCGTTGTCCGCTCGGGCCCGACACCGTCACCGAGGTGGCTGCCGACGGGGCACCACGTAGCAGTGATCTGTTGGTCGGAGTCGACCGGACCGACGAATTCGTAGAGAGGCTCAGCGGTATCGATGGGCAGGATCCGAACCTCATCGACGTCGGTGAAGCGGAAGGCGTTAACCGCGTCCTGAACGAGGTGATGACCGAAATCGGAATGCCCGGTCAGGTTGATGACGACGTCGCCGTCGGCTCCGGCGACACGGTCTGAGCCGTTTGGAAGAGCCGCCATCGGACCCGCATAAGACTGTATCCGGCGGAAGTCTTCGAAGTCGGATTCGGCCAGTCCGGTGATGTAGACCGTGTGATCGGGTGAACCGGAATCCAGCCCCATCTCCTCGGCGATCGTGTCGATGCGGTCGAATGCGGTGTTGGCGGTGAAAGCGGCGCGGATTCCCGCCACCTGTGCCTGCCGGATGCTTCTCTGTGTCAGAGCACGGTACGTCTGCTTCATGTCGAGAGAGGAGTCGGGCATACACACCTGCGGATAGAGGGAGTTCACTCCCGCGTTGTAGTTCGAGACGATGAACGTGCCCATGGCCTGCAGCTCGATGATCCGGTTGGCATACATCGATTGGGAGTTCACGACCGAGTTGAGGTTGATGCCCACAGGAAGGAGACGCTGCAGGTCGAGCAGGGTCTCGTGATCGATCGGCCTGTGCAGATGCGGCAGGTACCGCTCAGGGAAGAGATAGCGTTCAGCCTTCGCGAACTTCTCCGTGTCTAGTTCGAGGTTGCGGTCGACGATCGTGAGATCAGCTCCGGCCGATAGCAGACCGTCGAAGATCCTTTGGGCAGACGACTTCCGCTCCGGGTACTTGTGCTCGAACCAGGATCCGGCGAAGACGAACTCGCGGCCGGAGTGGCGCATGCTACCGAGGGGATGGTGATGGACGAAGTTAACTGCGAAAGGCAGCACAGTCACCGGCACTTGGTGGTGGAGGTACTCGCGGTATCGGGGCACGCATTCGACAGCGCTGGTGAACACGTGGTCGGCGAACTTCGCAAGGGGAGCGAACTGTTCGTAGTTCGGAGGATCCTCCTTCGAATAGAAGGCGATCGGAATCTCGTTCTCACGGGCGAATGGAACGACCTGCGACTCGAGAACCTGGCGTGCCGGCGAACCGGACAGTGCGATGTTGAACCATTCGTCGTCGAGGCCGCGCCAGGCAGAGGTGATGAGCAGCAGGTCGGTGTCCGCCATGTCCTGCTCATAGGTCTCAGGACTGATCGGCACCACATGAGCCGCGTCCTTGAGCGAGTCGAAGAGGAACCGGTCGGCGATGATGCCGATGCGCAGCTTCCGTCGAGGATCCCAATGCTGCCCCGAAGTTCTCGGCAGCTGCTGAGCTTTTTCGACGAGGGCCGAGATCTTGGTTTCGACTGGGGCGGCGAAGGAGCGATGGCGCTCGAGGTACTCCTCACGCGAATCAGCCAGATCGATGTAGGGGTGCCGTCCGAACAGACCGTCGATGAAATAGTCAGACTGCGTGTGTACCTCGAGTGACTTCTGACGAGCGCGGGTTGCCTTCAGCTCCCTGATTCGGGTGTCAAGAGAGGCCTGCCGCTTCTTGATATCGGCGTCCTTCATCGCTGACCGACCTTCTGCTGGGATGTGCTGCGTTGCAGACGGCGCAGACGCCAGTACGCGCGCTGCACCTGCATGGCTTTGGAGCTCAGCAGCCGTTCGAGCCGTTCATTGACCGAGGCGAGTTTCGCATCTCGTTTCGCGACTTCGTTCTTCAGTCGCTCGATCTCCTTCTCGCGCTTGTTGATGCCTCCCAGCAGCTTCGACTCACGGTCGTAGGCGCTGATGAGTTCCTTGGCGAGTTCGGCATTGAGCGACGAAGTCTCATCAATGACACGGGAGACGTTCTCGCGGACGGATCCGAGGTCCTCGGCTCCGGTCGTGGTGGTCTTCAAATGGGCTCCAGTTGTCCAACGTCCGCAATGGAACTTCTGGCCATCGGAAGCGGTGGAGTCCCACTGCGAAATCTTCACAGCATGACCGTCACGCTACTGACCGGATCAGACCGAAACTGCCCATTTCACCAACAGTTCACCTGGCGCATACGAAGAATTCCGCAGGCCGGTCGATTCGGGCCGGTCTAACGATCAGCAGAGCGTCGACGAGTGGAGCCTCAGAAGCAGTAGTGGTCCGGAGCGTATCCGAATGCGTGGACGTCCCCGTTGGCCAATAGGTGGCTGTCGTCGACGCTCCACGTGTGTGCATGGTATCCGCGGACCTGGACGAAGTTGAACCTGTCAGCCGAGTAGATCTGGGCTCCGGAAGCGATGAGTCTCTGTTGGAGCTCCGTGTCCTCACCGAGAGTGCGCTCCGCGAACGGATTGTCCAGAAGCGTTGTCCGATGCGTCATCAGAGTCGGTCCCATGACGAGGTCGGTGAACCGGTGCTCGCGTTCGGGGAATCGGCAGATGACGATGTCACGGCCCCGAATGTGCAGGTAATGCGCTTGCTTGCCGACGAGATCGGCATTCGAATAGCGCAGTGCCGCGAGCTGGTCGCCCAGGTAGTGCGCTCCGTAGACATCGTCGTCGTCCATCTTCGCGATGACGGCCCCGGAGGCCGCCTGAACTCCGCGATTGAGGCAGACTCCCAACGGCTGCGCAGAATCGACCTCGACGATCTGCAGATGCTCGATCCCTGCTTCTGCGGCGCGGGCACGCAGATCGGCAGGTGCCGTGAATCCGTGGGTCACCAGCACGAGTTCCCTATCCGTGTGCAGCTGCGCGGCATGGGTGCGCAGAACCTCGCCGAGGTGGTCGGGTCGATTCGTCGACACCACAGCCGAGACGGACGTGGGGAATGGCTGCGCATAGTCCAAGCCGAGCGATTCCATCACTGTCATCGCTCGCTGCGTGTAGGTGTGCTCGGCCCAGATGCGTCGTTGGGCAAGGTGGACGGTGCGGTCTCTCAGTTCGGGGCTGCGCACATAGGCGCGCAGAGTCCACTCTGCTTCCTCCTGCGTCTCAGGCTGGGGGACCTCGGTGGTGGGGAAGAACTCTCGGGTCGCAGCACTCGGTGTGGTGACGACGGGGGTGCCGGCGGCACTGATCTCGAAGATCCTGCGTGCGCACATGCTCGGGGAGTCGGTGACGGAGTTGACGTTGAGGAAGACCTTGAAATGTTTGTAGGCGGTGAGCAGATTGCGGTACGGAAGCGAGCCGACCACACGCCCGGCCAAGCTGCCGGGGAACTGATAGCGCTCATCGTTGCCGAGGAACCGGGAGAAGATCTCCAGACCGTACTGCATCCTCGGCGATACGGCGTCAGCGGCACCGAGCAGCAGGTCCATCTGCTCTCTGCGCTCCGGATATTTGTGGGCGAAGTACATGCCGGCGAAGGCGATGTCTCTGGCGGCGGCATTCCGTGCAGGACGTGAGGGATTGTGGACCGCCGGCTGTGCAGCGAACGGCAAGGCGGCGACTCTGTCGTGACCGAGTCTGGAGCGATATTCGGGGATCAGCCTGACATCGCTGGTGAAGACGACGTCGAACATCTGTGCCAGGGGCAGAAAGTCCTCGAAGTGCGGGGGATCCTCCTTGTTCCAGAAGACGGTTGGAATGCCTCGGCGACGGCACTCGCCGAGCAGTTCGGTGATCTCGGGGCTCGGACCCGATGGGCTCGTGAGCTTGAATTTCCACTGACCGTCGTTGCCGCTCCAGGCAGACTCGACGAAGACGAAGTCGAGACCGTCGAGCTCGGTCGACCACTGTGTCGGTGACAGCGGTCGGAGCGACCATTCATAGCCGAAGCTCTCGGTCGAGAATTCGTCGAGGATGACCCCCACAGACAGCTGATCGAAGACCGGAGTGCGATGCTGCATCGGCAGGGGAGGAAACAGTTCTGCGAGGACCTCCGCCGACAGACTCCCCGTGGCGACCTCAGCGGAGGCTTCTGCGGCACCCTGGACCAACGAGCGGCGACGCCGCCACTTCGCGACTTGGCTGATTCCGCCGTTGCGCAGATGCCACACAGCGGTCCTCAGTGTGCGAAGTGGTGTCGGTGACACGTCATGAGTCCTCTCGGCGGTAGCCAGGGTGCGGAAGCGGGGAAGTGAATCGAAGTCAGCCGACGGCTATCGACGCTCAAAGTTCACAACGTCATTTCTGTATGAAACCTGTTAACGCCAATAGTACAATCGGAAAGTTGCAAGTGGCTTGGCGAAGCCGGACGAGAAACCAGAATGAAAAGAGGACCGTGGGAAGCAAGTCTGACCCCATTCCCTCACGGACCCCAATGCGACGGCATGGCAGAGCCATGGCTTTGTCACTCATCGATGGTCTCGTCTTCGCGTTCCTCGTCGTAGCGATGACGCTCGTGAGATATGACTTCCACACCTATCTCGTCAACGGCCCGGGAATGCTCGTCTGTTCGGCGATCGCCCTGGTCGTCTTTTTCATCGGCGGGCCATTGGCGATCTACCGCGGTCGCTACCGACGTGGCTCGACTGATCAGTTCGCGGCAATCGTGGGAACGGTTGCTTTGGGCGTCGGGATCATGTGGGTGGTCGAATTCGCCTTCGCCAGCCGACTGCTCATCCCGACCAGCGTCCCGATCACAGCGGGAGCGCTGATGGTCGTGATCAAGAGCCTCGAGAACTGGATTCGTCGCAACTTGAGGCAGCGCAGCCTCACCATGTCCGGTGCGTCGCGACCCACGATCGTCGTCGGCGCAGGAAACCAGGGCATGCTCGCCCTCGATATGATCGCTCAGGACTCGCACAACGAGTTCGTCGCTGTCGGCATCCTCGACGACGACCCGGCCAAGCGGCATCTGCGCTACAACGGAATTCGGGTGCTCGGACCGATCGCCGACATCTCCGCCCATGTCGATCGCACCGGCGCTGGGGCAGTCATCATTGCGATCTCCGACCTGCCTCCGGAAGATCTCTCCCGCATCGCGTCGAATCTCGAGTCCCGGCCTGTCGAGATCAAGATCATGCCGAAGCTCTCGGACTCCGCGTTGGCGCGTCCCGAGCCGGACGCTCATGACGTCGCCGGCCTGCGTCACCGAAGCTTCCGCGATGTCAGCCTCGAAGACCTCATCGGACGCAAACCGATCTCGACGAATATCGACGACATCGCCTCGGCGATCACCGGCAAGGTCGTCCTCGTCACCGGAGCCGGCGGCTCCATCGGATCACAGCTGTGCCGTCAGGTCGCCCGGTTCGACCCGGCCCGGCTCATCATGACCGACCGGGACGAATCCGGCCTGCATGCCACCGAGCTCGGTCTTGAGGGTTCAGCCCTTCTGACCAGTGATGACCTCGTCCTCGGAGACCTGCGTGACCCGGCATTCATCGATACCCTCGTCGCCGAGGCGAAGCCGGACATCATCTTCCACGCCGCAGCGCTCAAGCACCTGACTTTCCTCGAACGCTTCCCTGAGCAGGCGGTGCGCACGAACGTCGGAGCCAGTCTCGATCTGCTCAACGCGGCAGTGGCCCACGACGTCGATGCCTTCGTCCACATCTCCACCGATAAGGCCGCCGGCGCGACCTCGGTTCTGGGGCGGACGAAGTTCTCCATCGAGCGGGCGATCGCCTCGGTGGCCGCGGTAACCGGACGACGGTATATGTCGGTGCGTTTCGGCAATGTGCTCGGCTCCCGGGGGTCCGTGCTCGAAACCTTTGTGGCTCAGGTCGCCGCCGGCGATCCCGTCACAGTCACCGACCCCGAAGTCACTCGCTACTTCATGACCGCTGATGAGGCCTGTGAGCTCGTTCTGCAGGCCGCAGCGATCGGTGGCCCCGGAGAGACCTTGGTCCTCGACATGGGCGAACCGATCCGCATCGCTGACCTCGCCAAACGAGTGATCGCGCTGTCGGGCCGCAGCGATGCGCAGATCGTCTATACGGGGCTGCGGCCGGGGAGAAGCTCACTGAAGCACTTCTGTCACCGGGAGAGGCCAACAGTCGCCCCAACCATCCGCTGATCACGCAGGTGCCGATCACTCCGATCGATCTGGAGAAGCTCGGTGCCTTGATCGCCGAATCTCGAGACCCGCTGGTCTTCACCCACCGTTCGGCCCTGGAGGCCCACCTGACGAGGCTCCTCGATTCCGAAGCGACACCGGTCACCGATGACGCCACGGATGCCATCGGCCCGGTCTCGACCGCCTCAGGAATCGCCGAACCGGACGTGGAACCACATGACACCGGAGTCGGCCGCTGATGGCTCTGCAGTCGCTGGTGATCCTCGTTGTCGCTGCTGTCATCACGGCTCTCAGCGCCCTCATCGCCTTTCCGCTGCTGCGTCGAGCGGGGGTCGTCGATGTTCCCTCTCATCGCTCCTCGCATACTCTGTCGACCGTACGCGGCGGGGGAATCGCCATCGGCTGCGGCATCACCGTGGCCACAGTTCTCGCCATCGTGTGGAGCGTCAGCGAAGACGGGGTCTTCGGCCTCGGCGGCGTCCTCCTGCCGATCGGTTTCCTGGTGCTGACCTGGTGCTATTCGGCCATCGGGATGAGCGACGACCTCGACTCCCTGCGCCCCGCCGGGCGCCTGATCGGACAGGTCATCCTGGCTCTGCTGTTCAGCGCGATCATCGCAATGTTCTCAACCCAGGGAATCGCCCACGTCATCGCATTCGCTTTTATCGGAGTGACCACTGTCAACGCAGTGAACTTCGTCGACGGACTCAACGGCTATGTCACCGGGTGGACCATAGTCACCGCCGGATGGTTCGCCTTCGTTGGTTCCTGGGTGGGCGAGTACGACATCGCACTGCTTGCTCTGGCATTGACCGGTGCCGCTGTCGGGTTCCTGCCATTCAACCTCGGGCGGGCCAAAGCTTTCCTCGGAGACACCGGCAGCTACGGAATCGGCGCGGCCGTCTTCGCCCTCGCGATCTGGCTGTTCGTCCAAGGCGTCCCGATCGTCGTCATCATCGCACCGATGATCTTCGTCTTCTTCGACGTCGGACTCACTCTGGTACTGCGACTCTTTCGGGGAGAGAATATCCTCTTGCCCCATCGCGAACACATCTACCAGCGGATCCAGCAAGCTGGGTGGCCACACGGATCCGTTTCGCTCTTCCACGCCGCATTGAGTGTCCTCGCCTGCATTATGGCAGTTCCGACCCTCATCAGCGGAAATACGGCGACGACGTACCCGGCTCATGTGTTCTGGGTCGGATTGCTCGCCCTCTACGCGCTGCTGCCTACGTGGTTGAATCGTCGCGCCCGTACGGAGGCAGTGACCGCATGAGGATCGTACTGCTCAGCCATTACTACTATCCCGAGGTCGGCGCACCGCAGCGACGGTGGCGCATCCTCGTCGACCATCTGCGGGCTGCCGGACACGACGTCATCACGGTGGCGCCACACCCGCACTACCCGTATTCCGACCGGAACGGATTCTTCGGCTCCAATGTCGGGCGGGGGCGACGTCGAGTCGACGTGCGCCTCGGCGGCACCTGGGACAGAGGCGTCGATGGTGAGCGGATCCTCCGCGTGCCCTATCTGCACAGTGGGTCGTCGATGGCCCGGCAGCTGCTCGATCAGTCGGTGTCGGCGACTGGCGCGATGTCGGCGGTCATCGATCGGCTTCGGGGCAGAATGCGTCCCGACGTCATAGTCTCGACGACTCCGGCACTGCCGTTTCTGCTGGCAGGGGACACCTTGTCGCGACTGCTGCGCGTGCCGCATATCGCTGAAGTGCGCGATGCGTGGCCGGACCTCATCTCGGAGATGAACTTGGTCACCGGGGCACTCGGGAAGTATCTTCCGGGGACGCTGACGCGGAGCCTCGAGCATCGGCTTCTGCCGGACCTGCTCACTCGTGCTCAACGGCGTGCGGCGGTCGTGGTCGTCACCACGGAGGGTTTCAAACGTCGCTTGGAACAGCGCGGGGTGACCGCCGAGGTGGTCCGCAGCGGAGTCTCACCCGCTGAGTTGGAGGGTGCATCCGGGCTGACTGCCACGGGGGCGATTCCGCTCATCCCCGACGCCGACGCGACCGGTGCCCCTCGGGATACGGCCAACCGCGGTACGGTAGCCGATCGCAGTGGACTCAATCTGCTGTATGTGGGCACTGTCGGGCGGTCTCAGGACCTCAGCACCTCGATTCGTGCTCTGGCTCGCACCGACGGTGTGCGACTGCGCATCGTCGGCGGCGGCGTCGATACTGCCGAACTCAAGACCGTCGCTGCGGAATATGGGGTACCAGTGGAATTCCATTCGCAGATCGCCGGTGCCGAACTCGCGGGCCATTGGGAGTGGGCAGACGCCGGGCTCGTCAGCCTCAGCGCACTCGAATCCTATGAATGCACCGTGCCGTCGAAGCTCTATTCACTGATGGCTCGTGGAATTCCCATCCTCGGAGTAGTCGCCGGTGAGGCCGCCGATATCGTCACTCAGACCGCGGCAGGAGAAGTTGCGATTCCCGGCGACACTGATTCAGTCGCAGCGGCAATGACGCGGATGCGAACTCGAGTCGAAGCCGGTGAGAAATTCGGAACGAATCCTCCTGCAGGACAGAATCCGCGCGACTGGGTGATTCGGAATGCTTCGGCAGCTGCCATGGGGCATACCTACGAACGCATTCTTCGGCAGGTGGTGTCGTGAAACTGCGCTTCCTTGCCCGAGAGCTGACGAACGTCATCGTGACGACGGCTGGTCATATCAATGACGATCGAGTGTTCTTCGGTATGCAGTTGGCACGTCGACTGCCGGGGCCCGCCTCGCGTTTCGTCGGATACGCACTCGGACGTCTGCCGGGCGACGCCAGTCGGGCGGCTTCTGCCTGGCTGCTCGGAGAAGAGACGACGGCGAAGTCACTGGTCTCCAGTTCTTCTGCCTCCTCACGTCTGCTCGGAGAGATTGCGCTCAACCTCGGCATGCTCGACGCCGCTGATCGCATTGCGGACTCACTCGAATCCGCCGCACAGTTGCGGTCCCGCATTCTCTGGACCCAAGGCAATATCGACGAGGCGATCAGGGTCCTCCCCGACGGTAAACGCAGGAAACGCCTCTCCGCTGAGCGAAAGTCCATGTCGCCTGGCTGGTGGCCAGGCACCGACGCACATCTCATTGCTCGGCCCGCACATCGTTCAGGTATTGGTCCTTCCTCGTCCCTGCACGTGCTGACGAACTCATTGCCTCATACCCGATCGGGCTACGCCTACCGCAGCCACCTTATCCTCACTACTCTCAAAGATGCCGGGTACCAGGTTGCAGCCGTTACTCGTCCCTCCTATCCGGTGACGATCGGACGGCTGAGCCAAGACGCTGTCGAATCCGTCGACGGAATCGACTACCTGCGTGACGTGCCACTCCGGCCTGCGGCCACACCTACTTCGCGTCTCGCGGACCAGGCGGCATGGATCGCGGACCAAGCTCTCGAACGTCACGTCGACCTCCTTCACACCACCACGCACTATGTCAACGGTCTGGCCACCGGGGCGGCCGCCAGAGCCGTTGGACTGCCGTGGGTCTATGAGGTCCGCGGAGTTCTCGAGGAGACTTGGGCCGCTGCAGGCAGCACTCCCGCAGATCGGATCGCGCGTCGGGAGAGCCAGCGGTTCGCCATGATGCGGTCGAAGGAGATCGAAGTCGCAGCAGCGGCTGACGCGGTCATCACCTTGGGTGAGACGATGCGTGAGCACCTGATTGCCGGGGGAGTTCCGGCAGATGCCATCACACTCATCCCGAACTCGGTCTCCGAAGCAGTCGTGGACACCGATGTCACCCGCACTCCGGCCGATATGAGAAGAAGCCTCGGCCTGCCCGGCGACGGAATCTGGGTCGGCACGGCGGCGTCGATCGTCGGTTATGAGGGCCTCGACGACCTCGTCGACGCCGTCATCCTCGCCCGCAGCCAAGGGACGGACCTGCGGCTGCTGATCGCCGGTGACGGTGTTGCCCTGCCGGAACTGCGCGAACGCGCCGCGGTCCTGGGAGAGAACGCAGTGTTCACAGGCCGAGTCTCCCAATCCCAAGCCATTGAGTACCAACTCGCGCTCGATGCCATCGTCGTGCCGCGGAAGGACGAACCGGTCTGTCGTTTGGTCACTCCGATCAAACCGATCGAAGCGATGGGCCTTGCCCGACCCGTGGTGATCTCCGATCTGCCGGCACTGCGCGAATTGGTGCCGGACAGTGCAGGTGTGTCGACACCGCCGGAGAATCCGCTGAAACTCGCGGAACTGCTGTCCGAGCTCGCGGCCGATGACACAGCGAGGGCAAGGTTCGGAGACAATGGACGAGCACACGTTCTTGCAACTCGCAGGTGGAAGGAAATCGGACGACGATATGGGCAGGTCTATTCTCAACTCGTGGGGAGTGATGCGCGATGAGTGAGACGACGAACCCCCTCGGGCTGAGTTCGATCCCGTCCGTGTCGAGCGAAGGCCTCGTACCCGTCGGTCGACGGACGAGTCTGAGCAGCTACCTCGCCGCGCTGTGGAACCGCCGGCACTTCATCATCGCCGAGTCCCGAGCCAAGATGAGCGGGTCGACGAGGAAGAACCTTCTCGGCTACGGCTGGCTCTTCCTCAATCCGCTGCTTTCGGTGCTCGCGTTCTGGTTCATCTTCGGATTCATTCTGCAGACCTCTCGAGGTGTTCCGAACTTCCTCGGGTTCCTCGTCGTCGGAGTGTTCTTCTTCGGGTACACCGGCAAGTGCATGACCGGCGGAACCGGGGCGATCCGCTCGGGCGCGTCGATGATCAAGGGATTCCAATTCCCCCGTGCCGCACTCCCGATCTCCACTGTTGTCCGCAATTTCCTTGACTTCATGCCGACGTTGCTCGTCATGGTCATCGTGCTGGCAATCGTGCCTCCGCTAGAAGTCATCACCTGGCGTGTCTTCCTCGTCATTCCCGTCATAATTTTGCAGACGATCTTCAACGTCGGTCTCGCCTGCTTCCTCGCGCGTCTTGGCCACAAGATCCCGGACCTCACGAACTTCATGTCGATTGTCAGCCGATTCTGGCTCTACGGCTCGGGAGTGTTCTTCTCAATCGAAGACCGTTTGGGGAATCACCCGGCACTCTTGGAGGCAATGCAGTACAACCCCATGCATGCTTATCTCACGCTGGTGCGCGATTCACTACTCTACGGAGTCGATTCGGATCCGAAGATGTGGATCGTCGGCACAGTCTGGGCCTTCGGTCTGCTCATCGTCGGTTTCCTGTTCTTCTGGAGAGGGGAGGAGAACTATGGCCGACTCTGAGGTTCAGGACCCCACTATCATCGCCGAGAACGTCCAAGTCCGATACACCGTCAACACCAACGATCCAGGTAGCAAGGCAACTGGAATCCGACGCCTGACGAACAAAATCGTCGGGCGGCAAGGCCAGACCACCGTGCGAGCACTGCGTGGAGTCAACTTCGTTGCCCGCGAAGGCGAGATGGTGGGAATCGTCGGAGCCAACGGCTCTGGCAAGTCGACGTTCCTGCGGAATGTCGCCGGCGTCGAGCAACCGGATCGCGGCCGCATCCTCGTTCGTTACCAGCCGCTTCTGCTTGGGGTCAGCGCTGCGCTGCAGCCAGCGCTGTCGGGAAGTGAGAACGTTCGCCTCGGATGTCTGGCGATGGGTTTGTCTCCCGAGGAAGCGGCCGAAGCGTTTGACTATGTCGTTGAGCTTTCGGCATTGGGCTCGGCGATTCACCGGCCGATGGGAACCTATTCTTCCGGCATGGGCGCCAGGCTTCGATTTGCCATCGCCCTGGCTGCGAGACCGAAGATTCTGCTCATCGACGAAGCACTGTCGACCGGCGACGCAACATTCGCTGAACGCAGTGAACGTGCGATGGATGAGCTTCTCGCTGAAGCAGGGACGGTTCTGCTGGTCAATCACGCTGCCAAAGTGATTCAGGAACTCTGCACCCGAGCAGTCTGGATGCACAGAGGAGAGATCCTTATGAACGGCCCCGCCGAGGCCGTTGCAGAGAAATACCGGTGGTGGGCGTGGAACGTCGCAAAAGGCAAGGAAGACATCGCTGACAAGCTACTCGCCGATGTCGTGGGCAACGCGGTCAAAGAGGAGATCAACATCCTCGAGCCCGAGCTCATCAAGAACCCTATCCCACGTCATGCAGCACGCCCGTCCAAGAAGGTCACTTCGGCACGCCATGTGAAGCGACAGGACACGGTCGAAGAAGTCGAAGAGACTCCGGCACCGATGTTGGCTGCCGCCGAAGAACAGGTCTGGCCGAAATCCTTTGACGGTGAGATCCCGAAAGCCAAGTTCCCAGCGTTGCCCAAACCTGCATCTCAGGCAGTGAGTGCACCGCGAATCACCGATGCCCCGCCGTTGCGACTGAACCCCAGTAAGAAACGAGTCGTTCTGAGGGCCGCGAACCCGAGTGACCGTGCCTCGTCGGTTGCTGCGGCCGGTGACTTCACCGGCCGCAGACTGGCCTCTCGCGCGCGCCAGATCGCGGATGAACGCTACGAGGAGCGGCAGCGCTTGCGGCAGGAAGATGATTCTCATGTCGTTCACCAGGATTCGAACCGATGAGAATTGCAATATTCGGCTCCTGTGTGAGCCGTGATACAGCAGAATTCATGCCCGAAGCTGAGGTCGTCGCATACGTGGCCAGGCACTCGGTGACAAGCTTGGAGTCTCCGCACGGGACAGCTGGAATCGATCTCAGCGATCTGACCTCCGCTTTCCAGAAGCGAATGGTCACCAGCGACCTCAAAGGGAGCGGTATTGAGAGAATCGTCAAGAATGCAGACAATCTGGACGTCGTCCTTATCGATCTGGTCGATGAAAGACGAGGATTCTGGAAGTTCCCCGACGGCACGACCATGACCAACTCGATTGAGGTGGAGTCCTGTGGCGCAGCTCGGGCGGCACGTCGCAATGGGGCTCGGTTGATCGAGTTCGGCACCGATGAGCACTTCGCTTGGTGGAATACGGGCTTCGCGATGCTCATCCAGGAGCTCAAAGGCGCAGGTCTATGGGAGAAGACGATCCTCCTCGATATCGAATGGGCTGGAGCTGTCGACGGAGCCCAGCACCCGCAGAACGACGGATTCGCCAAGGCAGGGCGGCAATGGCGTCGACTCCAGAGAGGTTCACGCGAGGCAGGTAGGGAACTTTCGCGAGGCCGCGGCCTCGCCGATGCATGGCAGAGCATGCGCAACATCAAACCGACTGAGGCAGAAGAGTATGCCGACCGTGCTCTTTCAGCCAATAGTGACTACCTCCGGTATCGTAAAGAGGCACGATCATTGACAGCGTCGTCAGTGATGAGGGAGAGCCGTGAGCTTCGGATCGACAGGAATCACAAGTGGGGTCCGCAGCCCTTCCATTTTCGAAAGGAGGACTACATGTCGATCGTCGAAGAGATTTCCGTGATTGCCGGATGATAGAGTCGAAAAGGCGCATCTCGCCGAGATGATTCGCCTATCCGGATTGTCGAAGCGCCCAGATTCCTTCCACAGTAGCTTCGATTCTCAGTGCCTAGTTGACGACAGCGATGCATCGCTGTCGTCAAACTGACTTGATGATGTGAAAAGTCCCGAACTCAGCAATTCCGAATAGCTGGGGTCGTAACGTATCGCCACAGATTCGCAAGCTGAGACGATGTGAAGACGACTGACAAAGAGTTCGACGAGTTCGTCTACCTGAGTAGTCTCCACCGCTGCGACGAAGCGAGCGGTCGTTTCACGACAGGCTCCATTGAGATCGAAGTAGTTCAGGTCCTCGACAATATGGACTTCAATGCAGTCGTCACTTCCGAGCCCTCGGCGCGAAACGTAATGAATACTAGCGACTTTGTCGTGCGAAACGATTGTATGTTCATGCGGTCCGCTGGTTTCCACCTGCAACTTTGGAACAGCGGTGGCTATATATCCTGGGGAATCAGTGGGAAGCTCATTGAAGCCCGAAACATCCCCTTCCCACTTTCTGCCGTCACGGTCAAGGGCGACAATGCTGTCGATTGCGGCAAGGTAATCAATATCAGGTGAAAGACGTTGTTTGTCGTTGGTGTACTTGATAAACGGATAATGGTGGTCGGTCAAGTTCTGCATGAAGCGGGTTCGTCCAAGCCGGCCCTGGAGGTACCAATTCGCAGGAAGATGTGTGGCTTGTTCGTCGTCTATGCGAGCTTGATAGCCGACGCTATGCTCACCAAGGAAGATCCTGTCGGATAGTACAGGTAGCTTGTGACTGTCGTCCTTGTCGCGAAGGAACCGACGGATGATTCCCATCATCGTTGGCAGGGCCTTCCTGGCTACGTCACCATGTTTGCCGTCGAAACGATACTTGGTCAGGTTTTCGACATCGGCAATGGTTTCAATCAGCGAGAAATTACTCTGCTCATCTTCGAGCGTATAGAAGTAGTGGACTGTTCTGCCCTCCGAAAAGTATTTCCGAAGCAGAGTCTCGGGTTGAGGAACGTCGTGGAGCCCATCTTGCTTGAATAGATTGTCACGAAAGAATGGCTTGTTCAGATAGTAGCGAAGGTGCATCTGAGGCACAGCCAAGAGGAGCTGAGCCTTCGGGAAGCGATCCGCGTACTGAACCGCGATGCTCCCGCCCTTAGAGGCACCGAACATCAGCATTTGGCTGTCGTCGATGTCGTGTTTCTGCATATAGCCGTCTATGACAGCGTTAACTTCGTCGATGACCGACCGCCCAGCGCTGTCAACTAGCATATAGGACCCGGCGGCGAGATAGCGATCTTGGAAACAGATCATAAGCGTGTCCGCGAGCTCACTGTCTGTGAGATCTTTCAGATAGCTCACTGCATAGGAAATTCGAGAGGTGGACGGGCCGAAACCGGGGAAGGTCACGATGACCTTGGACGGCGATGTGGTATTGCCTCTGAGTGAATAGAAGACGTTCCCGTGCTGGCGGACACCGTACTTCTTATCGTATTCCCTTTGTTGCGGGGTGGAAAAAGTGCCGTGGCCGATCTGCAGTGTGTATCCGCTATCGATATCCAGTTGGAAATCTGCTTTATTAGAGGAGGTGACCACGAAGTTGCGATACTCCAACGGGAAACCTTTTGCGGGCGGTTCGATCTCGTTTCCGTACACCACTCGATCGCCCTGGCGAAGCCGGAAGGACTGTCCGTTGAATCGTTCCCAATCGTTGATTGTCAGCTTCGCAAAGAACTGTCCTGTCGGGAGTGTCTCCGAAGTGTAGCGATTTATGTGGCCAGCGAGACCTCGCTTTTCCATTGCGGTGCGAATTGGATCAGCTCGTTCAGAAGTGAGGACTTTGCGCGCGGCATTCCTGAGGGCAGGTGCATATGCATAGCCCTTGACCGAAGACGAGAGTGATTTGCCGATTCTGGCGATTGCCCGCCTCATAGTTTGAGCATCCTCTCGATGATTGTGTCATTGATGTTTTCGGTCTGCACACCTGCGAAGAAGCTCTGTTTGCGTTTTGAATACAGTGAGTCAGGGGTGAGGTAACTGCCGGAAACGATATGGTCGACGATTTCTTGGTGCGATAGGAATACTGGCCCGAGACCTTCGTCCCGATAGTCCAAACGTCCTTCATACGGTTGTTCGCGGAAGAACTCTTCGGAGTCCCACTGAAAGTAGGCGATTGGGGTATCGATATATGCAGCGTCGAGGACTGCGGAACTGTAATCGGTGAATACGAATTCGGCTGCTGATATCGCTTCCCTGTAGCTTTCATGCGATTCGACGACTCGGGGCGAGAACGTGAAGAGGTTGGCTCTCTTTCCGATATTCGGGTGCAGCTTCACCCGGAGGCGTCTGTCGGTGCGTTCGAGGTAATCGATGAGATCGCGATCGGTGAGTATAGCGTTGACCGCGCGGAAGTAGTTCGATTTTCGGAATGACTCCGGAGACACCTGGTGGAGATTGAAGCGCCAAGTGGGCATGAACAATAGGTCGTTGGAGCGGTCGGCTGCTTTGTCAAGCGTCTGCAGACGGGGCAATCCCGAGTTGAGGGTTTCTCTTGGGGCGACCTTCTTGAGGTAGTCGGCTTCGACTTTGCCAGTTGCGACAAAGATGTCGTACAGCTTCGACTCCACCCAGGTGGACATATCGTTGATCTGCACGCCGTGTTGAAGATAGACGAATCGCGAGTTTGAAAGCGTCTTGCCCTTGTAGCGAAGGTTATAGATCTGGGAAGCGACCACGAGGTCGCTACGGAGGAACGTCTCGTAGAATTCTTTGGTGAAGAATGGGATGAGCTTGAAGCCGCGCTCTGTGAGACGGTCCCAGTCGGGACTCTTCGGGTTCAGGGCGAAGTAGACGTTTTTGAATTCTGGGTATTGCTCGACGAAGTGGGCGTACAAGTATTCGGCGTTGTCGTCTGCCTGCATCGGTCGATCAAAGAAGAGAATCTTTGATTGTGGAGTGACGGGACTCTGATAAAAGTCAAAATGTGATGGATCGTTCAGCTCGGGTCGTTCGTCGCGCGGACGATAGACTTTGCTAATCGTGAGCTCGCGATCGCTGAACTGAATTACGTGCAGCACGGTGTCTCCAGGCTCGACCTGCCCCGGGTCTCGAAACGAGATGTACGAGTCTTCAGCTGACATTTCTTTGAAGAGTTTCTCGTTCGTCTCCGGTTCTGCTAACCATGAGATCCATACGCACTCGAAGGAATGCATGTGTTCGGCATAGTTGACGATGTCGTTCAACTGATAGGTGCTCACGACATCGCGCAGATAGGGGATTGAGACATTGGTCCGATTGCACTCACGTAATCCGCGAAGATAGAGCACGAGGTATCTAAGGACACGCACGCGCAATTCAATTGAGAGATTCGGCAGATTCGGTACGAGACGCTTGGTTTCGGCGTCGAGTTGCAGGCCAATCGCCGCCTTCGTATCTGAAGCAACGGAGTAACCAGTCTCCAGAGGTTTGACGCTATTGATCGACCAATACAGTCTGTAGCCGATGTACAGGCCGGTTCGATCCAGGTCTCCTATGGCTTCCAACGCATCCGCAAGTCGCTGAGTATTGAAAGCCACCCCGTAAATGTCAGTGTCGCGAGAGTAATGGTAGTTGGCGTCGACCAGGGTGCTACTGGGATTCTTCGGAACTGCGCCGGTGAACAAGTAGGGTTCTGCGAGAAACACAGTTCGAGTGGACAGGTACTTGAGCAGCGTTTGGAGGTAATCTGCCGAAATCTGATGATTGTGCCGCATGAAGACGACGTACTTGCTGGAGAGCCTCGAACAGATGTCGATGATGTCTTTGGTGGAGAGTGCGTGGTCTACGATGCGCAGTTCGAACTCAGCGTCCCAGTGCAGGCGTGCGGCAATGAGTCTGCGATAGGTTGTCGATTCTCTGTCCAGAGTTTCGGGAGCCTCAAACACCACGGTGAGCATTGGTTCTGTTTCGATCATGCATTCCTCGCGACGTACCCTCGGGTTCACTGTCGTTGTAGGTGAACCCAGCGTAGATTTTACATGAACGCAGGGATTGAAGTGATTGCCGCGTGTGGTGTCTGGTCCATCGTCCCGACCTAGTCTGGTTTTGGTAGCCGGCGTCATCCTGCGGCCGAACCGCGTGCGGCGCGCAGGGCTATTTCATTTCGTTCCCTTGGGTGAGTGACTCTTCTTCGGCGCGATCATGAAGAACTGTCGAGAATTCATCTGATGGACTTTTAGAATTGGCCGGCCCGGACAGCGCGCCAGTGACATATGCCTATATTTGGCCTATGTCCTCAAAGATGCGTTTATATCCCCGGGGGTTCGTCGGGCTCCGAATATCAACTAGAAACTCGAAATTATGTGAGTTTCTTCCACATTTCGGGCACGTCCGTTTTGGAGACCTCAGTTTCTGGTTCGATAGTGAATACACGCCCGGCATATTCCGGTCGCGATCGGTCGAACTCCTCATATATGGTGTTGCCGCATTCGTCCCTCCACGGGAGTCCGAGACAGCGCCATCTGCCGATTTACAGGTCGTTGCCGAGATGTTGGGCATCGAGTTGGGGGCAAGTGAAAGACGATTCCTCGATGCGCTCGATCGCGTCGGCGGTCGCTACGTCATCCTTGTGGAAGTGGATGGTCAAGTCCGGGTCTTTCACGACGCCCACGGGACTCGAAGCGTTTACTACGACCAGGAGAGCCCGACGTTCAGTTCGCACGCACATTTGCTTGGGAATGTTATTGGTGACGAGAGGCGCGAACACGAAGCTCTTAAGAGAGATCGGTCATGGGCGCTTCTGCCGCTGTCGTTCGCGTGGGACGAGACACCATACTCGCGGATTCGAGCTTTGCTGCCGAACCACTATCTCGATCTTGACGTGCGCGCAGTCCATCGGTATTTCCCCCGAGGTGAAAACCGCTTCGCGAATTTGTCGGTTTCTGACCGTATTGAAGAGATCAATTACCTGTGGGGTAGTCAGATCCGAGCACTGTCGCAGGTGACTGATCGGTTCATTGTCTCTTTGTCCGGTGGACTGGACTCCCGAGTGGTACTTGCCGCACTGCGTGAGCACAGAGACAAAGTCGACGCATTTACCTATTTCACCAACAATGGGACCGGCAATTGGGCGCAGGCCATGCAGATGGATCGTGACCTCTCTCGGCAAGTACTGGCACTTGCTCACGTCAATCACGTGCCGATCGTGCATGGAGAAGGCGCAAGATTCACCGAAGAAGACAAGGCCATTGCTGACAAGAACTCTCTTGTCGAACACGGTCGATGGCTCGTTGCCCGATATGTCGAGAAATTCGGAAATAGCACTGGGCTGCATTTCAGAGGCAACACTCAAGAGACGATCCGTTCGTACTACGGATCGACCAAGAGGAGGGACCCGATCGACCTGGTCCAAGGCCTCATGTACTCACGCCTGAAGAGCGTGAACCTCGACGAAGAAGAGATCAAGGACTATCAGACGAAGCTCGATGCGACACTGTCGCAGTTCGGCTACCCGGATGCGCTGCACGACTTCGTTGCCTCGGACATGTTCTATTGGGAGATCCGGATGGGGCGATGGCTGGCCGAGATCTACAACGAAACCGACCCGGCTTTCGACTCGATCTCGCCAATGAACATGCGAGCCATCGTCGAACTCGGGCTCGCCGGACCTGAGGACGAACGACGGTCCGGGATCATGTTTACCGAGCTCATTGACCGCAACTGGCCCGAGCTCAATTTTCCTGGAATCAACAATAAGAGCAATCTCTACAAGCAAAACATTGTTCTTCGAGAGTCGCTCACCGAGGCAAAGTTTCAAGCAGCCGCGGCTCCACCCTGGATAGGACGAGCCGGGGATAACCATGACCATCCGCTGTCGGCCGGGCCGCTGTCGATGGAATCCAACAGCCAGTCAGTCGACTGCCCGCGGGGCGAAATTAAGATTCCGGCCGAAGCGCTTGGAGCAGGTGCATTCGCCAGGCGAGTCGTGACTTGGTCGGACGAGAGTTCCAGTGTCCTCACATTCAGCCTGCGCAGCAATTACGTCAACTCAAGGGGCACTGACTATATGCGCTTTGAGGTCGAGGTGAATGGGGAGACTCTTGTTGCTCACAAGATCGGATTCGATTCAGACACCAGCTACTGGGCTGTGTTCGGGCTTCATCCGGGCGATCGCGTCAGTCTGGGAGTCCGGTCTCTGCGCACGGTGACCACAGAGTCATGGTGCAGAGCCTCTCGGTGCTTCATCACTATCTTGGATTCTGCAACTGAATACTGGGAGCGACGAGGATCCCTCGACCTGGGTTATGCGACGACCAGTGCGGCGGCTATACCAGGGGAGGCTCTGCGCGGATAGATCGACGTGTTCTCTCAGTACCCGAGGGAGACGAGATAGCGGAAGAAATCTGCAAGGTCGTTGCTGGTCAAAGCGTTCTTGAGCGCCCGAACCGCCTCGGGGTCGAAGTCGATGATGACTGTGCCGTCGTCTTCGCGGCGAGAGTTCGTTGGTACGGTGACGACCGCGATGTCGTCCGTCTGCAGGGTGCGGAGGCCATTGGCGATCTTGACGAGTTCACCCGTAGACAGCTCTGCATTGTGCTGAATGCCCGACGCGAAATGGCCGAGCACGGCGGCGCCCTTGTTCGGATCTTTGACCAGCCCGCCTGACTTGAGTCCCTGAACGAGCGCACGCATGACCGCACGCTGGTTGCGGGTCCGTGTCTGGCCGGCATCATCGACCGGATCCACCGCAGTGAAGATCGACGATGTTGCGCCGTCGAGATTGTTCGTCCCCTCGACGAAGCCGGTGCCGCCGGCGTTGAACGCAGCGCGGCTATAGACCTGCAGACCGCCGAGCTCGTCGATGACTCGATCCAGCGCTTCCGATTCCAGCTGTGCAATGTGATCGATGCGGATACCGAGGAACTCCTCGGCCATGGCCACGACGACCGGCCATCCACCGTCATCGGCGATCGTGCCGAACGTCTGACCCGATTCGACCTGCGTCGACGGATTGAACACGAGAACGGCGGCGAATTCGACGGCGGCAGGAACATGAATGACAGCGAACGTGTCACCTTGGCTCGGTGACTGTGGGGCTGCCTCGGCGAGGTTTGCGGGGTTCGTCACCCGAAGCATGAGGGTGCGGGAATCGTCCGCATCTGGGCGGATGTCCGCGGGTGGGAAAGCCGTCTCGGCAGGAATGGTCTTCGACGTGTCATCGAACTCGGCGCGGGCGGAGTTGAGGTCCTTGAGAGAACCGATGGCCGATACCATCTTCGTCAGCTTGGCCATGGCAGTCCTACTTCCTCTGTCAGGTCACATGGTGATGGTCCCAATAATAGCCGCGGGTGGGGGCGGCGATCTCAAGGAGCCGCACGTCTCACCTGCATTGAGATCTCAGATGACGGGGTAACTGAATGGCCATGCAGGTGCTTTGTTAGTGTAGATGCCCATGTCATCGAATACTGAGAACTCCGCACTTCCCGACGGCACCCCCACTTCTTCACCGGCCCCGGCCGACCGTTACCGCAACGATCCCCGACCGGTGCGCATCATCAAACACACTCGCATCCCCCTGAGCGATGGGGTCGAACTCGCGGCTCGGGTCTGGTTGCCGGAAGATCTCGGTGACGAAGCGGTTCCCGCTGTTCTTGAGTACATTCCCTACCGCAAGAACGACATGACCGCCGGTCGCGATGACACGATCCACCCTGAGTTCGCCCGCGCTGGCTATGCCAGTGTCCGTGTCGATCTTCGCGGCTGCGGAGACTCGACCGGTGTCATGACCGATGAGTACTCGGCAACAGAACTCGACGACGGACTGCAGGTGCTCAAGTGGATCGCCGCGCAAGACTGGTGCAGCGGCAAGGTCGGCGTCATCGGCAAGTCGTGGGGCGGATTCAACGGCCTGCAGCTTGCTGCCCTGCAGCCACCGGAACTCGCCGCCGTCATCACCATCTGCTCCACCGACGACCGCTATGCCGACGACGTCCACTACAACGGCGGAACCATCGTCGGTGACCAGATGCTCTCCTGGGCCTCGACGATGTGGGCCTACAACGCTCGCCCACAGGACCCCGCGATCATGGGTGACGGCTGGAAAGACGACTGGAGGCGGCGTATCGACGAAGCCCCGGTGAACATCGAGGACTGGCTCGGACACCAGCGGCGCGACGACTACTGGAAACACGCTTCCGTGTGCGAGACACCGGACGCCATCGAGGTCCCCGTGCTGGCCGTCGGCGGACTGCTCGACGAATACCGGACCACCCTCTTCCGCCTCATGGACAACGCGAATCGTCGCCGGAGCACCGACCCCGATTCCCCGGCAGTTCATGCTCTGCTGGGCCCCTGGGCGCATAACTATCCCCACCAGGCCGCTCCTGGCCCCGGCATCGACTTCATCTCCGAAGCCCTCCGGTGGTGGGACAAGTGGATGAGCGGGATCGACAACGGTGTTGACGAACAGCCGCAGCTGCGCGCCTATGTTCCCGACAGCACCCCCATCTACTCCGACCGTGAGCACCGCCCCGGACGATGGATCGCCGAGGCGACCTGGCCGAGCCCGCAGATCACGGACACGGTGATGCCCGCCGATGAGGCGCACATCTCCGACCTAGCTCCGCTCGATTCCACTGCGCTGTTGGGCTTCCAGGGAGAAAGCTGGCTGCAGTTCGGCGAAGCCGCCGGGATGGCGGGAGACCAGGCCGCCGACGATGCCCGGTCCTACACCTGCGACTGGACTCTCGAGAACGGTCTGGAGATCGTCGGCACACCGACCGTGCGAGCGACGCTCACCTCCGATCACGATCGAGGAGTCATCGCAGCACGTCTGTGCGATGTCGCTCCTGACGGCAGCTCACGCCTCGTGACGCTCGGACTGTTCAACCTCACCCATCATTCGAGCCATGAACACCCCGAGGCGCTCACGCCGGGAACTCCCGTCGACGTCGATTTCCCGCTGCTGGCCACGGCACACCGGTTCGCCCCCGGGCATCGGCTGCGCCTGAGCATCTCCGCGAGCTTCTGGCCCAACCTCTGGCCCTCACCGGAGACCACACTCATCACCGTCGACTCCACCCCTGAGCTGACACTGCCCATCCGCACTGTCACGTCCGAGGACGACGACGCCCGCATCTCCGCCGAGGTGACCGCACAGCTGGGCACCCCGCCGACCCCACCGGTGTCGGTCATTGACGCCGACGGTGCCCCGATGACGCGTGAGCTCGACTGGGATCTCGTCGGCCGCAGCGCCACGGTGACGACGGTGACCGAGGATTGGCAGACCGACCTCAGCGACGGCCTCTTCTACTACACGAATGAACGCGACTCCTACTCACGCAGTGAGACCGATGCACTGTCTCCTGTGGCGACGTGTGAAAGAACGATCATCTACCGACGCCCGGCCCTCGAAATCGGTGCGAACCACGCGCAGGCCGCCGCGACCGCATCAGCCGATGCGGGATGGGACGTCGAACTGCGCTCCCGGTCGACGATGCGCGGTGATGAGGACAACTTCCTCGTCACCAACGAACTCGTCGCTTACCTCGACGGACAGCGATTCCACACTCGAACCACCTCGGCGAGCATTCCTCGCCACCTGAACTGAGGCGGGATGGCCAAATTCGGACAAATCGGACAGTACAACAGACGCCAAGCGCTCACCGGACTCGGCAGAGGCCTGCTGAGCCTGGGAGCGATCGGCGCCGCCGGAGCCACGCTGAGCGGATGCAGCAGCAGCCAGGATGGTGACCAGTCCGCGGCGAAAAAGAGCACGCGGTCGATCACCGTTGGCTCCAAAGGCTTCGCCGAAAGCTGGATCACCGGTGAACTCTACGCTCAAGGTCTGCGGAACCTCGGCTACACCGTCGATCTGAAGACGAACGTCGGCTCCAGCGACATCATCAACACAGCCCTGCTGTCAGGCCAGATCGACCTTTACCCGGAATACACGGGCGTCATGCTGGTGACCTTCATGGGTGAAGAGAAGCTCATGGACTCCGCGCAAGAGACCTACGACCTCGCGCAGACCTGGGCGGAGGACAACAACGTGACGATGCTGCGGGCGACGCCGTTCGAGAACAAGAACGCCGTCGCCGTGCGCAAGGAATTCGCCAATGAGCATGATCTGACGACCATGTCGGACCTCAAGGGAATCGGCGACTTCACATACTCGACCTATCCCGACAACGTCACCGGCGCACAGGGGTATGAGGGAATCGTCGACACCTACGGTCTGGACAACATGAAGCTCAAGACACTGAGCATCGGACTGAACTACCAAGCCATCGAACGCGGCGAGATCGACGCGGCGGATGTCTTCACCACCGACCCGCAGCTGCTGCGCAGCGATCTTGTCGTCCTCGATGACGACAAGAAGCTCTTCGGCTTCCAGAACGTCGTCCCCCTCATCCGGGACGATGCCTTCGCCGAACTCGATGACGATGCGTCGGAGTTCCTCGACGAACTGCAGTCACTGCTCACCCTGGAAGCGATCCAGGCGATGAACGAGGCCTCCGCCATCAACCGGCTCGACCCGGCACATGTGGCGAAGATGTTCCTCGATGAGAACGGATTGATGTGAAATGACTCAGCACTCAACAGGCTCCTCGATCACCTTCGACCGAGCCACGAAGACCTACCCGGGCGCGGCAGCGCCCGCCCTCGACGCCCTCGACCTCGAAGTCGCAGCCGGCGAACTCGTCTGCCTCGTCGGACCCTCCGGCGGGGGAAAGACCACAGCCCTGCAACTGGTCAACAGGCTCGTCGACCTCACCAGCGGCGATATCCGCATCGGCGACCGCTCGATCACCGACCAGTCGGTCATCGAACTGCGGCGGACTATCGGCTACGCGATCCAGCAGTCCGGGCTCTTCCCGCATTACACGGTCGCCGACAACATCGCCACCGTCCCCGCGATCCTCGGCTGGGACAAGCAGCGGATTCGCACCCGCACAGCCGAACTGCTCGAGCTCGTCGGCCTCAGCCCGGTCGAGACCTGGTTGCCGCGCTACCCGGCTCAGCTCTCCGGTGGACAGCAGCAGCGTGTGGGCATCGCCCGGGCGCTCGCCGCCGACCCGCCGGTGATGCTCATGGACGAACCCTTCGGTGCCCTCGACCCGATCACCCGAGTCGCAGTCCAGGACGAATTCCTCGCCATCCACCGGGCCGTGGGCAAGACGACGCTGTTCGTCACTCACGACATCGATGAGGCGATCAAGATGGCCGACCGGATCGCCATCCTCAAACCCGGCGGCAAGCTCGCCCAGTTCGGTGCGCCCGCCGAGGTGCTGTCGAATCCGGCCGATGACTTCGTCGCCGAATTCCTCGGAACCGAGCGCGGGCTCAAACGCCTGGCGCTGACGACCGTCGGCGAGATCGTCACTGCGGGGACGACCAGCCCCGAGGATGCCCGCACCACCACGGCAGGCTGGCCCGACGTCGAGGCCACGATGACTCTGCGCGAAGCACTGTCCGTCGTCTCCGCCGCTCGAGCGGAAGGGGCCATTGTCCACACTGGCGGCAGCCGCCTCGGCGAGGTGAGCCTGCACGATCTCATCGCACCGCCGGCCGCCGGAGAGGACCGGGAAGGCGTGAGAGCATGAGCGACTTCGCCCCACCCGGCGATCCCGCCATCCCCGACTACGGGCAGGCCTCGGACTGTGTGATCAACAACGGAGCATTCTGCACCGACTGGTTCATCAGCCAATGGTCGACGGTGTTCTGGCCCCCGCTGCTCAGCCATATCATCATGGTCGCGATCGCCGTATCGATCGGGTTCGTCATCGCCTTCTGCGCCGGATTGTTGGCCTACCGGAAGAAGTGGCTGGCCGGACCGATCGGTATGGCAGCGACCTTCCTCTACACTCTGCCGCCGCTGGCACTGTTCCAGCTGCTCGTGCCTCTCACCGGACTGAGCCTGCTGACTGTCGAGATCGCGCTCGTGTGCTTCACCCTCGTCATCATCTTCCAGGCCGTCCTCGTCGGACTCTCCGGAGTCCCCGATGATGTTCGCAGAGCCGCGACAGGCATGGGGCTCGACCGCAATCAGCTGCTGCTCAAAGTTGAGCTGCCTCTGGCGCTGCCGTCGATCATCTCCGGGCTGCGCATAGCCACGGTGCTCACGGTCAGCATCGCCACGATCGCGGCCTTCGTCGTCGACGACGGTCTGGGATCGCCGATCATCAAAGCGGTGTCCTCACCGTTCAACACCCAGTTCGTCGGAGCCGGGGCGCTTGCCGTGCTGCTGGCATTCGCGCTCGACGGTCTGCTCGTGCTGCTGGGCAGAGTGCTGACTCCCTGGACGAAAGCGAGGAGCTGATGGACGTCATCTTCGGGGCCTTCCCCTTCATGATCGACAACGTCGGACTGCTGCTGACCAAGACCGGCGACCACCTGGTCATCAGTCTCATCCCGCTGTTGGCGGCCATCGTCCTCGGTGTGCCCATCGGGGTCTGGCTCGGCCACGCCCACCGCGGCGAGTTCCTCGCCGTAAGCGTGACCAACATTGGTCGTGCCCTGCCGAGTCTCGCGCTTATCGCAATCCTCATCGGCTTCGTGGGCATCGGCATGCTCAACGCGATGATCGCCCTGTTCCTGCTCGCCTTCCCGCCGATCCTCAGCTACGCCTTCCAAGCCGTCGACTCGATCGACCGTGACCTCACTCGCGCTGCTCGCGGTATGGGCATGTCACCCGGCCAGGTGCTGCTCAAGGTCGAACTGCCCTTGGGGCTGCCCATGATCATCGCGGGCATCCGCACCTCCGCTGTGCTGACCGTGAGCTCGGCGACCATCGCCACGATCGCCGGCAGCGGTGGACTCGGCGATGTCATCCTCAACCAGGTCGCCTACGGGATGGAGGGAGTCGTCGCGGGTGCCATCTGGGTCGCAGTACTCGCCATCCTCGTCGACCAGGCATTCGCGCTCCTTCTGCGCATCAGCGCTCCGGCCGGAGTGAGACAGCTCCAGAACACGAACGCCATGTGAGGACGGCCGCAGACACCGCGGCACACCAGGTCTGCTCCACCCACAGAAGATCACTAGGAAACAGAGGACAATGTGAAGAAGCATTTCATCGCTGGAAGCCTTGCCGCTGCTACGGCGATCGTCATGACCGGATGTACGCCGCCTGGCGGCGGCGACTCATCGGGCGGCAATGGGTCGGTGCTCAACATCGGATGGAACGAAGCGTTCCGGTCGATGAATGACATGACGATGGACGGCAACGCCGTCGCCAACACCATCGTCGCCTATATGAGCAATGACAATTTCAAGTACTACGACGATGACCTCAAACTCCACGATGGTGCGCTCGGTGAAGTGGAGAAGGTCTCCGACGATCCGCTGAAGGTCAAGTACACATTCGGCGAGGAGGCGAACTGGTCGGACGGAACTCCGGTCGACGCCGCAGACCTCGCTCTGACCTGGGCGGCACGGTCACAGCACTTCAATACCGTCGATGACAACCGAGACGATGACGGCACCCTGCAGGACAATCCCGACGGCACGGTCTTCTTCGACTCCTCGGCGGTGGGCGCTCCACTGATCGAGGACTTCCCTGAGATCAGCGAGGACGGCAAAGCAGTGACGTTCACGTACTCGGAGCCTTTCGCCGACTGGGAGACCGAATTCGGTCTCGGAGCCTACGGTTCGGGAGTGCCTGCACACATCGTGGCCAAGAATGCTTTGGGCACCACAGACCCGCAGGAGGGCAAGGACGCGATCCTCGAGGCGATCGAAACCGGCGACAAGACTGCCCTGTCGAAAATCTCGAACTTCTGGAACACCGGTTTCGATTTCACCTCGATGCCGGAGAACAAAGACCTTCTCGTTCACAACGGACCCTTTGAGATCACCGACTTCGAAGAGGGGCAGTACCTCACACTGTCTCGCGACGAGGACTACACCGGACCGGTCGAACCCAAGATCGACACTGTGACGATCCGCTACAACGGCGACCCGATGGCCATGGTCCAAGCGATCGAGAACGGGGAGGTCGACCTGACTCAGCCGCAGTCGACGGCTGATGTCCTCTCCGCCGCTGAGAAGCTCGAGGATGTGTCGATCCTGCCCGGCGAGGACGCCACGTTCGAACATGTCGACCTCACGTTCGACAACAACGGTCCCTTCGACCCGGCCAGCTATGGCGGCGACGAAGACGCCGCGCTCAAGGTTCGTCAGGCATTCCTCAAAACACTGCCGCGCCAGGAGATCGTCGACCGCCTCATCAAGCCTCTCAACGAAGAGGCCGAGGTACGGGATTCGTTCAACCAGGCTCCTGACTCGCCGCTGTACGACGACATCGTCGCCGAGTCCGGAATATCGGACTACGACGAGGTCGACATCGATGGAGCGAAGAAGCTGCTGGACGAAGCTGGTGCCCAGGGGCCGAGCGTGCGCTTCCTTTACGACAACACGAATGCCAGACGTTCCCAACTGTTCGCGCTGATCAAGGAATCAGCAGAGAAGGCCGGTTTCAAGGTCGAAGACGCCGGTGACGTCAACTGGGGGACCCGCCTCGGCGATGGAACCTACGATGCCTCGCTGTTCGGGTGGGCGCTAAGCACGACGGCGGTGACGGAGTCGGACTCGTACTACCGCAAGGGCGCGCTGAACAACTACAGCGGGTACGACAACAAGGATCTGACGAAGACGCTCGATGAGATGTTGGTGACCATCGACCCGGACAAGCAGGCTTCTTTGGCCGGAGACGTCGAGAAGCAGCTCGTCGATGATGCCTTCGGGCTGCCGCTCTTCCAGCACCCGTCTCTGACGATCCACGGGGACAAAGTCTCTAACGTATCGACGACGACGCTCGATCCGTCGATGTTCTGGAACTACTGGGAATGGGAGACCAAATAAGGTCGCAACGGCCTGCCGGGAGGGGGCGCTGGAGAGACACACCCCCTCCCGGAGACGGACCGGACTCAGCGCAGCAGCGCCCTGCGCAGCGGATCGAGTCCGATCGACCCGAGGTTCAGTGCGCGACCGTGGAAATCTCTGAGGTCGAACCCTGTGCCCGCAGCAGCGCGTGATTCGTCTCTGATGTCCTCCCACAATCGCTGACCGATCTTGTAGCTCGGAGCCTGCCTGGGCCAACCGAGGTATCGGTCGAGCTCGAAGGCAAGGAAGGTCCGGTCCATGGCAACGTTCTGTGTGAGGAACTCCCACGCCTTAGCGCGGTCCCAGGTTCCACCGCCGAGGTGGGCCGGGGCATTGAGGCCGAGGTGGAAGCCGATATCGACGACCACCCGTGAGGTGCGCAGCCGCTGGGAGTCGAGCATGCCCAGATAGTCGCCGGGTTCGTCGAGGAAGCCGAGTTCGGCCATGAGCCGTTCGGCGTAGAGGGCCCAGCCCTCACCGTGGCCGGAGACCCAGCAGACGTGCCGCCGCCACTTGTTCAGCGAATCGGCGAGATAGGACGCCTGCCCCATCTGCAGATGATGGCCCGGAACGCCTTCGTGGTAAACCGTGGTCTTCTCCTGCCACGTGGCAAATTCGGTGACGCCGTCGGGCACCGACCACCACATCCGGCCCGGACGGGTGAAGTCCTCGCTGGGCTGAGAATAGTAGACCGCTCCGGTGGCCGAGGGAGCAATCATGCACTCGATTGTCCGCAGCGGTTCCGGAATGTCGAAGTGGGTCTTGCCGAGTTCTGTGATCGCTTCGTCGGCGACCGTCTGCATCCACTCCTGAAGAGCCTGCGTGCCGTGGAGAGCGCGCTGCGGATCGCTGTCGAGTCGGGCCATGAGCTCGAAGAGTTCGAAGTTCGGGTCGATGCGGGCCGCGGTCTGCTTCTGTTCGGCATCGATGGCGGCCAGTTCTTCGAGAGCCCAATCGTACGTCTCTTCCAGATCGACCTCGGCGCCGAGGAACTCACGTGAGAGCAGTGCATAATCGTCGCGACCGCAGGCTTCATTCTCCGGTGCATGCTGGGTCAGTTCGGTGCGGAGGAAATGGGCGAGGCTGCTGAAGGCCGCTCTGGCAGATTGGGCGTGAGAGGACAGCTCGCGGGCGAGGGTTTCGCCGGTGGTGCTACCGGCCTCTTTGGCAATCGTGGTGAAACGGCTGTCTGGCTGACCGAGCGCATCTGCCTGGTCGGCAACTCGCTCAATCTGGAGGCGTGCGGGCACCCGGTCGAGCTGGTCCCGTGCATATCGTAGTGATTCTCGGTAACCCTCGATCGAGCCCGGCAATGCGGCCATGGTGGTAGAGACGGTCTCCCAACCTGCTGTGGAGTCCGTGGGAAGGAGATCGAAGATGTCCCGCATCTGTTGGACCGGCGATTCGATGACATTGAGGACAGTGTGCTGCAGGCCCGCTTCAAAGAGGTCCCTGGCGGTGCCCAACCGTTCTCGCATCGCGTCGATGGTAACGAGATCGGTCTCATCGAGGCTGTTCATCATAAGCCCGTCGGCCTCCGCAGCATCGACCTTGGCCAGTGTGCGAGCGCGCAGGTCGTTGGCTGCTTTCAGCCCGTCGGGGGAGTAGTCGTCGAAACCGTGCGGGTTCTCGGTTCCGAGGAACAGCGAGATCGACGGGGAGAGGACACACAGATCGTCGAAGTAGGCATCGGCGATGGCATCGATAGCCGAAGGTTCTCTGCGGGAAGTCGGTTCTGCGTGGGAAGCCATGATGGAACTGTATCCGAGGCAGTGAGCTCAGTGACTCCTCGACCACAGGCCGGAACGAAGTGCCCCGGATGTGGTTGCCGCAGTCCTGACCGACGGCAGCCATTTCCTCACCCGATGCGCGGGAATTCTCGGGTGGAGAAGACCACCTCGACATGGACCTCGAAGTATTCGGCGATGCGCAGAGCCAAGTAGAGGCTGGGGCTGTACTCACCGCGCTCCAAGTATCCGATCGTCTGATAGTGGACTCCGAGCGCCTCGGCGAGCTCGCGACGCGAGACCTTGCGCTCAGACCGGAGCATCGCGATGCGGTTGTGAACGATCTCTGCCACTTCCGTTCAGACTCCCCACTGCTCGGCCACGCCCTTGCGGCGGGCCGCCACGGCCGAGCCCGACTCGCGCCTGGCCATGCGCGACAGCAGCTTCGGCGCCAAGATGAGACCAACGACAGCCCATAGCCCCAGGACGATGAACACCCATTCGAGCCTCCAGGAACCGGCGATCTCGATCGCGGCCATGCTGTCAGGCAGCAGAGACGATCGCAGGCCCAGCCCCAACCAATACAGTGGGAAGGCCTGCGCGAGTCCCTGCAGCCACAACGGCAGTGCCACGATGGGATAGAAGATACCGGAGATCGCGATGAGTCCCAGCACCGGCATCATGACCATCCCCATGAACTTCGGGTTGCTCATCAAGGCTCCCAGCACGGCACCCATCGACAGGGTCGAGATCAGGCTGAGGACAAGGACTGAGATGAAGAGCAGCCAGCGCGTCGGAGACGCGAAGTCGAGCCCATCGAAGAGGAATAGCCCGACGATGAGCAGAGCCACCGACGTGACAAGAGTGTTGATGACGTTAGCCGTGATCTCACCGATGAGATACCCGGCTGTGCCGCCCGGGACCGACTTCGACCGCAGCAGGGTGCCGTTGGTCTTGTCCATCGACAGCACACTGACAATGCCCATCACTCCACTGAAGACGGTGCTCATGGCGATGATTCCGGGGAAGCCGGTCGATCCCAGGTCGACGGTGGCACCGGCGAAGCTGGACCCGCGCATGAACAACAGCGTCCCGACGAAGATCGCCAGCATCACCACGGTTCCGAAGATCTCGCCGGGAGCTGTCACTTGGATCCGGGCCGCGATCAGGCCGCGCCGCAGTCCCGCCCGGATGAGGTTGAGCACGGGGTTGATGCGCGGGGTCCTGCGCTGAACGTCATACGATGTCATAGCTGTGCTCCTTCGAACGTCTCTGTATCCACGTCTCTGCCCGACTCGAACTGTTCGACGATTGACAGGTAGGCGTCTTCGAGTGTCGCACGACGGATCTCCAAGTCGGTGACTGGTGAGTCCTGTTCGCCGGCCAGCAGCTCACGCACGAAGCTCGTCGAATCCTCCGAGACATGCATATGGCGCTGCCCCTCCTGAATCCAGGTGATCTCGGCAGTACGGCCGATTGCATGTGTGAGTTCCAGCGGTGAACCATCGGCGATGATCCGACCACCGGCGAGGATGACGATGCGTGAGGACAAGGCCTCTGCCTCGGCGAGGTCGTGCGTGGTGAGCATGATCGTCACTCCTTCGAGATCGCTGAGCCGGTGGATGAGGTCATGGAAGTCGCGCCGTGCCCGGGGGTCGAATCCTGTGGTCGGTTCGTCGAGGAAGAGAAGAGAAGGACGTCCGATGATGGCCATGGCGACATCGAGTCGGCGCCGCTGGCCCCCGGAGAGTGTCTGCAGCTTCTGGTCGGCCTGCTCTTCGAGGCCGACCAGGCCCAGCAGCTCGTCGACTGGCCAGGGGTCGACATAGGGGAGATAGAAGTCCGAGAGGTGGGACAGCAGTTGGCGCGGCCGCCATTTGCCGTGATCGCTCGAGGTCTGCAAGACGATGCCGATCTGTGAGCGCCACCCGGCGTCACCGGTGATGGGGTCGGCACCGAGGACGGACACGGAGCCGCTTGAGGCAGACCGGAAGCCTTCGAGGACCTCGATCGTCGTCGATTTCCCGGCACCGTTGGGACCGAGCATGGCGACGATCTCATCAGTGTTGATGTCGAGAGTCAGGCCGTCGAGGACTGTCTTGCTCCCGTAGACCATCCGCAGGTCTGAGACCGAAATGATCGGCGCGGAGTCCGGGGTGCGGCCAGGATGTGCAGTCTCCATCATCTACCTCTAAGTAGTCCTTTGATGATATGTAGTAGATATACTACAAATCATCATGGTGGTTTGCAATGCAGATTCCCTGCGATCGCTGTGCTTGCCTAAATGATCCTTCCTCTCTTGTCCCGCGATACGGCAGCAGATAAGAACCGCGGGCGGGAACGGCTCATGCACCGATCCCACCCGCGGGTGAGTACTGCTGTATTGGGTTGTCGAAGTCAGCGGGAGTGCGCCGAACTCAGCGCCGGTCTCAGCGGAGGCCGAAGAGCTTTCCGAAAGCGCTTCCGGACGACTGGGCATCCGACTGCTTGGGCTCCGGGGCTTTCTCTGCCGGCTTGTCAGCGGGAGTTTCGGCGGGCTTGACCGGCGGCGGGGGAGGGAACTCCTTGCCGACGGGCTCGGCGGCCGGGGCTACCGATGCTGCGCTCTCTGGGGCTTTCGGCGTGGGAGGTGCAGTCTCGTCGGCCACTGGGGTCGGGGGCACCGACTCCGGTGCTTCGGGAGTCGGTGCTGCTTCCTGCGGGGCAGCTGTGTCTGCTTCGGGTGCAGGAGTCGCCTCGGTGACGGGCTCTGGTGTCTCGGTGGGGGCATCGTCCTGGACGGCGGTCTCGGACGAATCGGCGGGGGCCGCCTCGGCGAGGTTCTTGATGAGGGAGAGCTCGAACTCGAGCGTGATCTTGTCGCTGACGAGGACGCCGCCGGAATCGAGCTTCGTATTCCACGTCACGCCCCAGTCCTTGCGATCGATGCGGCGCGAGCCCTCGAGGCCGGCACGCAGGTTGCCGTCGGGGTCGGTCTCGATGCCGATGAGCTCGAGCGGAACCGACACGGTCTTGGCCATGTCACGGATCGTCAGCTCACCGGTGACGATGTAGGAGCTTTCGTCGACCTCGTCGATGGCCGAGGAGACGAATCGGATCTCCGGGTAGGTCTCGACGTCGAAGAAGTCCGCAGAACGCAGGTGCTCGTCGCGTGCCTCGGTGCGGGTGTCGACGCTGGCAGTCTGGATGATGACCTCGGCCTTCGAATTCGCAAGATCCTCGGCGATGTCGGCAAAGCCGGACACATCATTGAACGCTCCGCGCACACGCGAGACCATGGCGTGGCGTGTGGAGAATCCCAGTCGAGAATGTGAGGGATCGATGTCCCAATGACCTGTGATCCCAGGAGTTTCTGTCATGGGGGTAGGCTCCTTCGGTTCCTCCGCGCTCCGCTGGGGGAGGCTGTCGTAGTCGGTGTGCTTACTCGCCGATCATGTGATCGTTGAATGAGCAATCGCCTACGTAGTGTTGCACGGGCGGTCGCTTCAGTGCCACCCAGGTTCGCGTTGTTGCGGTCGTGGTGGCGCCGTGGGATGACGCGCCTCAGCGGTCGACATTGCCGGTGAGGACGCCGACTAAGGTCAGTGCCATGGCGACGGCCAACGCGATCGCCGAGGCGACGAAGGCAGCGACGATGTGCCCGCTCAGGGCCGCTGCGACGACGGCGGGACCGACGATCTGACCGATGCTGTACCAGGACGTCAGCTTTGCCGAGGCGTTCGCGACACCCATCTGCGTGCCGACGCCGATCGTCATCATGACCACCCCGACGAACGTGAAGCCGAAGAGGGCCGCGGCGATGATGAGCACGACCGGTGAGGATCCGAAGGCGGCGAGCAGCGCGCCGAAGACCTGGAGGAAATAACAGACGGTCAGTGCCTTGACCGTGCCGATGCGGGCAGCGACCGCTGACCACGTCAGGGGAGAAACCGCGGTCGCGATCCCGGCGATCAGCCACGTCGAGGCGGCCGCGGTCGCTCCGAAGACGGGACCGGCGAGCACGACGAGGTAGGTGCCGATGATGATGTAGCCGCCGCCTTGGAAGAAGTAGCCGGTGGAGAGGACGGCCATGGCCCGGCGGCGGTTGGCCTCGTAAGGGGTGACGGCGCCGGGGCTGGTGTCGGTGGGGGATTGGGCGGTGTCGGTCGCGGTCGGATCGGCTGATTCGGTCGGGTCGGCCGCCTCGGTGGGGGTGGTGTTCTGTGGGATCCGGGCCGGTATCGGCCAGGTCCAGGCGATGATCGAGAAGACCGCGGACACGGCCGCGCAGATGAGCCACAGCTGTCGCCAGTCGGCGAAGCTGCCGGCGACCAACACGATGGCTCCGGAGACGAGGATGCCGAAACCGACTCCGCCGTAGGAGATGCCGCCGTCGCGGGGCCTAAGGGAGTTCGCGGGAATGCGTTGGGTCACGCACACGAAGATCAGCCCCGAAGCGATTCCGGCGATCGTGCGGATGCCACCCTGCCAGACGAGGTTCGGTGTCAGTGCGACCGCGGCCAGACCCACGGTGGAGACGATGAGGCTGAGGCGGTAGACGAATCGGTTGGGTTCGACCCAGCCTTGGGCGATGACGAGAGTGCCGATGAAGTAGCCGACGTAGTTCAGGGTTGCGATCCACGCGCCGGGGGCGGAGCCCCAGTGCAGGGCGGCGACCATGAGCGGCAGGGCCGGGGTGTAGAAGAACCGGCCCATGCCCATCGCCACCGACAGACCCAAGGCTCCGCTGATGGGGGTGAGGGAGGAGCTGCCGGTGTTGTCGGGCACTGCGATCCCCCTCCTCAGGTGGCGTGGTCTCCACCCCTACGATGCCACGGCCGCCGGACGGCCGCCTCGGCGGGTGGATATCCGGGCTGGAGGTGACTCTCCAGAGACTGTGGAAGTTGTTGATTCTGCGGGGGCAGGGCAGAGTTATTGCCGTGCGGATCAGACGGAGCATTGAGAGCGGTGTTGTGGCGCTCGCCCTCGTGCTGTCAGGGTGCTCGTGGTCCGATTCGGATGGTTCATCGTCTGCGGATCAGTCCCCGGAACCGAGCCCGACCCCGACCGAATTCGAGCAGTCGTTCTCCGGAGACATCTCCGGCGATGATGCAGTAGTCACTGCGACCACAGACCGGATGGGCCCGAGCCTCGCGGCTGACAACGTCGGGGTCTCGTTTGAAGCCACCGACTTGGCCGACCCCAGGCTCGATCCGGCGAAATCCAACCTCGACGAGCAGTTGAAGACGCTCGGGTCGCCGGCGCTGCGGTTCGGCGGCAATGCTCTCGACCGGAGGACGTTCTGGACATCTAAGGGTGAGAAGCCGAAACACGGCGAGAAGGTCACCATCACTCCCGATGACTTGGGGAGACTGAAGAAGCTCGTCGACGTCACCGGTTCGTCGGTCACCATCGGCATTCCTTTGGGCACCTACGACCCGGCACGGGGAGCGGACATGGCCGCGCACGCGGTCGACATCCTCGGCGACTCTCTTGTGGGGCTTGCGATCGGCAACGAGCCGAACGGGTACACCGTCACGGATGTGCCCAGCGGTGCCGTGCGCGGCAAGGGGTGGAACAAGGACAAGTACGTCAAGCAGCTTGAGGCATATGCCAAGGCCATCCATGCGAAGCGGCCGAAAGCGCCGATCATCGGTCCCGACGTCTACGACGGGGCGTGGATGGACGCGTTCGCCAGGTCGGGCGTCAAGCACAAGACCGCGATCTCACAGCATTGGTACCAGCTCTACGAATGCGATTCGACTCAGATTCCGGGGCGGGGACCGCAGGCAGCGAACCTCATCGATCCCTTGGCAAATAAGGCGGCGAAGAAGAACCTGGGCATCGGGAAATCCAAGGCTGATGCGGCAGGGCTACCGCTGTGGCTCGAGGAGACCGGGCCGACGAGCTGCCCGGGCACGAATGACACGTCGCTGACGAACGCGTCGGCGCTGTGGGCGGCCGATTACACGATGTATGCGGCCACGCTCGGTGTGGAGCGGATGGCCATGCACTCGATGCTCGGCGCCTGCAACGGGGGAGCGCCGATGTCGCTCATCTGCGATCCAGCCGATCACGGGGACCGGTCGAATAAGTTTCAGGTGAGGCCGAACATGCTCGGGCTGCGGCTGCTCGTGCCGAGTGTCGGCGGGCATTTCACTAAGACTTCGGTGTCTGGTGGCGGGAACATGAGCGCCTACACCGTGGTGAAGAACGACGGGCGGACACTGGTGATGACGGTCATCAACGCGAATGATGCGGCTTCGGTGGGCGGGAATCCTGTGACGGTGACAATGCCGACGGGGTTCAGCGTGTCGTCGGCGTCGCAGGTGTACGGGGAGTCGAACGATGTGAAGAGTGCTACGCAGGTGGTGCCGGCGAATCCGCTGCCGGCGGAGGTGCCGTTCAGTGGGGATGAGGCGGCGGGCTCGGCGAGTGCGTCGGCTGCGTTGGGTGCTGCCAACTCGTCTCCTGCTCCGAGTGACGGGGCCGGGGACCGAAAGCTGAGGATCGATCTTGCCGGGAGCTCGGTGACGGTCTTCGTCATGAAGAAGGCTGACTAGACGAACGATATCCGCAACCGTCGCAGCCGACGACGTACTTTGCGCGAACCGTTGTCGGCTCGGCGGGGGCACTCGAACCGTTCGAATCGCATTCCCCGGTCGGGGACATGGTCACCGACACCGGATGGTCCGACGAGTCATCGATTTCGACTCCCAACACTTCGAGGCCGTAGTCGGGAACGAGGCGGGAAGGTGATTTGGCCATGCGCTCGAGGAGGAAGTCCTGCATCCGCGCCTGATTGACAATGACATGAGGATACGCTGACAGTCCCTCTTCGACGTCAGCGATGCGTCCAGTCCGCACTATTCTGTTCGAATCCGCAGGATCGGGGCCCCAGAACGTCGTCTCGTTGACCCAATAGGCTTCTCGGACGAGCCTCTGGGCCAATCCGAAGGCACCGAACATTTCGACGGTGCGGCAGGCGACACCGTCGGCATAGCCGATTTCCAACGAACCACTGCGCCGTTCGATGACACGTGTGGTGATATCGGGGATTTCGGCCAACTGCGCGGCGAGAACGGTGCCGGCAGAGCCGTGCCGACGATGAGGACATCGACCTCCGAGGTGTCGGTGCCCGCCTCGGCGGTCTGCTCGGCGGGAAAGATCTCAGGGTGGCCGGCGCGGAAGCCGTCGAGGTGGAACTGCACGCTGCTCCAATCGTCTGGTCGTCCGAATGCGACCGAGACTCAAGGATCTGTCCGAGAGCACCGGACAGACCTGTACCCTCATGGTTCGCGTCGGCACTACCACGCGATTCCTCGACAGCCACGAGGGCGCGGACAGGCTGGGCATCGGCTCTCGGTCCGCCGGGGCCTGTGCTGATCATCGCCGTGAAGAGCAGATCAACCGTCTCGTTTCTCTGTCGTTGCACTCATGCGCTATGATCACCCTCATGGGTATTTGACGTTGTGAGTCTCACAGATCGCTTCCATCCTGCGGACGCGTGCTCTTTCGTCGACCTTTCACATCCTGTGCACTAGCGCAGTTGATTCTTTTCCGCGGTCACGGAGCTTGTCGTCGTGCTCGAGAACTCTCAAGCGATCTGTCGTTGCTTGCCCTGTTCTTCAACACGAAACGGACTCATGACCACCAACTCTGACAACCAGTTCCTGCTCACCCGACGCAAAGTTCGGATAATCTTCGGCGCTCTGATCGCAGGGATGCTCCTGTCGAGCCTCGACCAAACCATTGTCGCCACCGCAATGCCGACCATCGTCGGTGACCTGGGTGGAGTCGAATATCAGACATGGACCACCTCCTCATACCTGCTGGCCACCACTGTCTCCATGCCGATCTACGGCAAACTTGGCGACATCTTCGGTCGCAGAACCCTATTTCTGATCGCAATCGCCCTCTTCACGGCAGCCTCGTCCGGCTGCGCCTTCGCCGATGACTTCTGGACCTTCGTCGCCTTCCGAGCGGCTCAGGGACTGGGCGGCGGAGGACTCATCATCTTGTCCCAGGCAATCATCGCCGATATCGTCCCCGCCAGCGAACGAGGAAAGTACCTCGGGCCGATGGGTGCGATATTCGCCGTCGCCGCTGTGGCCGGACCGCTCCTGGGCGGGTATTTTGTCGAGTACCTCACCTGGCACTGGGTCTTCGCGGTCAACGTTCCATTCGGACTCCTCGCATTTGCCATCGCACTGCTTGTGCTCAGGCTGCCGTCCAAGCGTGCTCAGCACCCAATCGACGGTGCCGGGATATTCCTGTTGTCGGCAGTCACAGCATGTCTGATCATGTTCACTGACCTCGGCGGCCGCAACGATCATGGATGGAACTCGGCGACGACCTGGTTGTGGGGCGCGGGCTTCGTGGCAGCGTTGGCGGCTTTCCTCGTCGTCGAAGCCCGCGCAGCCGATCCCATCATCCCGCTGACACTGTTCCGCAATCGTGAATTCGTCATGGCCAGTTCGATCGGGCTGCTGCTGGGAACGGGAATGTTCGCTGTGCTTGCATTCATACCGACGTTCCTTCAGATGTCATCGGGGGCTTCCGCGGCTGTTTCCGGACTGCTGATGCTGCCGATGCTGGCGGGAATCACCGCTTCGTCGACTGTATCGGGTTTTGCGGTGGCGAAGTCCGGACGCTATAAGATCTACCCGATCATCGGTACGGTAGTTGCCGCAGCCGCGTTGGCGTGCCTGTCCACTCTCACGCATCTGACTCCGCTGTGGCTGGTCTGCGCCTATCTCGCTGTGCTCGGAATCGGACTCGGACTGATCATGCAGGTCATCGTTCTCATCGTCCAGAACGCGGCGCCTGCTGATCAGGTCGGCACTGCCACCAGTACAAACAATTATCTGCGTGAAGTCGGCGCAGTGTTCGGAGTGGCGATCTTCGGCAGCCAATTCACCGCGAGACTGAGTCACCTGCTGCACGAGATGTTCGACGCTCAGAGCACGACTCCTGAACAGGCTGCCCACGCTGCCAGCACGATCGGTCCGGACGTGCTGGGCGCTCTTCCCGCTGATCTCCAATCCGGTGTCATCGCCGCCTATGCCGAGGCTTTGGCGCCGGTCTTCGCCCATCTCATCCCGTTCATCGCCGTGGCGTTCATCCTCGCTCTGACGCTGAAGGAGATCCCGCTCTCGAAGGAGGCCGGCCTGGTCGCCAGGGGCGAAGCCACGGCCGCAGAAGGCGACTGTTAGGCACCGTCGTCATTGCGGGCAGGCAACGATCGAACGGCCCTCGCTGTCAGCGTTCGCCGGCTCGGGTGGGAGCCGGCGGCGTGACGGAGAAGACATCAATGGATGAACATGCGGCGATAGAATGCAGACATAGGGTCTGCAGCCTCCCCGTGGCCGACGATGCGGCCCGACTGGTGACCCGGATGAGGAGTCACGCAATGAAGACTCGTGCCGCCATTTCAAAAGCACCTCACGAGCCACTCGTGATCGAAGAGGTGGAAGTCGACGAACCCCGATCGGATGAAGTGCGCGTTCGCGTCGTAGCATCCGGCATCTGCCACACCGACGCGATCATCCGCGACCAGTGGTATCCGGTTCCGCAGCCTGTGGTCCTCGGTCATGAGGGCGCAGGCATCGTCGAACAGGTCGGAGCCGAAGTGACGGGCCTCGAAGTCGGCGACAAGGTCGTGCTCGGGCCGAGCTTCTGCGGGCAGTGCGAGCAGTGCCTGTCCGGCCACCCCATGTACTGCACGAACTTCTACGACCAGAACTTCGGCGTGCGGCGCACAGATGGCTCGACGGCCTTCAGCGCGGCCGACGGAACTCCGGTTGGCTCGCATTTCTTCGGACAGTCTTCGTTCGCGGAACACACCAATGTCGTGGCGCGCAGCATAGTCAAGGTCGCTGACGATGCACCTCTTGACCTGCTGGGCCCCCTGGGCTGCGGAATCATGACCGGTGCCGGTGCCGTCCTCAATGTGCTGCGACCCGAAGCGGGCGGATCGATTGCCGTGTTCGGTACGGGAGCTGTCGGCATGGCGGGCATGCTTGCGGCCAAGGCCGCCGGTGTGTCGACGATCATCATGGTCGACATCGTTGACGAGAGATTGAAATTCGCCGAGGAGCTGGGCGCAACCCACGTGGTCAATTCCCAGAGCGCGGATCCTGTCGAGGCGATCAAGGACATCACCGGTGCCGGCGTCGACTACGCCCTCGACACCACAGGAGTGCCGGCGGTGTTCTCACAGATGACCAAATCGCTGGGCATCCGCGGACACGGTGCATTGGTGGGTGCGGCCAAGCTGGGAACGGAGGCGCAGTTCGACATCGGAACGCTGCTGCTCAGCGGAATCAATGTGAGCATGGTGATCGAGGGCGACGCGGTTCCGAAGGAATTCATTCCCCGACTGATCAGTCTTCATCAGCAGGGTCTCTTTCCCTTCGACAAGCTGACGAAGACCTATGGATTCGATGAAATCAATACCGCTTTTGACGATTCTGCGAAGGGGGCGACCCTCAAGCCGATCATCACCTATTGAGTCCATCGAGGCACCTGCCTCAGTGAGAGAAGACGAAAGGCCATGGGGCCGGTGTTTTCATGAAGAGGAGACTGGCCCCACGGCCTTTGTTGTGCGGGAGCGACCTAGGGTCAGCTCACGGTGACCTTCTCGCCTTCATTGGGGCGATCCGACTCGGCGGGCGTTCCATGAGCCTCCGGCTCGAGTGAGAGTTCGTCGAACGGGCTCTGACCCGACAGGGTGGCACGGGCCTGGTCGATGTCGATCTCGTTCGTCCACTTGCCGATGAGCAGTGTGGCCACGGCATTGCCGGTGAAGTTCGTCAGCGCACGGCACTCGGACATGAACTTGTCGATGCCGACGATGACGCCCATTCCGTCGAGCAGCTCGGGGCGGTGCGACTGCAGACCGGCAGCCAGGGTGGCAAGGCCCGCACCGGTGACTCCGGCGGCGCCCTTCGAGGCGATGATCATGAACACGAGCAGCGAGATCTGCTCGGGAATCGACATCGGCATGCCCATGGCCGAGGACACGAACAGCGACGCCATGGTCAGGTAGATGGCGGTGCCGTCGAGGTTGAACGAGTAGCCGGTGGGCACGGTGATGCCGACGACCGGCTTCGAGACTCCGGCGTGCTCCATCTTCGCGATGAGGCGCGGCAGTGCCGACTCCGACGACGAGGTGGAGAAGATGAGCAGGAACTCACGGGCCAGGTACTTCAGCAGCAGGAAGATGTTGAGCCCGGTGACGATCTTGAGCAGTCCGCCGAGGACGATGACGATGAACAGGGCACAGGTGAGGTAGAAGGCACCCATGAGGGTTGCCATCGCACCGATCGCGGCCCAGCCGGTCTTGCCGACGACCGCGGCGATCGCACCGAAGGCGCCGACGGGAGCGGCCCACATGATCATCATCATGAGCTTGAAGACGACGGCCTGGATGTGCTTGATGCCGTTGAGAACCGGCTCTCCAGCCTTGCCCATCGACTGCAGGGCGAATCCGACGAGGAGTGCGAGCACGAGGGTCGGCAGAACCGGGATGTCACCGGGGATGAGGCTCATGAGGAATGCGACCATTCCGCCTTCCTCACCGCCGCTGGCCTCTTCGTAGGGCTGGAGGTGGAGTCCTTCGCCGGGGTGGATGAAGTTGCCGACAATGAGGCCGATGACCAGCGCGAATGTCGCCATGACCAGGAAGTAGATGAGAGCCAGTCCGCCGACCTTGCCGACGGTGGCCGCCTTCGCCACGGAACCGACGCCGAGGACGATGGTGCAGAAGATGACCGGAGCGATGATCATCTTGATGAGCGCGACGAATGCCTTGCCCAGGGGCTCGAGTGCGATTCCCGCGTCCGGGGCGACGAGCCCGATGGCGGCACCGGCGAACACGGCCACGATGACCATGATGTAGAGCCAGTGAGTGCGATCCTTCTTCCGCTGCGGGGCACCCTGATCGGTTGCCGCTGCGGCGGCGTTGCCCGCATTCGCGGACCCGCCTTCCGGCTGTGGCGACGTTGCCATGTTTTCCTCCAAATGATGTTCGCGACCTCACCCTTCGATGGGCGGGACCGCACGCGACGACTGGTCGCGGTGGTGATGTACCCGACAACTGTGCCAGTCGGTGTGACGGGTGTCTCGGTTGCGTTCATAGTGTTCACAGACACAGTTGACGGCTAATGTGGAGGCGTAAGGACACACCTGAAGAAGGAGCATATTCGTGGCAATCAGCACCGCACTTCTGCGCGCAGTCCCCGGCGCATTCATCCTGAACTCCGGCATCGGCAAGCTCGGCCTCGATGAGGAATCCGCCGCAGGCCTCCAGCAGATGGCCGCCAATGGTGTGCCCATGGTCGAGAACATGACCCCCGCACAGTTCGGGAAGTTCCTCTCCTACGGTGAGATCGCCGTCGGCTCGGCCCTGCTGCTGCCGTTCGTGCCGACCCGCATCGCCGGTGCCGCACTGACGACGTTCGCCGCCGGGCTCGTCGCGAACTACTTCTCCATCGACTCGATGACCAAGGACGATGGAATTCGTCCGTCCGAAGACGGCACCGCCGTGGCCAAGGACACCTGGCTGGCCGCGATCGGCCTGGCCCTCGTCATCGCCGGCGGCAGCAAGAAGAAAAAGAAGAGCGACAAGAAGAAGTGAATTCCGTCCCGGCCCCACCACGGCGGGGCCGGGATCGCTTCCGGGCTCGCCGAGGCGGCACCCTGGCCAGGCGTCTCTTCCTCGTCCAGCTCGTCCTCATCGTCCTCGTGTGCACCGCGCTGTCGGTGACGAGCTACGTGACGACGCTGAACAACATCCGGCACGCCGCCGGAGAGCGGGTCCTGTCCATCGCCGAGACGCTGGCCCACGATCCCTATGTCACCGAGGCTGTGACCGGGGACGATCCCTCCGACCGGCTGCAGCCCTATGCGCTGACCGTCATCGACACCGCCGAGGTGGACTTCGTGACGATCATGGACCGCGACGGCACGCGCTACACCCACCCCGACCCCGAACAGCTGGGCAAGAAATACATCGGCAGCACCGCGAAAGCCCGCGCAGGGCAGACCGAGACCGAGGAATACGTGGGCACGCTCGGTCCGTCGGTGCGCGCGATCGTCCCGATCAAGGACGCCGATGGCGAGGTCACCGCCATGGTCGCCGTGGGCGTGACCCTCGAGACCCTGTCCGTTGCGCAGGCGGCCTCCCTGCCGCAGATCATCATCGTCGGCCTTGCAGCGCTCGCCCTCGGCGGGCTCGGCTCCGGTCTGCTTGCCCGCTACCTGCGCCGAGTCACCCTCGGCTACGGTCCCGAGGAGCTGCGCCGACTGTTCGCGTTCTACGATTCCGCGCTGCATTCGCTGCGCGAAGGGCTCATCCTCGCCGACGAATCCGGACGGCTCGTCCTCTACAACGACGAGGCCGCGTCCCTGCTCGGCCTGCCCAAGGTGGAGGAATCGACGCCGATTTCCCTCGCCGAGGTGGCCCTGCCCGAATCCGTACGTGACCTCCTGTCGACCGGTCGGGTCGCCGTCGACGAGATCCACTTCACCGAGGATCGTGTGCTCGTCATCAGCCAGAAGAAGGCCCGGCAGCCGCGTGGAGGACGCGATGAAGGAGGAACCGTCGCGACGCTGCGCGATCGCACGGACATCCAGGAGCTCACCGGGGAGCTGGCGACGATGACGACCCTGTCCGAGGCGCTGCGGGCGCAGACCCATGAGCACGCGAATCGGCTGCACACGGTCTCCACGCTCATCGAGCTCGGGCGTGCCCGGGAGGCACTCGACTTCGCGGTCAAGGATGAGCAGGAGTCGCAACGGCTGACGGATTCCTTCGTCGCTTCCCTCGACGAACCTTTCATCACCGCGCTCATGATCGGCAAGGCCGCTCAGGCCCACGAGCGCGGCATCGAACTCACTGTCACCGCCACCGGCGAACTCCCTCCCGAACGACTAGACGCCCGCGACCTCGTCACCGTCGCCGGCAACCTCCTCGACAACGCCTTCGACGCAGTCGCGGAGTCGGACGAGAAACATGTGTGGGCGGACTTCGTCGCAGCGGACGGGGAACTCATCATCACCATCGCCGACTCCGGCACCGGGGTCGCGGTCGAAGACGTCGACGCGCTCTTCCACCTCGGTGCCTCGGCGAAACCTGAGGTCGCAGGCTTGGGACGGCACGGATTCGGGCTCGTCTTGGTCCGGCAGGCGGTGAGCCGCCTCGGCGGGCAGATCGATGTCGACTCCGATGGCGGCGCGATCTTCACGATCACGCTTCCGCTGGGGGACGCGAATGCGGCAGACGGCTACGATTCAGCGGAGGACCGCAGCAGGGATGACGGTTCCGGCGCCGGCAGTGAGCGGACGGAAGGAGACCCACGTGAGTGATGATGCTGTGTTGCGGGTGCTCATCGTCGAGGACGATCCGCTGACGGCACAGGCACACGCGGACTTCGTGGAGCGCGTGCCGGGATTCGAGGTGGCCGGAACCTGCCTGGGCGGACATGAGGCGATCGAACGCTTCGACGAACTCGCTGCGGCAGGCCGCCCCGTCGATATCGCTCTGCTCGATATGAACCTCACGGATTCGCATGGCCTGGAGGTGGCCGGATGGCTGAACTCCCGCGGTCAGGACGTCGACATCATTGCGATCACCGCGGTGCGGCATCTGCAGGTGATCCGCTCGGCGATCTCGTCGGGCATCACGCAGTACCTCATCAAGCCCTTCACCTTCGCTGTGTTCCGGGAGAAGTTGGAGAACCAGCGCGAGTTCAGGCGCGGACTCACGGGCTCGGGGTCGTTGGCGACTCAGGCGTCGGTGGACAATGCGCTCTCAGCGCTGCGGTCGGTCTCGTCGACGACCCTGCCGAAGGGCCTCATCGCCGAGACTTTGGACGCAGTGTCCGCTTTCGTCCGCGATTCCGCAGTCCCGGTCTCCGCCACCGAGGTGGGGCAGGGCCTCGACCTGTCCCGCGTCACCGTCCGCCGGTACCTCGAGCATCTCGTCTCGACGAAGCAGGCGGTCAAGCAGCCCCGGCACGGAACTCCCGGGCGGCCGGAGTACGAGTATCGGTGGGTGTGACGGGCCTGCTGTGCTCGCTCACGATCCCACCGTGGGCGCCGTCGCCTGCCGCGACGGTGCGCTGTCGGTCGGGACTGAAGCACACTTGATGCGTTCCTCGCGTTCGAGCTGTCTGAGCTTCTCCGGCTTCGGCACGATTCGCCGTTGAAGTTCGAATCGATGATCAACTGATGTGCAAACCATGAGATTTGCCGCAGGCAAGCCGTGAAATGCTCTCGGTTCACCAGCGGTACTGAGACGATGCGGTACTCTGGCAACTGCCCAACGCCGCATTTCCCCTCCTTGTGGCATTTCCCCACTGTCCGTCGGCAGCCGCCGCACTAGCAGAGAAGAACCGTGCCGTGACCAGTACCTCCCCTATAGAACCCAAAAGCAATGACGAGGCGACTCCCCTGAAGGACTCCGGATTCGATTCCCAGTTCGGTCCTCGCGCATCGTCCATCGAAAACTTCGCCGAGGCGGTCGGCCACAGCGATGAGCTGTCGCCGACCGCTCTCGAACAGCTCTTCAGCTCCAGCGGAGGCCGCATCCGTATCGCCGACGCGCTCGTACGAGCACGTGTCAAAGCCGGCATACCGCTGACCGATAATGACCCCGACCGCATCGATGCAATGCTTTCACCAGCGTTGACGCCGAAGATCGAGGGCGCCAAGCGCGAATCCGGAGTGCTCTACCTGCTGACCCTCTTCGCGTGGGCCCCGCGGATCACCTCGGCCATGGTTGATCTGGTCCATTCCGCCTTCGCCGCCGCAGAGGTGGCAGCATCAGCGGGTTCCTCGCCTGAAGGACTCACTTCGCTCCTCATCGATGAGGGACTCCTGACAGTCCCGACCGACGCCGATGAGGTGTTCACGGTCCCGCCCATGATTCGAATGCTCATGCGTCGAATCGTCACGTGCGGTTCCGACTCAGCCGCCAGAAGCCCGCGTGAGGCTCTCGGAGCTGCGATCTCTGATTCCATCGGCCGACAGCGTTCGGACAGGCGCGAAGGTCTGACCGAGGTCATCGATCTGGTCCTCGAGCTACGTGACTGGCACGTGCTTGAACGCGGCTGGGCACGCCGTTCGGTCAATGTCTTCATCGATGTGCCCAGCGCCATCGAGGCCTACCTCAGGGTCCCCGAGGATGTGCTGGCTCAGAATCCGATCCTCATCTTGGCTCGCAGTGCCGCCCGTCGCATCGACTCGACCCGTACGCGACTGGGCACCGACGATATGCCGACACTGCTCTCAGCCACCGACTTCTCCAGCATCGTGCTGCCGGAGATACACGGACTCCTGGCGGCAGAGTCTGAACCTCGACTCACCGCCGATGAGGTGTCCGTGGTGACCATGCTCGAAGCGAGGACGCACCGGCTCAACCGGGAGAACGAAGCCGCACTGAAAGTCATCGAGGTGGGACGGGAACGTCTGCGCCACCTCGGCGCGGGAGAGCCTGGGCCCACGTTGATGTTGCAGGCTGAACTCAACCTCGAGCACGGGCAGAATCTGATCGCGGCTGGTCGCTTCCCTGAAGCGATGTGCGTGCTCCAGCGGGTCGTCCACTTCGCCGAGGTCTATGCCCGAACTCGCCGCACCCGCTGCTCGCGGGGCTCGTGGAGACCGCTCTGGCCGGAATGGGGCACGGGCACGGATCTGACATGGACCGAAACCTGGAACGGGCACGTGAGGACGCTCGCAGATTCGGAATGGCCGTGCTGCCGGACGAATATACGGCCCTGTGCATCGAATTGATGCGCAGCCTGGACCGGCTCGATCTCGATGCAGCCCGACTGATCATCATCGCACTTGACCAGGCGAAGCCCACCCAATTCCTGGGGCCGATTCCGCACGTGCTGAGAAGTCTGTGCTTTGTGTATGAAGGGCGAGCTTCGGCCGCGGCGAAGCTGTTGGTGGAGAGTCCGCAGGTTCAGCTTCTGCCGACGACAGGAATTCCGACCTCACGGTTCTCGGCCATCGTCAACATCGTCGGCTTCGTGCTGGCCGCTGCGGGCGAGGGGAAGGCTCTGCAGGGCTTGGCCGAGCGGATGAGTCCGCCGAGTCCGGGGTACTCGGTCGTCAAGGCGCGTCAGGCCTTCGTCTTCGGGCAGCATGATCCGCTGTGGACCGCCACAGGGCAGCTGTTGGCCGGCGATGACGGGCCCAGGCTCAAGAGCTCGGCCATGGCTCTGCGTGCCGACATGCTCCACCACGAGGGCCGTTCTGCAGACGCGCTGGAGGCCTTCGTCGACATGCTCGACTACTGCGCGATCACGGCATCGGTGCTTGCCGTCACTCAGTTGTCGAAGTCTGCTCGTCAGGCGCTCATTCCCGCTTCGGCCGATTGTTCCGAGTGGGAGGCTGTGGCGCGGTCGTTCAATTCTGCAGAGCTCACGGCGGCCGTGTTGCAGAAGCGTCTGCTCGAACTGCCAGAGACTTCTCCGGTGTCCCCGGATTTCCAGACCGATCTCACCCCGGCCGAACAGTCGCTGCTGTTCGCGATCGACTCATCGAAGTCGATCGCGCAGATCGCCCGCGAATTCGGAGTGGTGTCGGGAACGCTGAAGAACCGCCTGTCCGCGCTCTACCGCAAGCTCGGCGTGCGCAGCCGTGCCGAGGCTGTGGCCCACGTCCACCGCGCTCAGCAGAGGTGACTGCGTGGCAATCGTCCGCGGACAGGCGGCCTACTCGCCGGCCAGTTGTCAGCAGCGCCGGAGCGACGATCCACCGCGAGCAGTCCGAGCTCTCCGCCTTCGGCGGTGGATCAGTGGCAGAACTCCCACCAGCCGATGACATGGCAGTGGGGGCCTTCGTCAGAGTCCTCTCCATCGGCATCTGAGGCGCCAGACGCATCTGCTGCAGTTGAAACGTCTGCGTCTGCTTCCGAGGCCGAGTCGACCCCTGCATCCGGTTCGCTGGGTGCGGTCGAGGAGCCCGCGTCGCTGTTCGCAGCCGCATCGTCAGTGCCTTCCGACGATTCCGATGAGGAGTCGGAACTCGGTTCTGATGGGGTCGAAGGAGGATTACTCGGCTCGGGGCTGGGCTCGTTCGAGTCCGTCGGCTCAGCGGCTGGTGTGGGTGCGGAAGTCTCCGGGGTCGCTTCGGACGAGGCGTCATCCGGTTCCGCAGCCGGAACCTCGGCGGGTTCCTGCTCTTCGTCATTGTCTGTCGGCTGCTGCCGGTCGGACGAGGAGGGGGTCTGGGTCTCTTCCTGCGGGGCCGGCGCTTGAGCGTTCTTCCGGGAGTCCCGCGACCGCTCCGCATCGCCTGGAGCGGAGCGCCCAGCGACGTTCTGCTCGCGTTCGTCCGAGCCCTCATCGCTCTCATCTCCTCCGTCCGGCTCAGTCGTGCGCGGTGGAGAGGGCGAAGAAGGCGTCGTCTTCGGTGGGTCAACTGGCGCCGAGGAGGTCTCTGCCGCAGCAGCAGACTGCGGGGCGGGGTCGCTCTGAAGATTCACAAGTGTGGCGGCACCGGCCGCAATGGCGGCGCTGGCAGCGATGCCTGCGATCGCAACCTTGACCGCCGACGCTCCGGCCGCGATTCCGGCAGCGCTGCCTCCGGAGCTGCCGGCAGCGGCCGTGCCTGTGCTGCTCTTCGACACTGCGGCTGCCGCACTTGAGTGCGGCTCGGCGGCGACCGTACCCGACTGCCCACCGGGCCCGACGTTCGCCGTTCCTGCTCCCGTCAGCAGCACAGCTGCTTCCGGGAAATGGCCCCATTCGATGAGTGCGGCAGCGAGAGCAGCCGGCGTGATCCATGCCTGGAACGTCGCATTGATGCTGCGGAGCTCAAACGACTGACGGCGGCAGTGAATGCAGTGACTGAGATGAGCCTCGATCGCTTCGGCGCGTTTCGGGCTCAGCTGCTGACGCACGAACCGCGCAAGCGCAGAGGAGTACTCCACGCATTCGGGGGCGCTGGGTTCGACGTGTTCCTGCAGATAGGCGGCCCGCAGCCCCTCTCGTGCGCGACGCAGGAGCGAACTGAATGAATTCGACGACAGGTCCATCGTTGCGGCCGCATCAGCGGTCGATGTTCCATCGATGTCGATGAGGATGAGTGCGCTCTGCCAGGTGTCGGGGAGGGTCTTGAAAGCACGACCCAGCTGATCGCGCTCAGCCACCTCGGCGGCGTGATCGCCCGGCTCGCTGTCTGCAAGGAACGTCAGCACATCGGGTTCGACGATCGTTGTGGCACGGACCATCGCAGTGCGCCGGTACGATTCAGAGCGCACAGCGACCATGAGGTACGCCTTGAAGGATTCATCCGGCCCTTTCCCGCGCCCCCATGCGCGCCAGATCTTGGCGAAAGCCTCGGCGACGGCATCTTCTGCCTGCGCACGATTTCGGTTGAGGCGCAGTGCGACATGCAATGCGGGAAGCCGATGTCGGGCATAGAGCTCACCGTAGGCGGCCCGTGCAGCTGCGGATTCGGGCCGGTGGTCACGGATGTGGGCACAGAGATCGGAGTCGCTGAGTTCGCTGTTCTGGCGCGGCAGTCCGAAAGGGGAGCGGGAACTATCGGCCGATGATGACCACCTCTCGGTCATCGTCTTATCGTCTCGAAAGTAAGGCGCGGAAGTCGGCGTTGAATCTGCATGGGGACCTCAACTGTGATTCGGGGAACAGTTCGGGGTATTTCACGGGGAGTGCTGAAACTCTACAGGAGAAGTTCTCGGCGTCCCAAACATTCGTAACCCGGTGCTGTGAGCTCGAAATGTCAGCCGAAGGAGAAGAGGTGTCTTTCCGATGCGGTCTTGTTTGCCGTGTCGCAGAGAAAAACTTCTGGAACTCGCGAACGAAATCGATTGCGCAGAGGTCTCAGCCTATGGAGAGGTCAAGATCCACGATCGCTCCGAGCCTGAGCCGGCAGTTAGTCAACAGCCGATTCGGGTCCCCTCCGAGTCCCGGACTCGTCCGAGGCGGCCCTGCTGAACCACGTGGCTGCAGGGCCGCCTCACGACCCCATAGTCAGTGCATCCGATCATCTGGCATTCGTCGAATGCGCAGGTGACGGCCTCTTCTGAAGGAGAAGAACCTTGTCCCTGAAGCGACCTCCTCTGACGAAGCACGGAGCGGCGATCCTCGCATCGTCTGTTCTTGCTTCGTTCGCATTCCTCGGTGCATCCGTCGCGCCGGCACAGGCCGCGGCAGAACCACTGCCGAACCCCTCACTGGCCGATAAATGCGGCCTCGATATCGGAGTGGTCCTCGACTTGTCGAATTCGCTGTCCGATCGAGACGTCGACGATTCGAAGTCGGCGGCCAAATCTGTCGCCAGCGGCCTCTCGGGGACTCCGAGCAGAGTGTCTGTCAACTCGTTTGCGACATTCGGACCCGACGGCACCAACGAACCGATCACCAGCACGTCTGTCGCAACTTCGGAATCAGTCGATGAACTCAACAAGCAGATCGACGCACTTCGGCGGGTTCCCCAGAACTCAGGAGGCACGAACTGGGACCGCGGGTTGGGGCAGTTGGGCGGCACGAACCACGACTTGGTACTGTTCGTCACCGACGGCAAGCCCACGGCATACGGGGTGCCGGGGTCCGAACGCGGCAATACCGACCGCGGTACGCGAACCGATCAGATCGACATCGACAAGGCCATCGAATCGGCGAATGCGCTGAAATCTCAGGGCACCAAGGTCGTCGGTTTGGGAGTGGGCAGCGAGATCAACGAGGGCAACATCAAGCTGGTCTCGGGCCAGAACTCAGGAGACGACTACTATGTGGTCTCGGACTATTCCGAGTTGGCCGAGCAGCTCCGTGAGATCGCCACGAAGAGCTGCCGAGGCACTCTCAACGTCACCAAACTCATCGACCCTGGGGCCGGCGAACATGCGAAGAATTCCGCGAAATATCCAGGCGAGGGCTGGACGATCTCGTCCCCGGATTCGGTGGACGGAGTTGAGAAGACCACCGATGCAGACGGGACGGTGAGCTTCAAACTGACGACCCCGGCAGAAGGGGTGCGGGCCTCGGAGAAGCAGCAGGAAGGCTACCGGCTTCAGCAGCAGTCCGGTTCGAACGCGGTCTGCACCGCCGACGGACGTGACGTCGGCACCAGAAACATCGCCGACGGTTTCGAATTGACCGAGACTGTCGACACGGACGCGATCATCACCTGTCGGCTCGTCAACGAGCAGATCCCCGGAGCACTGAGCTGGAAGAAGGTCGACGAGGACGGCGAAGCGCTCGCCGGTGCGGAATTCACCCTGACGGGCCCGGACGGCGAGGACTTCGTCGTGGCCGACAACGGAGAGCTCGACGCTGACGAGGCGGTCGGGCAGTTCGAAGTGACCGACTTGGCCTGGGGCGACTACACCATCACGGAGACCCGCGCTCCCGACGGATTTGTGCTCACGGACGAGACGCAGACCGTGACGATCGCCGGCGAGAAGCGGGACGTGGCATTCTCCGACATCGTCAACAAGAAGGATGTCGGAGTCGGTACCGATCCGGATGGCGAAGCCTCTGCAGATCCGGGCTCAGACGTGGACGCTTCCACTGATCCTGATGCGGACGCTGATCTGGATGCGTCGCCTGATGCGGATGCATCGACTGACCCGGATGCTTCTACTGATCCTGATGCGGACGCTGATTTGGACGCGTCGCCTGATGCGGATGCATCGTCAGATCCGGACACTTCGTCCGACGTGAATGCCGAGGCCGAAGCATCGAAGGAGTCAGATGCCGAAGCCTCGAGCGATCCTGACGCTGGTGACGATGCTTCGACTGACCCGGACGCCAAGGACGAGGGGTCAAAGGATATTGACGTAGACGCCACTGCCGATTCGGACGGTCAGGACACGGCAGCGACGAACGCCGATGCCAAGGCAGCGACGAGCGCCGATGCCAAGGCATCAACCGACCCAGGTGCTGACGCGGCAACTGATCCGGGTGCTGACGACTCGGCCGCAGCTGATCCAGAGGCTGATGACTCGGCTGCGACGAACTCGAACGCTGACAGCGCTGCGTCGAGCACGTCGAAGTCCGGAAACACTTCAGCAGACGGATCCGCGAGCGACTCCGGAGGGAGCCCCAGTGGTGGGACCGACTCCAGCAGCGACGGCTCTCATCTGCCGAGGACAGGCGCCGCCGGAGCGATGACGTTCGGCCTCCTCGGCGTGCTCCTCGTTGGGGGCGGAATCGCCGCTATCCTCGTATCGCGGCGACGGAAGACCGACATGCTGTGATGCAGTCTCGTAGCTGATCCGAGCAGAGGGCAGAGCCGAATCGATATCGGCTCCGCCCTCTACCGTCTGGAGAATATGGCGGGTGTCGTGCCCAAGGTCGACCGGAAATGGCGGGTGAGATGGGCCTGATCGTGAAACCCTGACTCTGCAGCCGCCTCGGCGGGAGAGCGACCGGTCAAGAGCAGCCTGCGGGCGCGGTCGACCCGGCGGCCGATGACATACCGGTGGGGTGCGATCCCGAACGTCGTGGTGAACACCCGCACCAGGTGGCTGCGGTGTGCACCGAGCTCGGCGGCCGCCTCGGCGATGGTGAAGGACTCGAGCAGACGATCATCGAGCATTTCGCGCAGACGTCGGGCAAGCGGCGCATCGGGCGCGGTCTCGGTGGCGGGGACGAGTCGGGAATTCGCGATCTCCCGCAGGGCCAGCACTCCGCATTCGGCAGCGAAGGCATCGGCAGGATCGGCGAGGGCGGCGTGGATGTCGGTAACGGTGCTCAGCGCATCGGCGCCGAGCAGGGTGGGCGAATCGGTCACAGCGTTGATGGTGGCAGGTGGCAGCCAGCCAGGATCGAGGTAGAGCACGCGTTTGCGAAAGCCCTGCTCAGGCAGCGCGGAACGGCCGTCGTGGGGCACCTGCGGCGGCAGCAGAGTCACGGCTGCGGGAGTGGCAAGGTGGTCGTGACGGTCGAGATCATAGGTCACGGCGCCGTCGTCGATGAGCAGCACCGTCCACGAATCGTGGGTGTGCGCGGGGTAGGCGTGATGGTCGAAACGCGCATGCAGAACTTCCTGCACCTGCGGGACTGCCGGGTGCCACGCGCGGATGACATCGACCATGCAACAAATGTACAAGACCGCGGTGTGGGGGATCGGTGACGCTGGATCCATGCACGAGAACACGAATTCCACAGATCAGACCGAAGGTCAGCCCACCCCCGCCGAGGCGACCGCCGAGAACCTAACCACCGACCCCACCGCTCCGGTCCGGTTCGACACCAAGGTCGTCGTCATCCTTCGCGACGACCTGCAGCCGTGGCAGGAACTCAACGTCACCGCCTTCCTCATGTCCGGAATCGCCACGAGCGATGAGGGCCTGGTCGGGGAGAACTACCGGGACGCCGACGGCAACGACTACCTGCCGATGCTGCGCCAGCCGGTCATGGTGATGACGGCGGATGCGGATAAGGTGCGGTCGATCCGGACGAAGGCGATGGGGCGCGGATTGGCGACGGCGATCTATACCGAGGAACTGTTCTCCACCGGTCACGACGCAGCCAACAGGGCTGCCGTCGCGGGTGTCCCGGCCGAGGAACTCAACCTCGTCGGGGTGGCGCTGCGCGGTGCGAAGAACGGTGTCGACCGGGTGGTGAAGGGCGCACGGATGCACGCGTGAAGTGCGGGTAGGTGGGGCGGGCTCCCTGCTTTGCCGTTGAGCCCTCACTCCGGGGAGAGAAATGCGGACAGTCGGTTCAATGTGTCCGCCTCGAGCGAGTAGTACGACCAGATTCCGCGCTTCTCACGGTGAAGGACCCCGGCATCGACGAGGATCTTCAGGTGGTGGGAGACGGTCGGCTGGCCGAGGCCGACGGGTTCTGTGAGATCGCAGACGCAGGCTTCCTGCTGCTCGTGCGCGGCGACGAGGGAGACCAGGCGTAACCGAGTCGGATCGGCCACTGCCTTGAAGATGCGCGCGAAATCCTGAGCGTCATCGAGGCTTAACGGCGAGACGGTCAGCGACGGGCGGCAGTCGTCCGTCTGTGTCGGAGAGGGCGCTGGATGTGTGGTCACTCTTCCATTATGCCCATACATTGACACCTGTCGATGTATTGTGATCCTATCGTATCGATGAACTTCAATGCGTCAGCAGCTGGCTGCGGCGTCTATACGATTCGGACCTCAAGGGGGACCATGCATTCCACGGCGCCTGCCGACGCCGATTCGCCGGTGGCGGCGAAGATGTCGACGCTGGACCGATTCCTGCCGCTGTGGATCATCGGTGCCATGGCCCTGGGCCTGGTGTTGGGCAGGCTTGTACCTGGCGTTGCCGAGACTCTGGACTCGGTCAAGGTCGCCGACGTATCCCTGCCGACCGCCATCGGCCTCCTGGTGATGATGTTTCCGGTGCTCGCCAAGGTCCGGTACAACGAGACCGGACACGTGCTGAGCGACAAGAAGCTCATGGTCACGGCTCTGGTCATCAACTGGCTGGCGGCTCCGGCGTTCATGTTCGCGCTCGCCTGGCTCTTCCTTCCCGACCTGCCCGAATACCGCACCGGATTGATCATCGTCGGTCTGGCCAGGTGCATCGCCATGGTTCTCATCTGGAATGACCTGGCGTGTGGCGACCGCGAGGCCGCCGTCGTACTCGTGGCCATCAACTCCGTGTTCCAGGTTCTCGCTTTCGGACTCCTCGGCTGGTTCTACCTCCAGTGGCTGCCGAGCCTGCTGGGGCTGCCGACGACCAGCAGCGAATTCTCCTTCTGGGCGATCACCCTCAGCGTCCTCGTCTTCCTCGGAATTCCGCTTCTCGCCGGGTTCCTCACACGCACGGTGGGGGAGAAGACGAAGGGACGTCAGTGGTACGAAGATCGATTCCTCCCCAGAGTCGGGCCGTGGGCGCTGTACGGGCTGCTCTTCACCATCGTCGTGCTCTTCGCCTTCCAGGGTGATGAGATCACCTCTGACCCGGGCAATGTCGCCCGCATCGCCGTGCCTCTGCTCGTCTACTTCGTCGTCGTCTTCGCTGTCGGGATGGTCGTCGGCAAGGCACTGAACCTCGGTTATGGGAAGACGACGACCTTGGCTTTCACCGCTGCCGGAAACAACTTCGAACTCGCTATCGCAGTGGCGATCGGGACGTATGGCGTCGCCTCGGGGCAGGCGCTCGCCGGAGTCGTCGGTCCGCTCATCGAGGTGCCCATCCTCGTTGCGCTGGTCTACGTCGCACTCTGGGCGCGACCCCGTTTCTTCCCGTCCGTTACTGACCAAGGGATGAGTCGAGCATGAGTCCCACGCCAACGCCTAAGCCGAGTGTCCTCTTCGTCTGTGTGCACAACGCCGGCAGATCCCAAATGGCGGCCGGATTCCTCCGCGAGTTGGCCGGCGAGCGCATCGAAGTCCGATCCGCTGGCAGCGCTCCGGCCGATGCGCTCAATCCGGTTGCCATCGATGCGATGAGCGAGGTCGGCATCGACATCTCCCGAAACAGCCCGACTCTCCTTGATGCAGACACGGTGCGCACCTCCGATGCCGTGGTCACCATGGGCTGCGGCGACACCTGCCCGATCTTTCCGGGCACACGGTACGAGGTCTGGGATTTGGATGATCCCGCAGGTCAGGGCCTGGAATCGGTGCGCCGCATTCGGGATGAGATCCGGACCAGGGTCGAAGCGCTGATCGCCGACCTCGCTTCCGACACGGGGACGAAACCGACACCTTCGAAGACCACGTCAAACCGCATCGCCGAGGCGGCTCCCAATGACTGATTTCGCGCTCGCAGATCTGCCGGTAGCCGTGATCGGTTCCGGACCTGTCGGCCTCGCAGCTGCTGCCCAGCTCGTTCGACGCGGGATCCGACCGCTCGTCCTCGAGGCTGGATCCACCGTTGCGGCGGCAGTGGCCGAGTGGGGACATATCGGGTTGTTCTCTCCATGGAAATACAACATCGACGAAGCGGCCCGCATCCTGCTGGCACCCACCGGTTGGCAGGAACCAATAGGAGAGTACCTGCCGACAGGTGACGAACTCATCCGGGACTACCTCAGTCCGCTGGCCGAGACCGCTGAACTCCGGGACGCCATCCGCACAGATACGCGGGTTGTGGCGGTGAGCCGAGTAGGGATGGATCGGACAGGCACCGCGCAACGCGAATCGACTCCTTTCCTTATTCGCACTCGGAGCTCAGCTGGAACATCGGCGGATTTCCAGGTCAGGGCGGTTATCGATGCTTCGGGGACATGGGAGAGCCCGAACCCGCTCGGGCAGTCCGGTCTCGCCGCGACCGGCGAAGTCGAGGCTCGTCGCAGCGGGTTCGTCACCTCGCCTCTGCCCGATGTGACTGGCCGCGACCGTGAGCAGTTCGCCGGGCGGCGGACCCTTGTCGTCGGTGGAGGCCATTCGGCGGCGAACACGCTCTTGGTTCTGGCCGAGCTGCGTGCGGATGTGCCGGGTACGCGAATCGGCTGGGTACTCAGGCGCGCAGATCCGACATCGGTCTACGGCGGAGAAGACCTGGACGGACTGCCGGCTCGCGGAGCCCTGGGGACACGACTTCGTCACCTTGTTGAGACCGGAGTCATCGACGTGCATGCCTCGACGACGATCACAGGCTTCGCCACCGACGGCCGTAGCACCGTAGCTGCGGAGAGTGGCGGCGAGTCGGTGACGCTCCATGCCGACAGGGTCGTCCCAGCCGCCGGCTTCCGGTCCGACCTGGGGTTCTTGCGTGAGATCCGACTCGACCTCGATCCGATTGTCGAAGCTCCGCGGCAGTTGGGTCCGCTCATCGATCCCGAATATCACAGCTGCGGAACGGTCCCGCCGCATGGTGCCCGGGCGCTGGAACATCCGGAGCCGAATTTCTACATCGTGGGCATGAAGTCCTATGGACGCGCCCCCACGTTCCTTATGTCCACCGGTTACGAGCAGGTCCGTTCAGTTGTCGCGGCGATCGTCGGGGACCAGGAGGCAGCCGACAGGATCGAACTTGTTCTGCCGGAGACCGGAGTGTGCTCAGCCGATACCGGAACCTCATGTGATGCGCCGGCCGAAGCACCAGAAGACGCAGCCGGATGCTGCGGACCTGCGGAACCGGTTGTGATCGGGATCCCCACAGGGACAGAACACGGACGATCGGGAGATAACGGGAACGGCTGACTCGCGGACTCGATTCAAGCCGCCTCGACCTTCGCCCATCAGCGGGCTGACTCGCCGGTTCGGCTTGCGCCGCCTCAGCGGTAGGTCGCGTCCTTCGGGTCCTGGTGACCGTGGTCGTTGAACGAGATGAGGCTGGTGCCGGACCGGCCGGTGATGATCTTCGTGATGCCGGTGTTGATGGTCACCCGGTTGAACGCCATCCACTGGTCGAAACCGCCGCCGATCAGGCGGGCGGCCGTCCAGGCGATGGCGCCGGCGCTCGACACGACGATCGTCGACTGACCTGATCCCATGGCCGCGACCGCATCTTCGAGGGCGCGATCGACTCGGGTGGTGAACTGAGTGAAGGTCTCTGTGTAGTCCTCGTCGTGTTCGCCGGAGGCCCAGCGCGCGGCCCCGCGTTCGAGTTCGCCCTGGAAGACCTTCGAGTCGTGCTGGGCGCGAGGGTCGAGGTCCGAGAGCACTCCAGTGAGTTCCCATGCGGCATATTCGTTCCAGCCTGCGTCGACGTGTGCCTCGATGCTTCGGCCCATGCCTTCTAGAAGGTCCTCGGCCGTCTGGCGCTGCCGCAGCATTTCGCCATGGACGAGTCGATCTGGTTCGATGCCCTGAGAAGCGAGGAAGCTACCGGTGATGCGGCTTTGCTCTTTGCCGAGGTCGGACAGCCTGTCGTAGTCATCCGTGCCGAACGACGCCTGCCCGTGCCGAACCAGATAGAGCACACTCATGTCTTCCTCTTTCTCGCTGTTTCACTCACAGCTCTGTTCGAGCGATCATTCGCTTTCCCTGATTGTATGGGCATTCTTCTAGGTCAGAGGCATATCGGACCGCTGTGAGGCTATCGCTCCTATAGCGACAGGAGTCTTGTCGACCGTTCCCGCAGATGTGAGCGTTGACACTTATCGAGCCACTTTCTGATGTGCATGGTCGCGCACCGGCGAACTGGCTGAAGTGTCGAATGTCGAAGGAGACTGAGGTGGAGAAGACCGTCGTCACGATGGCCGTTGCTTGCGCGTGCGTCCTTGCAGCGTCTGGGTGTGCAGCCTCTGAAGCCGACGTAGGCGTCCTCGAGCTCAAATACGCAGGAATCGCCAGCATCAAACACCCGGCGTCGGTCAAACAAGATCAGTACTTCATCCAGCAGGTCGAGAAGTTGAGTGACGGAAAGATCGACATCACTCTCTATCCGGATGGCCAGCTGGGCGGTCCTGAGTCGCTCGTGGACCTGTTGAAGTCAGGGGCCGCCGACATCACAAATCTGGCACCTTCGTATGCGCCGGACGAACTGCCTCTCAGCGCAGTCGCGGAGCTGCCGGACATGTTCGAGTCGTCCGTGGAGGGCAGCCGAGCCTTCGACTCGCTCATCACAGAAGGCGGATACCTCTACGAGGCCGAATGGAAGCCGCGCGGTCTTCACCCGCTCATGGGAGTGACCTCGGCACCGTACGAAGTGCTGACGACGAAGAAGCCGGTGAAGAGCCTCGACGATCTGCACGGACTCAAGCTCAAGACGGCTGGCGGCGCAGCCGACACCACTGCGAGGCTGACCGGATCTGTGCCTGTGCAGCTCACAGTCGCCGAGACCTATAATGCCCTGCAGCGTGGGACCGTTGACGGACGCTATGGGTCATTCGAGAACCAGCCATATATCGGCATCGAAGACATCCTCCAGTACGGCACACTAGGTGCCCATGTCGGCGGCTTCACCCAACCGATCGTCATGAGTCAGGACGGCTGGAGTGCGCTCAATCTCTCACAGCAGAAGACCATCAGCGAAGCCGCCGAGACCACACGTGACTACTACTCCAGTGAAGCAGACAAAGCCGATGCACAGACCCGCAGGATGCTGGTCAACGATCACAACTGGAAGCTCTACAAGATCAATGGCGAAGAGAGCAATGAATGGGCAAAAGCACTAGCCCGGTCCCGGGAGCAGTGGGCGGAGAGGATCGACCGCCGATTCGACGGACACCAAGCTGACAAGGCTATCCGCGAATTCGAGGCAGCAGTCGACAAACAGAACTGACCACTGAATTCTGCTCAGCACAGTCGAAAGGAAGAACGTATGAATGCGTCAAGTCGGGCTGACTCCGTCCTCAGAGCCGTGGAAAGGGTTGTGCTCTACGGGGCTGCGATCTCTTTCGCGGCCATGATGCTCATCACCGTGGTCGACATCGTCATGCGCTACTTCCTGAATTCTCCGCTCGGCTGGTCAAGCGAAATCATCATCTACTATCTGCTGCCGGCCGGGTTCTTCCTGGCGCTCAGTGACACTCTGCGGGCCAACGGCCACATCAAGCTGTCCCTGCTCGACTCCTACGTATCGGTAAAAGTCAGGTGGTGGATGAGCCTCGTCGGGCACTTGGTCTCATTCGCCTTCATCGCTGTCGTCCTTGCCACTGGATTCTCAAAGGCCGCCTACAAATGGCAGATGCAGGATGTGTATCCGGGATTCATGCTTTGGCCGGTCTGGATATCAGCCTTCCTTGTCCCGATCGGATTCGGACTGCTCGAACTGCGGCTGGTTCAGAGGATCTACATGCTCATCACCCGCCGTCGGCAGACGAACTACGCGATTGTCGACACAATCGAACGCACTTTCGCAGATGACGAGGTGGCGTCAGCATGACATTGACGGTCACCCTCATCTCGCTCTTCGCGCTCCTTGCAATTCGGGTTCCTGTAGCCCTCGCCACCAGCATCGCCGGGTTTATCGGGCTGGTTCTGTCCGCTGACCTGGCCACGGCGATGTCGGTCATCGGGACAGTGCCCATGGCACAGGCCGCGACCTACGACCTGCTCACTATTCCGATGTTCATCCTGATGGCAGAGCTTGTGGTGGTCAGTGGCTTCGCCGATGACCTCTTCGACGCTCTCCATCTGGTCTTCAGACGCGTGCGCGGAGGCCTGGGCATCGCCACCGTCGGCGCAGGAGCAGGCTTGGCCGCAATCAGTGGGTCGAGCGTCGGCTCGGCGGCGACTCTGGCGGGGACTGCGGTACCGCAGATGGTTCGGAAAGGCTACAGTCCACGGGTGGCAACCGGCCTAGTGGCTGTGGTCGGCACGTTGGCGATCATGATCCCGCCGAGCAACGGACTCATCATCTACGGACTCATCAGTCAGGCGCCGATTGCTGACCTGCTCATCGCCGGCATCGTACCGGGAATCATCACGTCGATCGTTCTCGTGATCACCTTGCAGCTGCTGCTCATCAAGTTTCCCGTGAATCCCATCGAAGAACGGAACGACGCTGCCGTGCAGAAATCGCGGTGGCGGCTGGCGGCAACCATGATCCCGCTGCTGTTCTTGTTTCTCATGGTCACCGGTCTCGTCTTCACCGGTGTCTCGACACCAGTCGAGGCCGCAGCCGTCGGTGCTTTCGGGGCATTGATCCTTGTCATCTGGAACAAGCGATTCAGCTTCAGGGTGCTGCGGGATGCGCTGTTCGGCACGGCACGAGTGACGGCAATGATCACATTCATCATCATCGGTGCGAAGATCTTCGGCCATTATTTCACCGTCAGCGGTGTCACCCAGTCGATCGTCACGGGTGTCGCCGATTCGATGATGCCCAATTTCGTCATCCTCGGCGTCATTCTCCTGGTCTATCTGATCCTCGGCCTCATCATGGATCAGACCGCGATCGTTGTGCTGACCGTGCCGATCACGCTGCCGATCGTCGAAGGGCTCGGCTATGATCCAATCTGGTTCGGCATCGTCGTGACTCTCGCCGCCGAGATCGGTCTCGTTTCGCCGCCCTTCGGCCTCAACGTCTTCGTCGTCGCCAAATATACGAAGCGCAGGCTCAAAGACGTTTTCATCGGGGTCGCGCCATTCACAATCGCAGTGTTGCTCGTTCTCATACTGCTGGCGGCGGTCCCTGCGATCACCCTCTGGCTGCCCGGTCTCATGAGCTGACCTGCCGAGCAATTGATCGGGCGACTGCCTCGGGGTAATCATGAGTCGCATCGATGACGATTGCTTGGTCGTGCAGCCAGGAGTCAGCAGCCTCGAAGTAGGGTTCTACATGTCGGCGGTGAAAGGTGGACGGCCCCATCTCGAGGTCGTTGTCGATTCGCTGCCGCAGCACGCCCTCATCGACGTGGAGAACGAAGTGGCGGACATCGAATACGACCCGGCCCTGGCAGACGCAGCGTGGCCAGGCGGGCCCGAGCAGACCGTGGCCCGCGTCAGATCCTGGGGCTGGCCCCGGTGAAGATCAGTTCGGGCTGCCACTGCGAACGGGGATGGAAACCGCAGAGGATGAACGCACACGTGGGAGCCGCCTCGGCGACGTATTGAGTGCTCACGACGAACGACCGATCGACGGCAACAACCCTGTGTGGACGGCCTCGGCGCTGTGCGTACGCTCCCTTTCGAAGGCGGCAGCTGTCATGCAAGCAGAAGGCCCGGTCATCGGTAGGAGCACCTATCGATAACCGGGCCTGTGCTTGAATGAGCGGGAGGAGGAAGCCTCAGCGGCGGATGGAACCGCCGTCGACGACGAGCGTCTGACCGGTGACGAAGCCGGCACCCTCGGAGAGGAAGAACTTCGTCGGGCCGACGAAGTCCTCGACAACGGCCGGGCGCTTGATCGCCCGCGTCGCGATGTTCTTCTCCTCACCGGCGGCCAGATCCGTGGCCAGGGCCGTGATGACCAGGCCGGGTGCGACCACGTTGACGGTGATGTTGCGCTCGCCGAGTTCGGCGGCGAGGCTGCGGGAGAAGCCGATGATGCCGGCCTTCGACGCCGCATATGCTGCCGCGCCCGCAGGCGCCTTGAACACGGTGCCCGAGGAGAAGAGCACGATGCGGCCGCCGTCCTGGACGAGCGGGGCGACGTCCTGGACGAAGTTCATCGTCCCGTGCAGATTGAGCAGCAGGGTCCGCTCCCAATCCTTCTTGTCCATGCTCATGAACGGGCCGAAACCGGCGACTCCGGCGCAGTGGACGAGAGAGTGGATGCTCTCCGAGCTGCGGGAGGCCAGCGATTCCTTCACCGCGTTCGCCGCCGTCTCGTCCGAGACATCACCGGCGACGTAGTTGACCCCGTCGAGCGGGTTCTTCGGCAGGGACCGCGACACCGAGGTGACCGTCCAGCCGTTCCTGAAATCTGCGGCGAGTGCCTCGCCGATTCCGGCGGAACCGCCGGTGAGGACGAGTTCGCGATCGGTCGCTTGAGTCTCTGCCATCAGTTCGCAGCTCCCTTCGCACGGCCCAGGAAGTCCGAGATGAGCTCCCACGTCTCACGGGGGTGCGTGATGTTCGGGCTGTGGCCGTGCTCGACCCGAGTCACCTCGGCGGTGGGGATCGACGCGGACAGCTTCTCTGGCCAGTCGGCCTCGAGCAGGGTATCGGCGGTGCCCTGGACGAGCAGCACGGGAACCATGGAATCGGCGAGGTTGCCCGGGTACGGGTCAGCCGGACGTTCTGCCTTGATGAGGTCGGGCACCTGCGTGTGCGGGGCCTTCATTGTGATGAAGTGGCCGGGCTGGGAGGCCCAGCTCAGGCGAGCCTCGAGGTGCTGAGCGCGGGTCTCGCTCTGATCGCCGAGGAGGTCGACGATTGTCGACAGCGACTCCGCGGTGCCGTCGAACGCCCCCATCTTGCCCATGTCCGGAGCCTTGAACGGTCCGCCCGTGCCGTTGATCGTCGTCACCGAGGCGATCCGTTCACGATTGGCCGGATCTGACAGGGCGCGCAGGCCGATCGATCCGCCGAAGGAGTTGCCGACGAAGTGGACGGGGCCGGTGATGCCGAGTGAATCGAGCAGGGAGAAGGTGTGACGGATGCGGAAGGCGAAAGGGGAGACGTCCACGCGCACGGACTTGGCCGAACCGCCGTAGCCGAGGAAGTCCGGGGCGATGACCCGGTACCCGGCGTCGGCGGCCAGAGGAAGGACATCGCCCCAGGTGACGTCGGCGCTGCCGCCCCAAGCTCCGTCGTGGAAGAAGACGACAGGAGTGCCGTCCTCCGGGCCGCCGGAAAGATATCGGGTCTCAAGGTCGGAGACGACTGTGGTCGTGTCAGTGATGGTGGGCAACTGGGTCTGCATGGGAACCTCCCGTGGTTCGTTGTGTTCGGTCATGGGGGCAGCGGTGAACCGCCGCGGTCAGTCTGGTGTGGACTCTGAGCTCCTCCGGCGGCGGATCCGCCGCCGGAGGCAGGACTCACTTGAAGTCGAAGTGCTCACGGCGCACATGGTGGGTGCCCTCGTAGTATTCGCGGGCAGGCAACGGCCACATGATCGTCGAACGGCCTTCGGCGTTCATGTACCAGCTATGGGTCTTCGACCAGCCCCACGTGCGCTTCGAGGACTCGGCGACGATCTTCTTGTCGTACTCCTCGAAGACCTCGGGCTTGAGGTTGAGTGACTTCTTCCCATCCTCGGCGAGCACCTTGACGGCGTCGGCGATGTAGTTGGCCTGGCACTCGAGGAAGAACACGAGGTTGCCGTGGATGACGGTATTCGTGTTCGGTCCGTACATGCAGAAGAAATTTGGGTACCCGGGCAGTGCGGTGCCCATGAAAGCGCTCGCGTCGATGCCCCACTCCTCGTGGAGGTCGCGGCCTTCCGTGCCGGTGATCGTCATCGGCATGAGGAAGTCTGCGGCCTTGAAGCCGGTGCCGAAGATGATGATGTCGGCCTTGACGTGTTCGTCGCCGAACCACACACCGGTCTCATCGACACGGGTCACGACGTGGGTGACGAGGCGGACGTTGTCGCGCTTGAGCGTCTTCACCCAGGTGCCGTCGTCGCAGATGATGCGCTTGGCGGCCGGGGGGTAGTTCGGGGTGATCTGCGCCAACAGCTCCTCATCTCCGTCGGCCTGATCGGCCAGGTAGGCGGTGAGATCCTTGCGCAGCTGCTCGTTCGCAGCGGACACGGACTTCTCCGTCGGACCGTACTCCGGGTCGACGGTGGCATTGGGCAGGTTGCCGACGACGCGGGGCAGGAAGATCGAGTACCGGTAGTACGCGCGGTACTGGTGCAGGTGATTGAGGAGCCAGCGTTCGCCGGGATCGATGTCCTGACGCAGCACCGGAGTGTTCTTCAGCCACGGTGCGCTGCGCTGGAAGATCGTCATCTCATCGGCGACGCGTGCGATCGGGGGAGCGAACTGCAGCGCCGAGGCGCCGGTGCCGATCACAGCCACGCGCTTGCCGGTGAAATCTACGTCATGATCCCACCGTGCCGAGTGCAGGGTGGTGCCCTTGAACGAATCGATGCCTTCGATGTTCGGATACGACGGCTTATTCAGCTGACCCACGGCGCTGACGAGGACGTTCGTATCGAAGATCTTCTCTTCGCCGTCGTCGGTCTTCGTCTCGACCGTCCACGTCTGCTCATCTTCGTTCCAGGTCGCCGCAGTGACCTCATGACCGAATTCGATGTGGTCCATGAGGCCGTTGTCGACGGCGAAGCGGTGGAGGTAGTCGTGGATGAGCGCCTGGCGGCCGAAGTGGGTGGGCCAGTCGCTCTGAACGAACGAGTAGGTGTAGATGTGGCTGCGCACATCGGTGCGGCAGTCGGGGTAGGTGTTCTCCCACCAGGTGCCGCCGACATCGTGGTTCTTCTCGATGATCGTGAACGGTAAACCGGCCTGCTTGAACCGCAGCCCGGCCAGGAGTCCGGAGAAGCCAGTGCCGATGACGACGGCGGACAGAGCGGAATCGGGAGCCACCTCGTCGAGCGTCCAGTCCGGGGTGCGGGGATCCTCGCCGTTGGGGACGAAGGAGACCTTCGACAGGGCGAGGGCATCCTCGACGGGGGCGCTCATCAGCCAGGTCGTGATCTGCTCGCGCAGCTCATCGCTGGGTTCGGAGTCCCAGTCCTGCTGGCGGTCGAGGTGCGGGGCGAGGGCCTCGAAGCACACGAGGCGCGCCTCGGCGTCGACCTCGGCGGGCAGCCCTGATTCGGGCAGGGTCGGCAGGGACGGGCGCCATTCGTCACGCAGCAGCGAGGTGTCACCGGTGACGTGGACAGTGAGCATGATGAGGGCCGGCACGGAGGCCGAATCGAGGTGTGTGCGCAGGTCCTCGGCGGCGACGTCGGCGGGTGCGGTTTCGAGCAGGTTCTTCATTGTCTTCTCCATGGTGCGTGGTGCCCGCGGGTGGATCGGGTGCGGGCACCGGACGTCAGTCGAGGGTGGTCAGGAACGGAAGGATCGCCTCGGTGACCACATGGGGGCGGTCGAAGGCGACGAGGTGGCCGCCGTCGACGAAGCGCAGCTGGGCTCCGTCGACGGATGCGGCCAGGGCTTCGACTCCGGCCCGCGGGGTGCTGCGGTCGTCGGTGCCGCCGAGGACGAGGGTCGGTGGGGGATCGGCCACGGCATAGTCGCCGACGGTGACCATCGATTCGAAGCAGGTGGCGAGGGTGTCGGCGCCGGCGTCGAGGTACTGCTGTCGGCCGCGGGCGACGAGCGGATTGTCCGGGTTCGTCGACTCATCGCCGAACCAGCGATTCATCGTCGTCTCCAGGGCCTCCTCCACCCCGCCGGGAGCCCGTGTCGCGCTCGCCCGGCCGAGGGTCGCCTCGGTGGACTTCTCATCGAAGGCACCGCGGGTGGCCATGAGGATCTGTGCGCTCACCCGACCGTTCGCAAGGGCGGTCACGGCCTGGGCGACCATGCCTCCGTAGGAGATGCCCATGGTCGGGCTCGTGTCGATGCCGAGGGCGTCCCAGAGTGCGATGACGTCCCCGGCGATGGCATGCAGGGTCGGGCCGTCGGCGCCGAAGTCCGATCCGCCGTGACCGCGGAAATCCGGAGTGAGCAGCGTGTACTCATCCCCGATCTCATCCGCCAACGGCCCGTACCAGGACCCGTCGAGGCCCAGCGAATGCAGACAGGTGATGATCTTCTCACCTTCGCCGAGACGGTGGTACGAGAGCGTGGTCCCGTCCTCGCGGGTGAGCGACTCGAGGGTGGCTGTGCCGGTGTTCATGTCAGTCAATGACATTCTCTTCTCGCATCCGATCCTCGGCCAGCTGCACCTCATGGCGCAGCCGGTCCGACATCTCTTCGTAGTACTGCTTGAACAGGGGCGACTCGCGGCGCATCTCCTGCCGGCGAGGACGCTCGAGCTCGATCGTCATCTCCGCGGCGATGCGGCCGGGACGGCTGGCCATGAGGATGACGCGGTCGCTCAAGAGGATCGCCTCTTCGAGGTCGTGGGTGACGAAGACGACGGTGGGGCGTTCGGCCTCCCACAGGCTGGTGAACTCCTCCTGCTGGATGGCGCGGGTCTGTGCGTCGAGGGCGGCGAAGGGCTCATCCATGAGCAGGACCTGCGGATTCTGCACGAGTGTGCGGGCGATGGCGACTCGCTGCCGCATGCCTTGGGAGAGGTGGTTGACATCGGAGTCGGCGAATTCGGACAGGCGCACCCGGCGCAGCCACTCGTCGGCGCGGTCCTTCCGCTCGGTCTTCGGCACACCGCGAACCTCGAGTCCGAGCTCGACATTGCTGCGGACCCGGCGCCACGGAAGCAGAGCGTCACGAGCGAAGAGGAACGCGGCATCGTTGCCACCGGGCTTCACGGGGGCGCCATCGATCTTCACGCTGCCGGCGCGCGGTTTGAGCAGGTTGCCGATCATGCCCAGCGCCGTGGTCTTGCCGCAGCCAGAGGGGCCGACGATCGAGACGAATTCGGAGGGCTTGATGTCGAGGTTGAAGTCGGTGAGCACGCGGACCGGAGTGTCACCGTGCAGGAACGAGTGGTTGACATCCTCGAAGGTGATCGAGACTCCGCGGGCATTGCCCTTGGAGGCATCGTCGCGATTCAAGGTGGCGGTCCCGGCTGATTCGGTCATGGTTCCTCGCTAACTGGGTTCTGGCTGTGACCGCTGCCGGTTCGACCGGGGAGCGCGCCCTGCTTCGGTGCGAGACGACTCTGTGCCACAACGTGGATTGAGGGGTGGCGCGGGGTGCGCGCCGGGTTCGGTGGTTCATCGACGTCGTTGTTCGTTGCAAGAATCGTTCGTCACCTCGTTGTTAGAGTCAAGGAAATGACCCTCTCACGGAGGCTATCGCTTCGATAGGCGATGAATGCTTGCCTCCGGACTCGGATCCGTTCAATGCTGTCACGAACGCCGAATGTGCGCTTACACACATGTCGCGTCTGAGACGGGCACGCAACGCAGCGTGCCGAACCGCATCGAGGAGCAAGCGTGAGAACACAGCAGAACACCGCCGACGGCGCCCAGGCCCGGGTCAAGGTCGGTCAGACGAAATTCGACTTCGCCGATCAGGTCGTCATCGTCACCGGAGCCTCTGGTGGCATCGGCGGCGCCATGACGGAGAAATTCGCCGAGGCGGGAGCCGACCTCGTCGTCCATGGCCGCAAGGCCGAGACCCTGGCCGAGAAGGTCGATGCCGTCCAACGACACGGCCGGTCCGCGGTCGTGGTCACCGGAAACATCAAGGAAGAGCAGACCGCACAGGATCTCGTCGCTGCGGCGATGGACAAGTTCGGCCGCATCGACGTCCTCATCAACAACGCCGGCGGAAACTTCGCCTGCCGCCTGGAGGACATGTCGCTCAACGCCTGGAACGCCACGATCGGCACGAACCTCACGGGCGCCTTCCAAGCCTCCCGCACGGTGCTGCCGGTCTTCGAAGCGCAGGGCGGGGGCACGATCCTCAACGTCGGCTCCGGCTCGGCCAACCACGCTCACCCCATGCGCGGCGCCTATGCCGCAGCCAAGGCCGGGCTGGCCTCGCTGACGAAGACGATGGCGTGGGAATGGGGAGATCGCGGAGTCCGCGTCAACTGCGTCGAACCCGGCGCCACCCTGACGAAGGCATCGCGGTTCAACAACGCCGAAGCCGAGCGCAAGTTCGGATACAACCTCGCACTCGGCCGGATCGGTCTGCCCGAAGAGGTCGCCGATGCCTGCCTGTACCTGTGTTCGGATGCCTCGAGCTTCATCACCGGAGCCGTCCTGTCCGTCACCGGTGGCCCGCACACCTCGTCGCCGTCCGATATCGGACTCATCCGCGGAGGCGACGATGACTGAGGCAGTGACCACAGACGAGAACAACAACGGTCAGGGCTCCGGCTCCAGCGGCGGCCACGACGGATACCGCAGCTGCCGGCAGGCCGGCGGCATCATCCACAACCCGGCCAAGCTGCCGGCCCGGCAGCCCTACGACGATTCCGGCATCCTCGTCGAACGTCGTCGTGATCGGCTGAACAACCGCATTGCAGTGTGGGGGCTGCGCGTCGGGGTCTTCGTCGTGTTCGTCGCCGCCTGGGATCTGCTGGTGCGCGGCGGGATCATGGATCCCACGCTCGTGTCGCGCCCGTCGGATGTCGGACTCGCCTTCGTCGCCCAGCTCGTCGATCCGACGTTCTGGGACGATGTGCTCGCAACCTTCGGCGGAGCGATGGCCGGTCTGGCCACCGGTGCCGTCGCCGGCATCATCCTGGCTGTCGTGTTCACCCGCATCCCGGTGCTCTACACGGCGATGCGTCCGTTCCTCACCCTGCTCAACAGCCTGCCCCGTCCGGCCCTGGCCCCGATCTTCATCCTGTGGTTCGGACTCGGCTTCACCCCGAAGGCGCTCGTCGCCTTCACCATGGTCTTCTTCCTCCTGCTGACGAGCACCATGGGTGCGCTGGAGAGCATCGAGCACGACATCTCGCAGCTGACGAAGTCGCTGGGCATGACGAAGATCCAGCGCTTCTTCAAGATCGAGATCCCGGCGGCTCTGCCGTCGATCATCGGCGGACTGCGCCTCGGTGCGGTCTACTCGATCCTCGGCGCGGTGGTCGCGGAGATGGTCGGATCCTATGTCGGCCTCGGCCAGCGGATCGTCATCGCCACGAACAACTTCCAGGTCGCCGAGACCTTCGCTATTCTCGTCGCCATGGGTCTGCTGGCGATGCTGCTCGATATCGCGATCTCCGGCCTGCACAAGGTCGTCAGCGATTGGACGCGGTGACCGAAACACCCCAGGCCGGCAGTCCGGCCGATCTGTTCCGACTCGATGGTCGCACCCATCTCGTGCTCGGTGCCGGAAGCGGCATCGGCGCCGAGGTGAGTGCGACCATCGTCGCGTTGGGCGGGCAGGTCCTGTGCCTGGATGCGAATGAGGAAGCCGTCACCGAGGTGGCCGGACGTCTGCGTATGCCCCACCTCGTCGCCGACGCCACCACCGAGGAAGGGATCGCAGCCGCCCAGGTAGCTGTCCGATAGGAGTTCGGGGAGCTCGACGGGGTCGTCGACATCATCGGTCGGATGCTGCCTGCGGAGATCTCCGACTACGGGCTGGAGCAGTGGGACGCGGACTTCGACATCAACCTCAGACACGTCATCCTCGCAGGCTCTCGACTGGCGCCGCAGCTGCCGGACGGCGCATCGATGGTCTTCGTCTCGAGCGTGGCCGGCAGCCACGGATCACTCGCCTCGCCGGGGTACGGGCCGACGAAGGCCGCACTGGAAGTCTGGGTCAAGCAGCTCGCGGCCCGATACGGTCGGCGGGGGATCAGGGTCAATGCGGTCGCGCCCGGGCTGTTCCTCTCGCCGCGGATGAGTGAACGTCTCGCCCGGGACCCGGCCGTCGCGAAGCTCGCAGAGCGGCCGCTGCTGGCACGCTTCGGTCGGCCGGAGGAAGTCGCCACCCCGATCGCATTCCTGCTCAGCCCGGCGGCCGGGTACATCACGGCGTCGACGATTCCGGTCGAGGGCGGCGGGCTGTCGCAGGACTCGACCGGCCTCGACTCGATGGTCCTGACCCGGGACTGAGCGGATCCCGGCTCGAGCACGCCACTGATCATTCGGTCATGAATTGCGTTCGGTCCTCCACCCGCGCTATAACCGACACGGACGAAGAGGTCGGTCGAGGACGATGGAGGACGAATTATGCGCTTCGAACAATTGAGGTACCTGGAAGCGGCACTGCGCACGGGATCCTTCCGCCAGGCCGCGAAGGAACTCGATATCTCCCAACCGACGATCACCAGCCAGGTGCAGCGGCTAGAAGAGGACCTCGGCGTCCTCCTCGTCACCCGCGGTGCCAAAGGGGTGAAGCCGACCTATGCGGCCGAGCGGATTCTGCCCCATGTCGAGGCCGCCGTACAGGCGGAGCGCATGCTGCGCGAAGAGGCCTCGGCCATCAGCGGACTGCAGCTCGGTGAGGTGCGTCTGGGCACGGTGCCCGCAGGCTCGCAGACCCTTCTGCCTCCGGTCGTGCACAAGCTGCTCACCGACTATCCGAGCCTGCGCTTCGAAGTGGACGAGGGCCCGTCGAAGATGGTGGTGCGAGGGGTGCTCAGCGGCAAGTTCGATGTCGGAATCGTCACCCGTCTGCCGGGCATCGAACTCGTCGCAGCCGAAAACGCGCTTCTCCACCACATCGACCTGCTGCCCGGCCGTCTCGTGCTCACGGTGCCGGAGGACCACCGTCTGGCCAGCGTCGACCGCTTCACCCCAGAGGACCTCGAGGGCGAACCGCTCATCTTCCCTGCCGATTCGAGCATTCTCAAGGTGGCCTTCGAGAAGCTGCTCGAAGGCATCGAGGCGCGCATCGTCTACTCGTCCCCGAATGCCGAATCCGTGCAGTCGATGGTCCGTGCCGGCGTCGGCATCTCAATGGCCAACACCCTCGTGGACTCAACCGCCAGCGGCAACGGGATCGCCCTCGTCCCGCTCAACTTCGATTGGGCACAGGCTCACACTTCGGTCATCGTCCGCAAGGACGAAGCTCGGTCCTCGGCCGTGCAGGCCTTCCTCAAGCTGCTCCGAGAATCCGCCGCCGCAGGCCGCTGACAATAAGCCGCAGGGTGGGAGACCAGGGCCAGCCCACACTCAGCCAAGAACACTCCGCTTAGCACTCAGCCGCGCCGGTTTTTCCGGCGCGGCCCTGTTGTGCTGTCCGTCAGCGTGACGTTCGTGCGCGCGGCCCATCGAACGCAGGCCACCCAACCAGCACAACCCGCCCAGTGATCATGGGGCCGATAGGGCTTGCGTATCACCGTGCCAGCGCGTTCTCTCTTCCCACAGGCGCTTCGGCTGGCGAGACTTGACTCACACACGCTTTCGCAGGTCATACCTGCACACCCGATCCACAGTGAGGTCATTCCCTTGTCAGTCGAAACGCCTCAGCGGAGCAGCGAAGCTTCGCTCAGCAACCTCGTCGCAGCCGCCCGGTCCCGCGATTCCGGGATGTTCACCGAGGCCGAGGGCAAAGCCCTCCTGGCCGCCCACGGCATCGACGTTCCCGCCGGAGTCCACCTCGAACTCGGCCAGACCTGCCCCGACCACCTGCGGGACCCGCTGGTGGTCAAAGCCGTCTCGCCCACCCTCGTGCACAAGTCAGATGCCGGAGGCGTCCGCGTCGGAGTCACCTCCGACGAGCTGCCCCGCATCGAAAATGAAATGCGCGTGTCCCTGGCCGAAGCCGGACACGAACTCACCGGCCTCCTCGTCGAGGAGCTGGCCCCCGCCGGACACGAAGTCATCGTCGGCGCCGTCCGCTCCCCGGGAATCGGCTGGAACGTCATGGTCGGACTCGGCGGCATCCTCGTCGAGGTCTTCGAAGACATCGCCTTCGGCACCGCACCGCTGAAGAAGCCGCAGATCGCCGATATGCTCGGTCAGCTCAAGGGCAAGAAGGTCCTTGAGGGCGCCCGCGGTGAGATCGCGGCGAACCTGCCCAAACTCATCGACCTCATCCATCGCCTCGCTGGACCCGAGGGCCTGCTGTCCGAGCTGCCCGAAGAGGTCATCGAGATCGACCTCAACCCGATCATCGTCTCCGAGACCCGCGCTGTCGCTGCCGACGCCCGATTCCTCGTCGGCGACGCCATCCCCGGTCCCCGCACCGAGGTGGCCGCCGCCTCCGACTTCGGCCCCCTGTTCAACCCCCGCCGCGTCGCGGTCCTCGGCGCCAGCGGCAAGAAGCCGAACATGGCCAACCGCTACATCCGCAACCTCCAGGACAACGGCTTCACCGGCACGATCATCCCGATCCACCCGGCCGCCGAAACCATCGAGGGCTCGCCCACGGTCGCGAACCTCGGCGCCGTCGACGAACCCGTCGACTACGCCTACATCGCCCTGCCCGGTTCCCGCGTCGCTGAGGCACTGGCCGCGGGAGCGGGCAAACTCCACTTCGCTCAGGTCGTGTCCTCCGGCTTCGGCGAAGTCGCCGAAGGCATCGAACTCGAAGCCGAACTCAAAGCCACGGTCAGGGCAGCGGGCATCCGCCTCATCGGGCCGAACTGCCTGGGCACGCACGTGTCCGCCGCACATCTGTCCTTCGTCCCCGAGGCCCCGCTGACTCCGGGCTCGACCGCAGTGATCTCCCAGTCCGGCGGGCTGAGCGTAGACATCCTGCGCGTCGGCGCCGCCAGCGGCATCGACTTCCACAGCGTCATCTCGATCGGCAACAGCGCCGATGTCTCCGCGGCCGAACTCGTCCGCGCCCACCTCGACAACGACGAAGTCGAGGTCATCGGCCTCTACCTCGAATCGCTCGTCATCGCCGCCGAAGTGCTGCGCACTCTCGAAGCGGCACCGACGCGCAAACCCGTCGTCCTGCTAGCCGGCGGACGCACCGCCGGCGGCTCGCGTGCCGCCAGCAGCCACACCGGAGCGCTGGCCGGAAACCACCGCCTGTGGCCGGCCTTCGCCCGCCAGGCCGGGATCACCCTCGTCGATTCCCTGAGCGATTTCGCTTCAGCCCTGCACGCCCTGTCGACGCTCGACCTGTCGAAGCCGATCACTGGCGACGATGTCGTCCTCTTCGGCAACGGCGGCGGCGCGAGCGTGCTCGCAGCCGATGCACTCGACCGTGAAGGCAAGGCCACCCCGACATTCCCGGACAGCATCGTCGACGCCCTCGAAGACCTCGATGTGCCCCCGGGCAACGGCTTCGCCAACCCCATCGACGTTCCCGCCGGAACTCTGGCCGTCAAGGGCGGAGACATCGCCGAAGACATCGTCGGCCTCGTCCTCGAGGGCACAGAGTTGGCCGGATCACCGGCGGCGACGATGATCACCCACCTCAACGTCGGGATCATCCAGCGCAACCTCGGTGAGAGCCTCGGTGACGTCACCGGACGGATCATCGAATCCGTTGCCAGGGCCTCGACCGCCTCGGCGACCCCGACTCAGCAGATGCTCGTCCTCAAGGGCGACGGCAGCGACGAGACCGCCGCGCTCATCGATGACTACACGAAGCGCGCCCGCGGACTCGGGATCCCCGTGTTCCCGGCTTTCGAGGACGCGGCCATCGCGGCCCGCGCCGTGGGCGAGCAGCACCGCGCAGTGACGGCCCACGCCGAGGCGGCCTCACACACCAAGGCGACTGCCCACACCAAGGCGACCGCGTCGTGACCGACCCCATCGAAACCATTGTGCGCACCGAGGCGGCCCCACCCGCCGCAGCGCACCCCCAAACCGCATCAGCGCTCAACGCAGACCGCTGCTGGAAAGGTGAATGACATGAAGAACCAGGACACCGCGGGCACCGAGACTTCGGTCCGCCTGCCCGAGGACCACCAGCGACGGCTGGAGAAGGCCCAGGCGATGGGCGGGCCGCGCAAGCTCGACGCCCGCCGAGAGCATGGCAAGCTCAACGTCCGCGAACGCATCGACCGCCTCATGGACGACGGCACCTTCCGCGAGTCCGGAGTGTTCGTCACCTCCGCAGTGCCTGCTGACAAGGACAAGACCCCGGCCGACGGCAAGATCACCGGCTCCGGCGAGATCAACGGCCGCCGCTCGATCGTCGTCGGCTACGACTTCACCGTCAAGGGCTCCTCGTCCTCGCCGATGAGCAACAAGAAGATGAGTCACTTCAAGGCGCTGTCGGCGGGTACCGGCACGCCGCTCGTCTACCTCAACGAATCCACCGGCATCCGAATGCCCGACGCCATGGGCGGCACCGGAATGGGCAACGCGAATTCGCGGACCCGCTTCCTGCGCAAGCGGGAGAGCCCCTGGGCCGCGGCCGCTTTCGGCTACTGCTTCGGCTCCGCCGCCTGGCACACGATGATCTCCGACTTCGCCGTGTTCACGAAGGGCAGCGTGCTCGCCGTGTCCAGCCCCGGACTCGTCTCCCGCGCCACCGGCCAGAACGTCGATGAGCAGGAGCTCGGCGGCTGGAAGGTCCATGCCGATGTCACCGGCTACGCCGACGCCGTGGCCAAGGACGACGAGGAGGCCGTCGACCTCATCCGCCGGTTCCTGTCCTACATGCCTAACCACAACGGTGAGCTGCCGCCGGTGGCCGAAGTGCCCGCCGGTTCCGGCGACCGTGGTGCGGAGATCAACGAGATCGTCCCCGAATCCCGCACCCAGACCTACGACGTGCGCAAGGTCATCGAGTGCATCGCGGACATCGACTCGGTGTTCCCGCTCAAGGCGCGCTACGGCAAATCGCTGGTGACCTGCCTGGCCCGCATCAACGGACAGTCCGTGGGCATCATCGCGAACAACCCGATGTTCAAGGGCGGTGCGCTCGACGCCGCTGCCTGTGACAAGGCGACCGCGCTGCTCGTCCTCTGCGACTCCTACAACATCCCGGTCGTCATGCTCGCCGACCAGCCCGGATTCCTCATCGGCCTCGAGGCCGAGCGGAGCAAGGTCGCCGGCAAGATCATCAACTGGATGAACGCACTCTCGCTCGTCACCGTGCCGAAGCTCGCAGTGACCATGCGCAAGAACTACGGCCAGGCGTTCATCAACATGGGCGGCGGCGGCACGGCCGATGCGACCGCCGGCTGGTGGACGACTGAGGTCAGCTTCATGGATCCCACTTCGGCGGTGTCCGTCGTCCACGGCGTCGACCCCGAGGCGGAGCCGGAGCTCTACGCGGAGAAGCTCGCCGAAATGTCCAAGGGCACCTCCGCCTACGACGTCGCCGGCGTCTACGGTTTCGAGCAGGTCATCGACCCCGCCGACACCCGCGAGTTCATCATCAACGCACTGGCCGATCAGTACAACGCCCGCACCAGCGGAATCGGCGAACACAACCTGAGCATGTGGCCCACCGGTTACTGATACCGAAGAGAACCGGAGAAAGGCTAAGACCATGAGTGAATTCCCTGACTGCCTGCTGGTGGCCAACCGCGGCGAGATCGCCCGCCGCATCATCCGCACCGCAAAGCGACTCGGTGTGCACACCATCGCCATCTACGACCCCGTCGACGTGAAGCTTCCCTTCGTGGCCGAGGCCGACGAAGCAGTGGCGCTTTCCGGTGAGACCCCCGTGAAGTCCTACCTCGACGGCGACGCGATCCTCAAGATCGCCGTGGAGCACGGTGCCTCCGCCGTCCATCCCGGCTACGGATTCCTGGCCGAGAGCGCGGACTTCGCCCGTTCCGTCACCGAGGCGGGTCTGAAGTGGGTGGGACCATCGGCCGAAGCCATCGTGAAGATGGGCGACAAGGTCGAATCCCGTCGTGCCGTCGCCGAGGCGGGCGTGCCCATCAGCGGTGACGCCGGCGCGGCCCAGAACTGCGCTGCCGAGGCCGTCGCCGAGGCGCACCGCATCGGCTACCCGGTCATGGTCAAGGCGTCCGCCGGCGGCGGAGGCATCGGCATGGCCGTGGCCCATGACGACGAAGAGCTGCGCACCGCGTTCGAGAACACGCGATCGATGGCCGCCCGCAGCTTCGGCAACGACCGAGTCTTCGTCGAATGCTTCATCGCTGCCGCCCGCCACGTCGAGGTGCAGATCCTCGGTTGTGAGGACGGTACCATCGTCGAACTCGGTGAGCGCGACTGCTCGACGCAGCGCCGCCACCAGAAGGTCATCGAGGAGTCGCCGGCACCGAACCTCAACCCCGAGACCCGCGACCGGCTCATCGAATCCGCGATCGCCGCGGCGAAGTCGGTCAACTACGTCAACGCCGGCACCGTCGAGTTCCTCGTCGACACGACCACCGGTGACTTCGTCTTCCTCGAGATGAACACCCGCATCCAAGTGGAGCACCCGATCACCGAGCTCACCCACGGAGTTGACATCGTCGAACAGCAGCTCGCGATCGCACAGACGGGCACGACGACGAAGGATTTCTCCTACCAGCAGAACGGTCACGCGATCGAGCTGCGCATCTGCGCCGAGGATCCGAAGCGCTTCTACCCGCGCCCCGGACCGATCCTGTCCTACACGGAACCCACCGGTGAGGGCATCCGCGTCGATTCCGGCTTCACCGCCGGCACCGAGGTGAGCCAGCACTTCGACTCACTCGTGGCGAAGGTCTGCGCCTTCGGTCCCGACCGCCCGACAGCACTGGCCCGTGCCCGTCAGGCGCTGGCGGATCTCGAGATCGAGGGACTGACGACGAACGCTCCGTTTATCGAGATCCTCCTCGAGACCGAGGAATTCGTCTCGGGACACTATGACACCGGCCTCGTCGAGGCCACCCAGGCAGAACAGAAGAGACTGGCGAAACTCGCCGCCAAGCAGGAAGCGAAGAGGAGTGCGTGACATGGCCGAGACAATCAATGCAGATATGGGTGCCAACGTCTGGAAGATCATGGCCGCCGAAGGCGACTCGATCGAAGAAGACGGCGTCGTCCTCATCCTCGAGGCGATGAAGATGGAGATCCCCGTCATGGCCGAAGACGACGGCGAGATCGTCAAGATCCACGTCAAGGAGGGGGACACGGTGACACCGGGTCAGCCTCTGTACGACATCGAAGCGGAGTGAGAATGACTCAGACAGCAGTCGATACGAACGCAGCAGCCGACGGGGCGACAGATCGGGCCACGGCCGATGCCGAGGCGGCGGCCGCCTCGGTGCCGGAGAACTTCTCCGCGTGGTCGGTGACCGAACTCGGCGAACCGAGCCAGGCGCTCGAGCTGCGGACCATCGCCACGCCCACCCCAGGTGAGGGCCAGGTGCTCGTGCGGATCCTCGCTTCGGCGGCGAACTTCCCCGATGTGCTCATGTGCCGCGGCGAATACCAGGTCAAGCCCGATCTGCCGTTCACGCCCGGCCGCGAGGTCTGCGCGGAGGTCATCGCCACCGGGCCGGGAGTCACTCGGGCGCAGGTCGGCGACCGCATCATCGGCCTGACGACTCTGCCGTACGGCGGGTTCTCCGAGGTCGCGCTCATGGACCAGGGCATCGTCCACCCGGCTCCGGCCTCGCTCGACAATGCGAAGGCCTCGTGCCTGTTCATCGGCTACCAGACCGGCTGGTTCGGTCTGCATCGTCTGGCCCGGATCCAGCCGGGGGAGACCCTCCTCGTCCACGCTGCGGCCGGCGGCGTCGGCAGTGCTGCCATCCAGTTGGGCAAAGCCGCGGGCGCTCGGGTCATCGGCGTCGTCGGCGGTTCGGCGAAGGCCGAATATGCCCGGCAGCTCGGTACCGATGTCGTCATCGACCGCAAGTCAGAGGACTTCGTCGAGGTCGTCAAGGCGGAGACCGACGGCCGCGGCGCCGATGTCATCTTCGACCCGGTCGGCGGTGACACCTACGCCCGGTCGACGAAGTGCATCAACTTCGAGGGCCGCATCATCGTCGTCGGCTTCGCCGGGGGAGAGATCCAGACCGCGAAGCTCAACCATGCGCTGGTGAAGAACTACTCGATCCTCGGCATCCATTGGGGTCTGTACAACACGCGGAACCCGCAGGCAGTCGACGACTGCCACGTCGAGCTGACGAAGCTCGCCGATCAGGGGCTCATCGAACCGTTCGTCAGCGAGCGGGTCGAACTGTCCGAGGTGCCGGCGGGACTGCAGCGCCTCGCCGACGGCGAGACCGTCGGCCGCGTCGTCATGGAACACGGCGCCGGAACCTGACCAACTCACCTCGCACATGAGACATGACAAAGGAGTCATCATGAATGCACCATTGCTCCGCCCCGGCTTGATCCGGCCGGGCGCGGGGAGCGGATCGTCGGTCTCCCGGCGTTCGCTCATTAAATACTACGGCGCCGGTGCGGCAGCACTCGGTGCCACTCCGCTGCTCGCCGGCTGCGGGGGCGATGCCGAGGCTTCGGCGTCCGGTGATTTCGGGGTCGCCGCGTTCCCCGGTGACGCCTACTTCCTCGACACCGTCAATCTGGCGGAGAAGCAGTACGCGAAGCATGGTCTCAACGTGCCCGAGCATCTCACCCCGCAGAGCGGTGTGCAGGGTCTGCAGCTGCTCGTGGCCGGTGCCATCGATGGGTTCGCCGTCGACACTCTGCTGCTGCTCGCGTCCCACGGCAATGCGGCCAAGGGCAAGCGGCCGATGCTCGTGGGCGTGCGCGATATGGAGACGACGTACGCGATCGTCGGCAATAAGAACGTCAAGTGGCCGGACAAGAACGCGAGCTTCGAAGAGAAGATGCATGCGCTCAAGGGCAAGAAGGTCGGCGTCACCGCCATCGGTGCCGGTTCTGACCTGCAGCTCAAACTCGCTCTCGAGACCGCCGGAATGGTCTATGACGACATCACTCCGTTGGCCGTGGGGTCGACGACGCAGATGATCCCGAATATGCGCAACGAACGCGTCGATGCAGTCGTGACCGTGCAGTGGACGTCGACGAGGCTGCTCGCCCAGGCGACCGGCGGCTCGGTCCTGCTCGACTTCGCCGAGGAGAGCGCGCCTGACATCATGCGCAACCAGGCCGTGGTGTGTGCCTCCGTGCGCGAGGACATGCTGGAGAAGGATCCCGAATCGGTCAAGGCTTGGCTGGCCACGCAGAACGACGCGCGCAAATGGATGCTCGAGAATCCGAAGGATGCAGCCGCCCTGCTCAACAAGACCGGCTTGGCCGGCAAGGGGCTGCCGATCGCCGAGGAGTACATGAAGCACTACGCGAATGTCGTTGATCCTGCGCTCGAGCCGATGTTCAAGGCACCGAAGGACATCGTCGAACGGATGATCGGGCTGGCCGAGCGCTTCGGCAACATCGAGAAGGGCAAGGTCACCTACGAGACCCTGGTGCCGGACTTCGCACGGGCATGAGCGGTGGCGGGTCGGAGCATGGGCCGAAGGGTTCCCCGGCCGAGGCACGTCGGAGCACGAGCCAAAGCGAGGCATCGCATGAGCCGAGGTACGTCAGTGCCGAAGCTCACCTGCAGCAGAACCGTGGTGCGCCGAGGTATGAGCCTAGGTGCGCTGGCATCCCACCCGGCCTGGCACCTCACCACCGACGCCCATCCCATGATCCAAGCGTGCAACTGATCGCACGAGCGCTGAATATGCGCTCAGCGCAGATCCGTAGAAAGCGCAACGTAAGAGCTGAGCAGCGCAGAACTGAGAAAGAGAGAGATCCCGTGAACGAGCAAGCACTGGCCGACACCGAGGCGGACACCCGCAGCGGAGTCGACCTGCCGCGTCTGACCTCGTGGCTCGAGTCCGCCAAACCCGGCCTCGTCAGCGGCGAACTGTCCGTGAGCCTCATCGAGGGCGGTAAGTCCAACCTCACGTATGTGCTGCGCGATGACGAGCACGAGTGGATCCTCCGCCGCCCGCCGCTGGGACAGGTCATGGCCACCGCACACGATATGAATCGCGAGTTCACGGTCGCCGGGGCACTGCGCGGGGCCGTTCCGGTTCCGGAAATGGTCGCCTACTGCGACAACCATGATGTGCTCGGTGCGGACTTCTACATCATGGAGCACATCGACGGAGTGCCCTACCGGTACCGCGACGATCTCGAACCGCTCGGCACCGAGCGCGTGCAGTCGATCGGTAAGCGACTGATCAGCACCCTCGTCGAACTCCACAGCGTCGACCCCGCCGCGGTGGTACTTGCGAACTTCGGCCGACCCGAAGGATTCCTCGCCCGCCAGGTCAGCCGGTGGAAGAAACAGCTCGACGCTTCGCACACCCGTGACCTTCCCGGTGCCGAGGAGCTCCACGCTGAACTTGCCGCCCGAGTGCCGGAGAAGTCGGCGGCCGGAATCGTTCACGGCGACTTCCGCCTCGACAACGTCCTCTTCGGGGCTGATGACAAGCCCGCCGCGATCATCGACTGGGAGCTCGCGACTCTGGGTGAGCCGCTCATGGACCTCGCCCTCATGCTCACGTATCAGAAACGTGCACGCCTCGTGGCCGATTGGCCGGAGAACGCCGATGCTCCTGCCGATGTCACACTTACTCCCGGGTACCCGAGCGAGGACGACATCATCGAGCAGTACGCCGCAGAGAGCGGACGCAGCTTGGAGGGCTTCGGCTTCCACCTCGCTCTCGCATGCTTCAAGCTCGCAGGCATCTCCGAGGGCGTGCGGTACAGACACCTCAACGGACAGACGTTGGGAGCAGGTTTCGAGAACGCCGGATACGCCGTTCCGCTGCTCATCGACATGGGACACCAAGCACTCAAGGAGCACAAGTAGATGGACTTCTCGATCGACGATCGCACTCTCGAGCTGAAGAAAGAGCTCGAATCATTCATGGAGGAGTTCGTCTTCCCTGCGGAGGACGAATTCGCCGCCGAGCTCGAAGCCTTGGACAATCCCTATCAGTGGACCGCGTCGAAGGTCATGCAGCGGCTGCGTGCCGAGGCGAAGAAGCGCGGCCTGTGGAATCTCTTCCTCCCCGGTGAGGAAGGGGCGGGCCTGACGAACGTGCAGTATGCGACGCTCGCTGAGGTGTCCGGCCGCAGTCGCACCCTGGCGCCGGCCGCAATGAACTGCGCCGCTCCGGACACGGGGAACATGGAACTGCTCGCACAGTTCGGCACCGAGGAGCAGAAGAAGCGCTGGCTCGAGCCGATGCTCAAGGGCACGATGCGGTCGGCCTTCGCGATGACCGAGCCGGCTGTCGCGTCCTCCGACGCGACGAATGTGGAGATGCGGATCGAACGCGATGGTGACGCCTATGTCATCAACGGACGCAAGTGGTTCATCACCGGTGCGCTCAACCCGGACGCCGAGCTGCTCATCGTCATGGGCAAGACGGACCCGAACGCAGAACGCCACAAGCAGCAGAGCCAGATCATCGTGCCGCGTGACACCCCGGGTGTCGACGTGTCGCGGTCGATGGAGGTCCTCGGCTACTCGGACAAGTTCAACGGAGGGCATGGCGACATCGCGTTCACCGATGTCAGGGTGCCGGCGAGCAACCTCATCGGCGGTGAGGGGGAGGGCTTCGCCATCGCGCAGGCGCGCCTCGGCCCCGGACGGATCCACCACTGCATGCGAGCCATCGGTATGGCCGAGCGGGCGATCTCGGCGATGTGCTCTAGGGCGGATTCGCGCACCGCATTCGGGAAGAAACTGTCGGATCAGGGCGTGATCCTTGACTGGATCGCAGAGTCGCGGGTGCGCATCGAGCAGCTGCGTGTGCTCGTGCTCAAGACTGCGTGGCTGATGGACACCGTCGGCAACAAAGGGGCGCATACGGAGATCCAGGCGATCAAGATCGCAACCCCGGCCGCCGTCGAATGGATCCTTGACAAGGCCATTCAGGTCCATGGTGCGGGTGGTCTGTCGCAGGACTTCGACCTTGCTTCTTCGTTCGCCTACGCCAGGACGCTGCGATTTGCCGACGGCCCCGACGAGGTGCACAAGAACTCTCTGGCTCGCCGTGAGCTCAAGCGTCAGCGAGCGGAATCCGGTTGCGACTAACTCTCAGGTCTGTGGTGCCCTAAGTCTCTAACCGAATTTAAGATCCCGCGGTTCGGACTTCTCACGAAGTTCGGACCGCGGGATCGTTGTGTCTGGGAACGTCCACGGATTCGGGTCTGAAAGCGGAGTCCGACCGTGTCTACGGAATACAGCCCTGCTCGCGGCCGCATCCACCGGGCAATACTCCTCCGGAATCGGGCCTCAGATTCACTGGAACCGTTCCTCAGTCCTACCTGAACCGCGCCGCAGTTCCACCGGCTCTGAACTTCTCCATTGGACCTGATCCACGGGGACGCCGGGGCCAGGTCGACGAAGAGGGCAGGGCTACTTCGGTGGCGGAGGCGTGGATCCCATCGCCTATCGCGTTGATAGGTGATCCGACATTGTTTCGCTGACGCGAGCCGGGAATGATGGGGGCATGGAAACGCTCGCTGTTGACAACAAAGATGTTGCGACGACTCAGAAGGCCGTTGCCGGCAAGCCCGGCATTCAGACGCTTCGCGTCGACCGCAAGGAGATCGTCGCCGATGGAATCGTGCGGCTGCGACTGGTGGAGCCCAATGGGGGACGGGTCCCGTTCTGGACTCCCGGCGCTCATATCGAGGTCGTCGTTCCCCAAGCAGACGGGGAGGCACTGTCGCGCCACTATTCGCTGTGCGGTGACCGCTGGGATCCGCACGTCTATGAGATCGCGATCCTGAACGACCCGAAATCGAAGGGCGGATCGAAATATGTCCACGAGGAGCTCGCCGTCGGTGACATGGTCACCGTCGGAACCCCACGCAACAACTTCCCGCTTTCGCAGGCCAAGCATTTCGAGTTCATCGCCGGCGGAATCGGCATCACTCCGTTCCTGAAGATGATCGAGGCCGCTGAGCAGCTCGGTGCCTCGTGGCACCTCAACTACGGTGGCCGGTCGACTGACTCGATGGCTTTCCTCGACACACTCGCCGATTACGGTGACAAGGTCACTCTCTGGCCGCAGGACGAGAAGGGCTTCATGGACCTGTCGTACCTGTCCGAGCCCGTCGAGGACGGCCGCGTGTACTGCTGCGGTCCCGAACCGCTGCTCAACGTGGTACAGAAGGCCGCTGAGAACTGGCCGTCATGGGCTGTGCGCTTCGAGCGTTTCGTGCCCGCTACACTGCCTGCGCCTGTGCGCACCGAACCCTTCATGCTCGACCTGGCCCGCAGCAAGAAGTGCGTCGAGGTCGGAACGGACCAGTCCGTGCTCGCCGCACTCACCGATGCCGGGGTTCCCGTGCTCTCCTCGTGCAACGAGGGCGTCTGCGGAACCTGTGAGGTCGCAGTGCTCAAGGGCAAGCCCGAACACCGAGATTCGCTGCTCAACGACGCGGAACGCGAGAGGAACGACCGGATGTTCGTCTGCGTCTCCCGCGCCGTCAGCGATCGCCTCGAACTCGATCTGTAAGAAGAGGAAGCAACCATGACCACCACCGCTGTTGATCCCGCGCAGGCCGGAGCCGGACGCGCGATTCCCGTCCTCGACGACGATCCGTTCTCGCGAGAGACACTGGAGAATCCGCTTCCGTTCCAGGAGAAGCTGCGCGAGGCCGGCCCGGTCGCGTATCTGTCGAAGTACAATGCCTACGCCATCGGACGGTTCGACAACCTGTCCGAGGCCGTATCGAACTGGCAGGGTTTCATGTCGGGGCGGGGCGTCGGACTGGAGAAGCCGTGGCACGCTCGCGGTCTGCTGCAGATGGATCCGCCCGAACACGATATGCCGCGCGAAGTTCTGCAGGAGATCCTCTCCGCACGAGTCCTGCGTTCAATGACCGACCAGTGCATGGAGCGGGCCGGAACTCTCATCGATGAACTGCTCGCCGGGAAAGACTCCGGCGACGTCGTCGACGTCGATGCTTTCGGGGACATCGGATCGGTCTTCCCCGTGAACTTCTTCCCTGATGCCTCGGGCATCAAAGAAGAGGGGCGGGAGAAGCTCGTCGAATACGCCGACTACATCTTCAACCAGGTGGGTCCGCGCAACGAACTCGCAGCCGAGAGCAAGTGCCCGGCTGCCGAGATGACCGCGTGGGCGAATGCGAAATGCCAGCGTGAGAACCTCAACGAGGAAGGCTTCGGTGCAGACATCTGGGCCGCCGCCGACCGTGGCGAGATCCTCCATGACTTCGCTCCGCTGCTCACTCGTTCGCTCGTCACCGCTGGTGTCGACACCACTGTGTACGGAATCTCGAGCCTGCTCTATGGTCTGGCGACGAGCCCCGGACAGTGGGAAGCACTGCGGAACAACCCGGGTCTCAAGCGGGTGGCCTTCGATGAGGCGCTGCGTTGGGAGTCGCCGGTGCAGCAGATGTTCCGTGAGACCTCGGAGGACACTGACGTCGAGGGCTTTATCATCCCGGCCGAATCGCGTGTGATGATGTGCTTCGGTGCAGCCAACCGGGATCCCCGTCGGTGGGACAACCCCGAGAAGTTCGACCTCTCGCGGGATCCGTCAGGTCACCTGGCGTTCGGTATGGGCATCCACCAGTGCGTGGGTCAGCATGCTGCTCGACTGCAGGCCACCTGCCTGCTCGAACAGCTTATTCCGAAGGTCGCGAAGATCGAAGTCGCCTGCGAGCACGGCGTCAGCCGCCACCACAACAACGCACTGCGCGGATGGGCTTCGATCCCGTTGCGCTTCACCCTCGCCTGAGGCCGGGTCAATGCGACTGTTTAGGGCGATCAAGTATGCCCCGCGGGTCGATCTTTGGAGTAGAACCGGGGATTTGATCGCGGGCAATAAGACCAGGGAATCGTTTCTGATGAGTGCCAACGATTCGTGAAGCGAGACCATGGAAACACCACCACGGCACCGAGGGCCATCTTCGGTGCGGTGGCTTTCGGATGTTCAGAAGCCATTGTCCGGTCGGCGTGCCAAGGCACCGAGGCGGTGCAGGGTAAGAGCGAGATGAAGGGACGTCCGCACCTCCGCATCGTCAAGGTGCAGCCCCCATTCGTCTTCGATTCGACGGATCCTGGCGTAGACACGGGGCCGGGACAGATGCACAGCTCGTGCGACCTCCGTGACGTTGCCGTTCGCCGAAATATAGGCGTGGATGAAGTCGAGATACTCGGGCTCATCGAGTGCAGGACCCAACTGATCACGGACGAACAAGGCGGCGTCCTCTGTGCCGACAAGCCCCTGAGCCAACCAGTGGAATCCGAGGTCAACCGGTAGGACGAGCTGTGCTCCCCGGTTCTCGAGCGCTGCTGCCGCCAGAGCCACACGGCGCGAGTCGTCGAGGCCGTTGGCAGCCGCGAAGCTGAGATTGCGTGCTGACCCTGCCGCGCCCATGGTCCACGCAGGAATGGGGGCCGACAGGTCATCCTGCCCCTGCAGGCTCAGCCACGTGGCGAATGCGAATTCGAAGGCGGTCAGACCCGATTCGGTTGTGATGTCGGGCGGCAGGCAGAGAACGAAGCCGAGATCCTGATCGGTGATGCGGCATAAGATCACCGGAAAGTTGAGGGCACGGGTGAAATGGATGAACTCGGCAGCGGCAGAGTCGAGCAGATGACTGAGCGGGGCTGCTGTGTCAATCGGATCGGAAGAGCTGCGAGGTGAGCCGGCAGGGGAGCGCGATGGACCTCCGACTGCGTGGTCGGATGAAGCTTCTGACCGTATCGTGGCGGCCGAACCCGTGTGGAAGTGGACGACTGTGGTTGCGAAGGCAGTCGCCTCTGTGATCCCGAGGACAGCGGCTCGCAATTGAGCGGTTTCTGCGTCGATGGGCGTCGTCGACCGCAGGTCGGACACAATCTCGGTGCGCGCCTTTCTGCGCATCTGTTCGAAATCCACGGCCCCCTCGGCGAGCTTTTGAGCTAGCAGCTCGGCGAATCGTTCGACGGCAATCGACAATCGCGGATCCTTGTGGAAGACCGGGGACATGATGGCTCCGACCTTTGTTCGGCCGTGCCAGACATCGACAGCGACCCAAGGGGAAGTGCGGAGCCCTTGCCGAAACTCGTGCGTTGACTGGGTGGGGAGGAAACGGTGGAGATCGCTGACACTCAAGCCCTGTTGCGCAACGACTTCATCGAGGGAGTTCACCAATACGAGGGGTTGGTCGAGCAGGTCGGCCATGGCGTGGAAGAGTTCCATCGGGCCCAGGCGGTCGGCCGAAGCCGAAGTCAGGAACTCGATGATGGCAGAAGAAGCTGACTGATCGCTGTCTGCAGATTTGATGAGCTGGTCGACGGAATCGGTGATGCTGACGAATCGAGCTCGATCGTCGAGGAGAACGACGGGAAACGTCGCATTCGCTGCAACCGCAGACAATTGGGATTTGAGCTCTGCGTCATCGGATAGGAAAGAGAAGATGACTCCGGCAGCCCCCGCGTCGGCGAAACGGGTGAGGAAGTCCGAAATCTGAGCGGTGTTGGGAGTCAACGTCAACCCGGAGCACAGAATCACCTCTCGACCCTCGAGCAAACCTGTGACCTCGGCGGATTCTGCAACATGGATGCGCCGCACCTGCGCATCGAGCAGGTCGGGACGACCGAGAACTCGAGGGTGGGACTGACTGACTACCGAGAATTCCAAGATCCGGCGCAACGTCATCACCATCGTCACATCACCACAGACTCTCTCCGCATCGCCGTTGACTCGCTGTGACCATGTTGCCGATCAGTCATCTGACCGTCGGACGATCACGGCTATTTACAAAGTGTAACGTCACTATTGTCAAATTGTTTACACGGTTGAAGTTGTTCAGCTCACATGAGCCGCAGATGATGGGTGGACATCTCATGGATGCGGTGTGGTCTGCGGGAGGCACCGCGGGATCCAGACATCGACGTCAAAGGAATTACGGACATGCTCAATTCACCTGAAAACGCAGCCGGCCTGCCGACAACCGACATGACCGAATCGGAATTCAACGCTGAACGCGATCGAGTCTGCGCCGAATTCGCCCAGAAGGACTCACAGCGCCAGCCCGGACAGCTCACCGGTATCGAGTACTCCATTGTGGGCGTCCTCTTGGTGGTGGCATTCGTGCTCGTATTGGTCTTCCAATGATCCTTCCGGTTTTCCGCTCAACTTTCCTTTGCGGCCCGAACCTTCGGCCGCCGGCAGCAGAAGAGTAATCACATGGACTACGCACTAGAAGCAGAACGGGGTCGCGCCCCTCTCTCGTCACGAAGCCGGCTTTGGGGCTTCTGGGAATACACCTGGGCCAACGCGGCCCTGGCCATCGCCACATGGGGCTTCCTCATCGGCGGATCGATGGCCCTGGTCGTCGATGTCAAACAGGGTCTGTTGGCCATCGTCCTCGGCAATGTTCTCGGCGTTCTGCTCGTCGGACTGGCAGTCTCGGTCTCTGCGGGCAAGTACGGTGTCGAGCAGTACACGTTTATGCGCAGCGTATTCGGCCACAACGGCAGCCGACTCATCTACTTCTTCGCTATGGTACTGCTGACCGTCGGGTGGCTGGTCGTCCTCGGCATCATGTTCGGCCGTTCCATCGACTCGGTCATCAGCGTTGTCGCAGAACGGGAAGTGAATCCTAACGGCTGGTACATCAGCCTGCTGACGATATTGGCCATTGCCCTGACCGCGTTCGTCGTAGCCAAGGGCCCGACCTCGATCAAGGTCTTCAATACGATCGTCGCCCCTGCTCTGATCCTCATCATGGGGCTGATGATCTGGCTCTTCCTCCACGACTCATCGGTTGCCGAGCTGCTCTCGATGCAGGCGCTCGACAGTCCATTTAGTTCCGACCGCGCGAACTTCATGGTCGCCGTGGAGATCAACATCGCCGCCGGCTTCTCGTGGTGGCCCTACATCGGAAATCTCTCGCGGATCACGAAGAATGAGCGAGTTGCCTTCTGGCCCAACCTCGTCGGGATCTGCGGAGCTGCCATCGCCGGCGAAATCGTCGGCATGCTCGGGGCAGTGAAGTACGGCAACGCTGACCCTACGCAGTGGATGGCCGAAACCGGAGGAATCTGGCTCAGCGCTGTGGTCCTCTTCTTCGTAGCGTTTGCGAATGTGACGAGCATGGCAAACATCCTCTACACGGCGGTGGTGGGCATGCGGCAGATGTTCCAGAAGCTGCTGGGCAGACTGTCCTGGGAATGGCTGGTCGTCGCCTTCTGCGCCATCCCGATCATCGTCCTCTTCCTTGTACCCGGCCTCTACGACGGCTTCATGATCTTCCTCGTCTGGACTGCAGCTCTGTACAGCGCGCTGACCGGCATCATGATCATCGACTACTACCTCCTGCGAAAGCGGATCGTGCGACTGAGGGAACTGTTCGTCGAAGGGAGGCAATCGGCCTATTACTTCATCGGCGGGTTCAATCCGGCGTCGATGTTCGCGATGGTGCTGGGAGTCATCCTCTTCGCAGTCACCTTCAACCCCTACACGTTCAGCCACTCCGGCTACTTCGTGTTCACGACTGCATCGCTGCTGACCGCGGCCGCCGCCGGAGCCATCTACTGGATCCTGTCCGAGATATTCTCCATCCGTCGTGGTCTCGGCGGGTATATGACCGTGAATCAGAAGACCCCCGAGGCGGCTCGCTGATGGTGAGACCGACCGGCAGCGAAAGTGTCGTGATGATCATCTGAGCGTCCCTGTCGCCTGACCCTCGAACTGTCCCAAGAACCCCAGAGTCGAAAGTGAAAGAACCAATGACTGAAACCATGCTGGCAGCACTGCTGACCGAGGACAACGCCCCGCTCGATCTCAAGAAGATCGATATCCCTCACCCCGGTAAGGGAGAAGTCCTCATCAAGATGGAGAGCTGCGGAGTCTGCCATACGGATATCCATTTCTGGAAGGGCGAAGACGAATTGCCCCGCCCCAAACCAGCGATCCTCGGTCACGAGGGGGTAGGGACGATCGTCGGCCTCGGCGAGGATGTCGTCGGCGGCACCGAAAAAGGTCAGCGAGTGGGAGTGGGCTTCGTGTTCTCTGCCTGCGGGACATGTCGGGAATGCCGCCGGGGACTCGAAACCTATTGCCAGAACAGTCGAGCCACCGGCGTGGATGTCGAGGGGTGCTTCGCCGAATACGTAGTGGCTCCCTCAGATTGGGTTACCGCGATCCCTGAGTCACTCACTTCCGAAGAAGCCTGCCCGCTTCTGTGCGCAGGAGTCACCGCCTACAGTGCAGTACGCAAGGCCGATATTGAGCCGGGCAGTGTCGTGGTTGTCTTCGGACTCGGCGGTCTGGGGCAGTACGCGGTGCAATATGCGAAGCTCTTCGGCGCAAAGGTCATCGGCATAGATCTCGACCCGAAGAAGCATGAGACGGCGATTTCTCTCGGCGCTCATGCTGCTTATGCGCCGGGTGAGGAAGCGACCGAAGCGATCCGCACGTTGGGCGGTGCGGACGCTCTGCTCAGCTTTGCCCCGGCACCTCAGGTGTTCCGAAACATGTTCGACCTGGCCGCACCGACGTCGAAGTACATCCAAGTAGCTTTGCCCGACAAGCCATTCAGCTTCAAGGCCGCTGAGATCATCGACCTCGGTATCACGATCATCGGCAGCGCCGATGGCACTCGCCTCGAACGCGACCAAGTCATGCAGCTGGCAGAGGAAGGCCTCGTGCGCTCGACGATCAAGACGACCGGATTCGACAGAATCAATGAAACCTTCCGCAGCCTCGACCAGGGTGAAGCCGAAGGCCGCTGGGTTGTGAACTTCTGAATGCAGCACCACCAAGCCTTCGTCACAGGCGCAAGGAACTGCTGCTGACTGAGGAAGCAGATAGTTCCGCTGGCGACGAGACGAAGTCCCCGTGCCCCAAAGAGCTGGAGTACCCGACAACCAGTAGGGACGCGCGCAAGATGAACTGCGCGAACACACTCCGTACCACGCAAGAACAATAGAAAGAGCTACACTATGATTGCCACGACTGACAGCCGCCAGGCTCCGCAGAGCTTCGAATCCGCCGATGCCTACTTCGATGCATTCGGACTCAATCAGGCGGCCAGAGACTTCATCAACCGTCCGCTCCGACTGCTCATCGACGGCCGGTGGACCGACGCTTCGGACGGTGGAACCGCGCCGATCGTCGAACCTTCTACTGCTCAGCAGATCGGCACGATCGCTATGGCCACCACCGAGGACCTCGAGCTCGCCGTCGACGCAGCCCGTCGCGCTTTCGACGGAGGAGAGTGGAGCCGGATCACTCCGCTGGAGCGTGAGTCGCTGCTGCGTCGCCTCGCCGATCTTATTGAAGACAATGCCGAAGAGTTCATTGCGCTGGAGACGCTCGACGTCGGAAAGCCATTAGCTGAGGCCGAACTCGACATCCAGGGCACGATCGATACCTACCGCTATTTCGCGGGCTGGGCCTCCAAGGTCTCGGGCCGCAGCGGTCAGGCTTCATCGTTGCCCGGCAACTATGTCACGTATACCCGCAAGGAGCCTGTCGGGGTCATCGGTGTCATCGTGCCGTGGAACTTCCCACTGCAGACGCTGGCATGGAAACTGGGTGCGGCTCTGGCTGTAGGTTGCACTACGGTCATCAAGCCTCCGGAGATCACCTCTCTGACCACGCTGCGCTTCGCCGAACTCGTCGCCGAGGCAGGGATTCCCGACGGTGTCGTCAACGTGCTCACCGGCAAAGGATCGAAGGTCGGCGCTGCGCTCGCCGCCCATCCTCGCATCGACAAGGTCACGTTCACCGGTTCGACGGCGACCGGAACCTCGGTTGGTCACGCGGCGTTGGACAACATGACCCGAATGACGCTGGAGCTCGGAGGGAAATCCGCCGTCCTTGTCTTCGACGACTGTGATATCGAGAAGACAGTTGAAGAGGTTGCGCTGGGCATCTTCTCGAACGCGGGCCAGATCTGTGACGCTGGTTCCCGGTTGTATGTCCAAGACAGCATCTACGACGAGTTCATGGCCAAGCTCGTCGAACACACTCGCACATGGGCCATGGGGCCTGGCCTCGACCCGGAGTCGGCCATCGGCCCCGTCGTGTCAGAGAGTCAGCTGAAGACAGTCACCGGATTCATCGCCAAGGGTGTTGAGGAAGGAGCCACTCTGCTGTGCGGCGGCAACACTGCAGAAGGCCCCGGGTTCTACGTGGAACCGACGATCTTCGGCGACTGCACAAATGACATGACGATCGTGCGTGATGAGATCTTCGGCCCAGTTCTGGTCGCTGGTCGTTTCAGTTCTCAGGACCAGGCCCTCGAACTGGCCAACGACAGCGAATACGGACTTGCAGCAACCATCTATTCAAACAACCTCAATGTGGTGCACGAGCTGTCTCAGGGACTGAAGGTTGGTTCAGTCTACGTGAATGCACAGAGTTCGATCGATCCGGCGATGCCCTTCGGCGGCTATAAGAAGTCCGGCTTCGGCCGTGATCTCGGCACCGAGCAGCTTGATTTCGTCACCGAGACGAAGACAGTTTGGATCACCCTGCCTTGAGCCCGGGCCTTCCGACTACACACTCGAAGGAGAACTTCATGACTATCAGCAACCCGATCGGTCCTGTTGACGCCACCAAGGTGCCGCGCTATGCCGGACTCGGCACTTTTGCCCGGCTGCCTCAAGCCGATAACGTCCCCGACTACGATGTGGCAATCGTAGGTGTTCCTTTCGACGGCGGAGTTTCGTTCCGCCCCGGGGCACGCTTCGCGCCTTCGTCTGTACGGGAGGCATCGCGATTGCTGCGACCCGGGTATCATGTCGAGCTCGGCACGACCCCGGTGGAGAAGGCGCAGTTCGTCGACGGCGGTGACCTCGCATGCACCCCGTATGACAACAACGTGGCGGTCAAACAGATCGAAGAACAGGCCGCTCAATTCGTTGCTGAGGGAAAGACGGTCATCGCGATCGGCGGTGACCACACGATTGCATTGCCGATGATCCGAGCCACCACAGCTGTCCACGGTCCAGTTGCACTCCTGCACTTCGATGCCCACCTCGACACCTGGGATACCTATTTTGAACAGGAAATTACCCACGGGACGATGTTCCGTCGGGCTTTCGAAGAGGGGCTGCTCGTCGAGGGCAGGTCGATGCACGTGGGCATTCGTGGGCCAGTCTATGACAAAGACGATTTCCTCCGCGACCACGAGTTCGGCTTCCAGATCATCCGTTGTTCAGACATCGATGAGATCGGAGCCGACGGTACAGCTGCCCGGATTAAAGAACGCATCGGTGATATGCCTGTGTACCTTTCGATCGACATCGACGTGCTTGACCCAGCTTTCGCGCCCGGCACTGGTACCCCGGAAATGGGTGGGATGCATTCGCGTGAGATTCTACGCATCATCCGAAGCCTGTCTGGACTCAACATCGTCGGCGCAGACGTCGTCGAGGTTGCTCCCGCTTACGATCACGCTGATATCACCTCTTTGGCCGCTGCCACACTTGTCTTCGAGATGATGGCTCTGTTGACGAGAGAGTGATTCAGTGAGCCGGTGACCTGAACCAGCGCCTCGAATCGCCGGCGGGCTTCAGGAACCGTCAGCGCACCGAGGAACATCCTCGGTGCGCTGGTCTATGCGTGAACGGCCCCAATTGAGGTGGGGGAGCGGTCGGCTGGTGCCTACAACCCGCGAAGACAAACGGCAGCTCTGTCGGTGGACCCTGCGCAAGTTTTGTGTAGTTTCAGTTGGTGAGGGATGGAGCAGGCAAGCGCGGTCAATCACTGCGAACCGGGTCAGAACGGCGGGGGATCGACCTCGAGGTCGTGGTCCCAGTTGACCTTTGTTGGTACGTAGCGGGAATCCCAAGGGTCAGTGGTTCCCGAGCTGTCCGGCGTGAACCGCGGTGAAACGTCAGCGAGTGCCTCGGCGACGGCAGCCTTTTCCCGGGCGGCGACCTTGGCCTCTTTGGACGCGGCTTCTTTCTTCTTCCGCGCCTCTTCTTTCCGTAAGCGTGCTCGTTCCGCATTGATCTGAGCCATCTGAATCCGGTAGGCCTTACGGCGGTCTCCGGTCAGCTGTTTTCTGGCCGCGGGGTCGACACCAGTCGGAAGGCAAGGCTGGTGGGCAGACTTCTCCCAATTGAGGCAACGCACCAGCCGCAGCCGCTTGATTTCAGCCTGCTGCTCCTGATACTCCTCCGACAGCCGCCGTTGTCGAGCTTCACGCTCCTCGCGGCGGCGCTCCTCTTCGTCGCGCTGACGAATCGTCGACTCACCTGGCATGAGCTCGAGCACCGCCGGTGCGGCGGGAACCATAGACCAAGGCAGTTTCCACCGCTTGAGACCCAGTCGTCCTAGGGAATCGAATTCAAGCGCTTGGGCAACATTGATCGGCTGGCCCGGTGCCGACACAGTGGTGGCAATCCCGTGCTTGAACTCATAATCGAGCTCACCGGATTTGGGCATAGTGACCCGAAGGCGGCCGGCGGTCTTCAACGCATGATGCTTCTTGCACAGAGGATGCAGGTTTCCGAACCGGGTGAGACCGCCCTTGAGCGGATCCAGGTGGAAGAACGGAACGACATGATCGATCTCCGACTTCTCGGCCCGACGCGAGCAGCCGGGAACGGTGCACACCGTCCACTGCTCGACCAAGGTCTTCCGAAGATCTCTGGGCACCTTGTACGTCGTTGCTTTGGCGTCGATCGGAGTCCCGGTAGCGGGGTCGGTGAGGATCCGTTGGATGCTCTTCGAGCGGCCGGCGATAGTTCGGGCCACCTCGGCGGGTACAGGCGAGCCGTCGGCAAAGGTGCCGGGCAGTTCCGAGCCTCCGGTGAGGGTGAGGAAGGGAACGGTCACCACGGTGGCGGCTTGATGCGACAGCCACCACGCGTTGGTAGGCATACGCAGCTTGACGAAATACTCAACGGGGCCATCAGCAGGCTCAGAGTCAGGGCGGAACGCCGAACCGACGGACTGGCCGGCAGCCGCACTCCCGTCGGATGACTCCCCAACGTGGCCAGCTGAGTCCGAGGCGACGTGTTTCGCAAAGTCGCCGACTGCGTCATCGGAGTCCATGTCCGGAATGAGCTCACCGTCGGCATCGAGCAGTGACGTGTCTTTGGCTATTTGGATTCCCGTGACAGGATCGACCGACACGACCTTGACCTTGAGCTCCGGCACAGGACGTACGAATAGATCGTACTCGAGCTGTGAGATCGAACGGTCATCGCTGATCTCAACGCCCACTGGCAGATTGAATGCCGACTTGTTCTTGCCGTGCACAGCAAGAGCCATGCCCTGGATCCGGTTGTAACAGGCGAAGATCTCAGCCGAAGGGCCGCTGACGGTCAGGCAGGCCGAGCCGTCCTTGTAGCCTTCGACATCGACGCGACGACGCTTGGCTGCGAGCTCGGTTCTGTCGACAGGTGGAATGAGCAGTGCGATCATCTTCGCCAGATCGCGGCGCAGGGTCTCGCAGGTGATATCGGCGCGTCTGGCGGCGAGGAAGATATCGAGTTTCGGAAGGAACTCAAACGGGACATCGGCACACTGGCGGGCAACCACGTCGACATGCGCCTGGGTGAAATCCCCGGCGCGGACACGGTCGGCGAAACGGGGAAGACCATAGAAGATCGTCATTGCGCCGGTCAGCTGACGATAGGTGCGCGCAGTATTGGTCCCCAACACCGTCGAGATCTCAACGAGATCCTCGGCATCGACATAGTCATAGACCCACTTCGAGAAGCAGATGCCTTCATCGAGCTCGGGGAATTCCGGCAGCGCCGTATTGTCGGGCACAGCCGCCTCCTTCAGCTGCTTGCGGGCGAAGTCGGCATCAAAGGGCACCACAGCTGCGGAGGTGGGACGGTCTGTGGAAGACGATGCGTTCACAGAGGCCGTCTCACGTATCTTCGCCGAGCCGAAGCCGGCTCTCTGCTCTGATTCTCTTGACTCTTTCTCGCGACGATCGAAGGTTGCGGCAATCGTCTCGCAGCGGAACGGTTCGGAGCCCTCGGGCATGGGGAGCTCGAAGCCGATGAAAACCTGTTCGAGTACGACCGAAGAAACCGACTCGAGGAGCGAGAAATGCGCGCGGTCAGAAGCGACAGCATTCTCGGCGAAGCGAGACATGCTGGATTCGAAGCGGATGGCGAATCGGGGCGACGGCTGTCCCATGCCCGTCTCTTCGGCATGGCCTGGGGTCGAGCGTGTGGTGGTGCCCTTCATTGCGTTTTCACCTGCCTCGGACTTCGTTGTCGGGGAAGTGGTGCTGATTTGAAAAGCTGCTAACTCTATAGTAGATGATCCAATGGCCATAGACAATAGGCAACAGCGAAAAGATTCGAATATAGTTCGATGTCAGATCATGATTGATTTCGTTCTCTCGTTATCATTGCATTCGGCACTGACATGAGAACGTTGGGCTCCATCGGTGCAGTTCAGATGAGGTTTCGGGACGTGTCGCCCCGGTGAAAGAGCATCGGGGTCTGCCGCCTCGGCGATAGATCGGGAGGTGCCACCTCGGCGAAGACGATGACGACGGCCCTCCCGCGGGGTCCAAAGGTTCGGAGAACAAGCCATCGAAAGTGAGGGCAACCTCGGTGAGGGGCGGATTCTCGGGTGAAACACGTCACGTCATCGGTTATGCTGATCGGGTTGCCGGATGCGACCCATGAGGTCGACACTCGCCCTTATGCGAGCCGTATCCGCACAGCACGCACCTGCGGCGCCCTTCACCTGGGGTCTGCACCACAGGGCGTGCAGGCGTCACCGCACCATCCTTCACTGGTGACCAGTTCTTCGTCAGGACCACCTCGGCGAACCCAAGCATGGCCGCCGAGGCCTCACTTCCGATGGCCCGGGTTCAGACGATCACTGTCGGCAACAGAGAATACGCCCTGTTGCCGCATCAACCACGAGGATCAACTATGACGACCACCGCTGAAAACTCGACCGCTTCGAGCCAGAACGCGCCGACTCCCATCACCGATGAGGAGATCTTCGCCGCCCACGAAGGAGGCAAGCTCTCGGCAGAGCTCACCTCACCGCTCCAGACCCAACGCGACCTCTCGATCGCGTATACCCCGGGCGTGGCCAAGGTGTGCACCGCGATCAAGGGGGAGCCGCAGCTGGCGCGCACGCACACGTGGACCGGTCGACTCGTCGCGGTCATCTCCGACGGATCGGCCGTGCTCGGCCTCGGTGACATCGGTCCGGCCGCCTCGTTGCCGGTGATGGAAGGCAAGTGCGCCCTGTTCAAGTCGTTCTCGGGACTCAACGCGATCCCGATCGTGCTTGACACCAATGACACCGACGAGATCGTCGAAACCATTGTCCGCTTGGCCCCGACCTTCGGCGCGATCAACCTCGAGGACATCTCCGCTCCGCGCTGCTTCGAGATCGAGGACCGGGTGAAGGAAGCCCTCGACATTCCCGTCATGCACGATGATCAACACGGAACGGCCGTCGTCGTACTCGCCGCGCTGACGAACGCTCTGCGCGTGGTGAAGAAGTCCTTCGAGTCCGTCCGTGTCGTCGTCTCCGGCGCGGGTGCCGCCGGTGTGGCCGTGGTGAAGATCCTCGCCGACGCCGGTGTCAACGACATCGTCGTCCTCGATTCCAAGGGAATCGTCGAGTCCGGCCGCTCCGACCTGACCGAGACCAAGCAGTTCCTCGCCGAGTCGACGAACCCGCGCGGAATCTCCGGTGGGATCGGCGAAGCCCTCGACGGCGCGGATGCCTTCATCGGCGTCTCCGGCGGCACCATCGACGAGGCGCACCTGGCCAACATGGCCGACGATGCGATCATCTTCGCCCTGTCGAACCCCAACCCCGAGGTGGCCCCCGATGTCGCTTCCAAGTACGCCACCGTGGTGGCCGCCGGGCGCAGCGACTTCCCGAACCAGATCAACAACGTCCTCGCATTCCCCGGAATCTTCCGTGGCGCGCTCGACGCCGATGCCGCCGAGATCACCGACGATATGAAGCTCGTCGCGGCTCGTGCGATCGCAGATCTCGTCGGCGATGACCTCGAGCCCGGCTATATCGTGCCCGGTGCGCTCGATTCTCGTGTGGCGCCGGCCGTCGCCGAGGCGGTCGAGAAGTCCGCGCTCGAGGCCATGGCCAAGCGCTGAGTCGAGCTAGTACGGCCCAATTCGAGTAGGGCTGGCGCTGAGTTGAGGAATAGCTGGCGCAGAGGTTGGGGTCAAAACCTCGCCGAGGCGGCCAGACAGTTCCAACGCAAAGGGCGGGCGAGGAAGTCGAAACTTCCTCGCCCGCCCTTATGTGTGCGTAGGGGGTGCGTGAACATCACTCACCGTTGGTGCCTCAACGCCGCGATCCGTGGGCATCACCCACCTTTAGTGGTTTTTCCTTCTGCAGTAGAGGGGTGAGGTGCTCGGTGGGTGATGCTGCATTACTGCTGAGGGTTCTGCGGCGGCTGGTGGCTGTTCTTCCACTGCTGAGCAGCTTCCCGCGCGGACTGCGCCGCAGATCGAACGGACTGCCCGAGGGACTGGCCTGAACTACCGGAACCGCCCGACCCGTCAGAGCCGCCGTGCCCATCTGAGCTCGGCGGGTTCGTCGGCTGCGGCGGAACGCTGGCCTGCTCCGAGCGGTTACTCGACGCGTACCGGCTCTCGGGTGCAGTGAAGGTCGCTCCGTCCTCGGCGGCGTTGGCGGCGAACAGGGCGTTGCGGATCTCCTGGCCCATCTCGCCCAGGCCTCCCGGGTTCGAGGGCATGAACAGCACGTTCGACCGCCCCTCCTGCGCGACGTTCTGCATGGTGTCGAAGTACTGGGTCATCATCAGCAGCTGCTCGGCAGTTTTGTCGATGCCCACCTCCTGCAGCTTCGCGTACTGCTCGGCGATACCGGTCGCAATCGCCTTGCGCTGAGCGGCGACACCCTCACCGTGCAGGCGCATCGCCTCGGACTCCGCCTGGGCCTGAGTGACGCGTTTGATCTTGTCCGCCTCGGCGAGGGACTGCGCGGCGACGCGGTCACGCTGTGCGGCATTGATCGAGTTCATCGAATCGCGCACCTTCGGGTCCGGGGTGATATCCGTGACCAGAGTGCTCACGATCTTGAACCCGTAGCGCTTCATCGACTCCGAGAGCCGGCGCTCCACGTTCTCCGCGATATCGTCCTTCGACTCGAACGCCGTGTCCAGGGTCAGACCGGACAGCGCCGAACGAACGGTATCGAAGACATAGGACCGGATCTGCTCCTCGGAGTTCGCCAGACGGTAGTAAGCGTCGGCGACATTGTCCTCTTCGACCACGTACTGAACGGCGACGGGAACCGTGACGAAGACATTGTCCTTCGTCTTCGACTCGATGTTGACCTCGAGCTGCTGAACTCGCAATGAGATCGGCCGACTCGTCGTCTCGATGAACGGCACCTTCGTATTCAGTCCCGGCTTCGCGACCTTCTTGAACTTGCCGAACCGTTCGACGATGACGTTCTCCTGCGTCTTCACCGTGAAGAACATGCTGGTACGCAGCTTGCCGAACAGCAGAACGGCGATGACGAGGATGACGATGATGATGGCGAATGTGGACACCAATCCAGTCATGAGTGCTCCAATGCGTCGTAGATGTCGGCCGCCGAGCGACCGTATGTGACTACCACCCTAGTGGCCGGAACGACTTCCGCATACGCCAAGGTCGGTTGATGGCACGGCCCACCTGTCTCCACATCGAAGAACGGCCGACTACACATCTGATGTCAGACGTATACTGGAAGCTCAGCGTGGAACGACCAGGAGAAGGTGATCATGGCGGAGACGACAGCCCCCGGCCGGAAAGTGACGACTTCCGACAGGATCAAGGATCTCATCCTCTCCGATGGCTTGCGTCCCGGGGACCTCCTGCCGACCGAAGGTGAACTGTGCAGCCGCCTCGGCGTCTCGCGGTCGAACGTCCGGGAAGCCATCCGCAAACTCTCCACCCTCGACATCGTCGATGTCCGCCACGGACACGGCACCTACGTCGGCGAGATGACCCTCGACGCCCTCGTCGAAGCCCTCGTGTTCCGCGGTGTGCTCAGCCCCGGTGACGACCTCGACGCGCTGCGTGATGTCGTCGAAGTGCGCAAGGCCCTCGATCGCGGAATGTCCGAGCAGATCGTCGACGCTCTCAAGGGCACGGAGAATTCCGAACTCACGGCCCTGGTCGAGGAGATGACTGCGCTCGCCGCCGCCGGCAAGACCTTCCCGCAGCAGGATCGCGCCTTTCACACGGGATTGCTCGCGAAGCTGGGCAACTCGCTCGTCGGCCAACTCGTCGCCGCCTTCTGGGACGTGCACACGGCCGTCCTGCCCAAACTCAACGTGGCCGTGGCGTCCGATCTGGAGCAGACCGCGGGGTCCCACGGACTCATGCTCGAAGCGGCGGAATCCGGCGATGCTGAGGCCTTCCGCGCCGCGATCACCGCCCACTATGAGCCGATCATGCGGGCCCTCGAGCAGAAATGATTGACTGCAGACAGACGCCCGCACAACTGACCGGGCCAGTGCCGAAGGAGAACTGATGGAAGTTGTCATCGCCGATGAATACACGCTGGCGGAACTCGCCGCCGACGCGATCGAGCGGCTGGTGCGCACGGAATCCGCGCCGGTCATCGGGCTGGCGACCGGTTCGAGCCCGCTGCGCATCTATGACGAGCTGACGACCCGTCACAAGAACGAAGGGCTGTCCTTCGCCCATGCGCAGGCGTTCATGCTCGACGAATACGTCGGAATCGCCGACGACCATCCGCAACGCTATCGCAACGTCATCGACACCGAGATCGCCTCCCGGGTCGACTTCGCCGAGGGGGCCGTCCACGGTCCCGACGGATCCGCCGAAGACCTGGCGGCCGCCTCGGCGGACTATGAACGCAATATCGCCGAGGCGGGCGGAATCGATCTGCAGATCCTCGGCATCGGCACCGACGGCCACGTCGCGTTCAACGAACCCGGATCATCCCTAGCCTCGCGGACCCGAGTGAAGTCCCTGACGCACCAGACGCGGATCGACAATGCGCGGTTCTTCGACGGCGACGTCGAGCAGGTGCCGAAGCTGTGCCTCACGCAGGGGCTGGGCACGATCATGGACGCTAAGCATCTCTTGCTCGTAGCGACCGGCGGCAATAAGGCCGAGGCCGTGCACCAGATGATCGAAGGGCCGATCTCGGCGATGTGGCCGGCGACCGTGCTGCAGATGCATCCGCACGTCACGGTCCTGCTCGATGATGCGTCGGCCTCCAGGCTGCAGCTCGGCGACTATTATCGCCACGCTTACGAGAACAAGCCGGAGTGGCAGAGCCTCTGAGCGTGTAACGCACTGCTTCTCGTCCTCGTTGATGAACCTGCGGGGAGTCATGTCTGTTGTCGCCGACCCCTGCATGGGTGAGGGGCCTTCTGCGAATCCAACTACCCACTTCTGACCGCCTTGGGATCTTGCTATTGCTGGCAATCACGATAGTCTAAGTAATTGACTAACAAGTTTTCGAAGACCAAAGGAGGTTTTCGCTGTGTTCGAAGGATTTGCATCGGTGGGCAGCGAGCGCGAGGGCGTCACCATTCGAGCCTGGAAAGGTGGAGCCGGCACTCCGGTCCTATTGCTGCACGGCTATCCGCAGACTCACCACATGTGGCATCGCGTCGCGCCGGCCCTCGCCGAACGGCACACCGTCATCGTTGCTGACCTGCGAGGCTACGGGGACTCAGGGAAGCCGGCACCTGTCGAAGATCGCTCGAACTACTCGAAGCGGGAGATGGCGGCTGACCAGCATCGGCTCATGGCGTCTCTCGGGTTCGACCGATATGCGGTGGTCGGTCACGACCGAGGTGCGAGAGTCGCCCACCGCCTGGGGCTCGATCAGCCGGAGGCGGTGAGTCGAATCGCCGTGCTCGACATCGTGCCGACACTGCACATGTTCGACAATGTCGACCGAGCCATGGCCAGTTCCTATTTCCACTGGTTCTTCCTCTCCCAGCGCGGAGGCATGCCCGAATCACTGCAGAGAGCCGACCCGCAGACCTGGCTTCGCAGCCGCTTCACTGGACGTCATGCCGGGGGAGAGGCCATCGCCGAGGCAGCCTACGCCGAATACGAACGGTGTTTCCTTCAGCCGGGTGCCATCGAAGGTTCGACGGCCGACTATCAGGCCGCGGCCAGCATCGACCTCGATCATGATCGGGCCGATCGGGACCGGGGCAGGACGTTGGACATGCCTCTTCTGGCCCTGTGGGGCTCGGCGGGCTACGTGGGTACGAATTTCGATGTGGTCGACGTCTGGCGTGAGTACGCAGACTCTGTCACCGGTGCCGCCATCGAGTCCGATCACTATCTTGCCGAGGAAGCCCCGGGCAAGGTTGCCGCCCGACTGCTCGACTTCCTCGCCGAGGAGGATCTCGAGAGCGTGGATGCCGATGATGGGGCCCTCGGATGAGCGCGTCTTCGCACATGGGCACACCCGCCGAGCTGCTCACGGACCGTCTGCGCCGCCTCGTCGAAATCGAATCGCCGACCGGTCATCGGGAGGGTATCCGTGCGTGCCTCGACCTCATCGACGGCTGGGCAACCGAGGCGCTGAGCGGGGGCGCGGGCCCTGCTCGTCGCGGAGAGATTCTGACGAACGGGGGATCCGACCATCTGTACTGGGAGGCCCCGAGCCCGGGGGCATCCTCATCCTCGGCCACGCAGATACCGTTTGGCCCGTCGGTACGCTCGCCGAGATCCCCTTTGCCGTCGCCGAAGATCGCGCCACCGGTCCCGGCGTCTTCGACATGAAATCCGGTATCGTGTCCGCGCTCGAAGCGCTCACGGCGCTGCAGGACACGGCGGACCTCTCTCTCCTCATCACCGGCGACGAAGAAACAGGTTCAGTGACCTCTCGGGGTCTCATCGAGGAAGCTGCTCGGGCTCATCGAGCGGTACTCATCCTCGAACCCAGCCTCGGCGGCGCGCTGAAGATCGCCCGCCGAGGGGTCGGCATCTACAGAGTCGAGATCACGGGAGTGGCTGCGCATGCCGGATTGGATCCGGCCAAAGGGATCAACGCCCTCCGGGAACTCGCCCACGTCATCCAGACCGTCTCGCGTGCAGCTTCGACCGAAGCTGATACTCATGTCACTCCGTCGGTGGCCAGCGGCGGAACTGCCGTCAACACTGTGCCGGCCGAGGCCTCACTAAAGGTTGATGTTCGAGCCTGGAGTCTCGCCGAACTCGAACGCGTCGATGCGGTGTTCGGCGCTCTGGCACCGCTCCACCCCGGCGCTGGAATCGCGGTGCACGGCGGAATCAACCGTCCACCCATGCCTGTCGAGTCCTCGGTCGTGCTCTGCCGCCTAGCCCAGCAGTCGGCCGAGCGTCTCGGCCAGCCCGAACTCGACGCGGTCGAGGTCGGAGGAGGATCCGACGGCAACTTCACTGCCGCGGCGGGCACGGCGACCTTGGACGGATTGGGGCCGATCGGCGACGGCGCACATGCACGACATGAATGGGTGCGGTTGAGCTCCATGGTCGAGCGAGCGGAGCTGACCGCCGAGCTCATCCGGAGCATCCGCAGCGTCGACGGCGACTCACTGACGATCGCATCGAATGAAAAGAGAGAGCGGGCCCCGCGGAGGAAAGAAACCGAGCGGGCAAACGGGGAGAATCAGGAGAGCATCTCATGACGACAGAACACAGCGGAACATCCGACACCGGTGTGCCGAACGCGGATCCGGGTCGGGCCCTCGGCTCGCCCGCGTGGAAAAAGCGATTCCACAGCGCCAGGCTGCACTGCGTGCGCCCGGCCGGAGCGGATCCGCGGACTGCGCTCGTCATCGACAACGGGCGGGTCTCCTCGTCAGGGCGGATCCTCAGCCAGATCGACGGAAACTGGGAGGTCTCCCAGACACTGCCGTTCCCTGTCGGCTTCGACGGAGCCATCAGCGCCGACGGCCGCTGGGTGGTCGGCCTCGACGATGACGGCGGCTCCGAGGTCGGCGGACTTGTCGCCTGTTCTGTCGACGGGCGGAACCGAGTCGAGCTGACACCGGGACGCGCGGCCTACGTGATCCGCGGAATCGACTTTTCGGTCGATGGAAGAACGCTCCTGGCCACGATCGTCGACGACGAGGGATTCCACCTCTTGTCCGTACCCGTTCCGGACTGGCAGTCAAACATTGCTCCTGCATTGACGAGCAGCGGTGCCACCGCCCAGGCGCCGGCGACCGAAACCGCGGATTCCGCGTCCGGGATCGCCGACCGTGCTGGTTGGGGAACGCCCCGAGTGGTCTGGTCGTCGACCGATGAGGCCTGGTACGGCCACATCTCCGCTGACGGCAGTCTGCTCAGCGTCGACAGCACCGACCACAACCCGGGGGTGCGACGCACCGCAGTGACCGTCATCGATGCCTCCACCGGCGCCGAGGTGGCCGTGTGCGATGATCTGCCCGCCGGTCCCGTGCGTGCCGTGCGATTCTCTCCGATTTCCGGAGACCAGAGGATTCTGCTCAGCACCGAGCGCAGCGGCTTTGCCCGACCGGCCATTTGGGATCCGACGACCGGTCAGCGATCGGACTTCGACGCTATGGAGCTCGACGGTGAACTGCAGCCGCTCGACTGGGATCCTCGGCGCGATCGCATTCTCGCTCTTCACATCGATGAGGGCATCCATCGGCTCATCCTCATCGACACCGTGGCGGGGGTCCTGGAAGTAGTCCGGGACGGCACCGGCAGCTACGCGGTCCCCGATGTCGCCGCCGAATTCGCCTATGAGGCGCAGTCCTACCTCGCCGACGGCGGGGTCATGTGCTTCGAGCAGTCCTGGGCGCGTCCGCCGAGGCTGCTGCGCATCGAATCGACGTCCGATGGTTCGGAGCCTGCCACGATCATTGCGGCACCGGATGTGCCGAAAGGGATCGAGTTCACCTCGGAGATGATCCCGGGAGCTGAGGGCACGCCGGTGCAGCTGTGGTGGGCTGTGCCCAGTGGAGAGGTACGCGGGACGATCCTGTCGGTGCACGGAGGACCAAATCTGGTCACCACCGATGCCTATTCGCCTGTGGCGCAGTCGTGGCTCGATGAGGGCTTCGCATACGCAGCGCTGAACTATCACGGTTCGGTGAGCTTCGGGCGCGCACTGCGGGAGGGATTCTGGACCGGGTACGGCGACCGCGAGATCGCTGATATCCGTGCGGCAATGGAGTGCCTCGCGGAGCATGGGATCGCCGACCCGTTGAGCAGCTACATCACCGGAGCCTCCTACGGAGGTCATCTCACCCTGCTGTCCCTGGGGCGCCTGCCGGATCTCTTCGCCGGCGGGTTCGCCATCGTCGCCATGGCGGATTGGGCGACGGCCTTCGCTGAGATGAATGCTGCCCTGCGGCCCGTCTGGGAGACGGTGCTGTCCCGGGGTGAGCTGAGCTTCGAGGAAGCCTGCCGCAAATTGTCCGCGACGAGCTATGTCGAGCAGGTCCGGGGATCAGCGGTGCTGTTCCAGGGTGCGCGTGATACTCGGACGCCTCCTGCCCAGGCTCGAAAGTACGTGGACGCACTCCGGGCCGCAGGCGGAGACGTACTCATCGAATGGTTCGACGCAGGTCACACACCGACCGGAACGACTCTCGAATCCGAATGGCTGACCACGGAGCTCGAGCTGATCGCGCTTACTGAGGCGGGTCAGCGGTGGTCCGGTTCGCCGCAGCCTCGCGACTCTCCGCAGCCAGGGCCTCCAGCCCCTTGATGAGGACTTCGAGTCCGGTGTCGAAGGTCTGAGTGTCCCCGATGCCGAGGAAGGGGCGTCCTGCTGCAGTTAGTGCCGGAAAGTCCTCCGGGTCGAGTCGCTCGAACTGCATCCGCCAAGCCAGCTCGTCTTCTGCCTGCATCTCCGCGGGCAGAGCATGCGAGGCAGCCTCGATGCTCGACAGAGCCCGCACGTAGTTGCCGAACACGCGCTGATAGCGCAGGGCGTCGTCGGGGCTGAACCCAGCGGCGAGAAGGGCCTGCAGCAGGAATTCCATGTTGGCGAACTCCCGCGGCAGCCGGGTGGTGCGGGCGGCCATCTGCTGGGCGAACTGCTGATAGCGCAGATAGTGGTCGTGGACGACACGTCCGGCGATCCTCAGATCCTCGCGCCAATCATCGGTGTGCACGAGCGATCCGAGATAGGACCGGTCGCGCAGCGAATCGAGGAGGGCGCGGACGAGTTCGTCCTTGTCCTTGAAGTGACGGTACATCGAGGTCGGATGCGCTTGGAGCTCGGCGCCCAGGGACTGGAAGGTCAGCTTCTCCAGGCCGTCCCGTGAGGCGATGGCTTCCGCGGCTTCGAGGATCACCTCACGATTGAGCGAATCGCGTTTGCGTCTCTGCTTGGGCGCCGGAGCCGCTGAGGCCTGCGGGGCTCCAAGCTCGTCTGCTGTGCTGCTCGTGGGATCCGAGGTCGTCACTGTGCTCCTGTCGTCATTGCCATCGCCGGTCCGTCCCTTCACCTTAATCAGTCGGACCTCTGTTGGGAAGTGAGTAAGTCCAGAAGATAGTCAAAGACATTGACTAAACGTATTGCTAACTCTGTCGATCGTCGCTAATCTGATGGCAGTGCCACTGGACGCTGACGTCCGGTACCCGTTCGAAGTGCCACTCGGCCCGGACCATCGAGCGGAGAACGAAGGGAACATCGATGCCGAGTTTCAGCACACAGATCAGACCTGACCACCACCGGGCAGTCGTACGCCGAATCGGGCGCAGGCGGAACCCACTGCGTTGGATCACCGCCTGTGTCTGCATTCTGGCCCTGGCCCTCAGCGGGTGTACCACTCCCAGAGGCGCCTCGGGGCCGGCCGCAGATACCGACAACCAGATCGTCATCGGGGCCGAACAGGAACCCGACTGCGCCGATTGGATCGCCACCTGCGCAGCCGCCATCTGGGGCAGCTACACCATGCGGCAGCCCACCCTTCCGCGAGCTTTCGTGACACGGGAGGTCAAGGGGCAATGGATGCTCACTCCGTCGAATCTGCTCGCCGGGGAGCCCGAGGTCACAGTCACAGATTCCGGCAAACAGGTGATCACCTACCGGATCGCTCCCGAGGCGCGGTGGTCGGACGGAACGCCGATCACCGGAAAGGACTTCGAGTACACCGGCCTGCAGATCCGAGATGGTGAAGACGTCTTCGACAAAAGCGGCTACTCGGAGATCGAATCGATCGACGCCGTCGATGAGAAGACCGCGGTTGTCACCCTCGGCAGCGAGTACGGCGCATGGAAGAAGCTCTTCAGCGGCGACTACTCGGTGCTGCCGGCCCACCTGCTCGAAGGCAAGGACCGGTCAGCGATGATGAAGGACGGCTACTCCTTCTCCGGAGGCCCGTGGAAGATCGAGTCATGGATCAAGGGAACCTCCGTGACACTGGTGCCCAACGACAACTATTGGGGAGTGAAGCCGGAACTCGATCGAGTTACGTTCCAGTTCATCACTGACACCGCCGCGGCCTTCCTCGCACTCAAGAGCGGGCAGGTCCAGGCCCTCTATCCGACCCCGCAGTTCGACGCCCTCAGCCAGATCGAGGCAGGCGTGCCCAACACCGACATCATCGTGGACACGGAATCGGGCAACCTCGAGGCGATGTGGCTCAACAACGACGCTTTTCCCTTCGACGATGTCGCCGTCAGACAGGCCTTCGCTCATGCGATCGACCGACCCGCCATCGTCGAACGACTCTATGGTCGGCTCGGCGTGGATGAGACTCAGGAAAGTCTGCTCACTCCCCTCAACGGCACCTTCGCCGCTGCCGACTTCGCGAGGTACACAAAGGATCCGGGCCGGGTCGAAGAGCTGATGACCGAGGCCGGGTGGGAGAGGAACTCGGAGGGGATCTGGGCCAAGGACGGAAAGACCGCAAGCTTCCGGATCACGTCTCAGGCCGGCAACCAGCGTCGCGAGCTGACCGAGCAGATTCTGCAGAAGCAGGCCGCCGAGGCTGGATTCGATATGACCATCGCCAATGTCGCACCTGCGGCCCTGTTCGTCGACGTGGCCCCCAAAGGCGAATACGAAGTCGGGCTGTGGACACTCATCGACACCGTCCCCGAACCCAGCCTCGACGGCATCCTCACCTCGGACTCCGTCCCGTCCGAGGACAACGGCTTCTCCGGAATCAACTTCACTCGCACCTCGGTCGACGGCCTCGACGGTCTGCTCGACACAGTCGCCCGAAGCACCGACCGTCAGGAGCGGATCTCCGCTTCGACGAAGGCGGAGAAGCTCATCGCCGAGGCGGTGCCTGCGATTCCCATCGACACGGTGCCCAACATCGTCATGACCACCGACCGTCTCCACGGGCCGATCAGGAACAACCCCTCCGAAGGGCCGTTCTGGAATCTCGAGCAGTGGAGCCTGGCCGGGCAGGAGGGCCGGTCATGATCACCTACGCCCTGCGCCGACTGATCTACTCGATCCCCGTCGTCATCATTGCCTCGTTCCTGCTCTTCTGGGCGGTGCGCCGGGCGTTCGACCCCTTGTCAGAACTCCGTCAATCCCAGGATCCTGAAGCACTGGCACGAGAGACGGAACGTCTCGGACTCGACCAGCCGATCCCCAAGCAGTACCTCGACTGGTTCACAGGATTCGTCACCGGCGACTGGGGAATCAGCTCCCGGACCGGACGCGAAGTCACCGACATGATCCTCGACGCGGCGGGGCCGACGATCCAGCTCATCGTGTGTGGCGTCGTCCTCGGCGCGCTGTTCGCCCTCATAGTCGGAGCCTATTCTGCGGTGAAGCAGTACAGCATCCCTGACTATGCGCTCACGACGGCGTCCTATATCGGCATCGCACTGCCGGCCTTCTGGTTCGGTCTCCTACTCATCCAGGTACTCGGTGTTCTGCCGGTCCAGATGTGGGACCTGAGCGAGCCGCCCCTGTTCTTCGTCGGTCTGCACTCGGTGGGTGAGGGAGGGTTCGGCCTCGACTATCTGCGGCATCTCGCGCTGCCCGTGGTGACGATGACGATCACCCTCGTCGCCGGATGGAGCCGATATGGTCGGGCCTCGATGCTGGAGGCGTTGAGCAGTGACTATGTGCGCACCGCGCGGGCCAAAGGGGTGCCCCGGGTGCAGGTGATCATCAGGCACGCCCTGCGCAACTCCCTGGCACCCTTCATCACCGTGGTCTTCCTCGACGCCGGACTGCTCTTCGGCGGGCTGGTCGTCACCGAACAGATCTTCTCCGTCCCCGGTATGGGCAAACTGTTGCTTGATTCCCTGCTCGCCGGTGACGCACAGCTGGTGCTGTCCTGGATGATGTTGGTGGCACTGACGATCGTCGTCTTCAACCTCATCGCCGATCTCTCCTATGCTCGACTCGATCCGAGAGTGAAACTGTCATGACTCAGAATCGCTTCAGCCAGAGGAGCTCCGGCGAGCGGGTTCGTACTGAACCCACGCAGCTGAGGCTCTTCGCCCGACGCTTCTTCCGCCACCGGTTGGCTCTGACCGGAATGGTCATCCTCGGTGTCCTCGTCATCGCCTGCTTCGGCGCACCGTGGCTGGCACCATACCCGGAGAACCAGCAGGATCTCATCACCGGCTCCTCAGGCATCAGCGCCGCACATTGGCTGGGCACCGACCAGTTGGGCCGTGATTTCCTCAGCCAGCTGCTCTACGCCGGACGGGTCTCGATGTCGGTCGGGCTCGGCGTGGGCGTTCTGGCCACCGCAGTCGGAATCCTCCTCGGCTCGATCGCCGGGTACGTCGGCGGCTGGATCGATGAACTCATCATGCGACTGGTCGACCTCTTCCTCATCGTTCCCCCGCTGGCCGTGCTTGCGCTCATCCTACAGGGCTTCGGCACGTCGACCTTCACGATCGTGCTCGCACTCTCGTCCCTGGCCTGGACCGTCATCGCCAGAGTCGCGCGCGGCCAGGTGCTGTCGCTGAAGGAGAAAGAGTTCGTCGAGGCTGCCATCGTCCTCGGAGCCTCACCCCTGCGGGTGATGCTGCGCCACCTCGTGCCGAATCTGGCAGGGGTCATCGCCGTCAACGTGTCCTTGGCCGTCGCCGCAGCGATCATCACGGAATCGACCCTGAGCTTCCTCGGCTTCGGCGTACAGCCGCCAGCCTCAAGCTGGGGGAATCTGCTCAGTCAGGCGGCCGGACTGCTTGGCACCCCGCAGGTGCATCTGCTGCTCTATCCCGGATTCCTCATCCTCCTCACGGTGCTCGCCGTCAACTTCATCGGCGATGGGCTGCGTGACGCCTTCGACCCTCAAACCCAACGCTGATCGGGACTCACCATGAATGACGAACTGCAGACGATGCTCGAGGTCCGCGACCTCACCGTCGTCTTCACCACGGACGGGCAGGAGGCCACCTCGGTGTCCGAACTGAACTTCACCCTCTCCGGGGGCGAGATCCTCGGAATCGTCGGAGAATCAGGCTCCGGCAAATCGATCACCTCGATGGCGGTGATGGGTCTGCTGCCGCGTGCGGCACAGGTGAGCGGATCGATCCGGTTCCGAGGCGAGGAGCTGCTTGGCCGCACGGAGGACGAACTGAGAGCCTTGCGCGGCAACCGCGTCGCCATGATCTTCCAGGATGCGCTCGCCGCGCTCAACCCCGTGCACACCGTCGGGGAGCAGCTCGCCGAGGCGGTGCGGGTCCACGCGCGGGAAGCGAGTCGAGCTCACCTGCGGGAGCGGGCGATCGAGCTCCTCGACACGGTCGGCATTCCCACTCCGGAACAGCGCGTGGACCAGTTCCCCCACGAATTCTCCGGAGGCATGCGGCAGCGGATCATGATCGCGATGAGTATCGCCAATGACCCGGATCTCATCATCGCCGACGAACCGACGACCGCCCTCGACGTCACAGTCCAGGCGCAGATCATCGACGTCCTCAGGCGAGTGCAGGAGCGAACCGGCTGTGCTCTCGTCTTCATCACCCACGACCTCGGTGTAGTGGCGGGAATCGCGGACCGGGTACTGGTCATGTACGCGGGCAGGAAGGTCGAAGAGGCGACGGTCGATGAACTGTTCTATACCACTGCCCACCCCTATACGATGGGCCTGCTTGATTCGATGCCGCGTCTCGATCAGCAGCGCGATTCTCCGCTCTATTCGATCCCCGGCACCCCGCCGGATCCGACGGCGATGCCGCCGGGATGCCGCTTCGCCCCGCGGTGCGAGTATGCGGTGGCAGGTCTCTGCGATGAGAGGGAGATCCCCTTCATCGAGGTGACCGATGGTCACGGCGCCGCGTGCGTGCGCATCGCCGAAGTCCGAGAACTGCGAGCTGCCGGATGCTCAACCGAAGAGAACAGGAGCCGATGATGTCCACCAGCCTCGAAGTCGACGAGGTCGTCAAGACGTTCCCTGTGAGATCCGGACTGTTCCGGCGGCGGACCGGAACCGTCCACGCCGTGTCCGGTGTCAGCCTCGACGTCCCCGCGGGGACGTCTCTGGGCATCGTCGGCGAGTCCGGCAGCGGAAAGAGCACCTTGGGGCGCTCGATCGTGCGCCTGCACGGCATCGACTCCGGCAGCATCCGCCTCGGCGGCAATCCGATCGAGGATGTTCGCGGGGATGAACTCAGAACCGTGCGCAGGAAGGTGCAGATGGTCTTCCAGGATCCTTTCGCCTCGCTCAATCCGCGGCTGACGATCGGCAGTGCGCTGACCGAGGCGATGGAGATCCACGGATTGGCGGCGGGCCGTCGGCCCGCGCGGGTGAGTGAGCTCCTCGACATGGTCGGCCTGCGACCTGAGTACGCCCAGCGATACCCGCATCAGTTCTCCGGTGGGCAGAGGCAGCGGATCGGCATCGCCCGCGCGCTCGCCGTGGAGCCGGAGGTGATCGTGCTCGACGAGCCGGTCAGTGCACTCGACGTCAGTGTGCAAGCGGGCGTGCTCAACCGGCTGGCAGACATCCAGCGTGAGTTGGGGCTGACCTATGTCTTCATCGCCCATGATCTCTCGGTCGTGCGTTACCTCTGCGATCAGGTGGTGGTGATGTACCTGGGCACGATCGTCGAATCGGGCCCGACTGAGCAGCTCTTCGAATCTCCCGCTCACCCCTACACGAAGGCGCTGCTCTCGGCGGTGCCGATCCCGGATCCGCGATTGGAGCGTGGTCGAGAGCGCATCACGCTCAGCGGGGACATCCCCAGCCCCCTTGACCCGCCATCGGGATGCCCATTCCGGACTCGCTGCTGGAAGGCCACCGAGGTATGCGCCGTCGAGGTGCCCATCGGTCAGCTGCGCAACAATGGAACGACGGCTGCCTGCCACCACCCAGAGGTGTGAGCATGTCCGAGTGTGAGTGCTCCGACGGATTCGATCGGAGGGTGATCAGGAGAATCCGAAGAAGTCGTCTGGAGATTTGACACGCTTCGGGATCTCACGCTGCAGGAATTCGGTGAAACGCTGCGCCCTGAGCGGATAGAGCTCGGTATTGGGAAAGGCGAGGTAGATGTCCGAACGGATGGTCGGGACGTCGGCGAGGACCGGGACCAACTGACCTGTCTCCAGGTAGGGGCGGACGTTCCACACTGAACGCATCGCGATCCCGTGCCCCTGTACCGCCCATCTGGTCACAGTGTCCCCATCATTGCAGCGGAGAGGACCGCGCACGCGGATCGGAGTGATAACGCCGTCGAGCTCGAACTTCCACAGGTTGAAGTCCGGTTCGTGTTCGCTGAGGATGAGGCAGTCGTGGTCACGCAGCTCGTGGATCGAGTGCGGTGCGCCTCTGCGCTCGAGATAGTCGGGGGAGGCGCACAGGACTCGACGATTGCGCAGCAGGCGGCGGTACACCAGCTGGGAATCCTTGGCCGCGCCGACACCGACGAGCATGTCGAAGCGGGAGTTCTCGAGGTCGAAGGGATCGGCTGACAGTTCGAGATGGACCTCGATGTTCGGATGCGCCCGGTGGAAGTCGGCAACGAGTTCCGACAGGTGAGTGCGACCGAAACCGAGAGTGCCGCAGATGACCAGAGTGCCGCGCTCACTGTCGACGCTGTTGGCGACATCGGCTCTCAGCACCTCCGCCTCGTGGACGATGCGCCGTGACCCCTCGAGGAAGAGCAGACCCTCAGCGGTCATGACCATCTGCCGGGATGTCCTGTGGATCAGTCGGACGCCGAGGCGGTTCTCGAGATCGGTGAGTCGTCGGCTCACCGCAGAGACGGACATTCCCATCGACCTGGCCGCTGCGGTCAGGTTCATCTCCTCACCGATCGTTGCGAAGAAGTGGAAATCGTCGATTCTCACGGTGTCCATTCTAGGACCGATGACGTCGGCACCGGTCATCGAACTTTGCGTTCTGGTCAAAGACGGGTTGACCAGAATGGAGGTCGCACGGATCGTCAGTGCTGTTAGATTTCATTTCGAAACCCACGAACTCCGGAGGAGAACAGATGCCGACTATTGCAGTCATCCCCGGCGACGGAATCGGCAAGGAAGTCATGCCCTTCGGCGTGCAGGCCGTCGACGTCGCTGCACGCCGACACGGACTCGACGTCGAATTCGACCATTTCGATTTCGCCAGCGCCGAGTACTACCAGGAACATGGGCGGATGCTGCCCGAAGACTGGAAGACCGTGCTCGGCTCTTATGATGCGATTCTCTTCGGGGCGGTGGGCTGTCCGGCTGTCGTCCCCGACCACGTCTCGCTCTGGGGCAGCCTCCTGCAGTTTCGGCGCCATTTCGACCAATACGTCAATCTGCGCCCCTGCAGAATTCTGCCCGGCATCACTTCGCCTCTGCGCGACAAAGGCCCCGGGGACGTCGACTTCCTCGTGGTGCGGGAGAACACCGAAGGGGAGTACTCGAATTCGGGCGGCATCATGTTCGAAGGCACGCAGCGTGAGTTCGCCATGCAGGAGACCGTCATGACCCGGGTCGGAGTGGATCGGGTCATGGAATACGCTTTCGACCAGGCGATGAAGCGCAGAAGGAAAGTGACGTCCGCGACCAAGAGCAACGGCATATCGATCACGATGCCCTATTGGGATAGGAGATTCAGTGCCGCGGCAGTTCGCCACCCCGAAGTCGAGACGGACCAATTCCACATTGACATCCTCACCGCGCACTTCGTCCAGCACCCCGAGTGGTTCGACGTGGTGGTGGCCTCGAACCTGTTCGGAGACATCCTCTCGGACCTGGGGCCTGCCTGCACCGGCACCATCGGCGTGGCGCCGAGCGCGAACATCAACCCGACTGGTGAGTTCCCCAGTCTCTTCGAACCCGTCCACGGTTCGGCCCCCGATATCGCCGGACAGGGAATCGCCAACCCCATCGGCCAGATCTGGTCTGGGGCGATGATGCTCGATCACCTCGGCGCCGAAGACTGTGGGAAGGAAATCGAGGCCGCAATCGAATCAGTCCTCCGCGCCGCCGATACAGCGGTCCTCACCCCGGACGTCGGCGGCACCGGAAACACAGAGACCCTCGGACGCGCAGTCATCGAGGCGCTGAACTGAGCGGACTCGTTCCGCTGCGCTAGCCCTCGACCGCCTCGGTGAACCATGAGGTGATCGTCGCGGGATGCGTGATCGCGGTGCCCACGACCACGGAGTCGGCGCCGGCTTCGCGGGCTGCGGCGGCGTGGGCGGGGGTGTGGATGCGGCCCTCGGCGACGAGCATCGCAGGCAGCTCGGCCGCGCGGATGGCACCGATGAGTTCGAGGTCGGGGCCGTCGGTCTTCTCCCGTTCGCCCGAGTATCCGGCCAGGGTCGTGCCGACGATGTCCGCCCCGGCATCTGCCGCGGCCTTCGCGTCGTCAAGGCTGCCGCAATCGGCCATGACCAGGGCGTTCGTCTGTTCGTGGAGGCGTTTGACCGTCTCGACCAGGCTCAATCCGTCGGGTCTATTCCGCCGTGTCCCGTCGAGGGCGACGATGTGAGATCCGGCCAGCGCCACGGCATAGGCATGCTGGAAGGTCGGCGTGATGACGACCCCGTCCCTGCCGTCCTTCCACAGCCCGATGACCGGGACCTCGACCGCCGATCGGGTCGCCTGGATATCGCCGAGACCCTGCACCCGCACGGCCGCCGCTCCTCCGATGACCGCCGAGGCCGCCACCTGAGCCATCGTGTTCGGATCGCGCATCGGCTCGCCCGGATAAGCCTGCGCCGAGACGATGAGCCGTCCGCGCAGCGTATCGAGGATCTCGGTCTTCGACAGCATCAGTGAGTCTCCTTCTTCTGGCTGTGCTCGCCGTTCCACAGGCTGGCGGCGCCGATGAGTGCGGCGTCCTGCCCCAATTCTGCCTTCACCAGAGGGGTTCCGGAGGCGGCGGGGATGAGTTCGGCCGCGAAGGCTGCACGCAGGGGCGTCCACCAGGTTTCGTCCATCTCGGCGAGACCGCCGCCGACGACGATGACCTCGGGGGAGAGGACGTTGACGATCCCGCCGAGTGCCGATCCGAGCGCGCGTGCCCCCGTTTCGAAGGCGCGAACCGCCAAAGCATCCCCCGCCGAGGCGGCTGCCGCCAATTCTCGCGTGTTCGCCGGGATCGGCGCTGTCCCATCGCGACCGGACCGTGAGTTCGGCGCCGAGGTGGGAGCCGAGGCGGGGGAGTCGTCTCCGTGGACCAGTCGTTGGTAGGTATTGAGGATGGCAGGGCCCGAGGCGATGGCCTCGACATGGCCGGTGCCGCCGCACGGGCAGTCGAGTCGGGCCGCGGCCGCCGAGGGCACGTGCCCGATGTGTCCAGCTGCTGAATTCCTGCCGGTCAGCAGGTGTCCGTTCGTGATGAACCCGCCGCCGATGCCGGTACCCGCGGCGACGAGCAAAGAGCTCCGAGCGCCGCGGGAGGCTCCGGTTACCGCCTCGCCGAGGGCATGCGCGTGCACATCATTGACCGCGCGCACGGGAAGGTCGGTGCGCGCCGAGAGCTCGGAGGCCAGTTCGGTTCCGGCCCACCCGGGCAGGGAATCCGTCGCCGAGACCACGGTGCACGTCTCGGGATCGATGACCCCGGCCGCTCCGATGCCGATCCGCCACTCGGACTCGGCAAGGGACTCCGCGCCACGCGAACCCGACGACTCCGCGATGACGGCGGCGGCCACCTCGGCGATGGTGTCGAGAACCGCCCGGGCACCTGCGGTCGCGGGCGTCGGAGCGCTGCGCACATGCGCAAGGACACCGTCGATGACGGAACCGGCACGGATCTTCGTGCCTCCGACATCGACGGCGACGGTGGCGGGCTGGGTCACAGCAGTCCTGCGGCGGCGACGATTTCGCGGACGCGCTCGGCCTCTGCGGCATTGAGCGCCTCCATCGGCTCGGCCATCCGGTTCGAGCCGATGACGCCCATGAGCTGCAGGGCGGTCTTGAATCCGCCGAGCCCGGCCGCACCCGCGGATACGCGGCCCGAGGTCGCGGCTCCCGTGATGTCGAACAGGGCTGCCACGCGGTCCTGCTCGGCAGCTGCGGCCCGCCAGTCGCCGGCCTTCGCCGCATCATAGATGCGCACATATCCGGCGGGGTCGACGTTGCCGAGGCCAGGGACGATGCCCGCCGCTCCGCCGAGCATCGCACCGTCGGTGACCACCTCGTGGCCGGTGAATACGGCGAAGTCCGGCAGATGCTTCGTCGCGAGCAGCAGACGGCGGAAGCCCACGTCATCGCCCGAGGAATCCTTGACTCCGGCGATGACGCCCTCCTCGGCGAGGCGGACGAGGACGTCGAAAGGCATCTTCATATGCGTGCGCACGGGCACGTCGTAGGCGAACACGGGCACGCTGACATGTGCGGCGATCGCACGGAAGTGGCGCTCCACCTCGGCGGAGTCGGAGAGCGCATAGAACGGCGTGGTGACCACGACTGCGTCACCGCCGATGGCCAGCAGGCGGTCGGCCTCCTCGAGGACCCGCGCCGTCGTCTGTTCGCTGACGCCCACGAGCACGGGCACTCGCCCGGCGGCCGCCTCGATCGCGGTGGAGAGGACGAGGTCACGCTCGGCGTTCGTCAGGTACGGGACCTCGCCGGAGGACCCGAGCACGAAGATTCCGTGCACCCCGCCGGCGACGAGGTGGTCGACGAGGGCGGCGAGCCCGGCCCGGTCGATCTCACCGTCCGCGGTGCGCGGGGTCAGCAGCGGGGGAATGATGCCGTGGAAATCAGTCATGGTCGTGTCCTTCTTATTTGTCGTTCTTGTTGTTGCTGGCCGAGGCGGCGACCGCTTGGGCCGGTTCGGTGGGGACTCGGCGCGTGTAGGCCGAGCGCTTTCCGAAGATCGTCAGCGGCAGCACATCGTGGTCGCTGCGCCCGCGCTGCATCGTTCCCGTGATCAGGGAGATGAGATAGCCGAAGACCATGGCGCCGATGAATGCGACGGTCGAGACAGCGAAGGGCGTGAGCCCGGCCTTCTCCTGGACGGCCCAAGCGAGGGCGGCGCCGAGCAGGAGGCCTGCGAGCACTCCGGAAGTGTTCGCCCGCTTCGTGAAGATGCCCAGGGCGAAGACGCCGGCCAGCGGAACTCCGAAGAGGCCGGTGATCGCGAGGAACAGATCCCAGGTCTGAGCCTGATCGGTCGCCGAGAGGTAGAGCGCGACGCCGACGGACAGGGCGCCGACGATGACGATGACGGCGCGGGAGAACCCGACCCCGGTGCGCGGCACCCCGTCCTTGGGCGGGAAGAAGCGGTCGCGGATGTCGACGGTGACGCAGGCCGAGATCGAGTTGAGGCTCGAGGAGATCGTCGACTGTGCGGCGGCGAAGATCGCGGCGATGAGCAGTCCCGAGACGCCGGCAGGCAGCGCGGTGACCGCGAAGTAGGGAACGAGTGCGGAGGTGTTGAAGCCTTCCGGCAGCGCCTCCGAATGCTGGTAGAAGCTGTAGAGGACGGTGCCGATTCCGTAGAACAGGGGGATCGTCAGCAGGGCGAGGAAGCCGTTGACGATGAGCGACCGGGCCGTCGACTTCGGCGAGTCCGTGGTCTGGTAGCGCTGGACGACGTCCTGGCTGGCCGTGTACTGGTGCAGGTTGTTGAACACCGAACCGAGGAAGACGATCGGGATGGCCGCTGCCGCTCCGCCGAACTTCCAGTTGTCGGCGGAGATGAACTTGTCATCGGCCGCGGCGTCGGAGACGACAGTGGCCAGGCCTCCGTCGAGGGCTGCGATGCCGAAGACGAGGATGACCGCAGCGCCGACGAGGAGGATGATGCCCTGAACGACATCGGACCAGATGACCCCCTCGATGCCGCCGAGGAAGGTGTAGACGACCGAGAGTACGCCGACGGCTCCGGCGACGAGCGCCGGGTTGATGTCGGTGACAGAGCTGATGGCAAGCGTCGGCAGGTAGATGACGATGGCGACGCGGCCGATGTGGAAGAGGACGAAGAGGACGGAGCCGAGCACGCGGATGCTCGGGCCGAAGCGCTCTTCGAGGTACTCATACGCCGTTGTGACGTCGAGCTTGCGGAAGAACGGGATGTAGAAGATCACCAGCAGCGGGACGATCGCGAAGATCGCGATATTGCCGGCCGCATACGACCAGTCGGTGAGGAACGCCTGCTCGGGCGTGGACATATAGGTGATCGCCGACAGCGTCGTCGCATAGATGGAGAAGCCGGCCGCCCAGGCCGGGATTCGTCCGCTGGCTTTGAAGAACTCCTCTGTTCCACCGCTGGCTCGTCTGGTGAACCAGACGCCGATGCCGAGGGTGGCCAAGAGATAGATGATGATCACGGCCCAGTTGAGGCCGCCGAGTCCCGGAGCGTCCATGCTCCCTCCTCACGTGGATAACGTAGGGGACCGGCGCGGGCGTGAGTGCGAGCGGAAGTCCCATCTGACATCGAGGACCAACACGTAAGACGTATGATGTCCTATGTCATGAATCTACGGGAATGTGCGGCACGGCACAACCCGTGGATGGCCGGAAGCAAGGTTCGCCGAGGTGAGGGTCGGTGGAGATCGCCGAAGGGGCGGGTCAGTCCTGTGGCGTGCGCACGGAGATCGTCAGCTCCGGCTTCGCGACCGGCCGCTCCTCGTCGGGGAATGAGTCGACGACTTGATCGACGAGCGGCTGGAGGAACAGCCTGCCCAACTGCCGGACCATGACGGTGACGACCTGATCGACGCGACTCCTGTCCGTAGAGGCGACGCCTCCCGAGCGCATGGAATCCACGCTCTGCAGTGAGAGCCGAGCTAGGCGTGTGATGAGAGTGCGATCAGAGGAGTCCTCGAGGAGTTCGCGACGCAGGTAGCCGACGATGAGCGGGTTCGCCTTGAGCATCTGAGCCACCGCGGCATCGCGCCCGGCGGTATCCGCGACGGAGTCCGGAGCTGCGGCATCGGCTTCGGTGATCGCTGCGCCGAATTGGTCGACGATCCAACTCTCGACAGCCGCCCGCAGTCCGTCCTTCGAGCCGAAGTGGTGCGAGATCAGGCCGATGGCCACTCCCGCCTCGGAGGCGATCGCGCGCAGGGGAGTGCCGGCGAATCCAGTCGTGGCGAACTGGTGGAGACCGGCATTGCGAATCCGGGCACGGCTCGTGAGATCTACCGCCGAGGACACACCGGCGTCGGCGTTCCTGCTTCTGCGCTCCGCATTCATCGGCACATCCATGTCCTCACCTCTGTCGTCCGCGGCCATTCTCTCAGCCCGTTGCCGTTCCCCGGGCTGTCGCTCGCGCTTGTTCGTGCGTTCGTAACTGAGCTCGAGTGCCGGAACGGGAAGATTTCTCTTCATAGTATTGAACGTTCTTTCAGTATCCTATACATTCATTCAAAAATGATGATTCGATTCGACCGGAGGATCCAAGAATGACCGACGCTCAACCGCTCGGCGGAATCACGGTGGTCTCCCTCGCCATCAATCTGCCGGGACCGCTCGCCGCAGCGCGCCTGTGCGCTCTCGGTGCTCGGGTCATCAAGGTCGAACCGCCCACCGGCGATCCCCTCAACCTGATGTTCCCCGACTACTACCAGGAGCTCACCGCCGGTCAGGAGATCCGCACCATCGACCTCAAAGATACTGAGGGAATCGAGCAGCTCAGGACACTCATGGCCGAAGCCGACCTCCTGCTCACCTCGATGCGTCCTCGCGCAGCCGCCGCCCTCGGTCTGCCGGAGCTCGTCGACGAACACGGACTCGTCCACGTCGAGATCGTCGGATTCGCCGGTGACCGCGCAGACGTCCCCGGCCACGACCTCACCTATCAGGCCGCGCACTCCACCCTCCTCCCCGGAACCATGCCCACAGTGCCCGTCGCCGATGTCCTCGGCGGCGAGCATGCAGCATTCCAGGCCCTGGCAGGGCTGCATGAACTCGAGACCCGACGCACTGCTGCCCAAGGTGCTGGCGATCAGGACCCGCATGGTCGGCACGACGGCGGAATCGTCCGTCGCGTCGTCCTCGACGAGGCGGCCGCTTGGGCGGCGGGACCGGCACGGCACGGAATGAGCACACCGGGAGGTCCCCTCGGCGGAGGAACGCCGTTCTACCGGACCTACTCGACCACTGACGGTCATGTTGCCATTGCCTGCCTCGAGCCTCATTTCGCAAAGGCGCTGGCCTCGCTCCTCGGATCCGAACACGAGGAGCTCGAGCGGGCTTTCGCGGCCGAGCCGACAGCGCACTGGATCGACTTCGCCGCCGAGTACGATCTGCCCATCGAGCGAGTCGCTCTCGGGTGATCATCCCCTCATCAGTACCCCGCAACCCCACTCACCTCTCTGGGACCGTCACGGCCCTTCGGAACTACTACGACGATCAGATTCAGGAGACAGCACAATGATTCTCGACGGATACCGCGGCATCTGGGAGACCCAGGAGACCGATGACCTGCGCGATCTGGCGCGCGGATTCTTTGCCAAGGAGCTCGTGCCGAACGAAGCTCGCTTCGCCGAACAGAAGCAGGTTGATCGCGAACTGTGGACCCGGGCCGGCGAAGCCGGTCTGCTGTGCATCTCGATCCCGGAAGAATACGGAGGCGGTGGCGGCTCCTTCGCTCACGAGGCGGTGCTGCTTCAGGAGCAGGGATTCGTCGGCGATTCAGCGTGGGGCAACAGCGTCCATTCGACGATCAACGCCCACTACATCAACGCTTTCGGCACCGAAGAGCAGAAGCAGAAGTGGCTGCCCCGCATGGCTTCAGGCGAGCTCGTATCGTCGATCGCCATGACCGAACCGGGCACCGGTTCTGACCTGCAGAGCGTGAAGACCCGGGCATTGCGCGACGGTGACGAATACGTCATCAACGGCGCCAAGACCTTCATCACCAACGGTTCCCACGCCGACCTCGTCATCATCGTGGCCCGCACCAGCGACGAACCCGGCGCGAAGGGCATTTCGCTCATCGTGGCCGAAGTGAATGATCTGCCGGGCTTCTCCCGCGGACGCGTGTTGGAGAAGGTCGGCCTGCACGGACAGGACACTCGGGAGCTGTTCTTCGAGGACATGCGCGTCCCCGCCGAGAATGTCCTCGGCGGAGTCGAGGGCCGCGGATTCATCCAGCTGATGCAGCAGTTGCCTCAGGAGCGCCTGGCCATCGCCGTCGGCGGTGCCGCGACCGCAGAATTCGCCGTCCGCGAGACCGTCACCTACGCCAAGGAACGGGAAGCCTTCGGTCGCCCCATCCTCGGCTTCCAGAACACGAAGTTCGTCCTCGCCGAATGTGCCACGGAGGCGCTGTCGGTGCGCACCTTCGTCGACCATCTCATCAGTGAACACATCAAGGGCGCGCTGACGACGGAACAGGCTTCGGCCGGAAAGTACTGGGCCACGGACGCTCAGAACCGAGTCGTCGACCGTTGCCTGCAGGTCTTCGGCGGCTACGGATACATGGTCGAGTATCCGATCGCCCGCCTCTATGCCGATGCCCGAGTGCAGAAGATCTACGGCGGCACGAACGAAATCATGAAGGAGCTCATCGCACGCGGACTGTGAGGTCGCCTCGGCGAGGCCACCCACCTGTATGCCCCTCAAGACCGGGTCCACGCGGGTGTGGGAAGATTGAGGGCGTGTCGAAAGTACTTGAGATCCTGACCCCGGAGGGCCTTCCGTCGCTTAACGAGAAGCCCGGTGTCTCCTTCATCATGCCGGTCCTCAATGAGGCCGAACACATCGAGCAGGCGATCACCACGATCCTCGCTCAGGAGTATGACGGGGACAAGGAGATCGTCCTCGCCCTCGGCCCCTCGACCGATGAGACGAACGTCATCATCGAATCGATGGCCGCCCGCGACCCGCGGATCCAGACTGTCGACAATCCGCAGGCCGCGACCCCGATCGGGCTCAACCTCGCCATCGCTGCGACCCGGCATCCGGTGATCATCCGCGTCGACGCGCACTCCGGCCTCGGCGCCGACTACACGATGCAGGCCATCGACACGCTGCGTGAGACCAAGGCCGCGAACTGCGGTGGACTCATGCTCGCTCGCGGCAAGACCTCCTTCCAGAAGGCCGTCGCCCGCGCCTACATGTCCCCGGTCGGGCTCGGTGGTCCCGCCTACCACTCCGGCGATGAGGCGCAGGAGGCCGAATCGGCCTACCTCGGTGTCTACCGTCGGGAAGTCTTCGACCACCTCGGCGGGTTCGACGAAGGGATCAAACGCGGCCAGGACTGGGAACTCAACCTGCGCATCCGCGCCGCCGGCGGCCGCATCTGGTTCAACCCGAACATGGAAGTCACCTACTGGCCGCGCGGAACCTGGTCGAAGATCGCCCAGCAGTTCTGGGCCACCGGAATCTGGCGGGCCGAACTCATCCGCCGCTACGGATCGCAGAACTCCATCCGCTACTTCGCTCCGCCGCTGCTCGTGCTCGGCATGAGCGCAGCCGTGATCGAGACCCTGCTCCAGCTGTCCGGGTCGACGAAGAAGTGGCCGAAGTTCCTCCGCCGCTTCACCTCGCTCATCCACGTCCCCAGCTTCGGCTACATCGCCGGGATCCTGGCCACCGCCTCGGCGGCGAAGGACTGCGGACGACGCGAGCGATTCTGGTTCGGCATCGTCCTGCCGACCATGCACCTGTGCTGGGGTGCCGGGTTCCTCCGTGGACTCGTCATCGGAGCCGGAACGACGAAGGACAGCAGCCGATGAGCAGGAAGAAGCCGACCCAGGCTCACCGGGACCGCTACGGTCGCGGCACCAATGATCCGCTGCCGAGCGTCGATCCCGAATCCCGCGAGCGAATTCCCGTGCCCGACCGTCCCGAGCCGAAGAAATTCAACGCACCCCTGTGGGCCGGCGCCATCGTCGTCCTCCTCGTCGCGGGTGTGTTCGCGATGAACATCTTCGGATCCGACGACCAGCTGACCGTCGATTCGCTCAACCCGCCGGCCGTGGGCGCCCTCGACGGCGGATCCTCGGTGTATCCGGCGAACTCGAAGCTCGCCTTCACCGAGAACGTGAAGTTCGGCTACCTGCCGGCACCCACGCTCACCGCGCTCGGCGACGGCACGGTCGTCGCCGCGAACCCGGAGACCGCGGCGAAGGACATGGGCCTGAAGAAGAACCTCGATGAGCTCGACTCCGCAGAGTTCCTCGACCAGACCATCAAACCGGCCCGCAAGAACACGACCCCCGGTGAGCCCATCACCTGGGATCAGATCGTCGACGAGTTCGGCGGGGACACCGTTTTCATGCCCGCCATCGACTCTGCCGAGGTGGCTACACCGGCATTGAAGACCATCACCGAGGCGGGGCTTGAGGACTCGACGCTCGTGCGCACCGATGACGCCGAGGTAGCCCGTGCCGCCGCCGATGCCGGAGTCGGCGCCATGTTCACCGGGGACTACACCAAGACTTCGCCCGATGACCTCAGCGGTGCCGGCTATACCGCAGTCGCCGTCGCTTCGGACGCCGTGTCGACCTGGGCCGAGTCCGACCTCAATGCCTGGGCCGCCGACGTCGAGAACAAGAAGCAGCTGGAGAAGCTCGCCGACGCCGGGGTCACGGGCGCGCTGAGTGAGAACCCGTATAAGGTCCTGCCGTCCGAAGTGAAGACCGACTGACCCCGACAACCAAGGAGACGCAATGACTCAGCCAATCGGCAACCCATCGCACATCGGCAACCTCGATGCCAGCCAGCTCGGCCCGCAGCCGACCTACCTGCCCGACGATCACCCGGACGTCGACGCTCGCAAGCGCATCGACGCAGGTGAAGAGCCCATCGACGTCGCCGCGGCACTGCCGGCGTCCTCCCTGGCATGGGCGGAACTCGCCGATGAAGCGCACCAGGAGGGCCGCCTCGTCGACGCCTATGCCTACGCTCGCGTCGGCTACCACCGCGGACTCGACGCCCTGCGTGCCGCCGGTTGGCGCGGAGCCGGACCGATCCCGTACTCCCACGAGGTCAACCGCGGATTCCTCCGCGCGCTCTACGCGCTCGGCCGTGCCGCCGGAGCGATCGGCGAAGGCGAAGAGGCCGCACGCATCGAGGAGTTCCTGCACTCCTCCGACCCGACGGCAGTGGCGGCCATCGGCAAGGGAGAGTAAGCCCGCCGCACCTTCGTCGGACAGATCGGCCTCCGCAGCGCGTGAGTAATCGCACCACGGAGGCCGATTGTGCATGTCGACGAGGCGGCGTAGAACTATATGAATGGGTAATGCTTCCGATACGGTCATGACGGCAGAGCAGCGCAAGATCCTTGCGGTGATGCTCGTCCCGATGTTCATGTCGCTGCTGAGTGTGTCGATCGTCAACGTCATCCTCCCCGACATGCAGCGCTCGATCGGCGCTTCGAACTCGGCGATCCAGTGGGTGCTCTCGGGCTATACGCTCGCCTTCGGCGTGCTCCTCGTGGCCGCCGGTCGAGCCGGGGACCTCTTCGGCCGTGGTCGGCTCTTCGTCATCGGCGTCAGTGTCTTCGCCCTCGGGTCCCTCATCTCGGGGTTGTCCCCGGACCCGCTCGTGCTCAACATCGCCCGTGTCGTCATGGGGCTGGGGTCCGGCCTGCTCAGCCCTCAGGGTGTGGGAATGCTCCAGCAGTATTTCCACGGCAAGGTGCGCGGCCGCGCATTCGGGATGTTCGGCACGATCGTCGGCGTCTCCGTGGGCATCGGCCCCGTCCTCGGCGGTGGACTCATCGCTGTGCTCGGCGACGAGTGGGGATGGCGTTCAGCGTTCCTCATCAACGTGCCGATCGCCCTGGCCGCAATCATCCTCGGCCGGTTCTGGCTTCCGAAGAGCGCCTGGGTCGGCACTGGTACCGAGTCCGATTCGCACGGCCGACGCCGCGCCGACTTCGACCCGGTCGGGCTCGTCCTGCTCGGCGTGGGCACGCTGTTGGTCATGCTGCCCTTCCTCGAACGCAGCGCAGGTGCTTGGATCTATGCCCTCGTCCCGGTCGGGGTCGCCGTCGTCTGGCTGTGGGTGCGATGGGAGAACCGATACTCTCGCAGAGGCGGATCACCGATGGTCGACATGCAGCTGTTCCGGACGCGCAGCTTCGCCTACGGGGCATCGCTGACGTCCATGTATTTCGTCGGAATGCCCGGCATCTGGGTCATCGTCGCGCTCTACCTGCAGAACGGCCTCGGATTCCCCGCCCTCCACGCGGGTCTCGTCGGTCTGCCCTCGGCGCTGCTCTCGGCCATCGCAGCACAGGCGGCCGGCCGTGTCGTGCTCACCTTCGGAAGGAAGATGGTCGTCCTCGGGGTTGCATTCGGTCTGACCGGGGTCGTCGCCTCGGCGCTCCTCGTGCTGGCGCATGAGGCCTGGGGGATCAGCATCTGGTGGCTGCTCCTCACCCTCGGGATCACCGGCCTCGGGCAGGGCATGGCGATCAGCCCGAATCAGACTCTCACTTTGGCCGAAGTTCCCGTAGAGTACGCAGGCAGCTCCGGCGGTGTGATGCAGACCGGGCAGCGGGTGGGCACGGCCATCGGCATTGCGATCGTCACCGCGGTGTTCTTCGTCGTCCAGCCTCTGGCCGGCTACGGCGCAGCCATCGTTGCGGGCTTCGGGTTCATTGCGATCGTCATCGTCTTCGCGGGAATCATCGGACTGGTCGATCTTGCCCGCGGTCGAGCCAGGGCCCGGCAGGAAGGCCAGCCGGTCAGGAGCTGAGACTCCGTCCGATCACCGCGTTCCTCGGCGTCAGGGACTGGCGGTTCAGTGCTCCCGTCTTCTTCGGCGAGACGATCCACATGCGGTAGGAGATCGCGGAGCGGCGCCTGTCGAAATCCGACCCGTCGGCAGGCATCGTCGACTTCCGCGTCGAGGTGCTCAACCAGGACGATCAGGTTGTTCAGGCCGGCACGCTCACGATGCTGGTGTCGGTGCGCCCCGGCTGAGTTTCAGGTTCCGACCGCTGCCGCGGTCACGTCTGCGCAGGGGCGACGCGGCCGGGTCAGTCGCGAGATTCGGGGCGGTCGCCTCGGCGCGTTCGATGTTCTGAGCGGCGAACACGGCGTCGAGGAGGCCGGGGAAGCGGGCGTCGAGATCGTCCTTGCGCAGGGTATTCATGATCTTCGTGCCCTCATATTCCTGTCGGATCACGCCAGCTTCGCGCAGAGTGCGGAAGTGGTAGGTCGCTGTCGACTTCGACACCGGCAGCTCGAAGGTCGCGCACGCATGATCGCCGAAAGCGTCGTTGAGCTTGCAGGCGACGGTGCGGCGGACCGGGTCGGCGAGGGCGGCCAGGACGGTGTCGAGTCTCATCTCGTCCCTGCTGGGGTGGTCGAGTGTGCGCATCTGGGTCCTCCCATCTCGCCATCGTGTCGGTCGGCGTAGGTGGATGTCGTCTGAACAGCCACCGATCACAGGTAGCGCCGTATCTCTCCATTGTACGAAACATTTGGTAGTACGAATTTCATCGTAGTAAAGTGCGAACTCGAAGTACGAAGAATCTCATACTTCCAATCGACTATTTTCGACGAGATCACGAGGTGTCATGTCTCATCTGCTGTTCGAACCGCTCACACTGCGCGGCCTGACCTTCCGCAACCGGATCTGGGTTCCGCCCATGTGCCAGTACTCCGTCGAGACTCTAGACGGGGTCCCCGCTCCTTGGCACACCGTCCACTACGGCGCCATGGCCCGGGGAGGCGCGGGAGCCGTCATCGTCGAAGCCACCGGAGTCACTCCGGAGGCGCGGATCTCGGCCAAGGACCTCGGACTGTGGAGCGACACACAGCGCGACGCCTTCGTCCCCATCGTCGACTTCCTCCACACCCAGGGCGCGGCCGCCGGCATCCAACTCGCCCACGCCGGCCGCAAGGCCTCGACCTATCCGGAATGGGGAACCGACCACGACGGCAGCCTGCCCGTCGACGAAGGCGGTTGGCAGACCGTGGCTCCATCCGCACTGGCCTTCGACGGGCTTGCCGAACCGCGTGCCCTGTCGGAGGCAGAGATCGCCGAGGTGGTCGCGGCCTTCCGGTCCTCGGCCCGCCGGGCGATCGAGGCCGGGTTCGACTTCGTCGAGATCCACGCCGCACACGGATACCTCCTCCACGAGTTCCTGTCCCCGCTGAGCAACAACCGCACCGACTCCTACGGCGGAACCTTGGAGAACCGGGCCCGACTGCTGCTCGACATCGTCGATGCCACCCGTACCGAGGTGGGCGAAGACGTTCCCGTGTTCGTGCGCCTGTCCGCGACGGACTGGACCGACGGTGGGCTCACACTCGACGACACCGTCCACGTCGCCGGATGGCTCAAGGAACACGGCGTCGACCTCATCGACGTCTCCTCCGGCGGCAATGTGATGGCGAAGATTCCCGTCGGTCCCGGCTACCAGACGAACCTGGCCGCCGGCGTGCGTCAGGGATCGGGACTGCCGACCGCGGCCGTCGGCCTCATCAGCGAACCGTTCCAGGGCGAGCACATTCTGGCCACTGGCCAAGCCGATGCGATCCTCGTAGGCCGTGAGTACCTGCGCGACCCGAACTTCGCGCTGCGCGCCGCCGACGCCCTGCGCTTCGACATCGACTACCGCCCGGCTCAGTACCACCGCGCCTATAAGTGAGCTGGCGCCGGGGAAGGGCGTACGGAGATGTGGCTGAGCCCAGAGCGGTAGGTTGCAGCTAAGCCAGGCCGCCGAGCCACATTCCGATCGCCGCGGCCGTCGTTGCGAAAGCCAGCGTGCCGAAACCGCTGACCAGACCGGCGACCCAGCGACGTTCCTGGAGAAGCTGAACAGTCTCGAAGCTCGCCGTCGAAAACGTCGTATAGCCGCCGAGGAAACCGGTGCCGAGTACAAGATGCCAGGCATTCGGCAGCAGGTTCGCCCCGGCCAAACCGGTCAGCAGCCCGAGCACGAGTGATCCCGAGACATTGATGATGATCGTTCCCCACGGCAGGGCCGTGCTCACGCGGGACTTGATGAGTCCGTCGATCAGCATCCGTGATGAGGCGCCGAGCCCGCCGGCGGCGGCAAGTGCGATGAAAACCAGCGCGGTCATCGGGCACTTCCCGGGTGACGGTCGGCAGAGGCATCGGGGCCGGCATCCGCGGCGTCCTCGTCCCGGACATCGGGTTCGTTCGGCAGTCCGTCGGTCGCCTCGTCGACCTCACCGCCACCTCGACGCAGCGTCGTCGCCGTGGCGATGCCGGCGAAAGTGGCGAGACCGCCGATGAGTACCGTGCCCACCCCGTAGGCAAGACCGAGGCCGGGATTGCTCGCACCGCCCGGATCCGCGCCGAGGAGGCCTGCCGTATCCGCGGCCAGCGCGCTGTACGTGGTGAATCCGCCCATGAACCCTGTGCCGACCAGGATCCGCGTTCTCCGACGCCACCCTTCATCTGGACCGCTGCGCGCCAGGGAATCCAACAGCAGGCCGAGCAGGAACGCCCCGAGGATGTTCACCGTGAGGATTGCCCACGGCACACCGCCGAGGGGCGGCAGGCTCAGGCTGATCGCCTCGCGTGCCGCGGTTCCGAGCGCGCCGCCGAGGAATGCGAGCCCCAGATGGGACAGGCGCAGGTGGACCGGCCGGGTCACTGCTCGCCCTCGCCGGTTTGAGACTCAGCAGTGGGGGAATCGCCGGGGATCGGCGACGTCGCCAGCGCGCGGGTCGACCAGGCGACATTCGTGTCTTCCAAGGCGGCCGCGATACGGTCTCCGAGTTCGGGGTCGAAATGGGCGGCGTAGTCCGCGGCGGCGGTGATCACCTCGGAGGGCTGATCGGGGACGACGCCGAGGACGATGCGTGCGCGCGGCGACCCGTCATATTTCGGATCGGGGCTGGCGGACATGGTCTCTCCTACCTTTCGGGCATGCTGAAGCCGGTCGAGGTAGGGACTGTTGTCGAAGTCGAACACCGAAGTTCCGCTTCCGAGGTTGGGTACGGCGAGCCCCACCGCCGTGTCGCGCAGGCGCGACACCAAATATTGTGCCACAAGACCGCAGCGAAAGGGCCGTCGGATGCCCGGCGTCCGACGGCCCCTGCAAGGTTTCAGCTGTCTCTGTGCGTCAGCCTTCGCGGATGGTCATCCTGTTCAGTTTGTCGCCGTCGATGACGAAAGCGAATGATGAACGGCCGTTGGCATGCGTGGAGCGCCAGTCGCCGATGACGGTCACGCTATTTCCGTCGACGGTGACCTCTTCAGGTGTGAGCACACCGGTTGCGCCGATGAACTCCTTATCGCTCCACGCCCTGATGGACTCTCGGCCCTGGAACTCGCGGCCCCAGTCATCCACGACACCGTCGGTGGTGAAGGCGTCTAGGAACCCCAGGTCATCATGGGCGTTGACGGTGTCGATGAATCCGGCGACGGGTTCGGGAATCTGCAGATCTGACATGCGTTCTCCTGTGGTTTCGGGAGGTGGCTCTTGGGTGGGTGCTGAGGGGGACGTGAGTATCGTGTCCGCCTCAGCGAGTGGTGTAACCGCCGTTGGCGAAGATCGTCTGCCCGGTGATCCAGTTGCCCTCCGTGGCGAGGAATCGCACGATCGGCGCAATGTCTTCGATCTGAGTCAGACGATTGCCCATACCCTGCGACTTATGGAACTCCACCCGTTCCGGGGTCTCCTGACCATAGAAGAACGGTGTGTCCATGGGCCCGGGGGCGATGGCGGTGACGGAGATCCCGCGGTCGGCATATTCCTTCGCCGCAGCCCGGGTGAAATGCTCGACCGGACTCTTGCCGCCGGCATAGGTCGAATAGCCGTCGGTGAACGCGGCGAGCAGAGCGGTGACGATGGTGACGATCTTGCCGTTGTCGGCCAGGTGTTTGCCTGCTTCCTTGATGAAGAAGTAGGCGGCCTTCGCGTTGATGTCGAACATCGAGTCGTACTCGTCCTCGGTGGTCTCCGCAATGGGTTTGCGCAGTACCTTGCCAGTCGTGTTCACCGCGATATCGATGGACCCCAATGCTGAGACGGCATCGTCGAAGAGCCTCTCGACGTTGGCGGGCTTGGTGAGATCTCCGGTGAGCAGGACGCTCTTCGAGCCGCTGGATTCGACGGCCGCGAGTGTCTCTTCCGCCTCCGGGCGCGTTGATTCCGAGTTGTAGTGGATGGCGATATCGGCTCCGGCTGCGGCGGCCTGTCGAGCGATGAGCCCGCCGAGGTTCTTCCCGCCTCCTGCGATGAGGATGTTCTTGCCTTGCAGAGTCTGTTCGGTCATGGTCTCAACCTCCGTATCGTTGTTACATCGGACTATATCGACGGTACACTATAATATAGCGATATGACAGAAGCTGAGGGAACGGATACGCGGACCCGCCTGCTCGAAGCGGCCGCCGACCTCATTGCCGCGGCGCCCGGGGAGGACTTCTCTCTGCGCGCGGTCTGCGACGCGGCGGGGGTCAAGATGCCCACTCTGTATCACTTCTTCGGCAACAAGCAGGGACTGGTCGAGGCCGTCGTGGAGCGTGGCTTCGACATGTATCTCTCGGCCAAATCCTCAACCGAATCCAGTGGCGACCCGATTCAGGATCTGCGTCTGGGCTGGGATGCTCACGTAGCCTTCGGCCTGGAGAATCCGGGTTTCTACGCCCTCATGTACGGCAAGGTGAGGCCCGGCTATTCACCTGAGGCGCAGTTGAAGCCGAGCGAGATTCTGCGCGGACTGACGCGCAAAGCGGAACAGGACGGACGGCTCGTCGTCGGCCACGAGCAGGCGGCCGCTCATGTGCTCGCCACGAATATCGGCGTCACCCTGCGACTGATCATTCAAGGCAAGTACGATCCCGGACTTTCAGCAGGCGTCCGTGAAGGCGTCCTCGCCGCCATCACCGGAACCGGACAAAACGAACCGGGTGACGGTCGTCTGGGTCATGCTGTCATCGAACGTGCTGCGGCGAATCCGGACATCCTGGGCGAAACGGAGACTCAGCTCCTCATCCAATGGATCGGCCGCCTCGGCGAGGGCTGAAACCGAGCGCCGAGGCGGCCGAACCGTCCGTCGTGAACTGAACTCAGCGTTCCGCGAGGTACCGATCGACGGCGCGGCGGAGGCGTTCGAGACCGTCGTCGATGCGATCGGGAGCCGCCGAAGCGAAGCACAGGCGCAGCGCATTCGAGAAGTTCCCGGCCGGCGAGAACGCGGGACCGGGGATGTAGGCCACGCCCTCCTCGAGCGCGGTGGTCATGAGGTCTTCGGTATTGATGGATTCGTCCTCGAAGGTCAGCCACAGGAAGAATCCGCCGTCGGGATCCGTGGCTCGGATCTCGCCGGGGAAGAGCCTCTCAAGGCCCTCCGACATCGCGATCTTCCGCTCGCGGTACGCTTTGCGCAGGACCTCGACGTGCGAGTCGGCTCCGCCTTCCTCCAGCCAGCGGGCGATGAGGTGCTGGTTGGGAACGGGTGCGCAGGTGTCCATCGTCTGTTTGGCGTTGACGGCGAGCTCGCGGACCTCGGGATCGACGTCGATCCACCCGACCCGCAGACCCGGGGCGACGAATTTCGAGAACGTGCGCACCCCGAAGATGAGGGGATCGTTCGGGCTGAGGTCGCTCAGCGCGGGCAGGGACTGACCTTCGAAGCGCAGCATTCCGTACGGGTTGTCCTCGATGATCACCGACCGGTGGCTGTGGGCGAATTCGAGTAGGCGCTCGCGACGCGGCAGTGACATCGTCACGCCGGCGGGGTTCTGGAAGGTCGGGACGGTGTAGATGACCTTCGGGGCGCGTCCGGTGCGCTGCGTGTGCTCCTCGAGAGCCTCGACCTGCATACCTTCGTCGTCGACGGGAACCTCGAGGATCTCCGCCTCATAGCTCATGGCCGTCGCCGAACCGTTCGTGTAGGTCGGCGACTCACAGGCGACGAGATCACCTGGAGTGACGAAGAGTTTGAACCCGAGATCGAGGCCCTGCATGCCCCCGGAGGTGATGAGGAGACGGTCGCGGTTCCCCTGCTGTTCGGGCGGGATCTGTTCGGTCGCGGCGAGGTAGTCGTGGAGGGCATCGATGAGGACCGGCTCGCCCTTCGTCTCCCCGTACGTGAAGTTCTCCGGGGAGAAGACTTGCACGGCGATGCGGGCGAAGTCCGCGGCCGGCAACATGTCCGGCGCCGGTGCCCCCATACCGAACTTGACGATGTCATGGTGGTATTGGGCAAGCACCGTGGTGGAGGCGTCGATGACGGATCCGACGAGCTGATCGCGGCGGCGGGCGTAGGGCAGCGCGGGAGGCTGCGACCGGTTCTCGGGCTGGTTCTGCGAAGCACTCGTGGCCGGATGCATTGACGTGGTGGACATGAGCGACCTCCTCTGAGCGGTGATGCCCTGAAGTCGACGGCTCCGGCGACAATGCCAAGGCTCCTGCCCGAACGACGGTGTACGTGGGTCACTTCAGCATAGGGGCGGGGGACGTGGCGGACAAGGATGCTGATCGCCTGAGAATTCGGGCGAGCCGTCGATCGGATCGGTCGTCCCTCGCAGAAGCGGCTCTAAGCTGGGTTCATGACGGACAACGGAGTCGACGCCAACAGCACTTTCGCCATGCGAGGGGCCGACCTGGCTACACAGTTCACAGCGTTCATCGACGAACACCGACAGCATCTGCTCGGAAGTCTCGATGACCTGAGCGAAGACGAAGCGAGGCGGTCCCTGGTGCCGAGCAGAACCCGCCTGCTGTCTCTGCTCAAGCACGCCGTGTTCGTCGAGACCGTCTGGTTCGGTGAGGCGGTCACCGGCCGGAGCCGGGTCGACTACGGGCTGCCGCACGACTCCAAGGACTCATTCCTCCTCGACTCCTCGGACACGATCGCCAGCGTTTCGGCTGACTATCGGGCGGCCGTGGAGCGCTCGCACTCCGCGATCGACGGGATGGACCTCGACACCGTGCTCACCGGTCATCGGGCCGGACCGATGCCGCTGCGGTGGGTCCTCCTCCACGTCCTGCGGGAGCTCGCCCAGCACTGCGGGCACGCGGACATCCTGCGCGAGCAGATCCTCGCCGAGCGGGGGAGACGCGGCGGATGGTCTGGTGTCGCGCGCTAGGGAAGGACCACCTCGGTGATCTGACGCTCCCGAGAAAGTACGGTCCTGCGGGTGGGCGCCGCGGCGGGCATCGTCTGCTCGGATCAGCCCTGAGTATGATGTGAGTCCCGGCGGCGCGGAACTAACATGGCTGGCATGAGCAATCGATCGACCCGGACCGAGGATCACCGCCCGGAGCCGCAGCCGCGCACCCCCGACCGCGTCGACCGCATCCGTCGCACCCTCACCACTCACCCCTGGATCGTCGACTCGCTGCTCTGGGCTCTGCCGCTCACCTATCTGACCGTCGTCTTCACCTCCTCCCAGGCCGAGCGGAGCGAGATCGCTCTGGTGCCCGTGGCTGTGCAGGTCGGCATCGTACTGCTTCAGACGCTGCCGCTGGGACTGCGGCGCACCGCCCCGCTGCTGAGCTCCTCGCTCATCGCCGCAGGCTGCCTGCTGACCGTGCTCACGATGATGGGACCGACGTTCGGAATCGTCGCCGTACCGCTCACCGTGTATTCGACGACGGCGTGGGGAACCCGGAACCACGGTCGCACCGTGCTCGTCCTGGGCCTCCTCGGCGCGCTCTTCCTGGGCGGGTGGCTCTACCTCGTGTCCCTGCAGGCGACGATCGGCGCGAATCCGCGCCCCTTGGCCTTCGGCGAATACGTGCTTCTGGTCGTCGTCGTGGCGCTGAGTGCTTCGATCGTGCTCATCGCCTGGCTCCTGGGCGGAGTCGGATTCCGTCGCCGCCGCGAAATCGAGGGCATCCGGGAGCGCAATCGGCTGCTGGAGCGCGAACGCGAATCCGAGACCCGGCTGGCCGCCGATGCCGAACGCATGCGCATCGCCCGCGAGATGCACGATGTCATCGCCCATTCCCTGTCCGTCGTCATCGCCCAAGCCGACGGAGGTCGCTACGCGGCGAAGACCGATCCGGCTGTCGCGGCCGGAGCCCTCGAGACCATCGCACAGACCGGACGAGAAGCCTTGGCACAGACGCGGTCGCTGCTCGGCTTCCTCCGCGCCGAGGAGGACGATGAGCGATCCTCGGCGCCGCTGCCCGGCGTCGCCGACATCGGCTCCCTCATCGCCGATGTGCGATCGGCGGGGCTTCCGGTCTCGGTGACCGAACTGGATGACGTCGACCGCGGCCGCTTGGCCGAAGGAGCGTCGCTCGCCGTCTACCGCATCGTGCAAGAAGCGCTGACGAATGTGCTCAAACATGCCGGGGACGGTGCTCGGGCACATGTCGAGCTGCTGGCCGAGGACGCGGAGCTCGTCGCCCGGATCAGCGACAACGGAACCGGGAACACGACAGGGCGAGGGAGCGGAGAGACGGACAGCCACGGAGCCGACGACCCGACTCGGGCTGCTGCCCGCGGCCGGGGGTATGGCATCGTCGGCATGCAGGAACGCGCTGCGCTCTACGGCGGCACGCTCATGGCCCGGCCGATCCGTTCGACCGGAGTGAAGGATCGATCCGAAGGGCACACCGATGCGAAGCCCGGGTTCTCCTCGGGTGCGGTCATGGGAAGCGCTTTCGGAACGACGACGGGATTCCTCGTCGAAGCTCGACTGCCGCTGTCTGCTCCCGCGCCCACTACCGAACCCGGGCCCGGGCCCGAATCCGGACTCAGCTCGGGCGCCGGCACTTATGATTCGTCCGATCATGGAGAGAATGGGTCTGCCGGAACCGGGCATGCCTCCGAGGCGGGAGAGAACCAGGCCGCCGCAACACGCCAGGATGCCGAGGCCGAACGGAGTCAGCCCGCCGAAGTCGAAGAGAGCAGCCGATGAACGTCGAAGAGGCGACCGTGCACGGTCAGACCGAAGATCGGGGGAACGGGCCGCTTCGCATCGTCCTCGTCGATGATCAGGCCCTCGTGAGGGCGGGCTTCGCCATGGTCATCGACTCTCAGCCGGATCTCACCGTTGTCGGGCAGGCCGGCGACGGTGCGGCAGGTCTCGACATCGTCAGTCAGGGCGAACCCGATGTCGTGCTCATGGACGTCCGGATGCCGCGTATCGACGGTATCGAAGCGACCCAGCGGATCCTTGCTCTCGCCGACGAGGGGACGATCCGCCCCCCGAAGATCATCGTGCTGACCACCTTCGACGATGACGATTACGCCCTGCGCGCGCTGCGTGCCGGTGCGTCAGGCTTCCTTCTCAAAGACACCCTGCCAGAGGTGCTCCTCGAGTCGATCCGCACGGTCGTCGACGGTGGCGCCGTCATCGCCCCCACCACCACCAAACGGCTGCTTGAGACACGACTCCTGCCCCACCTCGACGCGGGAGATCCACCCCGTTCGGATCTGAAATCGACGGCCACGGGAACAGATGCGACATCGGCCGAGGGCGTTGCGCCCACCCAACCCGGGTACGGTGAGCCTGCATCATCCGAGGTCGGCACTTCTGCGCCGAGCGGTCGGGGGATGCTGAGCACCGCTGGCGCGGATGCGTCCCTGGCTGATGCGAGCCGTCTCGATGCGGCCGATATGCGCCGATTGGAGTCACTGACCCAGCGCGAGACCGAGGTCCTGGTGCTCATTGCCACCGGTCTGAGCAACACCGAGATCGGCGAGCGGCTCTTTCTCGCGCAGCCGACCGTGAAGACCCACGTCGGTCGGATCCTCATGAAGCTCGCGGCTCGCGACCGTGTGCAGGCCGTGGTGTTCGCCTACGAAGCCGGTCTCGTCGGGCCCGGTGGCTGAGTCGGAAGCACCTCGCACGCGTCCGGGCCCGACAGTTCTAGACCGGTTCATCGTCGGCGAGCAAATTCGCTCAAGGGAATCCGAGATCATCCTCAGGTATGACGGTCGGGCCACGGCCGCCTCGGCGCTCTGCGGCGAAGACCATCCTCAGGTCCGATGCGGGCGGGTGGGGTCGGCGACGAAGCTGGAGGCATGAACACATCAGCGACACACACCGATGCCCATCCGTCCCAGACTCCGCCCCCGACCTCCGCGCCGAGTTCGACCCGGGCCCAGGGTTCGAATCCCGCAGCGAGGCTGGCGATCCAAGCCACCGGACTGCGCAAGACCTATGGAAAAGGGGACGCGCAGGTCAGGCCCCTCGATGACCTCAGCCTCGACATCGAAGCCGAACGCTTCACTGCCATCATGGGGCCCTCCGGCTCGGGCAAATCGACGCTGCTCAACATGCTCGCCGGTCTCGACACCCCGGATTCGGGCGAGGTCTTCATCGGGCCCACGGCGATCTCACGGCTCAGTGACCGCAAGCTCACGGCGCTGCGCCGCGACCGCATCGGCTTCGTCTTCCAGTCCTTCAACCTCGTGCCCGCGATGAGTGCCGAAGAGAACATCCTGTTGCCCTCTCAGCTGTCGGGACAGAAGACCGATCGCCGTATCTTCGATCGCATGGTCGACCTGCTCGGTCTGCGCGAGCGCCTGGGACACCGGCCGCACGAACTCTCCGGCGGACAGCAGCAGAGAGTCGCCGTCGCTCGTGCGCTCGTCACCCAGCCCGATGTACTCGTCGCCGACGAGCCCACCGGCAACCTCGACTCGAGCTCCGGTGAAGAGGTCCTGAACATCCTGCGGTCCTCAGTCGATGAACTCGGTCAGACCGTCGTCATGGTCACCCACGATCCCAGGGCCGCCGCTCGTGCCGACCGCGTCGTTCTCCTCGCCGACGGTCGGCTGGCCGGTGAGCTCTCCCACCCGGATCCGGAGTCCGTGGCCGCAGCGCTGATGAATGTCACGGCAGGCTCGGCAGCTTCGGGAGCTGCACCTGCTGGCCAGTCGGCCGGGCCCGCAGCCGGAGCCGCGCCGGCAGACGGAGGTGCCCGATGATCCGCATCGCCTGGTCCAACCTCCGCAGCGCCTACGGCCGTCTGAGTGCGGCGATGATCGCGATCGCCGTGTCCGTGGCCTTCATCGTCGCGGCACTCCTGTTCTCCCAGGCCTTCGGCGACACCCTGCGCAATCAGGTCCGCGCCGAATGGGCAGGTGCCGACGTTGCCGTCACCGCGGCCGCATCCGAGGACCCGAACGCTGCAGCCGATGAGGACTCCCCGCTCACCGATTCCATGCGTCAGACGGTGGCCGACGTCGATGGAGTCGAGTCCGCCCAGCTCACCGAGTCCGCCTTCGTCGCAGTCTCGGCGGGGTCCACTTCGGTGACGGGATCGGCGACGAATCTCCCGCAAGGACAGACAGAGACGATCGATGGCACCGCCCCGGACTCCGATGATGAACTCATGCTCCGCGAAGCCGATGCGAAGACCCTTGGGGTCGGCGTCGGTGACAGCATCACACTCGCCGAGTTCGACGGTGCGCGGCGGTCCGCCGACGGCCCGAGTTTCACTGTCTCGGGCATCATGCCCGGCTCCTCGTCGGCGGGAATGAATCTCTACCTCACCGACGACGGGCTGGCCACCGCTCCGGGTGAGCTCGTGCCCGACTCCATCCGAATCGTCGCCGACGATGGGAGTGATCGCACGGCCCTCGCGGAGGCGGTCAAGTCCGCGCTCGACGATGCGGGTGCAGGAAAGGGCGTCTCGGTCCGGACCGTCGACCAGGTCGTCGAGGAGCAGATCAAGTCGCTGTCGAACACCTCCGACATGCTCTCGACTGTCGGCATCGCCTTCGGACTGCTGGCCGCAGGAGTCGCGGCACTCGTCATCTCGAACACCTTCAATGTGCTCGTCGCCTCCCGCACCCGCGTGCTCGCACTCTTCCGCGCCATCGGAGCCTCGCGCAGCCAGGTGCGCGGAGCAGCGGTGGTGGAGAGTTTCAGCCTCGGAATCATGGGATCCGTGTTGGGTGTCGGCCTCGGTCTCCTCATCGGATGGGGACTGTCAACCGTGGTCCGTGCGTTCTGGATGCCGGAATTCGCTCAGATGTCACCGTCGGTCTCGGCGTTCGTCGTCGGGCCGGTCGTCGGCATCCTCGTCACCCTCGCAGCGGGGCTCATCCCCGCGATCCGGGCCTCTCGGGTGTCCCCGATCGAGGCACTCCGCCCGGTCGATGTGCCTGACGCCTCACCGCGCATCCGCTGGGTGCGACTGACGCTGTCGCTTGTGCTCGGCATCGGCGGAATCGGTCTGTGCCTGCTCGGGACCATGAGCCAGTCCGTGCTGTTCGGCATCGTCGGCTGCTTCGCGCTCTTCGTCGCACTGCTCGTCGGTGCGAAAGTCTTCGTTCCGCCGCTGGTGGCACTGTTCGCCACCGCTGTCGGTCTCATGACTCGGCGTTCGCCGGCGGTGAAGCTGGCCGGGCGGTCGGCGAGCACCGCGGGTGGACGCACCGCCTCGACGACGGGCGCTCTGCTCATCGGAATCACCCTTGTCACGGCTGTGGTCGTCGGATCGTCGAGCCTGCAGCGGACCCTCGAACTGGCCACTGCCGAGGACACCCCGGTCGACCTGGTGGTCTCGACTGCGGGTCACAGCGATGTCGATGGTGAGAAGATCGCCTCCGTGCTCGATGATTCGCCGATCGTCGAGGAGCGTGAGAACGTTCCGGCACCCAACGCCTCGGTGAGCGTCGGTGGGACCGATGGGGCCGGTGATGTGGCGATCACCAGCGCCGAGGCGGCCGCCGACTCCCCGGTTCTGCGCAGCGACGGTTACGAAGTCGATGAGGGCACGCTCGTCATCGACCCGAGATCGGTGGGACTCGACGAGGCGGAAACTGATATCGACGGACGGACCGCGACCGTCCGCCTCGGCGATCAGGACCTCGATCTGACGATCGAGACTTCCTACGACGTCCCCGCGGGGACGGCCCTGGTCAGCGGAGCTGATGCGAAGACTCTCGAGGCGGCGGCCGGCGACGATGTGGCCGAACAGACCTGGGCGAAGATCGCCGATGACGCTTCGAGTCCGCAGATCGAGGCACTGACCTCAGAACTCGATGCCGTGGGTGCCTCAGGCGATGCGGCCGCGGCACAGTATCGGGCGGAGTTCGCCTCGCTGTTCCAAGTCGCGCTGAGCGTGGTGCTCGGGCTTCTGGCGGCCGCGGTGGTCATCGCCGTGATCGGAGTGAGCAACACACTCACGCTCTCGGTCATCGAACGACGTCGGGAAGGAGCGCTGCTGCGGGCGTTGGGATTCACCCGAGCGGCGATGTCGCGGATGATCACGATCGAATCGCTGCTCATGACGCTCATCGCACTGATCGTCGGAGCCGGGGTCGGCACATTCTTCGGGTGGGTCGGAACGGCATCGATGATGCCTGCTTCAGCGAATCCGGTGCTGTCCGTGCCGTGGACGCAGATCGGGCTGATCGGCGTCGCCGCAGTGCTCGCCGCCGTGCTCGCCTCGGCGATACCGGCCCGGTCCATGTCGCGGATCGCTCCGGCCAAAGGCATGAGCATGGAATGAGCACCGGATGCACTGCGCGCCGCGGCCCCGACTTCTTCGGGAACGCGGCGCGCAGTGTGTATGTGTGTGGGCGCTGACTCAGTCCTCCCAGTCGGTGCAGGTCATGGTTCCGTCGAGCGTGGCCGAGCCGAGCTCGGTCCCGTCGAAGGTCACGCTCTCATCGCCGATGGCGACGCCTTTGGGATTGTTCACCTTATAGGGGCGTCCCTGTCCGACCTTGACCATGACGAAGTCGGTGCCTTCGGCCTTGACCAGCGGCAGCTCATTGTCCGTCTTGCCGATGATGTGGTGGAGCTTGCCCGGTTGGCCAGAGCAGTAGACATCGGTGGGTTCGATCGTGACGGTCTTCTCGCCGGTGTCGAGAGTCAGGGTCGAGTCTGCCGAATCGTCTGCTGTCGTGGAGCCCTCTTCGGACGAATCGTCTGAGTCCTCGGCCGACTCATCGGCGTCGCCTGTCGTTGCGGAGGCCGACTCGTTCGGAGCCGAATCGGCGCTCTGTGATGCCGAGTCATCGGACCGGGGCTCATCAGTTTCATTTGTGCCGGAACATCCGCTGAGAGCGAGCATGCCGGCGATGGCAATGGTGGTGATCGATCTGGTGCGCATGGGTCCATTGTCCCCGACGTCTGTAGTTGCATCCAGCGGAAATCGCGCCTCACGGACGTGCGATTGCGCACTTTGGGACTCGGAGCGGCCGGTGAGGTGTGAGCACTTCTCATCTGCGGTGACGGTCGACGCTCGCCCGCTGACGGTTGCGTCAGTGTGACCCAGTAGACTTGGGGAGTAATGACATCCCTTTTCACTTCGAGGTGAAGCACTCTCATGCCAGCAATCGTTGTCGTCGGCGCTCAGTGGGGCGACGAAGGTAAAGGTAAGACCACCGACATCCTCGGCACCAGCGTCGACTACGTGGTCAAGCCCAATGGTGGGAACAACGCCGGCCACACGGTTGTCGTCGGAGGCGAGAAGTATGAACTCAAGCTTCTCCCGGCGGGCATCCTCTCACCGAACGTCACCCCGGTCATCGGCAACGGCGTCGTCGTCAACCTCGAAGCGCTCTTCGAAGAGATCGACGCACTCGAATCCCGCGGCGCGGACACGTCGAAGCTGCGCATCTCCGCGAACGCCCACCTCGTGGCTCCGTACCATCAGACCCTCGACAAGGTGACCGAGCGTTTCCTCGGCAAGCGGGCAATCGGCACCACCGGCCGCGGCATCGGACCGGCCTATATGGACAAGATCGGGCGCCTGGGCATCCGCGTCCAAGACGTCTTCGACGAGTCCATCCTGCGCCAGAAGATCGAAGGATCGCTGCGACAGAAGAACGAACTGCTCGTCAAGGTCTACAACCGTCGGGCGGTGTCGGTCGACGAGATCGTCGAATACTTCGAGCCCTTCATCGAACGCCTGCGCCCCTACGTCGCCGAGACCGAACTCATGCTCAATGAGGCACTCGACCGCGGTGAGGTCGTCGTCATGGAAGGTGGCCAGGCGACCATGCTCGACGTCGACCACGGCACCTACCCGTTCGTCACCTCGTCGAACCCGACCGCCGGTGGATCCTGCGTTGGCACGGGTATCGGCCCGACCCGCATCAACCGCGTCGTCGGCATCGTCAAGGCCTACACGACCCGTGTGGGTGCCGGTCCGTTCCCGACCGAGCTCTTCGACGAGATGGGCGAATACCTGCAGAAGGCCGGCGGAGAATTCGGTGTCAACACCGGTCGTCCGCGCCGCTGCGGCTGGTACGACGCGGTCATCGCCCGCTACGCCGCCCGCACCAACGGCTTCACCGACTATGTGCTGACCAAGCTCGACGTGCTCACCGGCATCGACCGGATCCCGGTCTGTGTGGCCTACGACGTCGACGGAGTGCGCCAGGACGAGATGCCGGTGTCGCAGACCGAGTTCCACCACGCGAAGCCGATCTTCGAGTACTTCGACGGTTGGACCGAGGACATCACGAAAGCTCGCACCTTCGAGGACCTGCCGGAGAACGCACAGAAGTACGTGCTCGCCCTCGAAGAGCTCTCGGGCTGCCGTATGTCCGTCATCGGCGTCGGCCCCGACCGCGAACAGTCGATCGTGCGTCACGACCTGCTGGACTGAAGTCTCAACAGAACTGAATAGCTGAGGGCGGGGCCGACAGATCATGTCGGCCCCGCCCTTCACTGTCTGCAAAGTGCCGCGGGATGCTATCCGCGCAGCTTGCGGATTGACTCGATGGCGCCGTCGTAGGCGGCGGCGATGTCGACGAGGTCGATCCGGTCCGGCAGGTCGCCTGCGGGCTGATGGCTGAGGAGGAATTCCACGGTCGCGCGGGCAGTTGCTTCGTCATTGCCCAGGACTCCGTCCGTGACTTCTTCGGCATCCTCGAACATCAGGACGATCTCGTCGGTCCCCGTCGTCGAGTGGATGCTGGCCAGGAATTCTCCCGTGTCCTGCATCTCCACGTCGATCTTCTCTTCAGCCATTCCGACCTCCCAATGCTCGCTACACGCGGTTCGGCACATGCGACGGCGCGGCCAATTCGGCTGCGTCGAATCTCTCTTTTCAGCATAGACCCGACGAACAACCCCTTGGGAAGCCGGGCAGAAACTGGCATCGTTGCAGGCAAGACTGCCACGGAGGAGGACGCACCAGATGACTCAGAGCAGTCTGCAGGAAGCTGCATATCAGGGTCCCGCGCTCGAGATCGACAGAGACTTCTACTCTCGGATCGGTGACGACACCCAGTCGCGGGAGATCATCGACGAGTTCACCATCCCCATCCGCTCAGGACAGGCGTGGGAAGTTCCCGCCGGACATGTCTGCCGCATCTCCACCATTGACGGCCCGCAGGTCGGCGACCTCAATCTGTGGAATCGCCACGACCCCAGGGAACGATTCTGGGCGGCACGGACCCGACAGCTCCAAGCGGCGCATGTCTCCACCTTCGATCGTCTGTGGTCGACGCTGCCATTTCTGCGGCCGATGGCCACAATCGTCGGAGACACCCTGGCCGACTACGGAACTGATCCGGAAGGCGGCCGAGTACATGACACCCTGGGCACCCGCTGCGACCCTTACGTGTCGCGGATGCTGAGCGGGGTCGACTTCGACTTTCACTGCCATTCCAACCTCGTCCGCGCGATCCTGCCGTACGGCCTCACCGAATTCGACGTCCACGATGTGCTCAACGTCTTCCAATGCACAGGACTGAACGACAACGACGAATACTTCATGAAGACCTGCCCGGCACAACCAGGAGACCACTTCGAGTTCTTCGCCGAACAGGACCTTCTCGCGGGCCTGTCCACCTGCCCCGGCGGTGACCTCTCCGAACTATCGGGGAGCCCACGGGCTCCGCGCCCAACCGTGGGCGTGACCACGCACCCAGAGTGGAAGGATCCACAATGTCACTGTCATCGCTCGTAAGCCGGTACGCCGAACGGCTCGGACTCGACAGCCCCGAGGATGTGCTGCGAGCTCGGGCGCGCGGGACGGTCGACGACGTCGTCGACCTCATCGATGAGCTGCTGACCGCCCACGTCCGGTCGATCTGCTTCGAGAACCTCGACGTCATCGCCGCACGCGCGGCAGGGGAGGTACGGGGCATCCGCACCGACCTCGACTCGCTGACGGCGAAGCTGTTGGATGCCGGCCGTGGCGGCTACTGCCACGAACACGCGACACTGATTCGCGCCTTGCTCCGTGAGCTCGGGCTGAGCGCACATGCGATTCTCGCTCGCGTCCACCTCGGTGGCGGGAGGACTGCACCGGGAGGGCTGACGCACCAGGCGACGATCGTCGATCTCGGCGGACGACGGTTCCTCGTCGATCCTGGGTTCGGCGGTGGGACGCCGCAGGTCGCGCTTGCGCTCGATGAGGAGTCGCAACCGCGGATGACAGAACATGGAGAGCACAGACTGGTCCCGGCACGCATCGTGCTGGAGTCGGAAATGCGGGCGGAAGCCGAATGGGCGCTGCAGTCACGGACCAGCGCTGAACAGGAATTCCGCACCGTCTATGCCTTCGCGGATATCCCGCGAGAACAAGCCGACCTCGAGGTATCGAACTGGTTCACCGCGACGAAGCCGGGTACCCGCTTCACTGGGGCGCCGGTGGTGGCGAGGACGCTCGGCAACGGCGGGAAGGCGTCGATCGAAGGCCGCCAACTGCGCGTCGTTCGCCCCGGTGAGCAGCTCGATCGATTCGAGCGGGCGGTGGCCGATGCCGCCGACTTCGCTGCCGTTCTCCGCGAGGAGTTCGGGCTCGACCTCCACCGATCGTTCACGGACCCGATCTGGGAAATCGCCTTGGAGCGCTGACAGTGACACGACTGAGCTGGATGCGCCCGTGAGGAGGCGAATGATCAGCCGTGCAGGGATTGTCGGTATTGGCCCGGGCTTGTGCCGACCAGGGCGGTGAACACGGTGATGAATGAGCTGGGATTCGCCCATCCGCATTCGGCCGCGGTGTCGTAGACGCTCCACCCGTCGGTCAAGAGCAGCAGCGCCCGGTGGATGCGCAACTCGGCACGCCATTGACGGAACGTCATCCCGGTCTCCTGCTGAAACAGCCGAGTCAGAGTCCGCTCGCCGGCCCCCACCCGACGGCCGAGCTCAGCCAGAGACACCGGATTCGCCAGATCCTCCTCGACGAGTTTTGTCACGGTCAGCAGCCGAGGGTCGACCGGCTCGGGGAGGTGGAGCGGCTGTTCGCCGGTGACCGTCAGCTCGTCGATGATGACGAGGCGGAGCCGGTCGGCGCTTTCCTTCGTCCGGTGTCGTGTACCGGTCAGCCCCAACATCGCCTCTCTGGCCAGCGGGGTCGTCGCCAGAACAGCAGGCCGGTCGACGAGCGACGCAGCCATGTGCTTGGGGAGGAAGACGACGCGCATGTCAGCGGCACCATGCGCGCGGTGCTGATGCTCGAATTCCGCGGGCACCCAGACGACACGATTCGATGGCGCAATCCATGAGCCCTCGCGGGTGACCAAGGACAGCACCCCCGTCGCCGGATACACCAGATGACCGAGGTCGTGAGTGTGCGCTGGGGTCAACTCATCGTGCCCGAGCAGGTGGACGAGTTCCGGGCTCAACGAGGTGTGGCTGAAAACGGTCATATCGAGTCAGTTTAATGGTTCTCCGCCGACGCAGATGGCGCTTGAATGAGAATTGTCAGCACCCGAGCGAAACGACAGGACGCAATGAAAAGACTCGACCAGAACTTCGATCAAGAACTCGCATTCACTGACGAGGTGCATGCTCTTCGCGAATTTCCAAGCCGATCTCCGGCGCACGGCAGCCGGAGTTGGAGGACCCTGCTCCTCCTCGGTGCAGGTCTCATCCTCATCGGCCTCAACCTGCGCATCGGCGTCGCCTCGGTCGGTCCGGTGCTCGGGGATATCCTCGGCGATCTGCGTCTCACTGCCACAGAGGGCAGCCTCCTGACGACGATCCCAGTCTTCTCCTTCGGGGCGTTCGCGTTCCTCACGCCCGCGCTCACACGACGGTTCGGCATGCATAGGGTGCTCGGGGTCCTCATGATCATCCTCGCTGCCGGGATCGCGTTGCGGTTGCAGCCGAGCCTGCTCGCCCTCCTCGGAGGAACCGTACTCGTCGGAGCAGCCATCGCGGTCGGTAACGTCCTGCTGCCGACCGCAATCAAAAGCGACTTCTCTCACCGGGTCGGCCTGATGATGGGCTTGTACTCGACGTCGCTGTTCCTCGGCGCCGCGCTCGCGTCAGGTCTGACAGTGCCGATCATGTCCGCCTTTGACGGATCGTGGCGGTGGGCCCTCGGAATCTGGGCGGTCCCGGCAGTTCTGGCGGTGATGCTGTGGCTCCCGAACATGCTGCACCGCTCGGCTGACCTCCCGGAGTCCCGGCGGGCCACTGTCGAGGACTCCGCCGACGGTGCTTCCGCAGATGCTTTGAGCGAAACCGGGGAGCCGCCCTTCCGCTCGATCCTCACTGATCCCATCGCTTGGGCGGTCACCGGATTCATGGGACTGCAGTCGCTGAGCTACTACGCTGCGCTGACCTGGGTGCCGGTGATTCTGCAGGACGGCGGCATGGCTGCGGGCAAAGCCGGCTGGATGCTGTCGTACTCCGCCTTCCCTGCGATCCTCACCTGCCTCTTCACGCCAACTCTGGCGCAGAGAATCCGGCCGCGCTGGATCGGTGCTGCCGCGGCCTCGATCCTCATCGGTTCCGGAATCGCAGGGCTCCTCATCGCTCCCGCGGCCGGAGCGCCTGTATGGATGACGTTGATGGGTCTCGGACAGGGCGCGGCAATCAGTCTGTCGCTGTCCTATATCGTGTGGCGGTCTCCGGACGCACATCACACCGGTCACGTCTCGACGATGGCGCAGGGTCTGGGATATCTCTTCGCCGGACTCGGTCCCTTCGGCCTCGGTTGGCTGCACACGGTGACCAGTTCGTGGACGGTGCCACTCGTCACCCTCCTCGTGCTGCTCGTGGCTCAGCTTCTCATCGGCGGAATCGCAGCCCAGGACAAATATGTGCGCGCCGGTGGGGTCGGCTGCCGTAAGGTGCTGCTGCGCGGTTGAATCGTCAGTACTGCCGGGCTCATTGCAGGACGGCACCTCAAGTATCCGACTGTCGGCCGAGGGCACGGGTCTACACTGGCGGCATGTCCGCGTCGCGCAATGACGAGCTGATCCGTCGGCCTCACCCGAGACTGCGACCGTTCGTGGGCGATTACGCCGGCTACGACATCTCCGGCGTCCGCGCAGGGACGCACCTCGGGCTGCCCTCGGGAACATTGACCTTCATCGTCTCGATCGACGAACCGCTGTGTCAGGTCGAAGCGGTCACCGGCAGTTGCGAGCATTTCGACGTGCTGCTCGCCGGCCTCCACCTGCGCTCGACGCTCATCGCTCACCCCGGCGCGATGTCCGGAATCCAGATCAACTTCAGTCCGTCGGCCCCGCGGGCGTTCTTCGGGATCCCCGCCGCTGAGTTCGCTCACCACAGTGTTGACGTCGCTCGGATCTCCCGGCCGCTGGCCGCGGAACTCCATGAACGGGTCAACCTCGAGACAGAATGGTCCGCCCGCTTTGCCGCCATCGACGACGTGCTCATGCGCACGCTCGATGACACGAATAGACCCCGCACCGAGGTGGCCGACGCCTGGCAACGGATCGCCGACAGCCATGGCGGTCTGCCCGTCTCCCTCGTCGCCGATGACATCGGATGGAGCAGACGCCATCTGGGCAGCCAGTTCCGGTCCGAATACGGGATCGGCCCCAAAGACGCCGCACGCATCATCCGCTTCGATCGGGCACGGCGTCTGATCCCGGCGGGCCGGGGCAGCATGGCGGAGATCGCGACGAACTGCGGTTACGCCGATCAGGCGCACCTCAACCGGGACTTCCAGGATTTCGTCGGCCTCAGCCCGAGCCAGTGGTTGGCTGCTGATGACGTGGCCCGAACGCACACGGTGGGACCGGATTCGGTGGGGGCCGCCTCGGCGAGGGGATGAACTGTTCCCATTTGTCCAAGACCGGGAGGGGAATGCTCCTCTCAAGAACACCGAGAGAGAAGGAGTCCTTATGTCCGCCGAACCCGCAGATGCTCGGGCCTGCAACGTCTGGCCCACGTTCCGCTATCGCGATGCCGAAGCCGCGATCGTATTTCTCCAGGAGGCGCTCGGCTTCGAAGTCGTCGCCGAATACACGAATGCCGACGACCCGAACCGCATCGAACACGCCGAACTCGCCTGGCCCGAGGGCGGGGGAGTGATGCTCGGGTCCGTGCGCGATGACGGCGGGGTCATGACGAAGACCGGAGTCGCCTCGGGGTCGGTGTATCTGGCCTCCGGAAACGTCCGTGAGCTACACGCGCGTGCGCTCGCCGCGGGCGCCACCGAGGTCATGGGACTGACGCAGCAGGACTACGGGTCGCTCGACTTCGCCGTCCAAGACCCCGAGGGTGTGCTGTGGTCGGTCGGGAGCTACCGCGGGGCAAATGGGTAGGACGATAGCGACCGGTTGCGGTTTCCAACTCTCGGAAACGCAATCTCGGACTGACCCTCAGTCCACTCGTGCGTCGACGCCTTCAGCCCATCGGTAGGGTCGGGTGGCGAGCAGGGCCCCGACCGAGCGGCGCAGACGCGAGACCTCTGCGCGGACGGTGACCACATGGTCGCCGTCCCCGTAGAGGCGCTGGCTGAGGTCGGCGGCACTGATCCCCGCAGACCCCGCCGAGGTGACCGCCGCCAAAATCTGCGCACGCCGTGGCGTGAGCGGAACGACCAAGGGGTCGGTGCCGGAGTGGATATCGAGAACGGGTGGATCCTGCCTCATCCGCAGAGTCACCGAGGCGCGACGGTCACCGGTGGGCCGCAGCAGCCACCCGCCGGTGATCTTCTCCGGCAGGCACAGGCCTGCGCCGGGGATGAGGATGGACCGGTCAGCAGCTGGAGCTTCGATGCGGTCACGGCTGCGCACCCCCTGCTGGTATGCCACCCACCCGGCATCGTCGACGACGAGGGCCGGTCCGGAAGTGCCGGCGAGCATCGCCGACATCCGGTCGCGCAGAGTGTTCAGCGCTTCCTGCTGAGCGATCATCAGCCTGGCCTCGGCCAGGCGCACCGCCGTCGTCACCAAGGACTGCACGGCCGGGTGAAGCGTCATCGCCGGGCCACTGATATCGACGACTCCCAAGAGAGTCCCATCGTGCGGGTCGTGCACGGGCACGGCGCTGCAGTACCAGGGGTGCTGAGACGCCTCGAAGTGTTCGGCGGAGAAGAGCTGGACGGGTGCCTCCTCGGTCAGCGCCGTGCCGATGGCGTTCGTGCCGACCTTGGCCTCAGACCAATGAGCTCCTTCGACGAATCCGAGTTCATCGGCTTGGCGTCTGGCGGACGCTGCACCATCTCGCCACAGAATGACGCCGTCGGCATCGGTGACTACGAGGATGAATGGAGCCGCATCAGGGGCCCGCAACAGCACTGACCGCATCTCCTCGACGACCAAGCGCAGCCGCGATTTCCTCCGTCGAGTCTCCAACTCGGCCTCATCGGCGACGATTCGCGCATTCGCACCATCCGGGTCCAGGCCCAAGCGCAGCATCCGATCCCACGAGCGCCTGACCAGCGCGCGCGGTTGCACCGGGGGTGACGCCCCGGTGATCACAGCATCGTGAATGCGTGTCAGATCCCTGGCGAGATGCGCCAGATCCGGCTGAAGCATGCCTTGAGTATAAAACGGGAACGAACCCCAGACCATGGGGTCGAAGCGTCCGTGAGAATCCCGCCTCGGTGAGAGGCATGCAATCCGATGCAACTCTTCCGAGCTGTTGGCGCCCGGCCTAGCTTGGAGTCACTGAACTCAATGAGGAGGAAAGATGACAACGACGCTCGACCGTCCCCAGCTGACTGCCGACGACATCGCAATGAGGTGGCTGCAGGACTTCGAATCGGCGCTGAGCCGCCGGGACATTCCGGCCGCCGCCGGACTGTTCGCCACCGACAGCTACTGGAGGGACCTCGTCTCCTTCACCTGGAACCTCAAAACGGTGGAGGATCCCGACGGGGTCACCGACCTGCTCACCCATAATCTCGACCGGGTCGCACCGGAGGAATTCGAACTCAGCGAGCCGGCGGCAACTGCCGACGGAGTGACCGAAGCCTGGTTCACTTTCGCCACCGCGGTGGGGCGCGGCAAAGGGCTCGTCCGCCTCATCGACGAAGACGGTATCAAGGCCTGGACCATGCTCACCTCGCTGCAGGAGATCGCCGGACACGAGGAGCCGCGCGGCACCCGCCGCATCAAAGGGGCAGAGCACGGTGTCGATCCCGAGCGGAAGAGCTGGTCGGAGAAGCTCGCCGAGGAGGACGAAGCCTGGGGCAAGACCACCGATCCCTACATCCTCGTCGTCGGCGGCGGGCAGGGCGGGATCGCCCTCGGTGCTCGCCTCCGCCAACTCGGGGTGCCCTCGTTGGTCATCGACCGGTGGGAACGTCCGGGTGACCAGTGGCGGTCGCGGTACAAATCGCTGTGCCTGCACGATCCGGTCTGGTACGACCACCTGCCGTATCTGAAGTTCCCCGACAACTGGCCGGTGTTCGCACCGAAGGACAAGATCGCGGACTGGTTGGAGTTCTACACGAAGGTGATGGAGATCCCGTACTGGTCATCGACCACAGCCGCCTCGGCGAAATATGACGAAGCGGCAGGCCGGTGGACGGTCGAGGTTGATCGGAACGGGGAGAATATCACTCTGCATCCGACCCATCTGGTGATGGCCACGGGCATGTCGGGCAAGCCGAACATCCCCACCTTCCCGGGCTCCGACATCTTCAAGGGCGAGCAGCAGCACTCCTCGCAGCACCCGGGCCCCGATGCCTACGCCGGCAAGAAGGTCGTCGTCATCGGCAGTAACAACTCGGCCTTCGACATCTGCGGCGCCTTGTACGAGAACGGCGCCGACGTCACGATGGTGCAGCGCTCGAGCACACACATCGTCAAGAGCGATTCGCTCGTGGAGATCGCGATGGGCGACCTGTACTCCGAACGTGCGCTGGAGGGCGGGGTGACGACGGAGAAAGCGGATCTCATCTTCGCGTCACTGCCGTACCGGATCATGCACGAATTCCAGATCCCGCTCTATAACCAGATCAAGGAAGAGGACAAGGACTTCTACCAACGGATGGAGAACGCCGGATTCGACCTCGACTTCGGTGACGATGAATCCGGCCTGTTCCTCAAATACCTGCGTCGTGGATCGGGCTACTACATCGACGTCGGATCCGCCGAGCTCGTCGCCGACGGAAAGGTGAAGCTGTCCAAGGGGCAGGTCGACCACCTGACTTCCGACTCGGTTGTATTGGCGGACGGGACTGCGCTGCCAGCTGACCTCGTCGTCTACGCCACCGGCTACGGTTCGATGAACGGCTGGGTCGCGGACCTCGTCGATCAGGAGACCGCGGACAAGGTCGGCAAATGCTGGGGCCTGGGGTCGGAGACGACGAAGGACCCGGGCCCGTGGGAGGGCGAGCAGCGTAACATGTGGAAACCCACTCAGCAGGAGAATCTGTGGTTCATGGGTGGCAACCTGCACCAGGCACGTCATTACTCGCTCTACCTTGCTCTGCAGCTCAAGGCCCGGCATGAAGGCATCGAGACTCCGGTGTACGGGCTGCAGGAGGTCCATCACCTGAGCTGAGGGTGAGAAGCCTGAGAAGTTCTCAGGTTTCGGGGTGGCCCGCTCTTGGTTGTTGCTTTCATCGCAGGAAGCTCTGGGAGTTTCGGACGACCCGTGCTGACTCAGACCTCGGTAATCAGCACGGATCGTCCGGAACTCACTGTCTCAAGCGGAGTCAGTCGCAGGCAATCGTCATCTTCGATAGCGGCTGTGATGTCCCGGGCGAGGTTCGAATCCCAAGTGATCACGAATCTGTGCCTCTAACAAGATGTAGTTGGTGTTGCTCGTCACGTGGAGGACCGTCCAGCCCTCAGCCCGAAGCGCTTCGTCGCGTCTGAGATCGCTTTCTCTCTGGCGTTTCGACTCGAAATGGTGATTGCCTTCGTACTCCAACGCGAGCCGCGCGTGGGGATAGCCGAGGTCAGGTTCGACTATGCGCCCAAGGATGCGGCTGAGGACCTGAGGGTGAACGACGGGTTCAGGGAGACCGACCTCGACGGCCCACAGCCGCAGGTCTGTCTCCGGTGGTGAGTCGACAGTTTGACGGGCAAGACCGACTGCCTCGGAGAGGTGTTTTCGTCCCCGGATAAAAGGACGTGTGCGAACGCAGTCACGCAGTTCGTCGAGGCCGATCTGCGGTGGTCCGTGCCAGTTGCCAACGGCCGCGTCGCAGAGTTTCACGAGGTCGCGTTGCAGCAGGTCGCCTGCGATGCCGATGATGACGTCTGCAGGAGCGAGAATGGGCAAATCGAACCATTGTGTGACCGTCATATTCGTCATTCGGCGCAGTGTGATTCCAGGGAGTCTGATCCGGGAATTGGGATTTTGGATTGAGACATGGAGCTGCGACGTCATCCAGTTGGACGGAAGGGGCCAGCCATAGAGGCGCGCGGCAAGGGCATGGCCAGCAGCAATGTCTGGGTAGTGAAGGAGTGCGGCTCGGAGCCTCTGCGCATCAAACAGCCAGCTAGTATCAGCCCACGCAGGTATCGGACGACGGTCGAACCGTTCGCGGTCCATCCGTACGCCGGGGAGCACCTGCTTATAGCGCTTCGAATGATAGAGGCTGTGCCTTGTGATGCCTCGTTCGATGTAGTCCCGGCTTCGGAAGACCTCAGGAAAATCGTGCATCACCCAGCGGGTGTCAATGGACATAGGTGCCAGCCTCGTCTGCTGGCCGCGGAAAGGGAATGGCGAGAATCCGGCGTGTGGATAAAGAATCGCTATCCACAGGCACCTAGGTGCGAGTGGTACTGCGGCGGCGCGCCGACTTCCGGACGATCTGTGCGGGAGACTGACGCACTATCCCGCACGAAATGTCCGGAACTTTATGTTCGGAGGCAGTTGCAGTTGCCTTAGAGCCCCAAACGAGTGAGCACTCGCTTCACGTGGTCAAGGGCCTCGTCCTGCGAGAGCCCGAAGTTCTGATTGAAGTACATTCCGTCGCCGATGAGCTGGATCGTCATCGCCAGATCAGCATCGCCGAGGTGGTCGTTGAGCACGTTGAACCAGGCTTCCCGGGTATTGCGCAGAGCTGCCTTGGCGTCCTCGTTCTCGAGCGCAAGGCAGCCGGCGGCGATGAGGCTGCGGTCCAGGGGAGTGCCGACCTCGGCGGAAGTCTCGAGATAGTAATAGTGAAGGCGCTCGCCGGCGGCCTTCATCTCTTCGATGTCTTCGTCGACCAGCTGGTCGAGGCGTTCCAGGCTGCCCTTGATGAGTTCGGCCTTCGACCCGAAATGATAGAGCAGACCGCCTTTGGAGACTCCGGCCTTCGCGGCTACTGCGTCCAAAGTCGCTCCGGCTGTGCCGTGTTCGTCGAGGAGCGTATCGAAGGCGTCGAGCAGCTTCTCCTTGGTTGCGGTCGGATTGCGTGCCATAGCCACGAGCCTAGTCCATGGCTGTACTCATGAGACGGACGTCTGCCCGATGTTCTGCCAGCTGGGCATGCACGAGACCGCTCGGAAGCTTCGCACGGTCGGGCCCGTTCCTGCGCAATACCTGAGCATCACGGTCGGAGCGCGCCAATCGCTTTTCAACTGTACCGTCCAGACGGTACAGTTGTAGGCATGGCAACGACACTGACTCCACAGCTGCGTGCCGGCCGGCGCGAATGGGCCGGTCTCGCGGTGCTCATGATCCCCGTGCTGCTGATCTCGATCGACAACACGGTCCTCGGCTTCGCGATCCCGGCCATCAGCACGGGCCTGCACCCGACAGGCACGCAGCTGCTGTGGATCGTCGACATCTACGCGCTCATGCTCGCCGGTTTGCTGGTGGCCATGGGCAGCCTCGGCGATCGGGTCGGGCGTCGCAAGCTGCTCATCATCGGGTCCACCGGCTTCGGTGCGGCCTCACTGCTAGCGGCGTTCTCCACCTCCGCCGAGATGCTCATCCTCGCCCGCGCTCTGCTCGGCATCTTCGGTGCCACCCTCATGCCCTCAACACTGTCGCTCATCCGCAACATCTTCGACCACGACAGGGACCGCCGCATCGCGATCGCCACCTGGGCCGCGATGTTCTCCGGCGGTGCCGCTCTGGGGCCGATCGTCGGCGGTTTTCTGCTCGAGCACTTCCACTGGAGCTCGGTGTTCTTCATCAACCTGCCGCTCATCGCGCTCTTCATCCCCGCGGCCGCCATTCTTCTGCCCGAATCGCGTGATCCGAATCCGGGTCGCTTCGACCTGTTCTCCATCATCCTGTCGATGCTCGCCCTGGCACCGCTCGTCTTCGCCATCAAGCACAGCATGGCGTCTGGTGCCGACTTCCTCTTCTGGCTGAGCCTGTCGGTGGCCATCGTCGCCGGTGCCAGCTTCGTCCTCCGCCAGCTCGCCACACCGAACCCGATGCTCGACGTACGACTGTTCGCGAACTCCGTGTTCACCTCGGCGGTGGTGTCGAACCTGCTGAGCGTCATGGGTCTGGCCGGGTTCCTCTACTTCGGCACTCAGCTGCTCCAGCTCGTGCTCGGACTCTCTCCGATCGACGCCGCCCTTGTGCTCATCCCGGGACTGATCACCTCGGTCGCGGCCGGCTACCTCGCGGTGCCGCTCATCTCCCGGTTCGAACCGCGCGTCGTCGTGCCCTGCGCGCTGGCGCTCAACGCCGTCGGCATGGGCATCATCGCCTTCACCTCCGAACACTCCGTGACGGGAATGCTGCTGGCTTTCCTCATCCTCGGCATCGGACTCGGCACCGCCGAGGTCATCACGAACGACCTCATCCTCGCCGCGGTCCCCGCCCACAAGGCCGGAGCCGCCTCGGCGATCTCGGAGACCGCCTACGAATTCGGATCCGTCATGGGTACCACCGTCCTCGGCGGGCTCTCGACATTCATGTACGGATCCGCGCTGCAATCCGCGATCGGGGGCAAAGCGGGCAAAGCCGAGTTCGAGACGCTCGGTTCCGCTCTCGAATACGCGTCCGGACTGAGCGCCGCGGCCGGGGAGAAGATCACCGAGGCGGCCGTGAGCGCCTTCGACTTCGGTGTGCAGTGGGCGGCCGGAGCGGCCGTCGTCCTCGTCCTCATCGCCGCCGTGCTCACGAGCTTCGGCCTCAAAGGGGCCGGGAGACTCCTGCCGGGCGCTGCCGCCAACGCCGACCGCTGACCGGACGAGTTAGGGAGTCCTCGGGCGGCGGGTGGCTGGCCTGACGATCCTCGACCAAGCAGAAGCGCGGATATCGGGACGTAGACGTCTCGATATCCGCGCTTGGCCTTGAACGGCAGGTGGGCGTCGCGCTGGAGCCGGAACCGCAGCCGGGCGCCGCCGGTTTGTCAGAGGCTGATCGACTCCGTGGAAATCGATGAGTCCGACATCGCCTGCTTCTGCCGCTTGCGGGCCAGCACTCGGCCGATGCCGGTGTAGACGAGAGCCGCGATGAGCACGACGTAGATGATGATCGTGATCGGCGACGACACCAAAGTCGACGCATCACCGCCGGAAGCCAGCAGGGCATCGCGCAGGTTCGACTCGGCAAGGGGACCGAGCACCATGCCGATCATCAGCGGCGCCAGAGGCACACCGTAGCGCTTGAGCACGAAGCTCAACACTCCGATGCCCAGCAGGATGAGCAGCTCGAAGGTCGAGGCGGACGTCGCATAGATGCCCAGGCCGCAGAAGACCGCGATGCCGCCGTAGAGGTACGGGTCCGGGATCATCAGCAGCTTCGCCCACAGCGGAGCGAACGGCAGGTTGATGATGAGCAGCACGATCATCGCGACGAAGAAGCTCGCCAGCAGACCCCACACGAGCTCGGGGGAGCGGTCGAAGAGCAGCGGACCGGGCTGGATGCCGTACTGACGGAACGCCGCCAGCATGATCGCCGCCGTCGCCGAGATCGGCAGACCCAGAGCCAACAGGGCACCCATTGCAATGCCCGTCGTCGCCGATCCGGCCGCCTCGGGGGCGGCAAGACCACGAATCGCACCCTTGCCGAACCGCGGATCCTTCCGACGGGAATCGAGCTTGCGCTCCAGACCGTAGGCCATGAACGTCGGAACATCGGCACCGCCGACGGGGATGACACCGAAAGGCAGGCCGATCGCGGTTCCACGCAGCCACGCCGGCAGAGCTTCGCCGACCTCCTTGCGGGACAGGAACGGCCGACCGGAGGAGTTGATCGTGTTGTCCTTGGTCTGACGGCGGATGCGGGAAGCGATGAAGAACACCTCGCCCAGCGCCAGCACACCCACGGTCACCGTGACCAGAGAGACTCCGTCGAAGAGCTCGGGCACGCCGAGGGTGAACCGCTCCGTACCCGAAACCGAGTCGATGCCGATGACGGTGAAGCCGATGCCCAGCACCAGAGCCGTGAGGCCCTTGAGCACCGAATCGGCGACCACGGAGGAGGTGGCGACGAATGCGAAGAGTGCGAGGGCGAAGAACTCCGCCGGGCCGAAGCTCGTCGATAGGTCGGCCAGGGCCGGGGCGACGAAGACGACGAGGAAGCAGGAGATGAACCCGCCGATGAACGCGCCGATCGCGGCCGTTGCCAGGGCCTGCGGGGCCCGCCCGGCCTTGGCCATCTTGTGGCCTTCGAACGTCGAGGCGATCGCAGAGGCCTGACCCGGGGTGTTCATAAGGATGGCCATCGTCGAGTCGCCGAAGAGCCCACCGAAGTAGACGCCGGCGAACATGATGAACGCGCCCGTGGGGTCCAGCGCGAAGGTCATGGGCAGCAGCAGGGCCACGGCCATCGACGAGCCCAGACCCGGCAGCACACCGACGGCGGTGCCGAGGAAGCAGCCGACGAGGACCCACAGCAGGTTCATCGGCGTCAGAGCGTGTGTGAACCCTTCGAAGAGGGACATGAGGGCGTCCATATCAGAAGCCACCTCCCAGGATTCCCGAAGGAAGGTTGAGTCCCAGCATCACCGAGAAGGCGATGTAGACCAGGGACGAGAACGTCAGTGCCAGAGTGAGGTCGAACAGCGGCTTCTTCGAGCCCATCGACCGAGCCACGCACCAGAACAGGAGTGCTGCGGCGATGATCCATCCGGCGAATTCGAGGATGAGTGCGAACGCCGCAAAGCCGCCCGCGCCCCAGGCCAGGGACACGAAGTCACTGTGCGTGCGGTGCTTCGCATCGGCCTTGCGTGCAGCGGCGAGAGCCTGGCGGTCGCGTTCCGGCTCGTCTTCCTCATGAGGGGAGAGCCGCGAGGCCGCGACCGCCGAGGTGACCGGAGTCGAGAACGCCTTGTCCTCCTCGGCCGTGGCCGGCAGCTCGTTGTCGACGTCGACGGGTTCGGGATTGCGGATATAGGCGATGACCAGCAGGATCGTCAGCGCGTATCCGACGAGCATGATGATCGTCGGGAAGAACTGCGGGCCTGGTTTGTCCACGTCCGGGGCGACTTCCATGGTGAGGATGCCGACGAGCAGATAGGTCGAGAACGCCCCCATGATGAGAGGGACGATGAGGCCAGACCGTCCCTGCCACCAGGTGCCGGCGCCGAGATGGCCCGTCCTTTCCGTGTTCGTTGTCGTCTGTGCGCTCACAGTCCCAACTCCTTCAGCAGCTTCTCCACTCGGGAGCTGTCTTCTTTGACGAACTCGGCGAACTCCTCGCCGGTCTGCCATACGTCGGTCCACTTGTTCCGCTCGAGAGCGTCTTTCCACGCTGCACTGTCACGGGTCTTCTGCAGGATCTCGAGGAGCTGAGCGGAGTCGTCGCCGGTGATGTCCGGCGCTCCGAGCCAGCCGCGCCAGTTCGTCAGCGTGACCTCGTAGCCCTGTTCGGTCATGGTCGGCACGTCATCGAAGCCGTCGATGCGTTTGGGCGCGGCCACGCCGATGGCTTTGACGCGTCCGGCTTCGATCTGATCGGAGACCTCGTTGAAGCCGCAGGAGGCGAAGTCGGTGGTGCCCGAGAGCAGAGTCTGGATGGCTTCACCACCGCCGGACTTCGGGATGTAGGTGATGTCGGAGGCGGGGATCTTGCCGAGCAGTGCCAACTGAGCGATGGTCAAGTGGTCGACCGAGCCGGCCGAACCGCCCGTCCACACGAATCCCTTCGGGTCCTTCTTCCACGCGCCGATGACGTCGTCGATCGTATTGTGCGGAGAATCCGCAGCGGCGATGAGCACGTCATAGTCCTCGGCCACGCGAGCGAGCAGGGTCGTGTTGTCGAATCCGACCGGCGACTTGTTCAGCGCGATGCCGCCGACCATGGCGGTGCCGGTGGCGAGGATCGTGTCCGACTGGCCGTGCATGGTCGAGAATTTGCCGAGACCGATCGTGCCGCCGGCACCGGGGATGTTGACGACCTGGGCATTGTTGGCAAGCCGGTCGACGCGCATGGCCTGTTGGGTCTCGCGCGCGAATCCATCCCAGCCGCCGCCGGCGCCGGCCGGAGCGATGAGGGTGAGATTCGATGACAGGTCACCCTTCGCCGAGGCGGCCTTGACCGAGTAGGTCGTCGCCGTTCCGATCGCCGCCAAGGCGATCGCCCCGTAGGCGATGCGACCGAAGGTTCGTCTCGAGGGGTGGGAGGATTCGGACATGGAATCCTCGGGAGGTGGCGCCTTTGGCACGGACTTCTCCTTTGAAGGCAGGTGTGATGTGAGACTCACCTTAGAGGTTGCTGAGTGTCGACTGCGAGGTTGTGCTCACTCTGCGCGTTCTGCTCATTGAGAGCGTTGAGTGCATTCTGCTCAGTGCGGAGTCAGCGGGGATGCAGCGATCGAGTGCGGTCGATCCTGAGCCTGCTATTAGGCTGGCGTCATGAGCGAAACTTCCGGCAGCGACTCTGCAGACTCGACGACCGCGACCCCGAAATCTGCGCCGGTGGCGAAGAAGGTCCCGTTCGAGCGCACCCACCACGGCCACACCTTCATCGACGACTACGAGTGGATGCGAGAGAAGGAGTCGCCCGAGGTCATCGCGCACCTCGAAGCAGAGAACGCCTGGACGAGCGCACAGACCGCTCACCTCGAAGGCCTGCAGAACTCGATCTTCACCGAGATCAAGACACGCATCAAAGAGACCGATATGTCCGTGCCCAACCGGCGTGGGAACTATTGGTACTTCTCCCGCACGAAGGCCGGACTCGACTACGGCATCAGCGTCCGGGCCCCTATCTCCGGACCCGATGGCTGGACCCCGCCGGAAGTCGGCGAGGAGCCTCTGCCCTGTGAGGAAGTCGTCTTCGACTCGAACGTCGCCGTCGAGGGCCAGAAGTTCTTCTCCCTCGGCTCCTTCTCACTCTCCGACGACGGCAGCCGGCTCCTCTACGGCGTCGACACTACCGGCGACGAACGCTATACCCTCCGCGTCCGCGACCTGGCCACGGGAGACGACCTCTCCGACACGATCGACGGCACCTTCGCCGGAGCCTCCCTCGACCCGAGCGGACGCTTCGTCTTCTACACCACCGTCGACGACGCCTGGCGACCGGAGAAAGTCTGGCGCCACGTCGTCGGCACCGACAGCAGCGACGACGTGTGCATCTTCCATGAACCCGATGAGCGTTTCTTCGTTGGATCGGGTTTCTCGCGTTCGGGCAGGATGATGTTCGTCGTCACCGGATCGAAGACGACCACAGGGTACTGGAGCATCAGCGCCGACGACCTCGAAGCCGAGCCACAGGAGATCTGGCCCCGAGCCGACGGAGTCGAATACAACGTCGAGCATGCCGTCATCGGCGGTGAGGACCGATTCCTCATCACCCACAACCGCAACCGCGCCGACTTCGAACTCGTGGATGTCCCGGCCGCCGATCCCACCGCGCCCGGCCGCGACGTCATCGCCATCGGTGCGGACTCCGCGGTGATCGCCGAGTCCGGTGCCGATTCGGAGTCCGTGGGCGTCGATGACCTGCGCATCGAAGACGTCGACGCCTTCGCCGACTTCATCGTGCTCGGCTACCGTCGCGGCGGCTTCGCACGCGTCGGCATCATCCGCTTGGGGGATTCCTCCTCCCCGTTCGGTCCGCTGCGGGAGCTGCCCTTCGGCCAAGAGACCGGGTCACTCTACTTGGGCAGCAACCCCGAGTTCGCGCAGACGAGCATCCGGCTGCATTTCACCTCCATGTCCACACCCGCTGTGATCTATTCCCACAGCGTCCCAGACGGCACTGACACGGTTCTCAAGCGTCAACCCGTTCTCGGATCGGTCGACCTCGACGACTACACCGAAACACTGCTGTGGGCGAAGGCTGAAGACGGCACCGACATCCCGATCTCGGTCGTCTTCCACAAGGATCTTCACCGCTTCGACGATCACGGCGGTCCCGCCTCGGCGAAGGCGGGGGCAGGCGACGGCGGGGACGCGACGAACGGCGGCGCCGCCTCGGCGAAGGGGGAGCCGGCGCCGCTGCTTCTCTACGGGTACGGTTCCTATGAAGCGAGCATGGACCCGTACTTCTCGGTCTCCCGACTGTCGCTGCTCGACCGCGGCGTCGTCTTCGCCATCGCCCACGTGCGCGGCGGCGGCGAAATGGGCCGACACTGGTACGACCAGGGCAAGACCACGGCGAAGAAGAACACGTTCACCGACTTCATCGACGTCGCCCGGCACCTCATCGACACTGGGTGGACTAGCCCTGACCGGCTCGTGGCCAGCGGCGGATCGGCCGGCGGGCTGCTCATGGGCGCGATTTCGAACATGGCTCCCGAACTCTTCGCCGGAATCAGCGCTGAGGTGCCCTTCGTCGACGCGCTGACCTCGATCCTCATGCCCGAGCTGCCGCTGACCGTCATCGAATGGGAGGAGTGGGGCGACCCGCTGCACGATCCTGAGGTCTATGAGTACATGCGCTCGTACTCTCCGTACGAAAACGTCACCGAGGCGGCCTACCCGAAGATCCTGGCCGTGACCTCGCTCAACGACACCCGAGTCCTCTACGTCGAGCCCGCGAAATGGGTCGCCCGACTCCGGGAAGTCGGAGCGGACGCCCTGCTCAAGACCGAAATGGTCGCCGGTCACGGAGGAGCGTCCGGCCGGTATGACGCGTGGAGGGAGATCGCCTTCGAGTACGCATGGATCCTCGACGTGCTGGGACGATCGGGTGTCGAAATAGAGGCCTGAGGGGACGACTGTCGCCGCAGATAACGATACTGGGACGATTGTCTCCAAAACCCGGATTCGGCCCCCGGCGTCAGTGCCGGGCCATAAGGTGGATATCATCACATTCGACGTGATGCGCGTCATGCTCTCAGGACGGTCTGAGTGACGGCGGCGCATCATTCTTCTGCATTGCCGTCGCTTCCTTGCGCGCGAGGAGCGGCGGGGTCGAATGCAGAAATCGTGACGGATCCGCACCGGCGGACCGAAATTCCGAAAGGGAGAAGAATGCGTCTCAGGAAAGTGGCCACAGCGATGGTGGCAGTCGGTTCGATTCTTGCGGTTTCGGCCTGCAGTGGCGGCCAGGGCGGAGGCGGAGAGGGCGATTCGTTCTCCATCGGCGTCTCGCAGCTCGTGCAGCACCCGGCCCTCGACGCCGCCACCGAAGGCTTCAAGAAGTCCTTCGAGGATGCGGGCGTCGACGTCGAATGGGATGTGCAGAACGCCCAGGGGGAACAGGCCAATGCAACCTCGATCGCCCAGCAGTTCGCCAACGACGACCTCGACCTCGTGCTCGCCGTTGCCACCCCGGCCGCCCAGGCCGCAGCCCAGGCGATCACCGACAAGCCTGTGCTCTTCACCGCCGTCACCGACGCCGAAGAAGCCGGACTCGTCGACGCCAACGACGAGCCCGGCGGCAACGTCACCGGGACCTCCGACCTCAACCCGGTCGAAGAACAGCTGAAGCTGGTCAAGGACGTCAAGCCCGATGCGAAGACCGTCGGCATCGTCTACAGCTCCGGTGAGGTCAACTCGCAGGTGCAGGTCGACCTTGCGAAGAAGGCCGCCAAAGGCCTCGGCGTGAAGATCAAGGAAGCGACGATCGCGAACTCGGGAGAGCTCGCACAGGCTGTGGACTCGCTCGGCAAGGTCGACGCCTACTACGTGCCCACCGACAACAACGTCGTCTCGGCAGTGTCGACGATGGTCCAGGCAGCAGAGAAGAACAAGGCTCTGCTCGTCGGGTCGGAAGCCGGCCAGGTCGAATCCGGTGCGGCGATCACCCGCGGCATCGACTACACGAAGCTCGGCGAACAGACCGGCGAAATGGCTCTGAAGATCCTCCAGGACGGAAAGAAGCCCGCCGAGATGCCCGTCGAGACCAGCTCGAACCTCGAACTCGTCGTCAATCCGAAGGCCGCCAAGGCGCAGGGCGTCGAGATTCCGAAGAAACTCGTCGATGAGGCCGACAAGGTCATCGAGTGATCGACACCTGCACCACCCTGTGACCCGGTGCGCGGAGTGCGCAACTCCTCGACTGCACCGTCGTCACCGGGCCCCGAGGCTGCAGGCGCTCAAGCCGAGAGCCTCGGGGCCACCACGAACCACACACCAGAAATGAACGGAAACCCATGTTCGGAGCATTGGAGCTCGGGCTCATCTACGGCGCGATGGCGCTCGGGGTCTATCTGACCTTCAAGGTCCTCAACTTCCCCGACCTCACTGTCGACGGAAGCTTCACCACGGGCGGCGCCACCGCAGCCTCCCTCATCATCGCCGGGGTCAACCCCTTCCTGGCCACGCTTGCGGCGATCGGCGCCGGACTCATCGCCGGCTACATCACAGGTCTGCTCCACACGAAGGGCGGCATCGACGGACTGCTCGCCGGAATCCTCACCATGATCGGACTGTGGTCGATCAACCTGCGGATCATGGGGAAGGCGAATCTGCCGCTCCTGCGAGAGGACACGGTGTTCACCCCGCTGCGGGAGAACATGCTCATGGGCACTTGGGTGTCGATTGCGATCCTGCTCGCCTTCGCCCTCATCCTCAAATTCGCCATCGACTGGTTCCTCACCACCGATCTCGGACTGGCCATCCAGGCCACCGGCAACAACAAGGAGATGATCCGCAGCCTCGGCGTCAACACCGACAACTCGACGATGCTCACCCTGGCGCTGTCGAACGGATTCGTTGCTCTCTGCGGTGCCCTCGTCGCCCAGTACCAGGGATTCTCCGATATCAGCATGGGCATCGGTCTCATCCTCGTCGGACTCGCCTCGGTGATCCTCGGCCAAGCCGTGTTCGGCAGCCGCAACATCTTCATGGCCAGCCTCGGCGCGCTCCTCGGATCGGTCGTCTACCGGCTCATCATCTTCCTCGCGCTGCGTGCGGGCCTGGATACGAATGATATGAAGCTGACGACCGCGCTGCTCGTCGTCATCGCACTGCTGCTGCCCAGGTGGGGATTCCTCAAGCGGATCCCCTCGCTGCGCGGACGCGGGAACCGGGCACCCACCTCGGTGCCGGCAGGAACGACCGATATGAAGGACTCCGCCGAGATCGCTGACATCCCCGCCGGTGCGACCGGCGCCCGAACCGGGAAGGAGATCTGACAGCCATGCTCAAGATCGACACCATCTCCAAGACGTTCTTCCCGGGAACCGTCAACGAACGCAAGGCGCTCCAGGGGCTCTCGCTCGACCTCGACGAATCCGACTTCGTCACCGTCATCGGCTCCAACGGGGCCGGAAAATCGACGCTGCTCAACACCATCTCCGGCCGCCTGTCCATCGACTCCGGCTCGATCACCATCGACGGTGCCGAGGTGTCGCGGATGCCCGAGTACAAACGAGCGAGATACCTCGGCCGTGTCTTCCAAGATCCGATGGCCGGCACCGCTCCGGACCTCACGATCGAGCAGAACCTCTCGCTCGCGCTCAAACGCGGAAAGCCACGAGGGTTGGGGCGGGGGACCACCTCGGAGCGACGCGAACACTTCAAGGACGAATTGGCCACTCTCGAGCTCGGCCTCGAGAACCGGCTGAAGACGAAGGTCGGACTGCTCTCCGGCGGACAGCGACAGGCACTGAGTCTGCTTATGGCCGGATTCACCCAGCCGCGGATCCTGCTGCTCGACGAGCACACCGCCGCCCTTGACCCGCAGCGTGCGGCCCTGGTGTCGGCCCTGACGAAGAAGATCGTCGAAGCCGACGGGCTGACCACTCTGATGGTCACTCACAACATGGAGCAGGCGATTGCATTGGGCAATCGGCTGATCATGATGCACGAGGGGCGGATCATCTACCAGGCTTCGGCTGAGGAGAAGAAGGACCTGACCGTCGAGACACTGCTCGGCGAATTCTCGAAACTCAAGGGAGCGACACTGGGCGACCGGGCGCTGCTCAATTGAGCAGCGCATGAGAGGGCGGTTCGCGCCGGCAGGGTGCGGACCGCCCTTCCTCTCGCGCTGGCTTACTTTACCAACCGGTTGGTAAACTTGAGGCATGGCAAACGATGGACGGTCGCGGATTCTCAAAGCTGCCAAGTCGCTGGCGGAATCGCACGATTCGGTGCACGGTGTGACGATCTCGCTCGAGTCGGTCGCGAAGAAGGCGGGCCTGACGAAACCGGGCCTGATGTATCACTTCCCGACCAAGGAAGCGCTCATGCTCGGACTCGTCGACCATGCCGCCGAGAACTGGGCACAGCGACTGCGCAACCATACCGGGCACTCGAGTCAGGACCTGACGAGCTTCGAACGACACCGCGCGTACGTCACCGTGGCCACCACCGCCGAGGTCTCCCGTGCCGACTATTGGATCTTCTCCGATGCGCTCTATCACCCGACGCTGTCGCGGGCGTGGAGCGAGCACCTGGGGCCGTGGTTCGACACCACTGGACTCGACGGTCGCGTGGTATCTCTGCTGACGGCGGCCCGGTTCTGCGCCGACGGCGCGTGGATGTCAGAAGCCACGGGAGTGTTTCCCTCCGACGACCTCGCAGCCGTGTGCCGGCACGCCCTCGCGCTCATCGATGCGGCCGAGGGAATGTCCGATGACATCGAAACGGAAGGGATCGGATGAACGCGAACCGTCTGCTGCTGCTCGTCGCAGCCATCCTCGCCGAGGTGGCCGCCACCCTGATGCTGCGCGCCTCGGTCGCCGATCCCGTGTGGATCCCCGGAGTCGTCGTCCTCTACGCCACAGCCTTCTTCATCCTCGGCCTCACACAGCGACTGGGCATGCCTCTCGGTGCCGTCTACGCCACCTGGTCGGCCAGCGGAGTCGCACTGGTTGCCGTGCTCGGAGTCGTGTTCTTCGGCGAGTTCCTGAGCATCGGCGCGATCATCGGCATCGCCCTCATCATCATCGGCGTCATCCTCGTCGAATCCGGCACTCCCGAGGAATCCGCGAACGTGGACGCGGAGGTGACCGAATGAGTTGGATGTGGTTGGCACTGTCGATCCTCAGCGAAGTCGCCGGTACCCTGTGCCTGCGTGCGAGCGCCGGATTGCAGCGCAGGATCTGGTTCGTTCCCGTAGCGATCAGCTACACCGCGGCCTTCTTCTTCCTGAGCCGTACGCTGGCCGCAGGCATGCCGCTCGGCGTCGCCTACGGTCTGTGGGCGGCCTGCGGAGTCGCCATGGTCTGCCTGCTCTCCCGCGTGATCTGGAAGGACCCGCTCACGCGGAAGGCGCTCCTCGGCATCGGCTTCATCACCGTCGGCGTCATCCTCGTCGAAATCGGCTGACCCAGCCGTTCCCGGCTGACCTGTCCCGGGTGGAGCCGGAAGGAGGGGCCTCGCCGCAGAAGTTGGTGAGGACGTCGCTTGCTGAGAATTTATTGTGAAGCCGCATTGAAGCTGTTATCGTCCGAAGGCATGACTCCTCTCCGATTCGACGACCACTACGGCTGGGGATGGTCGACCCCGAATCGAGAGCGCCCGAGCTGCGGCTTCGCCAACGATTCCTGGGAACCCGTAGCCATCGGCTGGTGGGGCGGCGAGCCCTAGTCACCGATCGCCGATCCGCATTCCTCCTGCCCGATCGACGACCGCCGGCCGGTCGCATCACCTCATTTCAGACTTCCACCCGATGTGTGTTCACGCCATCGGGCCATGATGCGTTCGTCTCCGTGCGCACCGATCGATTTCGGCAGTGTCCGCAACAATCGAAAGAGTGTGAACCGACACATGACAGATGACTCCACCCGTACCGACGAACTCGATCCGGGGCCGGACCAGCAGTTCGCTGCCACCACCGAGGCGGCTCGCCGTGCACCGCGCGAACGGATCATGGCCGATGCTCGCAGGGTGCGGGACGACGCCAAACGCGTGGGTCGCGAGACCGGGCGCAACCTCGGTCAGTTCGACTACCGCCGCCCGCGCGGCCCCGTGAAGGCTGATCTCGAAGACACGCACGGCCACTATCCGCACGACACTCACCCGATCCTCGTGCCCGGAATCGCCATCGACGAACAACGGCGCACCTATTCGCTGGACAAGATCATCTTCGCCATCGCCGGCGGCCTCACCGTCGCCTTCGTCATCTGGGGAATCTCGAGTCCCTCCAGCGTCGCCAGCGTTGCACAGACTGCTTATGACTGGGCGACGCTCAACGTCGGCTGGCTGTTCAACCTCGTCGCGATCATCATTCTCGTCTCCCTGCTCATCCTCGCGTTCTCCTCCTACGGCAAGATCCCCTTGGGCAAGGATGGGGAGAAGGCAGAATTCAGCACCTTCTCCTGGGTCGCCATGCTCTTTGCGGCGGGCATCGGCATCGGCGTCCTCTTCTTCGGACCCTCCGAACCCCTGACCTACTTCATCTCGCCGCCTCCGCTGACGAATGATCCGGAGACGACCGAGGCGCTCCACGGTGCGATGGCCCAGACCTACTTCCACTGGGGATTCCATGCTTGGGCGATGTACGCACTCGTCGGCGGTGCCATCGCCTATGCCGCCTACCGCCGCGGCCGTTCGCTGCTGCTGTCATCGATCTTCCAGACGCTGTTCGGCAAACGGCAGACCGAAGGCTTCGCCGGAAAGCTCGTCGACATCTTCGCGATCGTCGCTACTCTCTTCGGCACGGCTGCGGCCCTGGGCATCGCAGCCATGCAGATCGGCACCGGTGTCAGCATCGTCACCGACGCGGGACCGATGACGAACAACTCCCTCGTCATCATCATCCTCGTCCTCACAGTCGGCTTCATCATCTCCGCGGTCTCCGGCGTCTCGCGCGGAATCCGCTACCTGTCGTCGATCAACATCGTGCTGACCGTCGGCATCGTCGCGCTCGTGCTGTTCCTCGGGCCCACGCTCTACCTGTTCAACCTCCTGCCCTCGGCGCTCATGGAATACCTCGGTTCGATATTCGACATGATGGGCCGATCCCTGTCCTGGGGCGCCGAGACTCAGGAATTCCAGTCCCTGTGGACCGTCTATTACTGGGCCTGGTGGATCTCATGGTCGCCGTTCGTCGGCACCTTCATCGCCCGCATCTCCCGCGGACGGTCGATCCGCCAGTTCATCCTCGGCACGATCTTCATTCCCTCGACGCTGCTCTTCGTAGCCTATGGAATCATGGGCGGAACCTCCATCTGGATGTACCGTTCCGGAGCATCGGGTTTCACCGACAGCATGGAGGCCCCCGAGGTGTTCTTCACCCTCATCGACAATCTGCCCTATGTCGAATGGCTGCCGTTCGTCGTCATCATCGTCCTCGCGATCTTCTTCATCACCTCGGCCGATTCCGCCTCGGTAGTCATGGGCATGCTCACCAGCCGTGGTGATCAGGAACCGAAGAAATGGGTCGTCGTGTTCTGGGGACTGGTGATGTCCGGCATCGCCGTGGTCATGCTCCTCCTCGGAGACGCGAGCGCACTCGAAGGACTCCAACAGCTCGTCATCGTCACCGCGGTGCCGTTCGCGTTCGTCATGCTCTTCATCATCGTCGCCTGGTTCAAGGAGCTGCGGACGGATCCGCTTGCACTGCGCCGGCAGTATGCGCTCAACGCGGTGGACAACGCAGTGGTCGCCGGTGCCGATGCCTACGGTGACGACTTCGCCCTGCAGGTCGTGCCCACCGAGCCCGGTGACGGCGCGAACGGCGGAATCGACTCCGAGCACGAGGACTACACCGACTGGTACCAGCGCACCGACGAGAACGGCGACCCCGTCGGCTTCGATTACGAAACCGGAGAATGGGCCGACGGTTGGACACCGGACGACGATTCCACCGACGCCGAGGCGACTGCCGCCTCAACGACCGACGCGGACCCCGGGGCCGCCTCGGCGAGCGAATCCGATTCGGATTCAGTGACCGATTCCGACGCAGACGCCGGCTCCGACCGCAGAGAGGACCACTCATGACCACCCCGAACATCGTCGTCATCCAGGCCGATCAGATGGCTGCCCAAGCGCTGGGCGCCTACGGCGATGCGGCCGCGCTGACGCCGAACATGGATGCCCTGGCAGCCGACGGAGCCGTCTTCGACCGTGCGTACTGCAACACTCCGCTGTGCTCACCGTCGCGGGCATCGATGATGACCGGGCGTATGCCCTCGGAGATCGACTGCCTGGACAACGGCGATGACTTCGCGGCCTCCGTGCCGACATTCGCCCACCGGCTGCGCAAGCTCGGATACCACACGGCGCTGATCGGACGGATGCACTTCATCGGCCCTGATCAGCACCACGGCTTCGAAGAGCGCCTGACCACCGACGTGTACCCGGCCGACCTCGATATGGTGCCTGATTGGAATCGTCCCCTGGAGCAGAAGCTGCAGTGGTACCACGAGGCCGACCCGGTGTTCACCGCCGGTGCGGCGACCGCGAACGTTCAGCAGGACTTCGACGACGAGGTGATCTTCAGGACACTGCGTCACCTCAACGACCGCAAGCGCGCGAACCAGGCCGCCGGATGTGACCAGCCGTTCCTCATGGTCACCTCGTTCATCCATCCCCACGACCCGTATGAGCCGCCGAAGGCCAACTGGGACCGATTCGCCGAGGTGGCCATCCCGGACCCTGCCCACCCCGAGATTCCCGATCCGGCCGTGGACCCGCACAGCCACCGCCTGCGCACGATGTGCGGCTTCGACGAACGCGAGCCGGGCATCGACGACGTGCGGCGGGCTCGTCGGGCCTACTATGCCGCGGTCAACTACATCGACGACCACGTCGGGGCGATCCGACGCAGACTCGAGGAACTCGAGCTGGCGGACAACACGGTCATCGTCGTCACCAGCGACCACGGCGACATGCTGGGGGAGAAGGGCCTGTGGTTCAAGATGTCACCGTACGAACAGTCCTCCCGGGTCCCGCTCATCATCAACGGGCCCGCCGAGGTGATCACCCCCGGCCGGTATGCGAACCCGGTCAGCCTCGTCGACCTCGCGCCGACCCTGCTCGATATCGCCCAGGGCACGGCTGAAGACCCGGCGCCCTCCGTGCGCACGGGAGATGCGGAGGCGGGGACCGCCTCGGCGATCGACGAAGGACTGAGCGGAACCTCGATGCTCGAGTCCGCCAGGCGAGAGGCTGCCGGCGAAGTGAAGCCCGAAGATCGTGACGTCATCATCGAATACTTCGCCGAGGGCACGTACCGCCCGCAGGTCACTCTGGTCCGCGGCGATCTCAAGCTCACGGTGTGCCCGGGAGATCCGGTGCTGCTCTTCGATCTGGCTGCGGATCCCGATGAGCTGGCCAATCGTGCCGAGGACCCGGCCTATGCCCAGTCGCTGAAGGAGATGCGCGGAGAGCTCGAGTCCCGTTACGATCTCGAACACCTCGAAGAGCATGTGCTCGGTTCGCAGCGCAGCCGCCAGCTTGTCGCCGATGCGCTCAAGGTGGGACACGTCCGCCACTGGGACTTCGACCCGGAACCGGAGCACGGCTATGTGCGCGGGGACTTCTGGTCGGCGTTCCGCTTCGGCAAGATCCCCGCAGCCGACTGAACCGCTTCCACCGACTGACTGGACCGCAACCGCCTCGGCGTGAACAATTCACCTCGACTTGGGTGAGTTGCTGGTCACATTCTCAGAAACCGGTGGCATCATTCGAGGTAGGAGGGATGCCATGACCATCTTTGAGTCGTCGTCTGAAGTTCCGCTCGGTGTGGAGACCACATATGACTGGCACGCTCGGCCGGGAGCGTTGACTCGCCTCTCGCCACACTGGGCGCAGGAGATCGCCGAAGAGAGCTATCCTCCGATCGCACCGGGCTCGGTGGCGCAGGTGAAGACGAGCGTGCCGGGCACCTACGGACTCGTGCGACGGCCATTCAGCTCAGTGCACTCGGAGGGTCCGTCGCGTTTCTCCTTCGTCGACGAGTTGAAGAAGGGGCCATTGAGCCAGTGGAGGCACACGCACGAGTTCACCTCGGTCGCCGGCGGGACGAAGATCGACGATCACATCGAGTTCTCCATGGCTCCCCAGGGCTTCGACGTCATCGACCGAGGCCTCACCCACTATCTCGAGGCCACCTTCGACGCCCGCCGCAAGCGGATGCTTATGGATATCGACTTCCTCGAGTCCACGAACGCGCCCCTGCTGACGCGGAAGAAGGGCAGACACATCCTCATCGCCGGCGGCAGCGGAATGATCGGACGTCAGGTCGCTGCCCTGTTCTCCACCGCCGGGCATTTCGTCCGACTTCTCGTCCGCGAGACCCCGAAGTTCCCGTACGAGGTGCACTGGAATCCGGATCTGGGAATCCTCAATCCACGGGATCTCGCGTGGGCGGATGCGGTGGTCCACCTCGGTGGGCGATCGATCGCCACTCGGTTCACCAAGCACGCGAAGGACGAGATCTGGTCCTCTCGCATCGACTCGACGAGGCTGCTTGTCGAAACGATGCGCGGTCTGCCCGAAGCCAAACGCCCGGCTGTCTTCGTCTGCGCCTCCGCAGTCGGCTATTACGGGGCGAAAGCCGATGAACCTGTCGATGAAACCGGGCCCGCTGGCGAAGGATTCCTCGCCGAGGTGTGCCGGAAGTGGGAAGAGACAGCAGCCAGTGTCGAGGACGTCGGGATCAGGCGTGTGTCGATTCGAACCGGAGTCGTTCTGAGCTCCTTGGGCGGTCTGCTCAAACTGCAGGCGCCGCTGTTCCTTGCCGGTGCGGGCGGGCGTTTGGGCAGCGGGGAACAAGCCCTGGCATGGATCTCACTAGACGATGTTGCACGGTCCTATGTGCACGCCGTGCTCTATGACTACGTGCGCGGTCCGGTCAATGCGGTCGCCCCAGAGCTTGTCACGCAGGCGGAGTTCGCCGAGGCGCTTGCCGCTCACCTGCGCCGGCCCGCGTGGATCCCGACGCCCGGTTTCATCACCGAGATCATGCTCGGCCGTGACGGGGCGAAGGAACTCGCGCTGGCGGATCAGAGAGTGGTGCCGGAGAAGCTGCAGGAAACCGGCTACCAGTTCGCCCACCCGACCTTGAGTGACTGCTTCGATGAGGAGCTCGGCGGCGGGGCGTGAGGTGCCCGGTGATCGGCGTTTGGTCGCTCTAATCTGATTCAGTCGACTCGTCTGGGGACCACTCCGAGGGGCGAAGCCTGAGATAGTGGCGGACAGTCGCCGCTGCCAGTAGAGCAGCCAATGACGCGAAGACCATCGGCGGAATAGTTGACGGCACGGTGCGTCCGGTGGATTCGAACCACGACATCCAAAGAGCGGAGCTGAAAAGCGCACTGCTGAGCCCGGACAGAATATGCAGGTACTCGATCATCTCTTTCCGAAGGAAATCTGTTCTGTCCTCGGCGATCCAGAATGCGCCGTTGAAGACGAACGGCGCCGGCCACGCGTGCAGGGGAATTGCTTCATGCAGCGGGGCGAGGAGGAGCCCGCCGGAGATCAGCAGTGCGAGGGGACCTACGACAAACAGCAGGCCGCTCTTCGACGACCTGCCGTCGATGGTTCCGTCGATTCCGATATGGCTCGGCACGGTTTCTGGAGCATAGGCGGCGAACCACAGTATCGTGACCACCAGAACCGCCAGCAGTGCTCCTGCCGCGGTCGCGGCCCATCGGTTTGAACGCGGGGAAGACGTCGAAGCCATCGAATCAGTCTATCAAGATGCGTTGCAACAACGTCCCCTCCGTTCGGCGTGCGAGCCGAGCGGAGGGGACCGGTGTATCTGCTGTTCTGCTGTATCCGCAGTATTGGGTCAGAAGCGCTTCGAGGCGATCTCCGCGCCTTCAGTCAGGGACTGCAGCTTCGCAACGGCGATGTCCGGGTGGACTCGTCCGCCCAGGCCGCAGTCGGTGGAGGCGACGACGTTCTCGGGTCCGACGAGACCAGCGAACCGACCGATGCGTTCGGCGACGAGCTCGGGATGCTCGACGACGTTCGTCGAGTGGGAGACGATGCCGGGAATGATGTATTTGCCTTCGGGCAGCTTCTTCTCTTCCCAGATCCGCCATTCGTGTTCGTGGCGGACGTTTGCGGCTTCGAAGGTGATGCCTGCGGCGTTGATGGAGAGCACCTGGTCGACGATCTCGATGAACGGCAGGTCGGTCACGTGCGGCCCGTGCCACGAGCCCCAGCAGGTATGCACGCGCACCTGGGCCGGGTCGATTCCGCGCAGCGCATGGTTGAGTGCGTCGATGCGGATCTGGATGAACTTCCGGTAGTCGTCGAAAGCCGGCTCCGGGTTGATCTGGTCGAAGTTCTCCGCCAGGGACGGATCGTCGATCTGGACGGTCAGTCCCGCCTCGGTGATGGCGAGGTATTCCTCGCGGAGCACATCTGCCCATGCCCAGATGAATTCCTCGTCACTTGAGTAGTACTCGTTGGCGATCCGGGAGGCCGAACCGGGGGAGAGGGCATTGATGTAACCGGCACGCTCGTCGTAACCTGCGGCGGCCAGACCTGCCTTGAGGTTCGCGACATCACGGTTGACCTGGTCCTGGCCGATGTAGCTGATCGAGCCGGTGGCCTTGGGGAACTGGGGCTGCTGGCCGGTGTCGGTGCCGGCGTCAGCGTCGGAGTAGACCTTGGGGAACAGGTTGCGGTCGCGGCGGTCGCCGAAGCTGGTCAACACCGTCTTTCCGGGTTCGGAACGCACAGCAGGTGCATCCCACTTGTCGACGTCGTCGAGTTCGAGCCCACCGGTGCGGGCAAACGAGTAATGCCACCAGGCACCGTAGTCGAAGTCAGCGGCCATAGCGTGACCGTATTCGCCGTCATTGGGAAGCGAGATACCAAGGTCCTTCTGCCGCTTGACGAGGTCGGTGACGCTGGCGGTCAGCAGTTCGTCGAACTCCTGGGCCTGTTCCTGTGACACGGACTCGCCGGCGAGGCGCGCGGTGTTCTGCGCCTGCTTGACCTTGTTGGCCTCGATGAGTTCAGGGGTGCGGGGTAAAGACCCCGCGTGGGATGTGCGAATCTTCGCCATGACTGGCTCCTTAGCCTTGGACCGATCGTGCAGTGTAACTGCGGCAGGTGCGCCGCAGCATTCTCTCTCAGGCAACCACATTCGCAGTGGTGCATGTGTGGTTGTCGTCATCTAGGGACACGAGGGCAGAGCGAGTTGGCGGCTGTTCTTTCCAGCTGACACTCGTCCAGGTCGGTCGGACGCGGACCGACAGCGAAACGGCCTCTCGGCCTCGAGAGGACCAACTGCAGCTGGTCGTGTCGAGGCCGAGAGGCCGTCTTGCATCAGACTTCGCCGGTCGCGGCTCAGACCGCGGTTTCGGTCACCGCCGCGACGCTGCCGCCGAAGCGGTCGGCCAGCGTACCCTCGTGGGCCTGTCCGAGTTCGTCAAGGCCGATCGAGAAGTGGTCGACGACCTCGAGCGCGGGAGCTCCGTCGCCGGCATCGGTCATGCCGATGCGCACGAACGGGAATCTGCGTGCGGTGCACATGTCCTTGAAGCGGACCTCTTCCGACCGTGGCACTGCGACGATCGCACGCGCTGTCGATTCGGAGAACAGTGCCGTGAACACGTCGATGCCGTCGCGCTCACAGACCTCGTCGAGCCAGATCCGGGCGCCGGTGCCGTAGCGCAGCGACGATTCGACGAGTGCTTGCGACAGCCCACCTTCGGACAGGTCGTGTGCGGCATCGATCATGCCGTCGCGCGAGCAGTTGATGAGGATCTCGCCGAGTTCCTTCTCCGCTGTCGGCTTGTACTGCGGAGGAACCCCGCCGAGGTGGTCGGCCGTGACGTCGGCCCACGCCGAACCGTCGAGCTCCGCCTCGGTGGTGCCGAGCAGATAGATGGTTTGGCCCGGCTCCTGCCAGCCGCTCGGAGTGGCGCGGGTGACGTCATCGAAGACACCGAGCACACCGACGACCGGGGTCGGGTGAATGGCCACTCCGCCGGTCTGGTTGTACAGGGACACGTTGCCGCCGGTGACTGGGATTCCCATGTCCTGGCAGGCGCCTGCGAGGCCTTCGACGGCCTGCGCGAACTGCCACATGATCTCCGGATCTTCGGGGGAACCGAAGTTCAGGCAGTCGGTGACCGCACGCGGAATGGCGCCGGCGGTCGAGACATTGCGGTAGGCCTCGGCCAGAGCCAGTTGGGCGCCGCGCGCCGGGTCGAGGAAGCTGTAGCGGCCGTTGGCGTCGGTGGCGATGGCCACGCCGAGACCGGACTCCTCGTCGACGCGGACGACACCGGCATCATCCGGATAGGCCAGTGCGGTATTGCCCTGGACGTACTTGTCGTACTGCGAGGTGATCCACGACTTCGAGGCGAGGTTCGGCGACCCCGCGAGCTGCAGCATCGTCGACCGCAGCTCATCATCGGACTCGGGCTTCGCCAGGCCAGCGGCTTCAACGGTGTTCGCAGCCACCTCGGCCGTCCATGACGGTTCGGTGAACGGACGGTTGTAGACGGGACCGTCGTGGGCAACCGAGCGCGGGGGCACATCGACGATGACGTCGCCGTGCCATTCGATGACGAGACGATCGGAGTCGGTGACCTCGCCGAGCACGGAGGTCTCGACCTCCCATTTGCCGACGATCGCGAGGAACTCATCGAGGCGGTCGGGACGGACGACGGCCATCATCCGCTCCTGCGACTCCGACATGAGGATCTCTTCGGGGGTGAGCGTCTCATCGCGCAGCAGCACGTCGTCGAGTGCGATGTGCATTCCGCCGTCGCCGTTGGAAGCCAGTTCCGAGGTCGCACAGGAGATGCCTGCGGCGCCAAGATCCTGAATTCCTTCGACGACACCGGCGCGGAAGAGCTCGAGGCAGCATTCGATGAGCACCTTCTCGGCGAAGGGGTCACCGACCTGCACAGCGGGGCGCTTCGACGGCTTCGAATCGTCGAAGGACTCGGACGCGAGGATCGAGGCACCGCCGATGCCGTCGCCGCCGGTACGCGCACCGAAGAGCACAACCTTGTTGCCCAGGCCCGATGCGTTGGCCAAACGGATGTCCTCGTGCCGCATGACGCCGACGGCGAGGGCGTTGACCAGCGGGTTTCCCTGATAGACGGAGTCGAAGACGGTTTCGCCGCCGATATTCGGCAGGCCCAGGGAATTGCCGTAGTTGCTGATGCCCGCAACCACACCGTGGACGACGCGGGCGGTGTCCGGATGGTCGATGGCGCCGAAGCGCAGCTGGTCCATCACTGCGACCGGACGTGCGCCCATGGAGATGATGTCGCGGACGATGCCCCCGACTCCGGTGGCCGCACCCTGGTGAGGTTCGACGTAGCTGGGGTGGTTATGGGATTCGACCTTGAAGGTCACGGCCCAGCCGTTCCCGATGTCGACGACGCCGGCATTCTCACCGATACCCACGAGCAGGTGCTTCTTCATGTCCTCGGTGACCTTGTCACCGAACTTCGACAGGTGGACCTTCGATGACTTGTACGAGCAGTGCTCGGACCACATCACCGAATACATGGCCAGCTCCGCCGAGGTAGGCCGACGTCCGAGGATCGCCTTGATCTTCTCGTATTCGTCGGCCGTGAGACCGAGATCGGCGAAAGGCTGGTCGACGTCGGGGTTCGCCGCTGCGAACTCGACCGTCTCCTTGACCTTCTTCGATGCATTCTGCGGGGAATCGACCTGCGTGGAATCCGCAGAGCTGAGGTTAGACGTCATGTCCTCTTCGGGGCCCTTTCATACGACACGGCACTCACAGCCAATCTTAGCCGTGTCCCTGCGGCGGGGGCGAAGCGCGTCCACGGTTGAACCGCCTCGGGGGCGAGCGGGACGCCCATCCGGCGGCTTCCCCATTGATCGCCGCTGCCTCAACCTGGCGGATGATGGTCCTCGTCACGGCGGGCCGCCTCGGTGAAACCGACGCGCAGAGCCGCCTTAGAATGGGAGTATGGCAACTCCCAAGATCGTCCTGTTCTACGTCTTCACCCCGCTGGCCGACCCCGAAGCCGTCAAGCTGTGGCAGCACACGCTGGCCGAGAGCCTCGGTCTCAAGGGACGGGTGATCGTGTCGAAGGACGGGATCAACGCCACGATCGGCGGGGACATCTTCGACGTCAAGCAGTACGTCCGGGCGACGAAGTCCTATGCACCGTTCAAGGGTGCGGACATCAAATGGTCGAACGGCGAAGGTGATGACTTCCCGCGCCTGAGCGTGAAGGTCCGCGACGAACTCGTCACATTCGGCACCCCGGATGAGATCACGGTGACAGAAGACGGAGTCCAAGGCGGAGGGCAGCACCTCAAGCCGGGGGCCCTGCATAAACTCCTCGACGAACGCGGCGAGGAGGTCGTCTTCTTCGACGGCCGCAATGCGATGGAGGCTCAGATCGGGAAATTCCGGGACGCGATCGTCCCCGATACGGACACCACCCGTGACTTCATCGCCGAGATCGAATCCGGCAAATATGACGACCTCAAGGACAAACCCGTCGTCACCTATTGCACCGGTGGAATCCGCTGTGAGGTCCTTTCCGTGCTCATGAAGAACCGCGGGTTCGAAGAGGTCTATCAGCTCGACGGCGGCATCGTCCGCTACGGCGAGACCTTCGGCAGCTCCGGCTACTGGGACGGCTCGCTGTACGTCTTCGACAAGCGCATGCACGTCGAATTCGGTGACAACGTCGAATCGATCGGGCACTGTGTGTCCTGCGACAAGAAGACCCCAGAGTTCGTCAACTGTGCCAACCTCGAGTGCCGCAAACAGTACCTGCGGTGCACGGATTGCACTGACAAGGGTCTGCAGCCCGACTGCCCCGGCTGCGTCGAGCAGGGAATCCCCGCCGAGGCGGTCGCCGGCTGAACATTGCCGACTGAGTATCGCCGGTTGAATCCCGAGGACGGGCTCACCGGAGCAGGTGCTTCGTCGCCGCCTCGATATCTGTCCACTTGAAGGCGAAACCGGCAGACTCGAGTCTTTCGGGCAGAACCCAACGGCTCTTGAGAACGAGTTCCGACTCCTGCTGCAGGCCGATCATCCCTATCTCCAACAACCAGCGCGGGGCTGGAATACCGAGCGGCATGCGCACCGCTTTGCGCAACGCGGACATCAAGGCGGCATTGTCGGTGACTTGAGGGTTCGAGACGTTGATCGGACCACTGAGATCTGCGTGTGTGTCGATGAAGCGGATCGCGCGCAGGACATCGTCAATGTGGACCCAGCTGAACCGCTGTCGACCGTGAGTCGGCGGATGCCCGTGCCAGACGGTCGGTCCCGAAGCATCAGGGCCTATTCCACGGTAGCGGCGGTGGGGGAACCAGCGTCCTTCGTGCTGCGGGCCACCGGCACCGAACCTCGCTGCGGTGGCAAGCATGTTCAATGCGGCACCGTCGCCGAGTACGATGGCCATCCGCAGCGCCACCCGTCTGGTGGCGGGAAGCGTGCCTGCGAAGAACTCCTTCTCCCATGCCTTCGCGATATCGACGGAGAACCCCTCGCCGATGTCGCCGTTGCCCTCGGTCTGCGGCCGGTCGACCGCGTGCCGGTAGATAGTGGCAGTGCTCGCGTTGAGCCATAGCCGTGGAGGCGCCGAGGCAGCTCTCACGGCGTCATTGAGTGTGCGGGTGGTATCGATCCGGGAGTCCCAGATCTCGTGGCGGTTGGCATCGTTGTATCGGCACCCGACGCTGCGGCCGGCGAGGTTGATGAGCAGATCGCAGTCATCGACGAGATCTGCGATCACCTCCGGGGCATCCCAGGTGGCGTCGGCCCGCGAATGAGAGCGGCCGACGGTCCGCGTCTCGTATCCCCAGGACTTCAGTGCCTTGAGCAGCTCTCCGCCGATGAAACCGGAGGAACCGGCGACCACTGCGATCGGAGCACCAGCCGCAGCCGCAGAAGCTCGCTGTCCGCCCATGGAACGAGTGGGTTCTACGCCGAGGTCCCGGCCGTCCACAGAAGATGTCTCATCCGGCTGAAAGCTCATACAAGGACGCTAACACCTGGCGAAGTCGGGTCGCGGAAAGCGGAAGCGACAGACGTGTGGTGGGTGTCACGTGGGGAAAGTCGGTTTTGGATTTGCGTGGTCGGGTTTGCCTGGTCTAGAGTTATATCTCGTTGCCCCGCCGGAAACACCGTCACTGAGACAGGGTTTCTACCGGGTCTGACCAGGACAAACACGGTTTGATCCGGGGGTCAGAACATCGGGTGGGCAGCGGAAAATGAAACTGATACCCCCAGTGAACATGCTGTTTTTTGTGTGGTGTGGTGATGGGTGTGTGTTTGTGGTTTGAGAATCCAATAGCGTGTTTGTTTGAACAAGTTGTGATGCCAGAACATGTATTTTTCTGGTGAGACAATCACCTGATCGAACATGGTTCACCCTGGTGTGGGTGGTTCTTCGCTGAACCGTCCGCATGTGGTGGGGTGGTCTTCGTGTTTGGTTGGGAGTATTTTTTGGTCAACTGCGATCACCCCGTGGTCGTGTGTTGGCTGTCTTGCTGGGATTCATTCGTAACATAATTTTTTTATGGAGAGTTTGATCCTGGCTCAGGACGAACGCTGGCTGCGTGCTTAACACATGCAAGTCGAACGCTGAAGCCGGGTGCTTGCACCTGGTGGATGAGTGGCGAACGGGTGAGTAACACGTGAGTAACCTGCCCCTGATTTCGGGATAAGCCTGGGAAACTGGGTCTAATACCGGATATGACCATCTGACGCATGTTGGGTGGTGGAAAGTTTTTCGATTGGGGATGGGCTCGCGGCCTATCAGCTTGTTGGTGGGGTAATGGCCTACCAAGGCGACGACGGGTAGCCGGCCTGAGAGGGCGACCGGCCACACTGGGACTGAGACACGGCCCAGACTCCTACGGGAGGCAGCAGTGGGGAATATTGCACAATGGGGGAAACCCTGATGCAGCGACGCAGCGTGCGGGATGACGGCCTTCGGGTTGTAAACCGCTTTCAGCAGGGAAGAAGCGAAAGTGACGGTACCTGCAGAAGAAGTACCGGCTAACTACGTGCCAGCAGCCGCGGTAATACGTAGGGTACGAGCGTTGTCCGGAATTATTGGGCGTAAAGAGCTCGTAGGTGGTTGGTCACGTCTGCTGTGGAAACGCAACGCTTAACGTTGCGCGTGCAGTGGGTACGGGCTGACTAGAGTGCAGTAGGGGAGTCTGGAATTCCTGGTGTAGCGGTGAAATGCGCAGATATCAGGAGGAACACCGGTGGCGAAGGCGGGACTCTGGGCTGTAACTGACACTGAGGAGCGAAAGCATGGGGAGCGAACAGGATTAGATACCCTGGTAGTCCATGCCGTAAACGTTGGGCACTAGGTGTGGGGGGCATTCCACGTTCTCCGCGCCGTAGCTAACGCATTAAGTGCCCCGCCTGGGGAGTACGGTCGCAAGGCTAAAACTCAAAGGAATTGACGGGGGCCCGCACAAGCGGCGGAGCATGCGGATTAATTCGATGCAACGCGAAGAACCTTACCAAGGCTTGACATACACTGGACCGTTCTGGAAACAGTTCTTCTCTTTGGAGCTGGTGTACAGGTGGTGCATGGTTGTCGTCAGCTCGTGTCGTGAGATGTTGGGTTAAGTCCCGCAACGAGCGCAACCCTCGTTCTATGTTGCCAGCACGTGATGGTGGGAACTCATAGGAGACTGCCGGGGTCAACTCGGAGGAAGGTGGGGATGACGTCAAATCATCATGCCCTTTATGTCTTGGGCTTCACGCATGCTACAATGGCTGGTACAGAGAGAGGCGAACCCGTGAGGGTAAGCGAATCCCTTAAAGCCAGTCTCAGTTCGGATCGTAGTCTGCAATTCGACTACGTGAAGTCGGAGTCGCTAGTAATCGCAGATCAGCAACGCTGCGGTGAATACGTTCCCGGGCCTTGTACACACCGCCCGTCAAGTCACGAAAGTCGGTAACACCCGAAGCCGGTGTCCCAACCCTTGTGGAGGGGGCCGTCTAAGGTGGGACTGGTGATTGGGACTAAGTCGTAACAAGGTAGCCGTACCGGAAGGTGCGGCTGGATCACCTCCTTTCTAAGGAGCATACATAGGAACCCCAATGAACCGGCCGTGCGTGTTGGTGTTGGGTGCTCAAGGGTGGAACATCACTTCTTCCGCTCATACCTTCCAGCGTTGTCCGGTGACTGCCGTGTCGACGTTGATTGTTGTATGGGCTAGAACGGACACGTTATTGGGTCCTGGAATCACAAACCCCGCACAGTAGGTGTGGGTGTGGTTTCAACCAACAGGACCAACCCGACTACCGGGCGGCGGCGTGAAGCGGTTGTGTGGTGGTGGGTGTTTGGTAGTGGTTTGAGAATCGTATAGTGGACGCGAGCATCAAATAACACGTGAGTGTTGTTTATGTAATGTGATTTTTCTTGTCATCATCTAGTGAAGGTGAATGAAACAATTTTTCGCGCGCACGTCAGCCAGTCCCTGTGAGGGGTTGGGTGAGTGTGTAAGAGCGCATGGTGGATGCCTTGGCATCAGGAGCCGATGAAGGACGTGGAAATCTGCGATAAGCCTCGGGGAGCCGATAAACAGGCGTTGATCCGAGGATGTCCGAATGGGGAAACCCCGCCACTCGTGAGGGTGGTGACCCGTGTCTGAATATATAGGGCATGTGGGGGGAACGCGGGGAAGTGAAACATCTCAGTACCCGCAGGAAGAGAAAATAACAATGATTCCGGGAGTAGTGGCGAGCGAAACTGGATGAGCCTAAACCTTGTCAGTGTCAAGCGTGCTGGTTTTGCTGGCGGGGTGTTGTGGGGTGTGCATGGTCTGGTTCAGCATGGCTGGTCTGTGATGTGTGTTGGTGTAGTCGAACCTGGTGGGAAACAGGACCGGAGTGGGTGAGAGTCCCGTAGACGAAACGTCAGCCTGTCGCAGTGTGTGCGTTGCCCGAGTAGCACGGAACTCGTGGAATTTCGTGTGAATCTGCCAGGACCACCTGGTAAGGCTAAATACTTCCTGATGACCGATAGCGGATGAGTACCGTGAGGGAATGGTGAAAAGTACCCCGGGAGGGGAGTGAAAGAGTACCTGAAACCATGTGCTTACAATCCGTCAGAGCAGTATCTTGATGACTGTGATGGCGTGCCTTTTGAAGAATGAGCCTGCGAGTTAGCGGTGCGTGGCGAGGTTAACCCGTGTGGGGTAGCCGTAGCGAAAGCGAGTCCGAAGAGGGCGATTCTAGTCGCGTGTCCTAGACCCGAAGCGGAGTGATCTAGCCATGGGCAGGGTGAAGCGTGTGTAAGAGCGCGTGGAGGCCCGCACCCACTTCAGTTGAAAATGGAGGGGATGACCTGTGGTTAGGGGTGAAAGGCCAATCAAACTCTGTGATAGCTGGTTCTCCCCGAAATGCATTTAGGTGCAGCGTTGCGTGGTTCTTGCTGGAGGTAGAGCTACTGGATGGCTGATGGGCCCTACCGGGTTACTGACGTCAACTAAACTCCGAATGCCAGTCAAGGTTCAGCGTGGCAGTGAGACAGTGGGGGATAAGCTTCATTGTCGAGAGGGAAACAGCCCAGACCATCAACTAAGGCCCCTAAGCGTGTGCTCAGTGGGAAAGGATGTTCAGTTGCGAAGACAACCAGGAGGTTGGCTTAGAAGCAGCCATCCTTGAAAGAGTGCGTAATAGCTCACTGGTCAAGTGATTGAGCGCCGATAATGTAGCGGGGCTAAGTACACCGCCGAAGTTGTGGCAGCATCACGTATAGCCGTAATGGTGTGGTGTTGGGTAGGGGAGCGTCGAGTTGCTGGTGAAGCTGCCGTGTGAACGAGTGGTGGAGGCGATTCGAGTGAGAATGCAGGCATGAGTAGCGAAAGACGGGTGAGAAACCCGTCCACCGGATGACCAAGGGTTCCAGGGCTAGGCTAATCCGCCCTGGGTAAGTCGGGACCTAAGGCGAGGCCGACAGGCGTAGTCGATGGACAACCAGTTGATATTCTGGTACCGACACACAACCGACAGTACCAAAACACATGAAACTAACCCTGTGATGATCCCGTCAGGCCTTCGGGTCTGTGGTTGGGTTTGAGTGGGGGACCTGAGTGTGGAGTCGGTAAGCGTGAGGTGTGACGCAGAAAGGTAGCCAGGCCGTGCGATGGTAGTCACGGTCTAAGGTTGTAGCACGTGGGGGTAGGTAAATCCGTCCCCACACAGAGTGTGAGAGCTGATGGGCGCCCCACATGGGTGGGGTGATCTGGTGATCCTCTGCTGCCGAGAAAAGCATCGACGTGAGGGTGTGTGTTGCCCGTACCCTATAACCGACACAGGTGGTCGAGTAGAGAATACTAAGGTGATCGAGAGAATCGTGGTTAAGGAACTCGGCAAAATGCCCCCGTAACTTCGGGAGAAGGGGGACCATCCCGGTGAACTCACCATGCGTGGGGATGTGCTGGTGGTGGTCGCAGAGGCCAGAGAGAAGCGACTGTTTATTAAAAACACAGGTCCGTGCGAAGATGTAAGTCGATGTATACGGACTGACGCCTGCCCGGTGCTGGAAGGTTAAGAGGACCTGTTAACTCGTAAGGGTGAAGCGGAGAATTTAAGCCCCAGTAAACGGCGGTGGTAACTATAACCATCCTAAGGTAGCGAAATTCCTTGTCGGGTAAGTTCCGACCTGCACGAATGGCGTAACGACTTCTCTGCTGTCTCAACCACGAACTCGGCGAAATTGCATTACGAGTAAAGATGCTCGTTACGCGCAGCAGGACGGAAAGACCCCGAGACCTTCACTATAGTTTGGTATTGGGATTCGGTGTGGTTTGTGTAGGATAGGTGGAAGACGTAGAGGCCCTGACGCTAGTTGGGGTGGAGTCGATCGGTGAAATACCACTCTGACCATAGTGGATTCCTGAACTTCGGACCCTGATCGGGTTCAGGGACAGTGCCTGATGGGTAGTTTAACTGGGGCGGTTGCCTCCTAAAGAGTAACGGAGGCGCCCAAAGGTTCCCTCAGCCTGGTTGGCAATCAGGTGTCGAGTGTAAGTGCACAAGGGAGCTTGACTGTGAGACGGACGTGTCGAGCAGGAGCGAAAGCTGGGACTAGTGACCCGGCCATGGCTTGTGGAAGCGTGGTCGCTCAACGGATAAAAGGTACCTCGGGGATAACAGGCTGATCTTGCCCAAGAGTCCATATCGACGGCATGGTTTGGCACCTCGATGTCGGCTCGTCGCATCCTGGGGCTGGAGTCGGTCCCAAGGGTTGGGCTGTTCGCCCATTAAAGCGGTACGCGAGCTGGGTTTAGAACGTCGTGAGACAGTTCGGTCCCTATCCGCTGCGTGCGTAGGAAATTTGTGGAGGTCTGTCCTTAGTACGAGAGGACCGGGACGGACGAACCTCTGGTGTGCCAGTTGTTCCGCCAGGAGCATGGCTGGTTGGCTACGTTCGGGATGGATAACCGCTGAAAGCATCTAAGCGGGAAGCCGGCTCCGAGATGAGATTTCCAACTGACTGTTGTCAGGGGAGGTGTCCTATAGATGATGGGGTTGATAGGCCGGGTATGGAAGCACTGTGAGGTGTGGAGTTGACTGGTACTAATACACCGATCACTCATCAACCACTTTCTTTTTGTTGGGGTTGGTGTGTGTGCGAGTTTGTTTTGTGAGTAGTCTTTTCTAGTTGTGGCTGGAAGAGTTCATGCCCCGTTGTGGGTGTGCATGTTGCATAGGTTTTTTGGTGTTCGCGTTCGCTGTGCGGTTCTTGGACCATTACCGCTGATGACCTTGTGTGGGGTTGTGGTGGTGGTTTGTTGGTTTTGCGGTGGTGATAGTGGTGGGGAAACGCCCGGTTAACCGTTCCGATCCCGGTAGCTAAGCCCATTCGCGCTGATGGTACTGCAACTTGGTGGTTGTGGGAGAGTAAGTGACTGCCGCAATATTCTTTTTGGGGTGATGGCCTCGTCCAGTTTTTGGGCGGGGCCATCACTGTATTCACGAATGAGTGTGTTGGGTGGGTTGTGTGGTGGTTGGTGCTACTTGGCGGGGGCCCAGCTACCTGGCGCGGGGTTGCTGGGCCCCCGTCAGGTAGCAACCAGGGGAGGTGGAGGAAGCGTCGGAGTGCCTCGTGGCTGGTGACATGGAGATCGTTGTCCGTGTGTTCATAGTCGATGGGGTGGTCATCACAGCAGAGTTCTACCCGGTTCGTCGACGGCAACCAAGAGCGGTGTGCTCACGGAGATGCCGCGATTTTCTGGAGGCCATCCGCACAGCAGCGGTTCCCGATCTGCACGGAACCGGCATTGCCCGTTGAATTAATGACGCGTATCCTAGTCCGTAAGTCGGTATATGGTGGTTATTGCACTCATAAGGAGGGTTGATGAGCGTTACACGCCTTGTGGATCGCCGTCTCGCCGAGATTGGAACTTCGATTCGTCGGTGGCGACTCATGCAATCGCTCAAAGCCGTCGAAGTCGCAGAACGGGCCGGCATCTCTCGATCGACGCTGCAGAAGGTTGAACGAGGAGACGCCGGGGTCTCAATCGGGGCAGTTATGTCGGTCATGCAGGCCCTGGGGCAGCTCGACCACGTGTCGGCCTCATTCGATCCAATGAGCACCGATGTCGGAAGACTGCGTTCTGCTGAATCCTTGCCAGACAGGGTTCGTCGATGAGTGAGCAGATCCGGGTCGAGACGGACTATGGCGGAACGGCGGTATTCGTTGGTACGGCGTACTTCCACATTGCAAGGGGACAGATTTCGACGACGTTCAAATATTCCGATGAGTACGCGGGAGCTCGCTGGGCCTATTCCATCGATCCGGAGCTCCCGTTGTCGACAGCTCCATTCAACGTACCCGGTCTGCCAGGTGCATTCGCCGACTGCTCTCCTGACCGGTGGGGTCGTAATCTCGTAGCGAAGGAGCATCGGAGGCAAGTGGCCGAAGGCATCGTTCGTGACCGCCGTCTGACCGACATCGACTTCCTGCTTGGAGTCAGTGATCGCACTCGGCAGGGGGCTCTGAGGTTTCGTCGTACTGTTGACGAGGATTTCCTCAGCCCGACGAGCCGTGTGCCGAAGCTGCTCTCCTTGCCTGAGCTGCAGCGGTCTGCGGATGGGGCCGGAGAAGGGTCGGACCAGGCGGTGAAGCGTCTTCTCGATGCGGGGACAGGGTCTCTGGGTGGCGCGCGCCCCAAAGCATCTGTGGCAGACGATGAAGGCCGGCTGCTGATCGCGAAGTTCTCCCGTCCCGGCGATGAGCGGGACATCATCGCGTGGGAGGGCCTGACGCTCGACCTTGCCCGCAGCGCCGGAATCGACACCTCTGAATCTCGGCTACTGCGCATTGACGAGAGATCCGTGCTTCTTCTGCAGAGGTTCGATCGCACGGCCGACCGTCGAGTCGGATATATGAGCGCGATGACAGCAACCGGGCGTCGGGACGGAGAAGCCGGTGACTATCTCGATATCGTCGAAGCGATCGAAGACCACAGCCGACGCTGGCGCAGCGACTGCGCTGAATTGTTTCGCCGAGTGGCGTTCTCAGTGGCATTGCACAATACGGATGATCACTTGCGTAACCATGGATTCATTCGATCTGACGCGGGATGGCAGCTGAGCCCGGCTTTCGATATCAACCCGGAACCGGAAGCCGCAGTCGAACGGCAGACCGCTATCAACGGCGTCGTGTCCGCGGAGTTCGAGGCCGAAGCGCTGCTCGAGTTCGCCGCTCTCTGCCACCTCTCGAAGCCGACCGCTGTGTCGATGCTGAATGAGGTCGTGAGTGCAGTCGAGGGGTGGAGGGCGCAGGCTGTCGAACGCGGGATCCGACGGGCAGAGATCTCCGAGATGGGGACTGTCATCGACGCGCAGCTTGTACGCCTGCGCAAAGCTATCCGCACGGGCCGCTGAATCGCTCGGTATTCGGGCTCGGCAGTCGAAGAGACTGGGACTCAGCCGGCCTCTTCGCAAGGGGCACCATTGTGCGCCGAGGATCGTGTGGTGGGTGTCACGTGGGGAAAGTCGGTTTTGGATTTGCGTGGTCGGGTTTGCCTGGTCTAGAGTTATATCTCGTTGCCCCGCCGGAAACACCGTCACTGAGACAGGGTTTCTACCGGGTCTGACCAGGACAAACACGGTTTGATCCGGGGGTCAGAACATCGGGTGGGCAGCGGAAAATGAAACTGATACCCCCAGTGAACATGCTGTTTTTGTGTGGTGTGGTGATGGGTGTGTGTTTGTGGTTTGAGAATCCAATAGCGTGTTTGTTTGAACAAGTTGTGATGCCAGAACATGTATTTTTCTGGTGAGACAATCACCTGATCGAACATGGTTCACCCTGGTGTGGGTGGTTCTTCGCTGAACCGTCCGCATGTGGTGGGGTGGTCTTCGTGTTTGGTTGGGAGTATTTTTTGGTCAACTGCGATCACCCCGTGGTCGTGTGTTGGCTGTCTTGCTGGGATTCATTCGTAACATAATTTTTTTATGGAGAGTTTGATCCTGGCTCAGGACGAACGCTGGCTGCGTGCTTAACACATGCAAGTCGAACGCTGAAGCCGGGTGCTTGCACCTGGTGGATGAGTGGCGAACGGGTGAGTAACACGTGAGTAACCTGCCCCTGATTTCGGGATAAGCCTGGGAAACTGGGTCTAATACCGGATATGACCATCTGACGCATGTTGGGTGGTGGAAAGTTTTTCGATTGGGGATGGGCTCGCGGCCTATCAGCTTGTTGGTGGGGTAATGGCCTACCAAGGCGACGACGGGTAGCCGGCCTGAGAGGGCGACCGGCCACACTGGGACTGAGACACGGCCCAGACTCCTACGGGAGGCAGCAGTGGGGAATATTGCACAATGGGGGAAACCCTGATGCAGCGACGCAGCGTGCGGGATGACGGCCTTCGGGTTGTAAACCGCTTTCAGCAGGGAAGAAGCGAAAGTGACGGTACCTGCAGAAGAAGTACCGGCTAACTACGTGCCAGCAGCCGCGGTAATACGTAGGGTACGAGCGTTGTCCGGAATTATTGGGCGTAAAGAGCTCGTAGGTGGTTGGTCACGTCTGCTGTGGAAACGCAACGCTTAACGTTGCGCGTGCAGTGGGTACGGGCTGACTAGAGTGCAGTAGGGGAGTCTGGAATTCCTGGTGTAGCGGTGAAATGCGCAGATATCAGGAGGAACACCGGTGGCGAAGGCGGGACTCTGGGCTGTAACTGACACTGAGGAGCGAAAGCATGGGGAGCGAACAGGATTAGATACCCTGGTAGTCCATGCCGTAAACGTTGGGCACTAGGTGTGGGGGGCATTCCACGTTCTCCGCGCCGTAGCTAACGCATTAAGTGCCCCGCCTGGGGAGTACGGTCGCAAGGCTAAAACTCAAAGGAATTGACGGGGGCCCGCACAAGCGGCGGAGCATGCGGATTAATTCGATGCAACGCGAAGAACCTTACCAAGGCTTGACATACACTGGACCGTTCTGGAAACAGTTCTTCTCTTTGGAGCTGGTGTACAGGTGGTGCATGGTTGTCGTCAGCTCGTGTCGTGAGATGTTGGGTTAAGTCCCGCAACGAGCGCAACCCTCGTTCTATGTTGCCAGCACGTGATGGTGGGAACTCATAGGAGACTGCCGGGGTCAACTCGGAGGAAGGTGGGGATGACGTCAAATCATCATGCCCTTTATGTCTTGGGCTTCACGCATGCTACAATGGCTGGTACAGAGAGAGGCGAACCCGTGAGGGTAAGCGAATCCCTTAAAGCCAGTCTCAGTTCGGATCGTAGTCTGCAATTCGACTACGTGAAGTCGGAGTCGCTAGTAATCGCAGATCAGCAACGCTGCGGTGAATACGTTCCCGGGCCTTGTACACACCGCCCGTCAAGTCACGAAAGTCGGTAACACCCGAAGCCGGTGTCCCAACCCTTGTGGAGGGGGCCGTCTAAGGTGGGACTGGTGATTGGGACTAAGTCGTAACAAGGTAGCCGTACCGGAAGGTGCGGCTGGATCACCTCCTTTCTAAGGAGCATACATAGGAACCCCAATGAACCGGCCGTGCGTGTTGGTGTTGGGTGCTCAAGGGTGGAACATCACTTCTTCCGCTCATACCTTCCAGCGTTGTCCGGTGACTGCCGTGTCGACGTTGATTGTTGTATGGGCTAGAACGGACACGTTATTGGGTCCTGGAATCACAAACCCCGCACAGTAGGTGTGGGTGTGGTTTCAACCAACAGGACCAACCCGACTACCGGGCGGCGGCGTGAAGCGGTTGTGTGGTGGTGGGTGTTTGGTAGTGGTTTGAGAATCGTATAGTGGACGCGAGCATCAAATAACACGTGAGTGTTGTTTATGTAATGTGATTTTTCTTGTCATCATCTAGTGAAGGTGAATGAAACAATTTTTCGCGCGCACGTCAGCCAGTCCCTGTGAGGGGTTGGGTGAGTGTGTAAGAGCGCATGGTGGATGCCTTGGCATCAGGAGCCGATGAAGGACGTGGAAATCTGCGATAAGCCTCGGGGAGCCGATAAACAGGCGTTGATCCGAGGATGTCCGAATGGGGAAACCCCGCCACTCGTGAGGGTGGTGACCCGTGTCTGAATATATAGGGCATGTGGGGGGAACGCGGGGAAGTGAAACATCTCAGTACCCGCAGGAAGAGAAAATAACAATGATTCCGGGAGTAGTGGCGAGCGAAACTGGATGAGCCTAAACCTTGTCAGTGTCAAGCGTGCTGGTTTTGCTGGCGGGGTGTTGTGGGGTGTGCATGGTCTGGTTCAGCATGGCTGGTCTGTGATGTGTGTTGGTGTAGTCGAACCTGGTGGGAAACAGGACCGGAGTGGGTGAGAGTCCCGTAGACGAAACGTCAGCCTGTCGCAGTGTGTGCGTTGCCCGAGTAGCACGGAACTCGTGGAATTTCGTGTGAATCTGCCAGGACCACCTGGTAAGGCTAAATACTTCCTGATGACCGATAGCGGATGAGTACCGTGAGGGAATGGTGAAAAGTACCCCGGGAGGGGAGTGAAAGAGTACCTGAAACCATGTGCTTACAATCCGTCAGAGCAGTATCTTGATGACTGTGATGGCGTGCCTTTTGAAGAATGAGCCTGCGAGTTAGCGGTGCGTGGCGAGGTTAACCCGTGTGGGGTAGCCGTAGCGAAAGCGAGTCCGAAGAGGGCGATTCTAGTCGCGTGTCCTAGACCCGAAGCGGAGTGATCTAGCCATGGGCAGGGTGAAGCGTGTGTAAGAGCGCGTGGAGGCCCGCACCCACTTCAGTTGAAAATGGAGGGGATGACCTGTGGTTAGGGGTGAAAGGCCAATCAAACTCTGTGATAGCTGGTTCTCCCCGAAATGCATTTAGGTGCAGCGTTGCGTGGTTCTTGCTGGAGGTAGAGCTACTGGATGGCTGATGGGCCCTACCGGGTTACTGACGTCAACTAAACTCCGAATGCCAGTCAAGGTTCAGCGTGGCAGTGAGACAGTGGGGATAAGCTTCATTGTCGAGAGGGAAACAGCCCAGACCATCAACTAAGGCCCCTAAGCGTGTGCTCAGTGGGAAAGGATGTTCAGTTGCGAAGACAACCAGGAGGTTGGCTTAGAAGCAGCCATCCTTGAAAGAGTGCGTAATAGCTCACTGGTCAAGTGATTGAGCGCCGATAATGTAGCGGGGCTAAGTACACCGCCGAAGTTGTGGCAGCATCACGTATAGCCGTAATGGTGTGGTGTTGGGTAGGGGAGCGTCGAGTTGCTGGTGAAGCTGCCGTGTGAACGAGTGGTGGAGGCGATTCGAGTGAGAATGCAGGCATGAGTAGCGAAAGACGGGTGAGAAACCCGTCCACCGGATGACCAAGGGTTCCAGGGCTAGGCTAATCCGCCCTGGGTAAGTCGGGACCTAAGGCGAGGCCGACAGGCGTAGTCGATGGACAACCAGTTGATATTCTGGTACCGACACACAACCGACAGTACCAAAACACATGAAACTAACCCTGTGATGATCCCGTCAGGCCTTCGGGTCTGTGGTTGGGTTTGAGTGGGGGACCTGAGTGTGGAGTCGGTAAGCGTGAGGTGTGACGCAGAAAGGTAGCCAGGCCGTGCGATGGTAGTCACGGTCTAAGGTTGTAGCACGTGGGGGTAGGTAAATCCGTCCCCACACAGAGTGTGAGAGCTGATGGGCGCCCCACATGGGTGGGGTGATCTGGTGATCCTCTGCTGCCGAGAAAAGCATCGACGTGAGGGTGTGTGTTGCCCGTACCCTATAACCGACACAGGTGGTCGAGTAGAGAATACTAAGGTGATCGAGAGAATCGTGGTTAAGGAACTCGGCAAAATGCCCCCGTAACTTCGGGAGAAGGGGGACCATCCCGGTGAACTCACCATGCGTGGGGATGTGCTGGTGGTGGTCGCAGAGGCCAGAGAGAAGCGACTGTTTATTAAAAACACAGGTCCGTGCGAAGATGTAAGTCGATGTATACGGACTGACGCCTGCCCGGTGCTGGAAGGTTAAGAGGACCTGTTAACTCGTAAGGGTGAAGCGGAGAATTTAAGCCCCAGTAAACGGCGGTGGTAACTATAACCATCCTAAGGTAGCGAAATTCCTTGTCGGGTAAGTTCCGACCTGCACGAATGGCGTAACGACTTCTCTGCTGTCTCAACCACGAACTCGGCGAAATTGCATTACGAGTAAAGATGCTCGTTACGCGCAGCAGGACGGAAAGACCCCGAGACCTTCACTATAGTTTGGTATTGGGATTCGGTGTGGTTTGTGTAGGATAGGTGGAAGACGTAGAGGCCCTGACGCTAGTTGGGGTGGAGTCGATCGGTGAAATACCACTCTGACCATAGTGGATTCCTGAACTTCGGACCCTGATCGGGTTCAGGGACAGTGCCTGATGGGTAGTTTAACTGGGGCGGTTGCCTCCTAAAGAGTAACGGAGGCGCCCAAAGGTTCCCTCAGCCTGGTTGGCAATCAGGTGTCGAGTGTAAGTGCACAAGGGAGCTTGACTGTGAGACGGACGTGTCGAGCAGGAGCGAAAGCTGGGACTAGTGACCCGGCCATGGCTTGTGGAAGCGTGGTCGCTCAACGGATAAAAGGTACCTCGGGGATAACAGGCTGATCTTGCCCAAGAGTCCATATCGACGGCATGGTTTGGCACCTCGATGTCGGCTCGTCGCATCCTGGGCTGGAGTCGGTCCCAAGGGTTGGGCTGTTCGCCCATTAAAGCGGTACGCGAGCTGGGTTTAGAACGTCGTGAGACAGTTCGGTCCCTATCCGCTGCGTGCGTAGGAAATTTGTGGAGGTCTGTCCTTAGTACGAGAGGACCGGGACGGACGAACCTCTGGTGTGCCAGTTGTTCCGCCAGGAGCATGGCTGGTTGGCTACGTTCGGGATGGATAACCGCTGAAAGCATCTAAGCGGGAAGCCGGCTCCGAGATGAGATTTCCAACTGACTGTTGTCAGGGGAGGTGTCCTATAGATGATGGGGTTGATAGGCCGGGTATGGAAGCACTGTGAGGTGTGGAGTTGACTGGTACTAATACACCGATCACTCATCAACCACTTTCTTTTTGTTGGGGTTGGTGTGTGTGCGAGTTTGTTTTGTGAGTAGTCTTTTCTAGTTGTGGCTGGAAGAGTTCATGCCCCGTTGTGGGTGTGCATGTTGCATAGGTTTTTTGGTGTTCGCGTTCGCTGTGCGGTTCTTGGACCATTACCGCTGATGACCTTGTGTGGGGTTGTGGTGGTGGTTTGTTGGTTTTGCGGTGGTGATAGTGGTGGGGAAACGCCCGGTTAACCGTTCCGATCCCGGTAGCTAAGCCCATTCGCGCTGATGGTACTGCAACTTGGTGGTTGTGGGAGAGTAAGTGACTGCCGCAATATTCTTTTTGGGGTGATGGCCTCGTCCAGTTTTTGGGCGGGGCCATCACTGTATTCACGAATGAGTGTGTTGGGTGGGTTGTGTGGTGGTTGGTGCTACTTGGCGGGGGCCCAGCTACCTGGCGCGGGGTTGCTGGGCCCCCGTCAGGTAGCAACCAGGGGAGGTGGAGGAAGCGTCGGAGTGCCTCGTGGCTGGTGACATGGAGATCGTTGTCCGTGTGTTCATAGTCGATGGGGTGGTCATCACAGCAGAGTTCTACCCGGTTCGCAAAGGTGCTCAGGGGCTGATTCGTGACTCCATCGGCACAGTCGAGTGCCGGTACTCGAAGACGGGGGCGAGGGCGTTCTCGCTGCAATCGGACGACGCGGAACTGAAGCTGCGCAACGATGAAGAGCGACGGTTCCTCTTCAGCCGTGGCTTCCGGTGGGGCCCCGAGACACCTGTCAATCGCTGAAAGCCGATGAATCGTGAGGGACCCCACCGATCGGCGGGGTCCCAAAGGTGATGCCGGTGATCTACCAGCTCGTTGGTGTTTCAGCGCCCGAACAGCTTCGAGAACAGCCCCTTCTTCTTCGGCTTGGCCTCCTTGGCAGGCTCTTCCTCGATCGGAGTCTTCGCCGCAGCGGGCTCAACAGGTTCGTCTCCTGCCGACTGCTCGACCTCCGGCTGCTTGTCCTGTGTCGAAGCGTCTGCAGCCTCCGCTGCGGGCTCTGCAGCGTCGTCGGCCTGGGTCTCGGCCGTTGGGGTCGCCTCAGCGGCGGGTTCCTCGACCGGCTGGGTTTCCGTCCGGGACGGTTCCTCCACCGGAGCGGGCGCGGGAGCCGAAGGTGCCGTCGCAGCTGGTGCCGCAGCTTCCTCCGCGGCGGGAGCGGAGGCCGAGCCTGGCGTACGGGAGGAGGCGGCCGCCTCGGTGGGGGTGCCGGTGGACCCCGCAGCGGCGGCGAACTGCTCGGCAGCCTCGCCCTCGAGGGGCGCATTCAGGTCGCAGTTGGAGATGCGTCGCTGATCGTCGAACGACAGATCCGCGGAGCCGTCGGCGAACAGCATCCGCATGCCGCCCTCGGGGAGGTCCGCCGTCGGAATTCCGCGCTTGGCGACGTACGACTCGATGGCCGCCCGGTGGTCGGTGACTGTCGTCTGCGTCAACCCCTGCATGAGTGCCCGCACAGACACCTTGACCTGCGGTGTGGGCAGCGCGATCTCGGCGGCTTCGACGAGGAGCCACACAGTTGTACCGGCACCAGCGGCGGCAGGATAGTGGGCCCAATTGTCGGTGGCTTCCTTCGACGCCAGGGTCAGACGCAGAGCGAGTTCCTCATCGAGGGAGATCTCGGGGGTCGTGAGCTCGGTGACCTCTTCCGCGGCACCGAACTTGCGCACCTCGTGGGACAGGCCCACGACAGCATCGGGGAAGTCATTGACGTTCTCCCACCCCCACAGCCACGTCTTCTCCCGGTCGGACTCCGAACCGAGCAGATGCGGCCGGGTGCGCAGGACGGCGCCGTCGGCCGACGTGAACGTCAGGTGCGGGTCGGAGCTGAAGTCGACTTCCCACTCGGCGTCGGAGATGAGCGCACCGAAATGCGTCTGCACCTCCGTCGAATAGAAGACGGCGCGATTGACCAGATCCTGCAGAGTTGAGCTCATGCTTTCAAGCGTATGCGGGAGCGCCCGAGAATCGAGGAGGCACGCGGTGCGAAGCCCGTGTCAGTGCCTCATGATGAGGTAGAGGTCTCAACTGAAGAGCCCGATCCGCCGCCCCGATCATCTATCTCTGGGAGGAGAATCCATGTAAGGTAGTTTGTTGCGCTTCGCAACACTCACGACTCAATTGTCAGCCACTCTTCACTCAGGACGTTCAACGTGGCACTACTCCGCCTGTCCCTGAAATACGCCAAAAACTACTGGCCGTTCATCTTTCTCGTCGTCATCCTGCAATTGGCCTCGACCATAGCAGCGCTGTACCTTCCCAGCCTCAATGCTCGAATCATCGATGAAGGTGTCGCCAAGGGAGACACCGACTTCATCTGGTCGACGGGCATGACGATGCTGCTCGTCTGCTTCGTGCAGGTCGTCACAGCAATCACCGCGATCTACTTCGGCGCCCGCACGGGAATGGGCGTCGGTCGTGACCTCCGCAGAGCCATCTACCGGCAGGTCGATGACCTGTCGATGCTCGAAGTCGGAAAATTCGGGTCCGCCACCCTCATCACCCGGAACACCAACGACGTCCAACAGGTTCAGATGCTGGTGCTCATGACCCTGAACTTCATGGTCTCGACACCGATCATGTGCATCGGCGGCATCATCATGGCCCTGCGTGAAGACGCCGGGCTGTCCTGGCTGGTGTGGGTCTCCGTGCCGGTCCTGTTCATCGTCGTCGCCATCCTCGTCTACCTCCTCATGCCGCTGTTCCGCCGCATGCAGGACCAGGTCGACGATATCAACGGCGTTCTGCGCGAACAGATCACCGGCATCCGCGTCATCCGCGCCTTCGTCCGTGAACCCTTCGAGACCGACCGCTACGCCGATGCCAACCGTGCTCTGACCGAAACCTCGGTCAAGGTCGGCAATCTGTTCGTCCTCATGTTCCCCGCCATCATGATGATCCTCCACCTCGCAACTGCAGCCGTCCTGTGGTTCGGCGGTCACCGCGTCGATGCCGGACAGATGGAAGTGGGATCGCTGACCGCGTTCCTCCAATACCTGCTGCAGATCCTCGTGGCCGTGATGATGGGCGTATTCATGATGATGATGATTCCGCGCGCCGTCGTCTGCGCCGAACGCATCTCAGAGATCCTCGGCACCCGAAGCACGATGACAATCCCGGCCGGTGTCACGGATCTGCCCGGCCGCGGTGAGCTCGAATTCCGCAATGTCACCTTCGGATACCCCGGCGCCGAGGAGCCCGTGCTGGAAGGTTTGACCTTCACTGCCCAGCCCGGAACGACCACCGCCATCATCGGATCGACTGGTTCGGGCAAGTCCACGATCGTCAATCTCATCCCCAGACTCATCGATCCGCAGGCAGGCGAGATCTTCATCGACGGAAACCCTGTCACCGAGTTCAACCGCCACCAGCTGGCACAGCTCATCGGCCTGGTGCCGCAGAAGCCGTACCTGTTCTCCGGGACGATCGCTTCGAACCTGCGCTTCGGCAATGAGGACGCTACTGACGAAGAGCTGTGGGAGGCTCTGCGCATCGCTCAGGCCGATGGCTTCGTGGCCGAGAAGAACGATCAGCTTGAAGAGCGCGTCGCCCAGGGAGGCACGAACTATTCCGGCGGGCAGCGTCAGCGTCTGTGCATCGCCAGAGCCCTGACGGTGAAGCCGCGGATCTACGTGTTCGACGATTCGTTCTCCGCTCTCGACGTCGCCACCGACGCACGGCTGCGGGCGGCCCTCGACGAGTCGACGGGGGATGCCACCGTCATCGTCGTCGCCCAACGCGTGTCGACGATCCGGGACGCTGATCAGATCATCGTCCTCGAGGCTGGGAAGATCGTCGGTCGCGGCACTCATGAGGAACTCGCCGAGACGAACCCGACCTACCGCGAGATCATCGAATCGCAGCTGACCACGGAAGAGGTGAACTGACATGGCCAATGACACCTCGACAGAAACCGTGGTGGCAGCGGAAGACGAATATATCCCCAGCGGCGAAGAGCTCGAGATGAGCGGCGGCACACCTCCGCGCAAGGCCAAGCACTTCTGGCCTTCCGTCAAACGCCTGTTCGGACTCATGGCGAGTGAGAAGAAAGGCATGATCGGTGTCGTCGCCCTCGTCGTCGGTTCCGTCGTCCTCACCGTCATCGCTCCCAAGGTGCTCGGCAAGGCGATGGACGTCGTCTACTCCGGAGTCATCGGTGCGCAGCTGCCCGAGGGTGCGAACATCGACGACATCATCGCCGGTGCCCGAGCCGAAGGCCGCGACGACTTCGCCGATATGCTCTCCACCGCCGAGGTGGTGCCCGGGCAGGGAATCGACTTCACTGCGCTCGGCCAGATCATCATTGTCGTCCTGCTCATGTACCTGGTGGCCTCGATGCTGATGTGGGCGCAGGGGTACATCCTCAATGCCCTCGTTATGCGCGTGGTCTACCGACTGCGTGAGGACATCGAACGCAAGATCAACCGTCTGCCGCTGCGCTACTTCGACACTCGGCAGCGTGGCGACGTGATGTCTCGAGTGACCAACGACGTAGACAACATCCAGCAGGCCCTGCAGCAGGCGTTCTCGCAGCTCGTGCAGTCGGCGCTGACGATCATCGGCATCGGCGTGATGATGTTCATCGTGTCCTGGCAGCTCGCACTGCTGGCTCTCATCGCTCTGCCGCTGTCGGCGATCATCGCCGGTGTCATCGGCACCCGGTCGCAGAAGCTGTTCAAAGCGCAGTGGAAGCACACCGGTGAGGTCAACGGACACGTCGAAGAGTCGTTCTCCGGCCTCGACATCGTCCGGGCCTTCGGTCGGGACGAAGTCATGCTCGAGGAGTTCGACCGTCGCAACGAATCGCTGTACAAGGCATCGGCCGGAGCGCAGTTCGTCTCCGGCATGATCATGCCTTCGATGCAGTTCGTGTCGTACCTCAGCTATGTCCTCATCGCCGTCGCCGGCGGCCTCAAGGTGGCGACCGGACAGATGACGCTCGGCGATGCGACCGCGTTCATCCAGTACTCCCGTGAGTTCTCGCAGCCGATCTCCGAGATGGCCGGTGTCGCGAATATGCTCCAGTCCGGTGTCGCCTCGGCGGAACGGACTTTCGAGCTGCTCGACGCCGAGGAGGAGGACGCCGACGAAGTCCAGCAGGAGCTGCCCCCGCGCACCCCGGGAAAGGTCGAGTTCTCCGAGGTGAGCTTCCGCTACGCTCCGGAGGCGCCTCTCATCGAGAAGGTGTCCTTCACCGCCGAACCGGGACACACAGTGGCGATCGTCGGCCCGACCGGCGCCGGCAAGACCACTCTGGTCAACCTCGTGATGCGCTTCTACGAGATCACGGGCGGAACCATCTTCCTCGACGGCATCGACACCCGCGACCTCAGCCGTGCCGACCTCCGGTCGCATGTGGGCATGGTGCTTCAGGACGCCTGGCTGTTCGAAGGCACGATCGCCGACAACATCCGCTATGGTCGGTTGGGCGCCACCGACGAGGAAGTGGTCGCGGCCGCCAAGGCGACGATGGTCGACCGATTCGTCCGGCAGCTGCCCGATGGATACGACACCATCATCGACTCCGACGGCGGAAGCGTCTCGGCCGGTGAACGACAGCTCATCACCATCGCCCGAGCCTTCCTCGCCGACCCCTCGCTGCTCATCCTCGATGAGGCGACCTCCTCGGTCGACACCCGCACCGAGGTGCTCGTGCAGCAGGCGATGGCGGCCCTGCGGACCGATCGGACCTCGTTCGTCATCGCCCACCGGCTGTCGACGATCCGTGACGCCCACACCATCCTTGTGATGGAGGATGGTGCGATCGTCGAGCACGGCAATCACGAGCAGCTGCTTGCCGCCGAAGGCGCCTACCACCGGTTGTACATGTCGCAGTTCCGCGGAGAGGACGCTGAGGAGCAGTTCACCGCTGAGGTGCTCGCCGAGGCAGAGCCGGAGGTCGGTGCGCCGGTCGACGAGACTGCGGCTTCCGAAGGTGACGGCACAGACGGACCTGATACCGAAGGTGAAACCACTGAGGCGCCGGCAGAGGACGACGGTCCCTCCCCGCAGATCTGACTGTTGGGTCCTGTCGCAGGGTCCTCGTGCTCGAGCACGGGGACCCTGCCTCGCATTCACCGCAGAAATCTGGCGGAGAACGAAAATCCGGCATAACGTTTTCTGAGTCGAAAACGCTGAGAACGACCTAAATGTGACACAGCTCCGACCACGCTGTCGTGCGGAACTCTGTGGCCGAATCGACGTTGCTGCGCAGGTGAGGGTGCAGAACCTGGTGCGAATAGGCGGAGTGCCGGAATCGGGATGCGCGAACAGTATTGCGAAGTGATAAACATTCGGCAAAACACCTCTATCACTTCTGTCATGACCTAAATGAACTAAAGTCGTGCGCACCCCATCGCCTGCGTATGGTCCTTGCCACAAGTGAAAACGGCAACCGGCCAGAACTCTGGAAGGACCATCATGAAACGGTTGGCAATGGCGGCAACGTTCGCCCTGGCTCTCTCCATCGGAGGAGTGAGTCCGGCGGTCGCGCTGGCCGACGACAGCTCAGCCGATGCGACGGTCGTGCAGGCGTCAGGATCCGGAGACGCAGAATTCCCGGGGACTGAGGACCCGCCCACGGACCCCGGTGAGGACGCTGCTGATTCCGACGACGGCAGCACACCCGCAGAGCCAGGCGACGGTGAGGACTCGACTGATCCGGTCGGCGACGAGAACGCGGCTGATCCCGGTGACGGCGAAGGGCCAGCAGATCCGGACGAAGGATCGGACGAACCGACCGAGGACTCGGCCCCGATCGACGCTTCGTTCTCGCTCGACCAGTCAACGATGCCGGTCGACGAGGCGGCTGAAGCCATCCCCTACACGATCACCGGTCTGAAAGCCGGAGACACCGTGACTGCCAGCCCCGGTGAGAACGGTTCCATCACCGTCGACAACGACGGTACGTTCAACGGAGAGCTCCGCGGCAATACCGAGCTCAAGGTCGGCGATGTCGTCGATGTCACCGTGACCGTCGCCCGTGACGGCCAGGAGCCGAAGACGTTCACCGGCAACGTGGAGATCACCGAAAACCAAGATGATTCGGATGCGTCCGTCAGCGTCGATCCGCAGAGCCAGGGGATCGATTCGTATCTTGACAACGGTGTCGACATCACCGTGAGCAGCTGCGAACCGGGCGAAGATGTGACCGTCACCATCGTCCGCAAGGGCGAGAACACGAACATCTGGGAAGAGACGAAGACCGCCGGCGATGACGGTTCAGTCTCTGCGTCCTTCATGCCCGGCACCGGTGGCGACGGATGGATCGGTGAATTCGTGGTCAGGGCGAAGTGCGGCGACACAACGGCAGAGACGACGTATTCGGTCACTGAGAACGAGGACGGTGATGATGCGGATCTCAGCATCACTCCACAGAGCCAGAAGCTGGCCGTATTCCTCGAGAATGGTGTCAACATCACTCTCGTCAACTGCCACGTCGACTCCAACGTGAAGTTCGAGGTGAGCTCCGCGAAGAATCCCGACACCGTGATCTGGGAAGAAACCCAGAAAGCAGGTGAGGACGCAGCCGGATCCGTCCAGTTCCTTCCCGAAGGTGATGGCGGCACAGCATGGGTCGGTGACTTCAACGTCGTGGCCTCATGCGGCGACAAGAGCGCAGAGGCCACGTTCACAGTCACCGATGACGGCAGCGTCGTCGACCCGAAGCTCTCGATCAGCCCCGAGACGATCTCAGGGGAGGACTTCATCGACCGAGACCAAGGTGTGCAGCTGATGGTCAACAAATGCGTCCCGGATGCCGATGTGAATTTCGAGGTGTGGTCAGAGGGCAAGAAGGAAAAGCTCTACGAACAGACCGCAACGGCCAATGAAGAGGGCGCAGCCGGAATCCACGTCTACGGGCTCGGAGATGACCCTGCTTACTACGTCGGGACGTACCAGGTGATCGCCGAATGCATGGACGTCAGCCGGTCAGGCGAATTCGTCGTCACTGGCGGTGAGTCCGGTGGCGGGGACGGAGGAGACTCCGGTGGAGCCGGCGGTTCCGGAGGCGGCTCGTCGATGCCGCGCACCGGTGCTGAACTGACCGGTCTGGCTGCAGGCGCTCTGCTCATCCTCGGCGGCGGAACAGCCATCGGCTTGGCCCGCCGGAAGAACAAGAGCTGACAGCGACCGAAAACCCGTCGGGTTGGTGACTGAACCCGGCCCGACGGTGAGAGACGGTCCTGGCGGAAGCGATCGGTCCCGGTTCCTCGACTTCGAGTCGAAGAACCGGGGCCGATCCGTGCTGTATTCTGCGGCAGTGCTGAACCCGTTCGCGTGCACTCCGGCTGAGTCTCGTCCGGGCCTTGCAGGTGCAGAAACAACGGACTTAGCTTGGTCGTCGTGGAGGCAAGGAAGCTTCCACGATCCCCAAGGAAAGAGGAGCAGAAACATGTCCAATCCAGGACAGCCCGAAATCAAACGTGGCGACAAAGGCACCGCGGTCCTGCGTGCCCAGAGGGCATTGCGGAGGACACCTGATCTGAGTGTCGATGTCGACGGTGACTTCGGGCCCGATACCGAAGCCGGAGTCAAACGGTTTCAAAAGAGCGTCGGTCTGGATGACGACGGCATCGTCGGAAAGGACACCTGGGAGGCACTGCCGAACGGCGGACCGATGCCTCTGTTGAAGTCCGGGTCGAAGGGCGATGTCGTCCGCGATCTGCAGGAGGTCCTCGCTGCCGGGGCGGACAACGGCGACTGGCCGTCGCCCGGCGAAGCAGACGGTGACTTCGGAGCCGACACAGAGAAGTCCGTCAAAGGGTTCCAGAAGTGGGGCAAGGTCGACACCGACGGAATGGTCGGGGACAAGACCTGGGCCGTCCCTCTGCACGCCACGAACAGCACTCTCGAGACCGCCGTCGGACTCGATTGGGCCGACGACTGAACGCGTCCCGGTCACTGCAACCTCGGTCGATCCCCTGCTTTCGAACCCGGGAGCAGGGGAGGGCGGTCGCGGTAAACACCGAAACCTCCGATAACAATACATCCTGCCGAATTCTGCGGAGTGATGACGCTGTGATCGGAAATCTGATCAGTACCTGAGCACTGACAACTGCACGCAGAATCCGGCACAGCCCGCTCTGCCCCAGCCCCACCGGAGCAGCGGCGATGACCTGGAACGACAGTATCGCCTCGGTGAGGGCGCCACTGCGCGCGCCAATCGACTCTGAGTGCCGGTTCAGCGTTCGATTCGGCAGGTTACTTTGACGTCACGAAGCGGCTCGGAATGTTGTTTCGAAGTTGTCATGACCACAATGATCAGAACTCCACAGAATCCTTTCGTCCTGCCTACGGTCGCACCACTACCGAATACGGCAGAAACGCTTTCAGAACATCTCCGGCAAGGACGAAAGAAAGGTGATCACAATGAAGAAGCTCGCACTCGCTGCAACTGCAGCCCTCGGCATCTCGGCACTCGCAGTCGGAACGGCGGCAGCCTCGGCTTCGGGTACGGAAGTCGCCGTGTCGGACGGAGTTCATTCGAACGAGGCACCCTCCTCCGGAAGCGCCGATTCGAGCGATGACTCGGTGGTCAAAGAAGCGGACCTGGCGCTGAAATATCGGACGATGACACCGTATGAAGTCACCCACGGCAAGGGCATCGAATACACGATCGATGGGCTCAAGAAGGGCGACAGGGTGTCGACTAGCTTGGACAATGAGTTGCATGACGTGGAGAAGGACGGAGCATTCGACGGCGCTGTCACGATGGACAAGGAACCTGATGCCAGGGCGAACGTCGAATTCACAGTGAAACTCGAACGCGGCGCTGAACCGGAGCGAGTGTTTCACACACGAGTGCGCATCATCGAAGGCGATCGAGGCGACTACGATGACGGCACCCTCGTGATGGATCCGGATTCGACGATGCTCGACGAAGGACTCTACCAAGAGGGACTCAACCTGACGATGGTCAACTGCTCGGCCGAGGACGAGGTCGACTTCACCGTGTACAGGAAGGATGAAGACGGCAGGAAGAAGATCTGGGAGAAGAGCCAGGTGGCTGGTGAAGACGAGTCCGCGTCAGTGCGGTACATGCCGCGAGAAGGTATGCCGCCGACAGGCGAGTACGAGGCTGTGGCCGAATGCGGTGATCTCGAGGACTCGGCGAAGATCGACGTAGATCCCACCGAACCCACTGAGTGAAATCACCGCAGCGGACTTCGTCACAGGGAAGGACAAAGAGTCCCGAGGCTCGGCATCAATCCGGGCGTCGGGACTCTTCGTCCGAACGCAGGGTGGCTCAGCCCTTGGCGACGAGAGTGCGCACGGCCGAGGAGAAGAACCCCTGACCGTCGATTCCGCCGCCGTCCTCGGGACCGAAACCGGCCTCGACGGCGTGTTCGGGGTGCGGCATGAGACCGACGACGTTGCCCGCTTCGTTCGTGATTCCGGCGATGTCGCGCAGAGAGCCGTTCGGATTGAAGCCCTGGTAGCGGAAGACCACGCGTCCGGTGGACTCGAGTTCGTCGAGCACCTCGTCGGTGGCGACGAACCCGCCCTCACCGTTCTTCAGCGGAACGCGGATCGTCTGACCCTGCTCATAGTCACAAGTCCACGCGGTGTTCGCATTCTCCACGACCAGATCTTGGTCGCGGCAGATGAAATGCTGGTGATCGTTGCGGATGAGCGCACCCGGCAGCAGACGGGATTCGCAGAGGATCTGGAAGCCGTTGCAGATGCCGAGTACCGGCATGCCGGCGTTCGCCGCAGCGACGACGGACTCCATGATCGGAGCGAATCCGGCGATCGCACCGCAGCGCAGATAGTCACCATAGGAGAACCCGCCCGGCAGGATGACGGCGTCGACTCCGGACAGGGTCGAATCCGCATGCCACAGGTTCACCGGGTTCGCCCCGGCCAGACGGACGGCACGAGCGGCGTCCCGGTCATCAAGCGTTCCGGGGAACGTGACGACTCCGACGGAGACGCCGGACTCAGGCGCCGCCTCGGTGGTGGGATCAGCAGCGACAGCGGTCACGATGCGTCCTCGGCCACGCGGACTGCCACGACGTTCTCGATCACGGGGTTCGACAGGAGCTTCTCCGCGGCTTCGCGCGCCTGGGCGAGGACCTCCTCGGTGGCTTCGCCTTCGACCTCGAGCTCGAACCTCTTGCCCTGACGAACCTCACCGAACCCGGTGAACCCCAGGCGGGTCAGTCCGCCGGAGATCGCCTTGCCCTGGGGGTCAAGGATCTCGGGTTTGGGCATCACCTCAACGACGACACGTGCCATGCGTGTACTGCTCCTTTGTGAAAGTGTTCGGGAGTTCCTCCCGCGCTCACCCTGAGTCTACCAACCACGGCCGGATTCCCCGCCCGCGGTCCGGTCGCCGGACGAGTCGGGGGCCTCAGGAATCGAAGCCCATGCCAACCGCATCGAGGACTTTGAGCAGCGGTCCGCGCCTGCCCTCGTTCTCATCGGCCTTGATCAGCGCATTCGTCGTCATTCTGATTCCCAGCCACGCCATGGGCTCGGGCGGGAACGGCAGCGGCAGCTTCCGAACCATCTCGAGTTCGGTCAGCTCGGTGTCCTCACCGGACAGCAGATCGAGCATGACCGTCCCGGCGAACCGAGATGCCCCCACCCCGAGCCCGGTGAAGCCGGCAGCCATGGCGACCTTCCGCCCATAGGCGGAGGTGAAGAACGAGAAGAACCGCGAACAGGTGTCGATCGGCCCACCCCATTTGTGGGTGAACTTCAGACCGATCAGCTGCGGGAAGGTCTCAAAGAAGTGTTCGGCGAGGGTCTCGAAGGTCTCGGGCCGCTGATCGTACTTCCACGACACCTGCCGCCCGAAGTGGTAGACGGCGTCCCAGCCGCCGAAGAGGATCCGATTGTCCGCAGTCAGCCGGTAGTAGTGGAAGCGATTTGCACAGTCGCCGATGCCCTGGCGGCCCTCCCACCCGATCGCAGCCATCTGCTCATCGCTGAGGGGCTCGGTCATCAGCGCGTAATCGTAGACGGGAACCGTATGCAGACTCACCCGTTTGAGCAGTGAAGGGAACACGTTCGTCGCCAGTGCCACGCGCTTCGCCGTGATCGTGCTGCACGGAGCGGTTGCACAGTCTTCGATCGTCTCCGCAGTCACGCGGGTCTGCACCCGCACGGTCGTCTTCGCATCGCTGACATCGGTGACCTTCGTGCCTTCAAAGACCTCGACTCCGAGTTCGCGGATGACACGCAGCAGCTCCCAGCACAGCTTCGCCGGATGGACCATCGCGACCTCGCGAGAATCCCACAGCGCACCCTTGTACGTCGGCGACTTCACGATCCCCGCGAGCTCCTGCTGATCGAGGAAGATGAAACCGGAGTCGGGATCGTGTGCCTCCCGCAGCTCGGCGACCTGGTAGTCCTCGGTGGCGACATCGAGCTCGCCCGTGCGTTCGAACTCGACGTCCATCCCGTATTTTGCAACGGCGGCTTCGATGGCGTCGAGGTTCTCCCGACCCAGCTGCGCGAGACGCTCGTTCTCCTCCGGCAGGTGGGCTTCCCCGTTGTCATAGCCGTGAGTGAGGCTGGCAGCGCAGAAACCGCCATTGCGCCCCGAGGCGGCCCACCCGATCGAATTCGCCTCGACGAGAACGACACGACGATTCGGGTCCCGTTCCTTGGCCTGCAGTGCAGTCCACAGGCCCGTGAACCCGCCGCCGACGACGAGGAGGTCTGTCTCGCGGTCCTCGGTCAGCGGCGGCAGCGGCTCCGGACGGATCTCGGTGTCGAGCCAGAACGGGATGGTCGAGGCGTCGGCCAAAGCGGTATGCACGTCCATGTCACTTCACTTTCTTCACGGTGCGGTCGGTGTGCACTCTGCGAGGCAGCAGGTGCGGGTCGGAGCGGAACGGTGGGCCGCCTCGGCGAGGGGCACTTCAGGCGGCCATGGTCTTGATGATCTCGGTGGCGTTGCCGCCGGCCTTGCGCAGGACGAACCCGACGAAGCCGAGCGCGGCGAGGGTGAGCACGAACATCACCGTCGACATCGCCGCGACCTCGGGGCGCAGAGCCACGCGGACGGCGGAGAAGATGTAGACCGGCCACGGGGTGTAGCCCGGCTGTTGGACGAAGCTCGAGAGGATCGTGTTGTCGAGGCTGACGGTGAACGACATCAGCGCTCCAGCGAGGATGCCGGGGGCCGCGATCGGCAGGGTGATGTCCTTGAACCGGTTCCACGGGGTCGCACCGAGGTCGGCGGCGGCATCCTCGAGCTGAGTGTCCATTCCGGCCAGCCGGGCCCGGACGATGAACGTCACGATCGCCATGGAGAACATCGCATGCGAGATGATGAGCCTGACCAGGCCGTTGTTGAGCGGGGTGATGCCCCAATCGACGCCGACGGTGACGAACCACGGCAGGAACGAGATGCCGTCGACGATCTCGGGCGTGACCAGGGTCAGCCCGAGGATCGCGGTCAGTCCGAGTGCCCACCATGCGCCACGCGGGGCCCTGGCCAGAGCGACTCCGCCGAGCGTGCCGAAGATCGTCGAGACGATGGCAGTGCCCACGGCGGCCTGCAGGCTCGTGACGATGGAGGAGACGATGATGTCGTTGTTGATGCCGCTGATGTAGGCGTGCAGTCCGAAGCCGCGGAAGTTTGCGAGCACCTTTCCGTTGTTGAACGAATAGGCGATGATCACCGCGATCGGCACGAACAGGTAGACGAAGACGAGGATGCCCCAGATGTGCAGAGCGATATCGGTCGGTGTCCGCCGTGCGAACGTGTTCTTCTTCGGCATCTCAGGCCCTCCCATCGTGCAGCGGAACGCTGTTGAATCTGGCGGTGATCGACTGTCCGAGCCTGAGCAGTGCGAAGCCGAGACCGACGACGACCAGGGTGGAGATGATGAGGATCATCGCCATGGCCGCCCCGACCGCCCAGTTCTGTGCGGTGTTGAATTGGTTGGCGATGAGCTGACCGACCATGGATCCGCTCGCCCCACCGAGGACGGTCGCCGTGACGTAGTCGCCGTTGAGCGGGATGAACACGAGCAGGCAGCCGGAGACGACTCCCGGCATCGCCATCGGCAGCGTGACCCGCATGAAGGTCTTCACCTTTCCCGCGCCGAGGTCGTAGCTGGCTTCGCGCAGATTCTTGCCCGAGGCATCGATGGCGACGAACAGCGGCAAGATCATCAGCGGCAGATAGTTGTAGACGACGCCGATCTGCACTGCCGTTCGCGTGTAGAGGATGTCGAGGGGGCCGTCGAGCAGCCCGAGTCCCTGCAGCCAGTTCGACAGGAACCCGTCGGGGGAGAGCATGATCTGCCAGCCGAGGGTGCGGACGAGGAAGTTCGTCCAGAACGGCACCATCACCAGGGCCAGAGCCAGGGACCTGCGGGCGGGCGCGACCTTGATCGCCAGCCAGTAAGCGAACGGCAGAGCGATGATCAGGCACAGCAGGGTGCCGAGCAGCGAGATGCGCAGCGTCGCGAAGAAGGTCGAGACGAAACTTGAGCTCATCGCCTCCGGGTACCGGCCGAACGACAGATGGTCGGTGGCGATGGCCGTGAACTGGTCGGGTTTGTACCCGAAGCTGTAGAAGACGATGAGCGCCAGCGGGATGATGAAGAAGAACAGCGCGTAGGCCCACGTCGGAAAGGACATGGCTGCGGGGCCGAAGAACTTCGTCGCCGGCCTCTTCGTACGAGTCTGTTGGGGTCGTGTCTGAGTGCTCATGCTCCACTCCTGGCCTGGGCATCGGTGAGGATCTTCGTCCGGATCTGATCGGCCGGGGTCTGCTTGCTCGGTTCGAGTCGGTCGAGGACCTTCTGTGCGGGGAAGATGAGGTCCTGTTGGTCGAGCTCGGCTTTCTTCGCCTGCTCGGCCAGGCCTTTCGTCCCTATCGGGTAGCCGATGTAGTCGAGCTGGTCGACCGCCGTGTCGGGGGAGATCATCTGGTTGATGAAGGCGTGCGCCGAATCCGGGTGCGGCGCGCCGGTGGCGATCGCCCAGCAGTCCATCCACAGATTCGCCGAGGGGGTCGGGAAGACGAACTTCCAGTTCTCCGGATCCTTGACCTCGGTCAGACCCTGCCTGGCGTCGCCGTTGTAGGCGTGCAGAAGGGTGAAGCTGCCCTGGATCATGCTCGTGGCGGCATTGCCGACATAGGCCTTCACGTTTGGGGCCAGCTGGTCGACGATGATCTTCCGGGCTTTGTCCAGCTCGCCTTCGTCCTGAGTGTTGAGGCTGAAGCCCTGCGCTGCCAGGGCGATCGCCGAGACCTCCCACGGGTCCTCGAGCAGTGCGGTCGTGCCGGCCGCCTCCTTCTGCGCGGTGTCGAGGAAGTCCTGCCAGCTGGTGAGCTCGCGGTCGATCTGCGTCGTGTTGTAGACGAACCCTGTGGTGCCCCACGCTTTGCAGATCGAATATGTGTTGTCGGGGTCGAAGTACTGCTGTGTGAAGTTCGGATCCATATGCTCGAAGTTCGGGATCAGGCTGAGGTCGAGCTCCTGCAGCAGATCGTGTTCGAGCATCTGCGGAATGTTCGCTCCCGTCGGCACGACCACGTCATAGCCGGAGGTTCCGCGCGAGGTCGAGAGCTTCGCCACGAGTTCCTCGTTCGACCCGTAGGCATCGACCTGAACAAGGATGTCGTTCTGGGACTTGAAGGCCTGGATGAGTTCGGGATTGTCGTAGTCGCCCCATGAGTAGAGGTTGAGCTTCGACTCGAGCTTTCCATCGGTGGGCGGCGACGCAGCCATCTTCGTGGTCTTGCCGCAGGCGCTCAGCGCCCCGAGGCCGACCACCCCGAAACCGGCCAACAGCGCTCGCCGGCTCAACCTCGCCGAGGCGGCTCGCGGGGCCAGGAATGTTACATCGGGTTTCGTCCCCGCCATCTCAGGCACCGCCTTCGACGACCGCGGTCACCGCAGTGGGCTCTTGGTCGTACACGGCCACGGCGTCGGCATCCCAGCTCAGCTCCACCTCGGTGCCGGTGCTGATCGGCTCCCTCCCGGCGGCGGGCATGCGGGCAAGGATCTCATCATTGTCACCGACGACGATCATGTACTGGACGACATCGCCTAAGAACGAATACGAGATCACGGAGCCGCGGGCCGTGTTCGCCTCACCGGAGTCCTCGCCGGCCGGGGCGACGTGCATCCGCTCGGGCCGGATGGCCGCGCGCACCCGGTCGCCGACCGCGAGATCGCGGGGCTCGCCAGCTGCGGTGGACGGTCTGAGTTTGAGGGTCGGAGCTATGAGAACGGCGTTGGCCGTGCGCAGGGTCGCGGTCGTCGAATCGATGGAAGCCACCTCGGCGGGGATGAAGTTCTGCTTGCCGATGAAGCCGGCGACGAAGCCGTTGTGCGGATTCGCGTAGATGTCCTCGCCGGTCCCGATCTGCTGGATGACGCCGTCGTACATGACGACGATGCGATCGCTCATCGCCAGAGCCTCATCCTGATCGTGGGTGACGAAGACGAAGGTCGTGTCGAGCTTCGTGTGCAGACGTTTGAGCTCGAGCTGCATCTCCTCACGCAGCTTCCTGTCGAGCGCCGACATCGGCTCATCGAGGAGGAGGACCTGCGGCCGGTTGACCAGCGCGCGTGCCAGGGCGATGCGCTGTTGCTGACCGCCGGAGAGCTGCTCGGGCTTACGTCCGGCGAAGTCCTCCATCTGGACGAGCGCCAGTGCCTCTCTGACCCGCTGCGCGATCTCCGGTTTCGGAACCTTCGCCTGTTTGAGTCCGTAGGCGATGTTGTCGGCGATGTTCATATGCGGGAACAGCAGGTACGACTGGAACACCGTGTTGACGGGGCGGCGGTGCGGCGGCAGGGAAACGATGTCCTTGCCGGCGAGCAGGATCGCCCCGTCCGTCGGGGTCTCGAAGCCGGCGATCATCCGCAGCAGGGTGGTCTTTCCGCAGCCGGAGGGGCCGAGCAGAGAGAGGAACTCGCCCTTGCAGACGCTCAGGTCGAGGCGTTCGATGGCGGTGTTGTCGCCGAAGACCTTCTTCACGCCCTGGATCTCGAGGTGGTCGAGTCCGGTCTTCGCAGAGGGCGCTGAGGTGGCTGTGCTGGTCATGATGGCCTTTCGTCTTCAGCTGGCTGAGTCGGTGGTGGTCGGTGCGTGCGGCGGCAGGGTGTCGTAGACGATGCGTCCGTCGCAGATCGTCAGCTCATTCGTGATTCCGGCGACGGCGGCCGGCGGCAGCGAAAACGGGTTCGCACTGGCCAAGGCGAGGTTCGCCGGTTGACCGGGACGGATGCGGCCGTTGTCGGTCGAACGCAGCAGTTGTGCCGATCCAGCGGTGTAGGCACGCAGCGCCGTTGTCAGATCGATCGCCTCGTCCGGCAGCAGGGGAGCGGTGTCCGCGGCGGCCGGGTGTGAGCGGTTGAGCGCGACATGGATCGCCTCCCATGGGTTCGCCGTCGACACCGGCCAGTCCGAGCCCATCGCCAGATGGGCGCCGGTGCGGGCGAACGATCCGAAGGGATAGAGCCAGCCGCCGCGCTCGGTGCCCAGGAACGGCAGGTTGAGGTCGATCATCTGCTCGTCGTAACAGGCCCACAGCGCCTGCAGGTTCGCGGTGATGCCGAGGTCGGCGAAGCGCGGCACATCGGCTGGGTCGACGACCTGGACGTGGGCGATATGGTGGCGGCGTTCGCCGGTGTTGGCTGCTCCGGTCGTCCCGGTGCCGGCCGTTCCCGGGCTGCGGACGGCTGCGAAAGCGTCGAGGGCGGCCTTGACCGCGGCATCTCCGATCGCATGGCAGTGGATGTCGAAGCCGGCCGCATCGAGGGCGGCGAACGAGGCCTCGAGGTGGTCTTTCGTGAAATAGCTGGTTCCGAATCCGCCGCAGGTGCACGTGTATTCGTTCGACATTGCCGCGGTCCGGGACTCGACGATCCCGTCGAGCATGAACTTCACCGAGGTGGCGCGGAAACGGCCGTCGGTGCGCGCGAGTTCGGTCAGTCGGGCCACCTCGGCGTCGATGTCCTCGACTCCGCGCGGCCACCACAGACTGCCGACGACTTCGGAATGGAGCTCGCCCGATTCCGCTGCCCCGACATAGGTGCCGTACGGGTCGCGGTGACCGCCGTAGTCGCCGACGATGGCGTCCATCCACGCGGTCACGCCGAGGGAGTTGAGGTAGCGCTGACCCTCACGCAGACCGGCCAGGACCTCTTCATCGGAGGCGGCGGGAACGTGGGCGGAGACGAGGTCGATGGCCGATTCGTGCAGACACCCGGTGGGGCGGCCGGACGGATCGGTGATGATGACGCCGCCGGCCGGTGCCGTGGACGTCTCGTCGAGTCCGGCAGCGGTCATCGCCTTCGTATTCACCCACGCCGAATGGTGGTCGGCGCTGAGCAGGATCGCGGGCCGATCGGGGCATGCCTCGTCGAGGATGTCGGCGCTCGGGTCGCCTCCGGGGAAGTGGGCCATCGACCAGCCGCCGCCGATGACCCAGTCGTTCGCGGGGTCGTTCATGGCAGTCGTGTCTGCGACATAGTCCCGGATCATCTGCAGCGCCTCGTCAAGCGTTCCGGCAGCGCTGATATCGCAGGCCAGCGCCTCCTGGCCGCCGAAGGTCGTGTGCACATGGGCATCGACGAAACCCGGGGTGAGCAGTCGGCCGCCGGCAGCGATCGTGTGCGCTGCGGGAACAGCTGCGGGGCCGGTGCCGATCTCGGTGATGACCCCGTCGCGGATGCTCACGCGATTCTCGGGACGCAGAGCCTCACCATCGAAGATCGCGACGTCGAGGATGTCGAGTTCCATATGCTGCCTCCCGACTGCATTGTCGTGGCAGAGGCGGACCGCGACGTCCGCTCTCTGTGTGTGTCCTGAATCACTGTTAAATCACCTTAGCGGAACTTCCATTCCGATTCCACTGATTCCGTTGCCCATTTGAGGATCTATAGAGGGAAACTGCAGAGTCAGTTGTCGATGGCGCTGAATCAGCGTCTCACTCTGCGATATTCGCACGGGAGGCATTGGCGGACGCGGGCGTCAGCCGGAGAGTGCGTGCGGAGGCGGTGAGGCGCTGGACGCGAAGAAGCCGCGGGGCACCGACTGTGTGTCGGTGCCCCGCGGCTTTACTGCGATGCGCCCCGCCGAGCGCAGAGTCTCAGCCGGGGAAGGTCTCCCGGGTGAGCTTCTCAAATGCCTCGATATAGCGGGCGCGGGTCTTCTCGACGACCTCGGCGGGCAGTGCCGGGGGAGGAGTGTCCGATGCCTTGTCCCAGCCGGACTCCTCGGTCAGCCAGTCGCGGACGAACTGCTTGTCGAAACTCGACTGAGCCTTGCCTGCCTCATACCCCTCGGCGTCCCAGAAGCGAGAGGAGTCCGGGGTGAGCACTTCGTCGCCGAGGACGATCGTGCCATCGGGCAGGGTCCCGAACTCGAACTTCGTGTCGGCGAGGATGATCCCGCGTTCCCTGGCGATCTGCTCGGCGCGCTGGTAGATCTCCACGGTCAGGTCGCGCAGCTTCTCCGCGGTCTCGGTCCCGACGGTCTCGGCGACGGCGTCGAAGCTGACGTTCTCATCGTGTTCGCCGAGTTCGGCCTTCGTCGCCGGGGTGAAGATCGGAGGCTCGAGGCGATCGGCCTCGACGAGTCCGGCGGGCAGCTGGATTCCGCATACGGAACCGGTCGCCCGGTAGTCGGACATACCCGAACCGGTGAGGTAGCCGCGAGCCACACACTCGACAGGGAACATCGAGAGGTTCTTCACGATGAGTCCGCGACCGGCTACGGCCTCGGGCACATCCGAGCTGATGACATGGTTGCCGATGACATCGGCGAGCTGATCGAACCACCAGAGGCTCAGACCCGTGAGCACCCTGCCCTTGTCCGGGATCTCCGAATCGAGCACCCAGTCGTAGGCCGAGATCCGGTCAGAGGCGACCATGAGAAGCTGCTCGGCGCTCACGGCGTCGGCGGCATCAGCAGGAATATAGAGGTCGCGGACCTTCCCCGAATACACATGCTTCCAGCCCGGAAGCACCGGAGCCTGCGGTGCGGGGGCGGCGTAGCCGGAGGCGAGCTCGATACGACCGGCGGCGGCCGCCTCGGCGATATCGGTGCGGTGCTGCTCACCGTCCCACTTGATCTTCTCGACCGCGGCATAGGCCTTCGCCCGCGCATCGTTGAGGTCGTCGCCGAGGGAGACGACGGAGAGCACACGGCCGCCGGAGGTGACGATGTCACCGGTCTCGGCGATGTCCTTCGTGATCACGGCGTCCTCGGGGGCGAATCCGCCGCTGTGGCCGGTCGCGAGCTTCGTGCCCGCGTGAAGGATGCTGATGTCCGGCAGAGTTCCGGCAGTGTCGAGTCCGCGGATGATGTCCCCGGTGCTCGGCGTGCCCGGATAGTTCTCCGCGGCCATGACCACGGTCACCGAGGAGCGCGGATCCCATTCGAGGGGACCGACCTCGTTCAGTCGGCCCTCGGCGGCGGCGAGCATCGTCTGGCCCAGGGGACTGTTCAGGCGAGCCAGCACGGACTGCGTCTCCGGATCGCCGAAGCGGACGTTGAACTCGATGACCCTCAGGCCTTTCGACGTCAGCGCCAGTCCGCAGTACAGCAGGCCGGTGAACGGAGTCCCACGGCGGGCCATCTCATCGACGACGGGTTGGGCGACGGTGTCGACGATCTCTTCGACTGTGCCCGCAGGCAGCCATGGCAGCGACGAATACGCACCCATTCCGCCAGTGTTCGGGCCGGTGTCGCCGTCGCCGATGCGTTTGAAGTCCTGAGCCGGGGCCAGAGGGAGGGTGGTCTTGCCGTCGCAGAGGACGAACAGGGAGACCTCGGGACCGTCGAGGTAATCCTCGATGACGACCCGGTCGGAGACCTCGAGGCAGGAGCTCGCGTGAGTCAGCGCGGCATCGAAGTCGTCGGTGACGACGACTCCCTTCCCGGCGGCCAGACCATCGGCCTTGACCACATGCGGGGCACCGAACTCGCGCAGCGCGGCAGCTGCCTCATCGGGGGAGTGGGCGACCCTGGCGGCCGAGGTGGGCACGTTCGCGGACTCCATGACCTCCTTCGCGAACGCCTTGGAGCCTTCGAGCACGGCGGCTTCCGCGCTGGGGCCGAAGACGGGGAACGAGGCTTCGCGCAGAGCATCCGCCACCCCGGCGACCAGCGGGGCCTCGGGGCCGATGACGACGAGATCGACGTCGAGGGACTCGGCCAGCGCGGTCACCGCAGCGGCGTCCGAGGCGTCGACGGCCTCGGTGTGGGCGATCTGCGCGATACCGGGGTTGCCGGGAGCGGCGATGACGGCGTCGACCTGCGGGTCGCGCGAAAGAGCGAGGACGAGGGCGTGTTCACGGGCGCCCGAACCGATGACAAGAACCTTCACCCCACCAGCCTAAAGGGTCGTAGGCTAGAGTGCGTGACCTTCTCGACTTTCACCCCCGCCCAAGGCGCCGAGCTCGCCGTCGTCCGCCGCAGCGATTTCATCGAATCCCGGCACATCGGGTCCGCCGTCGTCCTCGACCCGCAGGGATCACCGCTGATCAGCCTCGGCGCCCCTGAGACTCCCGTGTTCACCCGGTCGAGCCTCAAACCGCTGCAGGCGATCGCGGCGATGAGCCTCGGTGCGCAGCTCGAGGGGCAGTCCGCGGCTCTGGCGGCGGCCTCTCACAAGTCCGAAGCCGGGCATGTGGCTGTCGTGTCCGCGATGCTGGAGACTGCCGGGCTGAGCGTGTCCGATCTGCAGTGCCCGTCCGCCCATCCGGCAGACGGAGCCTTCCGCCGTCAGCTGCAGGAATCGGCCCGGGCTCGGGGAGATGAGAACACGGACCCGCGCTCGCCCCTGTACTTCAACTGCTCCGGCAAGCATGCGGCGTTCCTCGCCGCCGCCCGCGCCATCGGTGCCGACACCTCGACCTATCTGTCCCCGGACCATCCCGTGCAGCAGAAGGTCGCCGAGGTGGTCGCCGCCTTCGCTTCGGAGGAGCCGTCCGCGGTCGGCATCGACGGCTGCGGGGCTCCCGTGTTCGCGCTCAGCCTCACGGGCCTAGCCCGTGCCGTCGGTCGCGTCATCCGGATGGGCAGCAGTGCCGGTGACGTCGATGAGCATGCAGGCGCATGGGCCGTCTATGAGAACGAGGCTCGCACCCTCACCGAGGCGGTCTTCGCCGACCCGTGGACCATCGAAGGCCACGGCCGATCGAACTCGACCGTCATCGATGAGCTCGGCGTCTTCGCCAAGGGCGGGGCCGAGGGCGTCATCGTCATGGCCACCCGCTCCGGGTATGCCGTCGCCGTGAAATGCCTCGATGGTTCCTCGCGGGCCACCGGGCTCGTCGCCCTCAGCCTGCTCCAGTGGGCCGGAGCGTTCGAGGCCGAGTCAGGAGCCGCCTCGGCGCCGGGGAAGGCCAAAGTGGACGACGTGATCGCGGCGATCACGGACCCGGTCACCGGGGGCACGGATTCCGAGGGGCGGACGAGCGTTGTCGGACGCCTGGAGCTCGGGGATGATATTGCCACAATCAGTGAGAGGAAGAGGGACTGATGGCGATTCGCAGAAGGATCGACCCCGATCAGGGGCTCAGCGCACTCGAGATGTGGCTGACCCAGGCGAGGCTCGACGCGGCCCCGGCCGACCGGTCGACCGTCGCCACCGCCGTGCGCTTCACGCTCGAAGAGCTCGCCGCCCGAGCCGAAGGCAACAGCGTCGAAGTCCGGGTCCCACCGTTCGGCGTCACCCAGTGCATCGCCGGACCCCGGCACACCCGCGGCACCCCGCCGAACGTCGTCGAAACCTCCGCCGAGGTATGGCTGAATCTGGTCACCGGACGCACTGACTTCGCCACCGCGCTCGCCTCCGGAGACATCGATGCCTCCGGGACCCGAGCCGACCTCGGCGATTTCCTGCCCCTCTTCACCATTGCAGAACTCGAGGCCCGAGCATGAGCGCACAGATCACGCAGACGACGTCATTCATCAGCGGGCGGCATGTCCCGTCCCTGCTCACCTACGCCAATATCGACCCGGCCACCGGCGGCCAGCTCGGCGATATCGCCCGCGCCGGAGCCGACGAGGTCGACCGGGCGGTGGCGGCGGCCGCGAAAGCGCAGCAGGAATGGAAACGCTCGAGCCCCGAACAGCGTTCCCGCCTGCTCATCGCCACCGCCGCCGTCATCACCGCCAACCGCGACGAGATGGCGCGCATCGAATCCGAGGACACGGGCAAACCGCTGACGCAGGCCTACGCCGACGTCGACGTGTGTGCCCGCTATTTCGAGTTCTACGGCCACACCATCGAGTCCTACTACGGCCACGCGATCCCGATGGCCGAGGACATGCACGTCTACACGCGCCGGGAGCCCTTCGGTGTGACCGGGCACATCGTGGCCTGGAACTATCCGCTCCAGCTCATCGGCCGGGCCGCCGCCACCTCGCTGGCCACCGGCAACTGCGCCGTCGCCAAACCCGCGGACGAGACGCCTCGGTCAACCGTGCGACTGGCCGAACTCATCCACTCCGTCGGCTTCCCGGCCGGAGCATTCAACGTCGTCACCGGTCTCGGCGCCGAGGCGGGAGCGGCGCTGAGCGCCCACCCGGGGGTGGCGCATCTGGGCTTCGTCGGGTCGACGCAGACCGGCTCGGCCATCGCTCATGCCGCCGCGGATCGGGTCGTGCCCACGGTACTCGAACTCGGCGGGAAGTCCGCGAACATCGTCTTCCCCGACGCCGATGTCGACGCGGCCGTCCCGTCGCTGGTGCGCTCCATCATCCAGAACGCCGGACAGACCTGCTCAGCCGGCTCCCGGCTCATCGTCCATCGCGACATCCACGCCGAGGTGGTCGAGAAGATGGCCGCAGCCATGGCGGAGGTGACCATCGGCTACGGCATCGACGATCCGATGCTCGGGCCGCTCATCTCGGCCAAACAGCATGAACGGGTCACCGGATTCCTCTCCGAGGTCGACTCCGGGCAGATCGTCACCGGCGGCACGAGGCCTGACGGCCTGGCCGACGACCTCACCGCCGGAGCGTTCATCACCCCCACCATCGTCGACTCCGTCGACCCGCGGGCCCGGATCGCTCAGGAAGAGGTATTCGGTCCCGTTGTCGTGACCCTGCCGTTCGCCGACGACGACGAAGCCGTGGCGCTGGCCAACGGCACCGACTACGGTCTGGTCTCGGCCCTGTGGACGCAGAACATCTCCCGCGCCCACCGGTTGGCCGCCGAGGTCGATGCCGGCCAGATCTTCGTCAACACCTACGGCGCCGGCGGGGGAGTCGAACTGCCCTTCGGCGGGTTCAAGAAGTCCGGCTACGGTCGCGAGAAGTCCATCGAAGCCCTAGACGAATACACGCAGACGAAGACCGTCGCCATCAAGCTGTGACGGTGCGGGTGCCGGTGCCGACCGAACGCGGCCGAATCACGGGCCGGGGCGGGGCGAGGGTGCGCCGATGACCTTCCCTGTGCTCGGGCTCGTCCTCATCGCCTCCGTCGCCCACGCCGTGTGGAACCTCGCCGCGAAGTTCGTCACCGGCAAGGGCTACGCCTTCGTGCTTGCCTACCACGGACTCTCCGCTCTCCTGCTCGCCCCGGTCGCGGTCGTCATCATCGCCACCGACACGCAGTCGCTGCACTGGAGACTGGTCGGGGCGGCAGCGCTGAGCGCGGTCTTCCATATCGCCTACTCCGTGGCCCTGCAGTCCGGCTACGACCACGCCCCGTTAGGCGTCGTCTACCCGACTGCACGCGGCACCGGGCCGGTCGTGACGATCATCATCGCCGTGGCCTTCCTCAGTGAGCGTCCCACCCTCGCCGAGGCGGTCGGAGCTTTCACCGTCATCGCTGGAATCGCTGTCGTCACGATCCGTCCCCGCGGTGGCGGAGACGGCCCCACCAGTGCTGACGGTCTGCGCCGAGGGCTCGCCTGGGGCGGGCTGATCGGGGCGTTCATCGCCTGCTACACGCTTTGGGACGACTTCGCCGTCAACCATGTCAGCGACTCCCCGCTGCTCTACTTCGCCGTCTCCGAGGCCTGCGTCGGGGTGATCATGACCGCGGGAGTATTCGCGCTTCCCGGAGGCCGGGAGAAGCGCGTGGACTTCCGTGAGATCCTCCGCAGCCACAAGCGCGCACTTGTGACCGTGGCGATCCTCTCACCCGTGGCGTATGTGCTCGTCCTCTATGCGATGCAGCAGGCACCGGTGGCGCTCGTGGCTCCCGTGCGGGAGACCTCGATCATCGTCGGCACGCTGCTGGCGTGGTGGTTCTTCGGAGAGAGGAACGTGCTGCTCAAACTCGCCGGTGCCCTCGTCGTGGTCTTAGGTATTGCACTCATCGCGCTCGGGTGAGTGGGCGCGACTCAGCGGCGGCGACCGGGTTGACGGCGGTTGACCCGCACCACCCGCACCGGGCACACGGCATGCGAGAGCACGCCCTGTGACGTCGACCCGAGAACGGTGGCGACGAACCCGCCGCGGCCACGGGATCCGATGACCATGAGGTCGGCGGTGTAGGTGGCGGACACGAGCACCTCGGTGGCGGGAGCGTCGAAGACCGAGAACCGTACCTCGAGATCGGGGAAATCGCCCGTCAGGGAATCGGCGGCTGCGGTGAAGGCCCTCGCCGCTTCGTCATACATCCGGATGAGATGCTCCTCGCTGGGCATCCACTCGGGCGAGAGGATGTGCGTGGCGGTCACCCCGACGAGGCGCAGCGGAACACCGTAGATCGCCGCCTGAGCGGCCGCGGCACGCAGCACCGGGGTGTCGGTCTCGAAGGGATCGACAGCGGCGACGACCTCCCCGGAGAAGTCGGGGCGGGTGCGTCCGTCCGCCTCGGCGACGGGACCATCTGTCGTGCGGACGGGAACGTCGACGGGCAGGGGCGTCGTCGGCATGAGCCGGGTGGGCCATGTGCTCGGAACGACGACGGTGGGGCACTGCGAATGCGCGGGCATCGCCAGGGCCACGGACCCGAGGAGGCGGCCCGTGAACCCACCGCGACCGCGCGCTCCGACGACGGCGAGGGCGGCGTTCTTCGAATGTTCGACCATCACCCCGGAGGCGTCACCGGGAGCGATCGTCGTCGACACGGGAACGGCGGCTTCGGTGACGGTGGCGGCGGCTGCCTCGGCGATGTCCTCGACGGTCTTCTTCACGGCACTGTCGAAGTCGGCGGGGAAGACGATATCGGCTTGGCTCATGTTGACGCCCGGAACGGTGTAGGCGGAGACGATGCGGATCTCGGCGGATGTCTTCTGTGCGTGAGTGATCGCCCACTGCAGGGCGCATTCGGCGTTGTCGGAACCGTCGATGCCGACGATGATCGTGTGGGACATATCGCAAACCTCTGTCTTCAGTGACCGTCAATCTGGTTGAGTCCAGTTTAGTTGTGTCCAGTTTATGGGAACTGCCGTGAGACTGCCTGGGAGGAACCTCAGGCTGACTCGACTAGACTGTTCGCGACCTATTGTTCCGGGGGCATTCCCGGCGATCCATCGGCCTGATCGGGCCACGTGTCCAAGGAGATCATGAAGGACCAGATCGACGTCTCCGTCCGTCGCAGCCCCAAGTACTCAGTGTTCATGGGCATCGGCGCGGTGCTCGGCATCGTGCTCGCTGGAGTCCTCGCGGTCTTCGTCGACCCGGCCGATATGCCGATGGGCTACACGGTGGCCAAGGGGATGGGCCTGATGCTGCTCGTCCTCGGTATCGGGGGACTGTTCCTCGGCGGACTCATTGCTCTCATCCTCGACTGGAGGGGACGGAAGACGTCGAAGGAATACCGAGTCGACGCGCAGATCGACATGGTCGACGATCCGAAGGAGATCGCACGCCGTCGCATCGCCGAGTCCCGCGGGGAGGACCCGGATGCAGGCGAGACCGAAGACGGGGCCGCCTCGGCGGGTCAGGATGCGATCCCCGAGATCGATGAGTCCGCACCCGCAGTCGACGAACCGGAACCCGCAGTCGACGATGCGGGCGATGCGGGAACCGGCAGGGATTCGGCCCCCGGTTCCACAGTCTGAGCACCGGGTCAGACCGCCTGCACGGGTATGAGACAATTACACTCGTGGCAAGAGGAGACGGGCAGCTGACGCACGAAATCGACCCCCAGGACCGCGGACCGCAGGACGAATGCGGTGTGTTCGGAGTCTGGGCCCCCGGCGAGGAAACCGCCAAACTCACCTATTTCGGGCTCTACGCCCTGCAGCACCGCGGACAGGAGTCCGCGGGGATCGCTGCCAGCAATGGCAAGCAGATCCTCATCTACCGCGACATGGGCCTGGTCTCGCAGGTGTTCCATGAACGCGATCTTGAGCTACTGCAGGGCCATATCGCCGTCGGGCACACCCGGTATTCGACGACCGGATCGCCGTCGTTCGAAAACGCTCAGCCCACCTTGGGCCCGACCCCGTTCGGAACCGTGGCGCTGGCTCACAACGGCAATCTGACGAACTTCGACGCCCTCGAAGCCATGGCCGATTCCCGCCGCGACCACGCAACGAAGGTCGTCGAGGAGGCCACGAAGAAGTCGGCCCGCACCCGCCCCTTCCGCGATTCTTCGAACGACACCTCCCTGGTCACCGAGCTCTTCGCGACCGAGGAGGGAGAGAGCCTCACCGAGGCGGCCCTGAGCCTGCTGCCCCATGTCGAAGGTGCGTTCTCGCTGGTCTATATGGACGAGCACACCCTCTACGCTGCCCGTGACCGTCACGGGGTCCGACCCCTGTCGCTGGGACGCTTGGAGAACGGCTGGGTCGTGGCCTCCGAGACCGCCGCACTCGATATCGTCGGCGCGAAATTCGTCCGCGACATCGAACCCGGCGAACTCATCGCCATCGACGAGGACGGTCTGCGTTCGCACCGCTTCGCCGAACCGAATCAGGCCCGCTGCGTCTTCGAATACGTCTACCTCGCGCGTCCCGACAGCAAGCTCAACGGCAAGAACGTCCACGCCGCGCGCACCCAGATGGGCAGGCAGCTGGCCGAAGAGTACCCGGTCGACGCCGACCTCGTCATCGCCACCCCAGAATCCGGAACCCCGGCGGCCGTCGGCTATGCCGAGGCCTCGGGCATCCCGTTCGGTCAGGGGCTGATGAAGAACGCCTATGTCGGACGCACGTTCATCCAGCCTTCGCAGACCCTGCGGCAGCTGGGCATCCGCCTCAAGCTCAACCCGATCCGGGAGAACATCGAAGGCCGGCGCCTCGTCGTCGTCGACGATTCGATTGTGCGCGGAAACACTCAACGGGCGCTGATCCGGATGCTGCGGGAGGCCGGAGCGGCCGAGGTGCATGTGCGCATCTCCTCCCCACCGGTGAAGTGGCCGTGCTTCTATGGCATCGACTTCGCCACCCGTGCCGAGCTCATCGCCAACGGACTGACCACGAACGAGATCTGCGAGAACCTCGGCGCGGACTCCCTGGGCTATATCTCTCTGGACGGCATGATCGCCGCCACCGAGCAGGAGCGCAGTCAGCTGTGCACCGCCTGCTTCTCGGGCGAGTACCCGATTCCCGTCAACAACACCCCCGCCGACAAAGGATGCTGAGTTGAGTTCCGAAGCGAACCCGAAGTCCACCACCTATGCCGCCGCCGGCGTCGACGTCGAGGCCGGAGACCGCGCCGTCGAACTCATGAAGGCTGCCGTCTCGGCCACCCACAACTCCTCGGTCGTCGGTGGGATGGGCGGATTCGCCGGACTCTTCGACGTCTCCGTGCTCAAGGACTTCGAGCGTCCGCTGCTCGCCTCGTCGACCGACGGAGTGGGCACGAAGGTCGCCATCGCTCAGGCCATGGACAAGCACGATACTATCGGCTTCGACCTCGTCGGTATGGTCGTCGACGACATCATCGTCTGCGGTGCCCGCCCCCTGTTCATGACCGACTACATCGCCTGCGGCAAGGTCGTGGCCGAACGCATCGCCGATATCGTCCGCGGAATCGCCGATGCCTGTGCTTCAGCCGGTGTCGCACTGGTCGGAGGGGAGACCGCCGAACACCCGGGTCTGCTCGGTGTCGACGAGTACGATGTCGCCGGTGCCGCCACCGGTGTCGTCGAGGCTTCGAAGCTGCTCGGGCCCGACAAGGTCCGTGCCGGCGACGTGCTCATCGGTCTGCCGTCCTCGGGCATCCACTCCAACGGCTACTCCCTGGTCCGCCACATCATCACCGAAGCGGGGTGGGGCCTGGACCAGCAGGTCGAGGAATTCGGCCGCACCCTCGGCGAGGAGCTGCTCGTTCCCACCCATGTCTACACCGGTGAGCTCGCCGCTCTCTTCGATGCTCTGCCCGATGCCGTGCATTCGGTCTCGCACGTCACCGGCGGCGGGCTGTCGGCGAATGTGGCGCGTGTGCTTCCGCAGGGATTGGTCGGGACGATGTCGCGGGCCTCGTGGGAGATCCCGGCGGTGTTCTCCGTGCTCGGCGATCTCGGCGGAGTGCCGCAGGACGACCGGGAACGCACCTGGAACCTCGGCGTCGGCATGGTCCTCGTCGTCGACCGGGACGCGGTCGACGGTGTGCTTGCCGCAAGCCCCGGAGCCTGGGTGCTCGGCGAGGTCGCCGCCGATGACGGTTCTTTGGCCACCGATCCCTACTATGTGCAGGGTGCCAAGGGCGTCGACGGCGGCGCCGCGATCCTGCAGTAGCGTCTGCGCGCCTCGACGCTCAGCGGGGTTTCCTTCACCCGTACTCTCATGCCCTCGTGCTCCTGCACGGGGGTGTGCTGCTTACTGCGGGTGATGTCCACCGAACAGGAGGAAAAGAGCGCAACGGTGGGAGGTGCGTGAGTGCACGGCCGCCTCGGCGAGGGGATACCCGGGCGCGAGAGACCGCACGTCCACACGACATCGGGTCAAAACCACATGCGCGCACGACAGAGGGCGGGGACCGAAGTCCCCGCCCTCTGGTCATCAGATCAGCCGTCTGCGGCTGGACTCATCTGAGCTCAGTTCTCGTACTCGTCGTCATCGTCGACGTTGTACTTGTCGGCGTACGCCGAGTAGTCGGGTTCATCGTCGTACGGATCGGACGGACCAGACTTGTGCGCGTCGGCGCCCAGCTCCTGCTGGAGTCTATTAAGGTCGGTATCCGGGCTGTAGTACTTCAGCTTCCGAGCTACCTTGATCTGCTTTGCCTTTGCGCGGCCGCGACCCACTGGCGTGACCCCCTCCGTCGTCTATGGGGCGAACCGCCCCGGACTAGATCTCTGCTATGCGCTTAAATCCTACCTGTTCATACTGGGAAGTTCCATTTTGTGAGTGGACCTTGGATAGGCTGAACCCATGGCCTACCGTCGCGATTATGTCGTTACCCTGCGGATCTTCGAGCCCCTCGTGGTGCATTCCGAATTGCAAGACAGGAAGGTGGAGGACAACCGGGCACGCATCGAGGAGCAGATCTCCCACGACGCCGACAAGCGCTTGATCTCACTGCCTCCTTCGCCCGTGGCCGACTCCTTCAGGCGCACTCCGATCTTCCTCCCGGCGTCTCAGACCTCGGACGGAGTGGACCGTTTCTGCCCTGCTCAGGAGGACATCCGGGGGTGGGAGGCTCTCGAATCGCTGACCGAACACACCTCGAAGGCGACCCTGGACATCGTCGCTCCGAAGTCCGCTCGCCGACGTGCCGCCAGCCGGCGCGCGGAATGGCTGCAGGACGCCAAGGACACACGCATCTTCACCCGGGTCTCGGCCTGGGACGTACCGCCGTCGTGGTGGCTGTTCTTCTCCCTGACCGAGGACCAGATCATCACCGAGGAGACCGACGAGGGGCTGCGGGTGCTCATCCGCACGGACATCCTGGCCGCCTCGGCGCGCATGGAATGGGCCTCGGAGACGATCGCGGACACCTCGAAGGTCGTCGATATGGTCGAACAGACCTCGGTTCTGGCCGAGTGGATCGACACCTTCGACATGAACTCGATCCTCGAGCTCGACCTCGGCGGTATGTCCGATGTGCTGTGGCCGAGCGAGGCTGCGGAACTCGTCGACTCGTGGGTCACGGCGCTGAGCAACAACGATTCCGAGTCTGCGGTCGCTGCCTTCCAGAAGTATGCGGCCGGGTGGGAGCAACTCAACCTCTACGCCCGCAGCTCCTGACCCCAATTGCTACCTGACGGCGGCCCAGCAACCTCGCGCGAGGTTGCTGGGCCGCCGTCAGGTAGTGCTGGACGGATAGGATTGTCTTCGAACGAGCCGCACCCGAGAGGACGAGTCCCGTAAGCGTATGGAAGAGAAGAAGCGCCGTCTCCTGACGAGCCAGGATCCCGCCGCCGGAGTGTGCGATTCGAATCCCGCGGCCCGAGTGAAGCCGCTGTCGAAGATCTCCATCGGCTGGCGCATCGTCGTTCCCGCCATCGCCTTCGTCATTCTCACCTGCGGACAGTTCCTCAACACAAATGACTTCTTCCCGCTCGGATCGCTCACCCAGTACGCGACCGCCAAAGACCTCAACGGCACCGTGGGCTCCACGTGCATCGAAGCTCAGTTCCCCGGAGAGGACGAACCGCGCCGCCTCGGCTTCAACACAGCGACCGTCGGCATCGAGCGCGGTGACGTCGAATCCCAACTCGACCGAGTCATCGCCCACCCCGAACTCCTGCAGTCGATGGCCGACTCGTACATCCGGCTGCATCCGGGCGAACCGAAACCCGAAACCATGATCCTCTGCCGCACCACCACCCAACTGAAGGACGGCCTGGCCGTCGGCGAACCCGAGCAGGCGACGCTGGCGAAGTGGGAGGTCCGATGAGCGGCACCCCGACTTTGGCCAACACCCGCAACGAGGCGGCCCCCACGAATCCGTTCCTCCGCTGGTTCATGCCCGCCGTGCCCTTGGCCCGGGTGGCCGTGTTCCGCATGTTCATCTACGTCTTCATCATCATCGATGTGCTCACGATCTCCGGCGACGTGATCGCCCACGGTTGGACTCCCGAGTTCTATCAGCCGCTGTGGTTGGCGAGGTTCCTCCACATCCCCGCCGTCAGCGTCCTCGGCGCGCAGATCCTGCTCACCCTCATCATTGTCTTCTCCCTCCTCGCCGCCGCGGGGATCCTCCAGCGCCTCAGCGGGTGGGCCGTGGCGATCAGCTTCGGGGCGTGGATGTTCTACACACAGGGCTACGGGTATGTGGCACACGATCACATGGCACTCGTCATCGCCGCCTTCGTCCTGCCCACGATCGGAGCTGCACGCTTCCGTGACGTCGGCACCGCCTCGGCGAAGGCGGGATGGGCGCTGCGCATCGTGCAGATCGCGGTCGTCCTCACCTACTTCTACTCGGTGGTGATGAAGTGGATCGCCTCGGGCAACATCACCCACTGGGCGAACGGTGCGGTCATCATCTGGGCGCTCATGCGCCGCGGCGCCGAATGGTCGAAGCCGTTCCTCGAGATGCCCGGCCTCCTCATCGCCGCACAGTGGGCGACACTCGTCTTCGAGTTCCTCTCACCCGTCGTCCTGTTCCTCAAGGACAAGTGGCTGTACGGGGCTGTCGCCTTCTTCTTCCTCTTCCACCTCATGACGTATCTCGCGCTGGGCATCCACTTCCTGCCGACCGTCATCTGCTGGGCGGCGTTCCTGCCCCTGGAGAAGCTCGTGCCCAAGCGCTTCACCAGCACGGGCACCGCCTAATCTGCGGCGGCGTCGACCCGGCTGAGCGCGCTGATCACAGCGCGCACCGCGACACGTTCGGCCGTGTCCGGACGCATCACCGCCACGATCCAGCGTGTCGTCGTCACCCCCGTCAGCGGCACCAGTGACAGTCCCGCATCGCGCGGCGTCGTGAACCGGGGAAGGAGCGCGACCTGGTCCGAGGAGGCGACGATCGCTTCGATGAGCCGGTTGTCTCGGATGCGTTGGACGACGTCGAGGTCGCGACCGGTGAGATGCTCGATCGAGGTGAGGATCGTGTCGAAGGGGTATCCGCGGGGCACTCCCACCCAGCGACAATCGACGACATCGTCCGGGGTCAGTTCGGCGCGATCGGCAAGCCGATGGCCGATGGCGAGGGCCACGTCGATGGGTTCGCGGGCGAGCGGGACGACGGTGAGTCCGTCGGTGCCCAGGGGGCGTTCGGCGACGAGGCTGTGTGCGACGACGATATCGACATCTCGGGTCAGCCCCGCGAATTCGTGCTCGGCGAGGTCGACATCGTCCATGCGCAGATCGATGTGCGGGTGGTCCTCCCGCAGCCTGCGCAGCGCATCGGGGAGGAGGTGGGTGAGCGCGCTTGGCAGCCCGGCCAGGGTGATCTCTCCGACAGCTTCGCCGAGGTGGCCCTCCCATTGGGCCTGCACCCGGGCGAGCGTGCGGGCCACGTCCCGACCACCGTGGGCGAGCAGTCGTCCCGCAGCCGTGAGCGTGAGTCCGCGACCGGCGGGTTCGACGAGAGCATGGCCGATCTCGCTGCCGGCCTGCCTCAGCTGCTGAGAGACGGCCGACGGGGAGCGATGGGTGACATCGGCGACGGCGGTGACGCTGCCGTATTCGTCGAACAGGCGCAGCAGCTCGAGATGTTTCGGATCGATGACCATGAAGTCATGCTACATAATTGGTGAAGCACTCTGCGATTGTGCTTCACTGTTGTTGCGGTTGAGAATGGGGCCATGTCGTTCAAGCACTGTCTGCTCGCCGCCTCGGTGGCGGTGATGTGGGGACTGAATTTCCTCGCCATCGATTTCTCCCTGGCCCAGTTCCCGCCCTTCTTCCTCGTGGCTCTGCGCTTCGCCCTGCTTGCGGTTCCCGCGCTGCTCTTCGTCCCGAAGCCCGACGTCAAAGCGCGGTGGATCATCGGCTACGGACTCGGCTTCGGACTGCTGCAGTTCCTTTTCCTCTACTGGGCGATGGCCGCCGGCATGCCTGCGGGACTCGCGTCCCTCGTCCTCCAAGCCTCCGGGCCTTTTACAGTGCTGCTGGGCATGACGTTCCTGCGCGAGAGGGTCCGCGGTTCGCAGATGGCCTTTCTGCTCGTCGCGATGGCAGGACTCGCCGTCGTCGGATGGCAGCGCTTCGACTCGAACGCGAGCTTCCTGCCCTTCCTCCTCACCCTCGCCGGGGCTTTCGGCTGGGCGATCGGCAATATCTGCAACCGGCAGGCCCACACCACCGAGCCGATCAAGCTGACGATGTGGATGTCGCTCGTCCCGCCCGTGCCGATGCTCGCCCTCTCCCTTGCGGTCGAAGGACCTGAGAAGGTCGGCGCATCGATTTCGGGACTGACCACACCGACAGGGCTGCTCGCGATCGCGGGGCTGATCTATACAGTGGTCGTCGCGACGATCATCGGGTCGGGCGTGTGGTCGTGGCTGATGTCGCGCAACCCCGCCGGAATCGTCGCCCCCTTCTCGATGCTCGTGCCCGTCGTCGGAATGAGCGCGGCGTTCGTCTTCCTCGGCGAGCGGGTCACCGTCGGCGAGCTGTGCGGGGCCGTCCTTGTCATCATCGGGGTCCTCGGCGCGGGTCTCAAAGCCGCGAAGGGGGCACGGATCCTCGCCGCCGCCGAGGTGGCCGTGCCCGTGAGCGCACAAGCGGAGGATTCCGACGCAGGCGGTTCCATCAGGGCCAGTTGACAGACGCTCACGTAGCCTGAGAGGCATGACCGCCGACGATGCGCCTCCGACTGTTCATGACGACCGCCTGACCGCCGAGGATCTGCTCGCGTCCCCGCGGGGACGCTCGCTCGTGTTCGGGCTGGCCCTCGAGCAGGTCGAGAGTTTTCCGCGGACTGGCGATGAAGAAGCCCCAGGCGTGGAGGCGGTGGTGCGCAATCTGAGGTGCCTGTGCCCGGTTGCGCCGACTTGGAGTGCTGTTAAGGAAGCCATGTCCGACGTAGTCGACGCTGCAGTGTATTGGCAGCCTCCTGATGATGACGATTGGGGGACCGCAGAAATCGGCGCGGTTCGTGAAATTCTGCGTCCCTTCGCCGAGAAGCTCGTTTCCACGGGCTTGCTAGATGCTTGGTCAAAGCCACTCGATCCCGATGATCAATGGGCGCTGGCCTGGGACGACAAAGAACTCAATGAAGTCAATGGACGCCACTCAGAGTTGCCGGCGGTCTTCAACTGCTCTTTGGTCCCGGTCGACACGGTTGCGGGGAGACCAACGATCGCTCTCGCCGACCTCTTCCCTCCACTCGACAGAGACGGAACGAGACTTCCTTGGGGTTTGGACGAGTGGCTCGCCGACGTCCTCACCACAGAAACCGCATACCGCCACGACTTCGCCAAGAACCCCTATGAGGAGGTCAGCGGCGAATGGTGGTCGACTCCGCCGATCGGCCTGTGGTCTTCGACCGGCACCTGGCCCGACGGGACTCCGATCGGCGTCGAACTCGTCGAGGACGACCTCGGTCTCGAGCGTGCCCGAGCCTGCCGTCTGAAACTGCGCCCGGACGCCCGCATCGCTGAGATCAGCAGACCCGAGGACTGGGCTGAACTGTGCCGGCGCTACCCGCTCGACGTCACCGCCCAACGCCGTTATGTCTGGTTCGAGACCACCGGCCGGAAGGGCCGCTGGGTCATCCCCGACTGGTCACGGGTGGCCGAGGAATTCGACGGCGTCCACGTGGGCATGGCGGGATATCTACTCACGGCCGGTGCGGTCATCGACGTGACGGAGGGCCGCCTCGGCGAGGAATCGGAGAATATCCCCACGGCAGGGAACACGGACGATCGGACGGCGAGTGTCATGGCGGGTTGGCATCCCGATGCGACGTTCTGGCTGAACGACGTCATCGACGCCGTCACCGAGGTGGTCGAATGGCATTATGACGGCGACGCCGACCGGTGGGTGCGAGGCTGACCTCTGCGCGACCCGAGAGCTCGGTCAGCCAGCGAGCAGCGCGTCTCGGACGGTTTCGACGGCACGAGCGGGCACCCGGTCGTCAGTGAGCAGCAGAATAGTGCGCTCGGTTGTCGGAGCGAGCCTGCGGAAGATGACCGCGTCGGTATCGGCCGGAGCAGTCGAATACGCCAGACACGCGAGAGCGAGGCCGCCGGCCACAAGGCTGAGCTGAGTGAGGGGATCGGCGACGAAATGCCGGATGGAGAGTTCGGCTCCGTGGGATCGGCCAACCTGGACTAGTGCCTCGTGGTCGCGAGAATCGCGCGCGCACGTCGACCACGTTTCGGCAGCAAGATCCGCGATGTGGACCTCCGTCACCGCGACGGCCCAGTGATCGCTCGGCGCGGCCACATAGGCGGTCTGCCTTGTCAGCTCGGTCGAGACCACTCCTGTAGGCAGAGTCAGCGGTGCGTTCGTCCACGATTCGGCGAGGACGATGTCGAGGTGCCCGTCGGCCAGGCGCTGCAGGTGGTCATCGGTCTCGCCGTCCTCGATCGACACGGCGATGTCCGGATGAGCGTTGCCCAACTGTCCGAGACGAGGGGTGAGCAGGTCGCGGATGCTCGAGGCGATCGCACCAATCTTGACAGTCCCCGTGACCTCGTTGTGTTGGAGATCGTTCTCGGCGCGCTGCATGAGCTCGGTGACCTGCCGGGCGTAGTCAGCAAGAGTGCGGCCGGCATCGGTGAGGCGAAGGCCGCGCCCATCGGCCACGACCACGCGGGTTCCGGCTTCCCGTTCGATGCGGCGCAGCTGCTGGGAGACGGCGGGTCCAGTGAGATGGAGCAGTACGGCAGCCTGATTGACCGATCCGGTTCTCGCCACGGCGTCGAGGATCCGCAGCCGTGACCATTCGAGTCTCATCGTCTCACCCCTACTTTCGGTAAGCAGTCCTTATCAATACTAGATCGAAATCTGAACTGGTGCTGAATAGTCAGGTGGCCATAGCGTCGAACTATGAGTCAGACACCAACCCCCGCAGCCATCCCCTCGGTGCTCGCCGGAGCGCTGTGCCTGTCTGCGTCCGCGATCATCGTCAAGCTTGCCGAAGTCGACGCGGCGACCACTGCGGTGCTTCGCTGCGCCATCGCCATTGTGCCCCTCATCCCACTTGCGCTCGCCGAAAGGCAGCGACATGAGAGCCTGAGCACGAGTGGTGTCCTGTGGTCGCTTGCGGCGGGCATTGCGCTCGGCATCGACTACAGCGCGTGGACCGCATCGATCTACCTCGCCGGAGCGGGAGTCTCTACGGTGCTCATCAACGTCCAGGTCATCGTCCTGCCGCTGCTCGCTCTCATCATCGATCGTGAGCGTATGGAGCGGAGATTTCTGATTGCACTGCCGATCATGATCATCGGCATCATCCTCGTCAGCGGTGTGGGCCTCAGCGAAATCGGAATCGGACCGAGCACATCGGCGGCAGGGCAGGGCCGCCTCGGCGGGGTTCTTCTCGGGCTGTTCGCCGGAATCGGATACGGAACGTACCTCTTCCTCAGCCGCAAAGCCACACGGACGCAGTCGGATCTCGCGCTCCAGCCGCTGACGTGGGCGACGGCGGCGGCCGCGGCCACCTCGACGATCATCGCCCTCTTCTCACAGGGACTTTCGGTCTCGGATATCCGCGGGCGTTCGTGGGTTCTGCTGATCGTGCTCGCGCTCGTCGGACAAGTCGCGGCGTGGCTGCTCATCCATCACGGAAGCGGTCGGCTGCCTGCCGAAGTCACGGCTAGCCTGTTGCTTTTTCAGCCGGTGCTCGCGCTCGCTCTCTCGGCGGTGGTGCTCGGGGAACGGTTCGGTTTCGGACAGATCTTCGGAGCAGCCGCCGTCGTCGGTGGGGTCGCGGTCTCGAGCGGGCTCGTGCGCAGGCATGGTGCTCGACCGGAGGGGCCGTAGGTCAGTCGCCCGGAGCCAGACTGGGTGCCTCGTCGATGCCAAAGCGGGTCTTGAGAGCCCGGCGGGCGGCGAACCAGCCGTTCATGCCGTGTACGCCCGGGGCAGGCGGGGTCGCCGCCGAGCACAGGAACGCGCCGGGAACGCCGAGGCTGTAGTTGTCCCAGCTGGTGCGCGGACGGGCCATCATCCGGTAGAAGGACACGATGCCGGTGGCGATGTCTCCGCCGATGTAGTTCTGGTTGTGTCCGGCCATCTCGGCGGCGGGGATCGCATTGTGGGCGACGATGCGGTCGCGGAATCCTGGGGCGAATCGTTCGATCTGCCTCGTGATGTATTCGGTCGGGTCGAGAGGGCAGTCGAAGGGCACATGCGCGTACGTCCACAGCGGTCGCAGTCCGTTCACCTCTCGGGAGGGATCGAAGACGGTCGGATCGGAAACGAGGCACACGGGGTCTGCGGGCATGCGCCCATTCATCACCTGCGCCTCGGCGGCGGCCATCTGCGCCCGGGAACCGCCCACGTGGATGGTTCCGGCACGTCCGACATCGGGGTCGGACCAGGGGACTGGGCCGTCGAGGACGAAGTCGACCTTGGCGGCGGCATTGCCGTGCTTGAACCTCCGCAGACTCTTGTCGACGTGCGCGGGCAGCAGGCCGGAGAAGATCTGCGCCGCATTCAGCGCCGAGGTGTCGAGCAGGTAGGCGCGGGCCTTGGGCATGTCCGAGACATGGTCGACACGGGCGTTCGTGGTGACCTTCCCGCCGTGGGCTTCGAGATCGGCGACGAGGTGGTCGATGATCGCCTGCGACCCGCCGATCGGGGAGGGCCAGCCGCCGGCGTGGGCGACCGTGGAGAGCATTGTGGCAGTGGCGGCCGTGCCCATCGCCGGCAGCCCGCCGATCGCGTGCGCGGCGACCCCGGTGAACAGGGCCTGGGTCGATTCGTGGGAGAGCGGAATGTTCCATGCGGGGCTGGCCTGACTGAGCAGGCGCAGCCCGAATTTCACGACGTTCGCAATACCGGGAACATCGCGGAGGGTCTCCGGCACCGAACGTTTGTCGCCGAGGGAGAGCCAGATCGCGTCGTCGACACGGTCGAGCAACGGGGCGAAGAATCGTCGCCATTCGGGTCCTGCCTCGCCGAGGCGGTCGACCGTTTCATCGAGATCGTGGAAGGCCAGCGCGGCCGGTTTCCCGTCGAGGGGTTGAGCGTAGGAGATCTCGGGAGTGGTCAGCTCCATGCCGCGGGCGCGCAGGTCGAAGTCGACGAAGAACGGACTGGCGATGGCCAGCGGATGGACCGCCGAGCAGATGTCATGAGTGATGCCGGGTGCCAGACCGAGGTCGAGGGTGCGGGCACCGCCGCCGGCGGTCGGCTGAGCTTCGAACACCTCGACGGAGAGCCCGGCGCGGGCCAAGGTGACCGCGGCTGCCATGCCGTTGGGGCCGGATCCGACGACGACTGCATCAACACCTGTGCTCATGGAGCCAGTCTAGGTCAGTGGGCTGTGCGGCTGCGGAGTGCGGCTCCGGGCGGCTGGGGGGCGGCTCAGCTGTCGTACACGTGGTCGAAGAAGGCACATTCGAGATCGACGGCATGCTTCCAGCTGCGGGCGAGAGCCTCGGCATCTGAGCCCTGATCGCCGTCTCTTGGGAACACCCGCTCGAGCTCGTCGACGAGGAACTGCACCCAGCCGCGAAAGGCATCGCCGCGGTGGAGGTCGATCCATGCTCGGTGAACCGCTCGCTGCGGTACTTCCTCCCGGGATTCGGCCCAATCGAGGTAGAGCCACTCGGCGACAACGAGGACGATGAGCAGCTGTGGATACGACGCCGAGGCGACGGAGTCGTCCATGAGATCGCGGAAGCCCACTGTCGGTGCGGCGAGTTCAGGTCGGAGGTAATCGGCGGGATCGACGCCCAGCTCGGCGAAGGAGTCGACGAAATACGTGTCCTCGTCGGCGACGAGCATGCCCAGTTGGCGGGCGAATCGAAGCTTTGCGTCGAGCTCATCGGCATAGGCCACGCAGGCGCCGAGCATGGACAGGAACGACTCGAAGAACTGGTAGTCCTGGATGAGATAGTCGCGCATCACCGTGTCGTGGACGGTGCCGGCGAAAAGCTCTCGGACGAACCGGTGGTTGACGGCCCTCACCCATCGCCGCTCCGTCGAACGGAGCAGTTCGGCCACCGCTCCGCCGCTGTCAACGATGATCGAGGAATTGTCGATGGTGCTCAAGTGTCTTCCACTCCCTCCGCCGGTGCTCACCGGATCAGGTTCAAAGGGTCTGCACACGCACTCTCAGCGCCGCCTCTTGCGGCGCTCCCCTGTAGCCTTTCGACACTATCACCGGCGATAGAGAAAGTAGTCAGAGCGGTCGGATCAGATCCGGTGGACCAGGGCTGGCCGCTCCAGGTCGCGATTGTCGAGCACCCACGTGGCTTTCTCACACGGAGACGCCTCGGCGAAGTAGAGACGCTGACCGCCGACATATCGGCGGTTCGACCGATCCTCCGGATCGGCATCGAAGCGTCCGGGAAACCGCTCGTTTCCGCGCGGGACCGAGACCTCGAATGGGACTTCGATCCACACGCTCGCATCCCAGAGATCGACGAGTTCTGGTCGGTGGAGGAAGATCCCCTCGACCAGGAGAACACAGTCGCTCGGCAAGATCCGAGGCTGCGACTCAACCGGCAGGTCCGCATCGACGTCCCATGACGAGGGAATGATCGCCTCGCCTCGGCGGAAGGGTCCGACTACCGACTCGAGGAATGCGTTGTAGTCGTAGGAGCTCCGGTAGAACGTCTCCGGCCCGGTTCCGTCGGCATGACGAACGGCCCGCGGATGATGGAAGCCGTCGATGCCGACCGACGCGACGGGACGAGCAGGAGCCGTCCAAGAATTCCCCGCGTTCTCCTCGGCGAGGTCGACGAGTTCCCGGGCGATCGTCGTCTTCCCGGCTCCGTCTACTCCGTCCAATGCCACCAAGGCACGACCTCCCGGTCGGACGGTACTCAGCTCTGCCAGCAGTTCGATCAGAACTCGGGTCCGGGGCTTCACCACGCTGTCGACCCGGCGGGGGAGACGGACGGCTCGGCCACCTCGGCGAGGGTGTCCGCCACGTACTCCGCGATACGGTCGGCGGCAGACTGACGACCCGCCGTCTGTTCGGCGGACTCGACAGACGGGTTGTAGTTCGTGTTCGTGTTGATGTCGTAGACGACCTGCCGGCCATCGCGAGTCTCGATGAACTCGATGCCGGCGATCTCGATGCCGAGGTCGGCCAGCAGTGTCTCGAGGCGAGAGATCAGCGGGGTGTCGGCAGTGACGTCGTTGCGGCGGGCGAACGGTGGAGCCGCCTCGGCGATGGAATCCGCCTCAGCCCCCGGGATCGTGCAGGCATCGGCCGGGCACAGCTCGAAGGACCCACCGGAGACGTCGACGAGCACCGCATAGTGGAAACGGCCGCCGATGAACTCTGCGCGGGTGATGAACGACTGGGCCGGCTGCACGTACTCCTGGATGAGGGTGATGCCGTCGATCGGCGCATTCGCTCCACCGGGTGCGAACTCGGCGGCGACGGCCTCGAGCTCCGCATGGGAGTCGAAGCGACGGACGCCGAGTCCCTTCCCTCCCTGATTGTGCTTCGTGATGAACGGGGGAGCGAAGCCGGCAGCGGCCTCGACGAGCGCCTGCGGGCCGAACGCGGCCGCGGTGTGCGGCACATCGAAACCATGACCGGACAGCCCGCGATGCTGACGGATCTTGCTCACCTCGAGCTCGTAGACGTCGCGACCGTTGATGACCCGGCGGCCCGCGGCGGCGAGCCAATCGAGAACCGCACGCCCGTACTCCTTCACCTGCGGATCCGTGCGAGTGTGCGCCGAGGCCGACAGCCGCGACCAGAACAGCCCCTGCGGAGGTTCGGCAGCAAGATCGATCGTGGTCTCGGGCAGCAGCCATTCGATATGGGCGACGCCGAGGCGGTCGAGCGCCTCCGTGAATGGAGCGATCCATTCCGGGTTGTCGTGGATGATGTGAACCGCGGGACCGTCGCCGACGGGAAGTGCATGAGAACTCATCGCAAACCTTCACTGGTGGGGTGCCGATGCGGACTGCGGAAGCATCGGCGGATCTGCTCAACAATCCTACGCCCCAGAGTCCACCCCTTCGCAGTGTCAGTGCGGCGGCGTAGACTCGGGACATGGCTATTGCAAAGCAGCCCGTTGTCGTGCTCGACGCCCCTGACGCCGGTGAACTCGCGGAGTTCTACGGAAAGCTCCTGGACTGGTCCGTCTCCGTCGACGAGGACGGTACGTGGGCAGAAATCGTCTCCAACTCCTGGCCGCCGATCTGCATCCAGCAGGTTGAGGACTACCACGCACCCAGTTGGCCCGGCCAGGCCCACCCGCAGCAGATGCACCTCGACGTCATGGTCGACGATCTCGACGACGCCGAGAAATCCGTGCTCGAGATCGGCGCAGGCAAAGCCCCCGAACAGCCGGGAGAGACGTTCCGAGTGTTCCTCGACCCGGCAGGTCACCCGTTCTGCCTGTGCAAAGGATGATCACACCACCACCGAGGCGGCCCCACCCGCCCGTGGCGCGCTGAGTCATGCGCGCGCTCGCCTCCTTCGCAGACCGTGACCCCGTCCCGTGGGCCAACGGAGCTGGTCAGACGACTGAGCTCGTCTCTCTGAGCGACTCGGCGCAGTTGACTCCGGGGCTGCGCCCATGGCGACTGAGCATCGCCCGGCTCGAACGCCTGGGTCCCTTCTCCGCTCTGCCCGGAATGGCACGCACCTTCCTGCCTACCGCCGAGGTGGCGCTTGAGATCGACGGACGCGTGCACCCGGTACCCGCCCTCCAGCCGGAACGCTTCCACGGAAGTCAGGACGTGAGCCTCGTCGACATGGCAGAGCCCTGTTTCGCCGTCAATCTCATGGTCGCCGACTCGGGTAAGGAGCCTGAAACTGGTTCCGGCGAGCTGCAGATGAGCATCGATCAGCCGGCCCCAACCGACGGGTACCGGTTTGTGCTCGCTCTCGAATCCAGTGCTGAATATCCTCGTTTCCAACTGCTCGAATTGGAAACGGGCGAGGCTGTTCCGAATGAGGTTTCGGTTGCTGTTCTCCACGCCGAGAGAGCCGCCACGCACATCTGAGAAATTGATGGGAACCGATTGTCTCCGGCGTCACATCCTCGTGTATCTATCCAGGTGACAGGCCAGTTTTCGGGTTCTTCCATCAGGTCTCTCTCAGCTTCGGACAAGAAGTGTCAGGATGCCCGAACATAGGCGTCCGAGAATGGTTCTCCACCGGATTTTGGAGGAACTTTGACGGTCGGAAACAGCGATGAGAACGAACAGCGTGGGCGCAACGATGAGAATCGTCTGCCGGAACATTCACAGACCCTGCCGCTGATCACCGAAGAGATCGTCAGTTCTCACCCGACTCCAGCGGCCGAACCCACCGAGCATGTCGCCACCAAAGTGATTCCACCCAATCCGATCAGCCACGACAGTCGGGGCACGCAGCAGCCGATGACGACCCCGCCGCACATGCCCGCCGGCTCACAGACAGCCGCTTCATCTGCGGCGGCCTCCCCGACCGCCGTCGTCGAAGCGGCAGAGGTGGTCGAAGACAAGAAAGAGGAGAAATCCTCAGAAGGCCGGATCTCCGCCACTCAGCTGCTGGCGGGCGCGGGAGCGGCCGCGACCTCCTCGGTGATCGGCGGACAGCTCGGTGTCGCCGGCACAGTCGTCGGAGCCGGAGTCGCCAGCATCGTCACAGCCCTCGCCGTCACCCTCTACGGTCGCAGCCTCGACAAAGGCAAGGAGAAGATCCAGGAAGTCGGGTACAAGCTCGCCCCGGCCGTCAAAGCGAAGATCGCGAAGAACCCCTCCGGGAAGGCTGCCTCTGTCGATCCCTCCTTGGCAGAGGATTCGGCCTTCGCCCCACCGGAACCTGCCAGTGGCGACGCCGAGCGGACGGCCGCCTCGGCGAAGGACGATGACAGCGCTCCCACTACAGAGAACGCCGAACCTCAGAGCTGGTGGCAGAAGCTGCGCCGTAAAAGAGTTCTCTACCCGCTGACGATCGGCGTCGCCGCCTTCGGAATCGGACTCGGCGCGGTCGTCATGGCCGAGAACTTCACCGAAGCAGATATCTCACCCGGCACCTCGCAGATCTCGCGATCGGTCTCGGGACAGTCGACGAGCGACGAACCCGTCACCAACGACGGGGCCTCGGACTCCGGTACCGCCGGGGACGAATCGTCGAGCGGATCCGGGGCCGGCTCCGACAGCGGCCAAGGCGCATCTAACAGCGGATCGAGCACGCAGAACGGACAGTCTGCCTCGGCGGGGGAGACCGGCACCGAAGGTGCGACCAGTGGCCAGAGCTCACAAGGCACGGACTCGGCCGCGGGCACGAGCGATTCCACAGGCGGGTCGACGACCACCGATGGCACCGATACGAGCAGCGGCACCACCTCGGCCGATGGCACTGGCAGCACCGGGGACACCACCGGCGGCACGGACGGTTCATCGGCCTCCGGCGGCAGCGGATCCACCACGGGCGGCGGATCCTCTGCAAGCGGAGACTCATCGGCCTCGGGCACCGGCGGATCGGCCGGCGGTTCGAGCGGTGGATCGGCCGCCTCGGCGGAGGGGTGAGTCGGGCAGCGTCGAGGGCGGGAATTTAGACAGCCCACCCTTGGTTGTACCCGGTAGAGAACATCGCTATGTTGAAGGCAATTCCGATGACGCAATGCCGAAGTCGGGAAATCGAGATCAGGTGAGGCGCGTGCAGCGCTCCGATCCACAGCACCGGCGGGATTCATCTCTCCGGTGCGGCAGATGCGGTGGACTGCGCGAGGTCGCCTGATGTCTAACGGTTGAAGGAGATGTTATGACGCAGCATAAAGATCATGAATACGCCGGACACGACAACACCAAGGCCTCGACGACCGAATCCGGTGCGCCGAGGGAATCCGATGCCCACTCGCTGAGCGTGGGACCGAACGGTCCGCTTCTGCTCCACGATGTGGCACTCGTCGAGAAACTGGCCCGCTTCGACCGTGAGCGCGTGCCCGAGCGCAGCCCTCACGCAAAGGGATCCGGCGCTTTCGGTGAACTCGAAGTCACCGAGGATGTCTCCAAGTTCACGAAGGCGGACTTCCTGCAGCCGGGCAAGAAGACCCCGATGCTCGCCCGCTTCTCCACCGTCGCCGGTGAGCTCGGCTCGCCCGATTCGTGGCGTGACGTACGCGGATTCGCGCTGAAGTTCTACACCGAAGAGGGCAACTTCGACATGGTGGGCAACAACACGCCCGTCTTCTTCGTCCGTGATCCCATGAAGTTCCCCGACTTCATCCACTCGCAGAAGCGCACCCCCGATTCGGGTCTGCGCAGCAACAACATGCAGTGGGACTTCTGGTCGCTGTCGCCCGAGTCGGCCCACCAGGTCTCCTACCTCATGGGGCCGCGCGGTCTGCCCAAGAGTTGGCGGAACATGAACGGCTACTCCTCGCACACCTACATGTGGGTCAACGCCGATGGTGAGAAGTTCTGGGTCCAGTACCACTTCCACACCGATCAGGGCGTGGAGAACATGTCGAACGAAGAGGCGGGCCGTATGGCCGGTGAAGATGCGGACATGCATCGTCGCGACCTGTTCGAAGCGATCGAGGCCGGCAACTACCCGTCGTGGACCTTCTACGTCCAGATCATGCCGTACGAAGAGGCCAAGGATTACCGGTTCAACCCCTTCGACCTGACGAAGACCTGGTCGAAGAAGGACTACCCGCTCATCAAGGTCGGCAAGTTCACCCTCAACGAGAACCCGTCGAATCACTTCGCACAGATCGAGCAGGCTGCATTCAGCCCCTCGAACACCGTGCCGGGCACCGGGCTCTCGCCGGACAAGATGCTGCTGGGACGCGTGTTCTCCTACCCGGATGCACATCGCAACCGGATCGGGACGAACTTCAACCAGCTGCCGGTCAACGCTCCTGTCACGAAGACGAACTCGTACGACAAGGAGGGCCAGATGCAGTACCACCACTCGGGTAATGCACCGGTCTACGCTCCGAACTCGTACGGACGCCCCTACCAGGACGAACAGGGTCCCGTCGACAACGGCTGGGAGGCCGACGGCGAACTCGTGCGCAGCGCCTACAGCCTGCACGCCGAGGACGACGACTTCGGCCAGGCACACACCCTGGTCCGTGAGGTCTACTCCGAGGAGGAACGTCAGGGTCTCATTGAGACCGTTGCCGGCGCGCTTTCCGACGGAGTCGAGGAACCGGTGCTGTCGAACGCGATCCAGTACTGGAAGAACATCGACGCCGAGGTAGGCGCGGCCATCGAGGCCAAGGTCAAGGGCTGATGCAGCTTGAGGCTGTGAGCGCCTGACCGCTCGAGAGTTCGGCACGAGACGGCGGCCCGGACACCCTTTTTCGTGGGTGGCCCGGGCCGCCATCTCTTTACCAATTGCTACCCGACGGCGGCCCAGATACCTCGCGCGAGGTATCTGGGCCGCCGTCGGGTAGTTCTTAAGGGTCAGTCGTCGATTTCCTCGAGCAGCTTCTTCTCGTCGATGGCCAACTGTTCCTTGTCGAGGTGCTGCATAAAATGCTTCTTGCCGCGGACGTACCAGAGGACTACAGCGATGAGAGCCACAGCGAGCACCGCGATCGGCGAATAGTTGAACGTCGAGATGGTGATCGGCAGGCTCGGCGGGAGGACGAAGAGGATGCAGATGAAGATCACCCACACCACTGCGATCCAACCGATGACACCGCTCCACCGTCCGAGATTCCACGGACCGTCCTTGAAGTCCTTGCCTTTGAGGCGCCGCAGCAGGACGGGTGCTACATACGCGATGTAAAGACCGATCACGGCGACGCTCGTCACTGCCAGGTAAGCGGTCTCGTTGAACAGCGCGGGCATCGTGAGCACCGTCGAGAGCACTATGCACAGCCAGATCGAGTTCGTCGGGGTACCGGTGCGCGGGTTGACTTTCTTCCACCACCTGGATCCCGGAATCGCATCATCGCGGGAGAACGCGTAGCTCATCCGCGAATTCGCCGTCACCGAAGCCATGCCGCAGAAGAACTGAGCACCGCAGACGATGAAGAGCAGGAACTTCGCCATCGTCGGATTGTTGAGAGCGTCGAGGAACACCTGCGCCGGCGGCAGTCCGGTCTCCGTGGCGTTGAGTGCGGTCAGTCCCGCTTCGGAGCCGTCCTGAATGGACGCGGTGATCGAATAGAGCAGGATCCAACCGCCGATGATCGAGATGAGCACGCTCATCACGATGCCCTTCGGCGCCGCGATCGCGGCGTTCTTCGTCTCTTCCGCAACGTGAGCCGACGCGTCGTAACCTGTGTACGTGTACTGGGCCATGAGCAGACCCATGAGGAAGACGAACGGCATGAAAGTGAAGCCGGTTTCGTTGTGCCAGGCCGTCATCGTCCAGCTGAACGACTGGTGCTTGGTCGGCATGATCCACAGGGCGCCGACGATGATGAGCACTCCGACGATGTGCCACCAGGCCGAGACACCCGAAAGCAGGTTGACGAGGTTGACGCCGAAGGTGTTGAGCAGGCCGTGGATGACGATGATGACGAGGAAGAGCCCGAAGGTGTTGAGCGCCGTGGGTACGACACCGAAGGTGAGCGCCGCGAAGGCCATCATGGTCGTTGCGGCACCGTAGTCGATAGCAGCCGTGACGGCCACCTCGCCGAGGAAGTTGAACCACCCGACGTACCAGGCCCAATGCCGTTTGTTGCGTTTGGCAAGCCGACCGGCCCAGAAATAGAGGCCGCCCGCGGTCGGGTACTTCGAACACACCTCGGCCATGGCCAGAGCCACGCAGAGGACGAAGATGCCGACTAAGGGCCAGCCGATGGTGATCGCCGACGGGCCGCCCGAACCCAAAGCGATGCTGTAGGAGGTGATACAGCCCGCGAGGATCGAGATGATCGAGAACGACACGGCGAAGTTGCCGAAACCTGACATCCCGCGCTTGAGCTCCTGCTTATAGCCGAGCTCGGCGAGGCCGGCTTCATCATCGCTGAGGCCCGCCGTCGCCGGCGAGGATCCCGCCCGTGGAGGAGGCTGTTGCGGATCTGAGGGGGGAGTGGCGTCGTTGACCATGGAGAACACCGTTCTGCTCGAAGCGAATACGTCTGCGCGAAATCTTCTGCGCATCGGCGGCACCGCGAGGTCGACTCTGATGGCGGTGCCGGGAGTGCCTGGTCGGGGCGGAAAAGCGGCGCGTGACCGGGCTCACAGCTCTGTTCTGTCGTTGAGCTTCTCACTTCGATAAATGGTTTGTCAATGGTCAATTTAGAGTGCCGATCTGCCGACTTGATGGAATTCATCCCGAGTCTCTTGCCAATAAAAGGATTGGTGCCATACCTTAAATACGAGCCTTGATTGAGAGCGCTTCCAACAGCTGCCGCAACGATGCGCCACCACTGAGAAGAGGAACCATGAGCACTGCTCCATCCCCGCTGACGCTTGACCAACTGCAGGAACAGATCGCCTCCGGACAGGTCGACACCGTGCTCGTCGCGGCCACCGATATGCAGGGTCGTCTGCAGGGCAAACGGATCACCTCCCGGTTCTTCATCGACGAAGTGATGGACAACGGCACCGAGGGGTGCAGCTATCTGCTCGCCGCCGATGTCGAGATGAACACCGTCGACGGATACGAGCTGACCTCATGGGAACGCGGCTACGGCGATTTCATGTTCGTGCCCGACTATTCGACCTTGCGCCACATCCCCTGGCACCCGGGCACCGTCATGGTCCAATGCGATCTCGCCTTCATCGACGGTTCCCCGATGACCGTCTCACCACGGCAGGTCCTCAAGGCTCAGCTCGAGCGCCTCGACGCTCTCGGATTCAACCCGATTGGGGCCACCGAACTCGAGTTCGCGCTCTACAACACGAGCTACCGGGACGCGATGGCCGGAGAGTACCGAAATCTCGAAGCCGCGAGCACCTACAACATCGACTATTCGCTCTTCGGCACCGGACAGGTCGAAGGCTACCTCCACCGGCTTCGCACCGAGATGGACGGTGCGGGACTGTACACGGAGAGTGCGAAGGGCGAATGCAACCTCGGCCAGCTCGAGGTCGGATTCCGCTACGCCGATATCCTCTCCACCTGCGACAACCATGTCGTGTACAAACTCGGTGCGAAGCAGATCGCCGACCAGGAGGGCAAATCCGTGACCTTCATGGCCAAGCCCAATGACCGTGAAGGCAGCTCCTGCCACATCCACTTAAGCCTCAATGACAGCGACGGCAAACCCGCCTTTCCGACCGGGCACGGTACGGAGATGTCGGAGACGATGAAGCACTTCGTCGCCGGCGTCGTGGACACCCAACACGAATTCACCTACCTCTACGCCCCGAACATCAACTCGTACAAACGATTCGCCGACGGCTCCTTCGCCCCGACCGCTGTCGGCTGGGGCTGGGACAACCGCACGTGCGCGGTGCGCATCGTCGGCCACGGACCCGGGCTGCGCCTCGAACAACGAGTCCCCGGCGCCGACGCAAACCCCTACATCGCTTGCGCGGCGCTCATCGCCGCCGGCATCCATGGGCTGGAGAACAACCTCGAACTGCCCGAGGCGCTCGCCGGCAACGCATACACCCAGGACGTGCCGCACATTCCACGCCGCCTCCACGACGCGGTCGCCGCGTTCGACTCCTCGACGGTGGCCAGGAGAGCATTCGGCGACGAGGTCGTCGACCACTATTCGCACGCCGGGCGCGTCGAAATGGCCGCCTTCGACGCTGCCGTGACGGACTGGGAGGTCAAGCGTGGTTTCGAACGACTCTGAGCCCGCGGACCGGCCCCGCCCCCTCATCGGCCTGCCCACCTACTACGGGCGCGGCCAGTACGGAGTGTGGGACCGGGACGCGGCATTCCTGCCCAGCGTCTACGTCACTGCGATCACTCGCGCCGGAGGCCGCGTCGTGCTCCTGCCGCCGGAACAGCCGTGGTCGGCCGCGGAAGTCGCCGCACTCGACGGCATCGTGCTCACCGGCGGCGACGATGTAGACCCGACCCTCTACGAGGCGACCGCCCACCCCCGCACCCAGGTGCCCAACGCCCGCCGTGACAGCTTCGAGACCACGCTCTATCGCCACGCCCGCCAGTCCGACATTCCGGTCCTCGCGATCTGTCGCGGAGCGCAGATCGTCAACACCGTCCACGGCGGCACCCTGCACCAGCACCTGCCCGACCTCACCGGATTCGGTCCGCACGAAGCTGAAGTGAAGGATGAGTTCGCGGTCGTGGACGTGGTCACTGTTCCGGGCACGACCACCTCGGCGACGATCGGCGAAACCGTGTCGGTTCGATGCCATCATCACCAGGCGATCGACCGCCTCGGTGAGGGCCTGAACGTGAGCGGGCACGCCGGGGACGGGTGCATCGAGGCCTTCGAAACGCCCGATGCGCGGATGCTCGCGGTGCAGTGGCATCCGGAGGAGACCCTGGATGACCTGAGACTATTCACCGAACTCGTCAACGCTGCGGGCGACCGCGCCCGCATGACCATCGATCCGACAGTGGAGGCCCGACCATGACCGAAGTCCTCAACCCCGCCACAGAGACGACCATCACCGAGGTGGCCGGACATTCCGTCGAATCGACGAAGGATGCCATCGGCCGAGCCGCGGATGCGTTTGCGAAGTGGCGGGCCACCTCGGCGGCGGAAAGGGCTGAACTTCTGCGCAGCTTCGCCCGTGCCGTCGATGCAGACATCGACAATCTTGCCCGACTCGAAGTCGCCGAGGCGGGGCACACGATCGGCAACGCCCGCGGGGAAGCCGCGAACGTCCGCGACGTCCTCAACTACTTCGCCGGCGGGGTCGAACGCCACCTCGGAGATCAGATCCCCGTCGCAGGTGGTGTCGACATCACCTTCCACGAACCGCTCGGCGTGGTCGGGATCATCGTGCCGTGGAACTTCCCCATGCCGATCGCCGGGTGGGGATTCGCCCCGGCCCTGGCCGCGGGGAACACGGTAGTGCTCAAGCCCGCGGAACTGACCCCGCTGACGGCGATCCGCCTCGGCGAACTCGCCGTCGAATCCGGCATCCCTGAGGACGTGTTCCAGGTCCTGCCGGGGCGCGGTTCCGTCGTCGGGCAGACCTTCACCGACGATCCTCGGGTGGCGAAGATCGTATTCACCGGGTCGACCGAGGTGGGAGAGAAGATCCTCGTGGACTCGGCGAAGACGATGAAGCGCACCACCCTCGAACTGGGCGGCAAATCGGCGAACATCGTCTTCGCCGACGCGGATCTTGAGAAGGCGGCGGCCACGGCCCCGTACGGAGTGTTCGACAACGCCGGTCAGGACTGCTGCGCACGCTCACGCATCCTCGTCGAGGAGTCGGTGTTCGACCGGTTCCTCGAGCTCCTCGAACCCGCGGTCAAGGGCGTCAAGGTCACTGACCCTGCGCAGGAGGACGCGGAGATGGGCCCGCTCATCTCCGCCGGCCACCTGCAGACAGTGTCGGGGTTCCTCGAAGGGGTCGACGTCGCATTCACCGGGCAGGCGCCCAGCGGAGCCGGGTACTGGCTGGCACCGAGCGTGGTGCTGCCGAGGACGCCCCGTGATCGCATCGTCACCGAGGAGGTCTTCGGCCCCGTCGTCACCGTCCAGCGCTTTCGTGATGAAGCCGAAGCGATCGCTATGGCCAACGACTCCCACTATGGTCTCTCCGGCTCGATCTGGACCCGCGACATCGGACGCGGGCTTCGGGCCGCACGTGGAGTCGAGACCGGAGCGCTGTCGGTCAACTCGCATTCCGCGGTGCGCTACTCGACACCATTCGGTGGGTTCAAACGCTCCGGCATCGGCCGGGAACTCGGCCCGCACGCGATGGATTCGTTCACGGAAACGAAGAACGTCTTCATCGCCACCGACTGACCCGACGCTCCATCCGCAGCGATTTCCACCTCCCCGAACAAAGGACAGATCCATGAACGCAACACCGACGCCCTCCGACGCCGCATCCGACGAGATCATCTGCCGCCGCCTGCCCGGCCGCACCGCTGTCGTCACCGGCGGGGCCAGCGGCATCGGCCTCGCTACGTCGAAGCGGCTGGCCTCCGAAGGAGCCAACGTCGTCATCGCCGATACGAATGCCGAAGCCGGAGCGGCGGCCGCCGAGGCGGTCGGTGGACTCTTCGTCGCCACCGACGTCACCGATCCGACAGCCGTAGAGAACCTCTTCGACACCGCCGCGGCCACCTACGGCAGCGTCGACGTCGCCTTCAACAATGCAGGAGTCTCGCCGACGGCGGACGCTTCGATCACAGAAACTGGCCTCAACATATGGCGTAAGGTTCAGGACATCAACCTCACCTCCGTCTACCTGTGTTCGCAGGCGGCGCTCAAGCACATGCGCAAGCAGGGGCGCGGGTCGATCATCAACACAGCCTCCTTCGTTGCGCTCATGGGGTCGGCCACCTCGCAGATCTCCTACACCGCCTCCAAAGGCGGGGTGCTCGCCATGAGCCGGGAGCTCGGAGTCGAATTCGCGAAGGAGGGTATCCGCGTCAACGCCCTGTGCCCGGGGCCGGTGAACACGGAACTGCTGCGCGAACTCTTCGCCAAGGATCCCGAGATGGCGGCGAGGCGGCTCGTCCATGTGCCGATGGGCAGGTTCGCCGAGGCCGAGGAGATGGCAGCCGCGGTCGCGTTCCTCGCCAGTGACGACGCCTCCTTCGTCACCGCACAGTCGTTCACCGTCGATGGGGGACTGACGAACGCCTACACGACTCCGCTGTGAGATCGTGAAGATATGAGTGCTGAGGGAGTGAGCGCACTGCAGGCGCAGATGACCGCCCTGCGGGCGATCGCCCCTGCCCGGTCCGGCAACGTCTTCGAGGAGACGATCGAATGCCTGTTGCAGATCATTCGGCTCGGTATCATTCCGCCCGGTCAGCGCTTCCCACCCGAGCGGGAACTCGCCGATCAACTCGGAATCTCCCGGGCCACACTGCGTGAGGCGATCTCCGAGCTCCAGTCGGCCGGGTGGGTGAATGTGCGCCGTGGCCGCGGCGGCGGAACATTTGTGACGAAGTCCCGAGCGGAGGCGGCAGCCGGGGACGCTGGATCTGGGAGCGGAGTCTCTGCGGGCGCGAGGACGAAGCGGATCGATGACAGTCCCGGCAGCGGATTCTCACCCGAAGAAGTCGATGACACTCTGATGTGGCGCAAAGTCATCGAGATCGGCATTGCCGAGGTTGCCGCCGCACAGGACCTCACCGCGGCACAACGCGGTCAGTTGGCGTCCGCTCTCGACGCGAGCCGGGCTTCTGATATGGCCTCTTACCGCCGCCTCGATTCGCAGCTGCACCTGACCTGGGCGCAGATGACCGGCTCGCCGAGTCTCGTGCGTTCGATGGTCGAAAGCCGGACACGTGCGAACAAGCTGCTCGAACGCATCCCGATGATCGAACCCAACCTCGTCCACTCCCACGAGCAGCACCGGCATATCCATGAGGCGATCCTCGCCGGCGACTCCGAAGCTGCTCGCAGTGCCATGGCCGAACACCTCGACGGCACCGCGGCCCTTTTGAGAGGCTTCCTCGCCGCTCCCCAATAATTGCTACCCGACGGCGGCTCAGCAACCTGGCGCGAGGTATCTGGGCCGCCGTCGGGTAGTCCTGAGGGGTCAGGCGAGGTGGGCGGCGCGTTGGGCGATGCGACCTCCGGCGAGGACCATCTCGACCTGACGGGGCGAAAGGCCATGGTGGAATTCGAACTTTCGACCGGCCGCCTCGGCGGTGATCGTCGTCCCCTCACCGAGCTCATCGCGCAGGCCACGGAACTCAAGCACATCGCCCTGGGACAGCGACTCATAGTCGGCCTCGTTCGTGAACTCGAGTGCGAGGACACCGAAGTTCGCGAGGTTCTGCCAGTGGATCCGCGCCAATGATTTCGCCACCACGACCCGCAGGCCGAGGTAACGGGGAGCGATGACCGCATGCTCACGTGAGGATCCCTGACCGTAGTTCTCCCCACCGACGATCGCGTGCCCGCCGTCGTGCTCGGCGGCGCGGGCGGCATAGGTGTCGTCGACCTGGATGTAGACGAACTCGGAGATCTTCGGAATGTTCGACCGGTACGGCAGAACGCGGGAACCGGCGGGCATGATCTCGTCGGTGGAGACGTTGTCGCCGACCTTGAGCAGGATCTCCAGATCGATGTCATCGGACAGCCGTTCGAAGTCCGGCAGAGTCGAGATGTTCGAGCCCTTGACAAGCTCAACCGCCCGAGCTTCCTCCAGCTCCAGCGGTGGGACGAGCATCTTGCGATTCGCGGAGAACTTCTCCGGAAGCCGCACCTGCGGGTAGTCCATGTCGAAGTCGCGAGGGTCGGTGATCTTCCCAGTCAGAGCAGCAGCCGCCGCGGTCTCCGGCGAGCACAGCCACACGGAATCCTCATCGGTGCCTGACCGGCCGGGGAAGTTCCGCGGCATGGTGCGCAGACTGTTGCGCCCGACCGCAGGGGCCTGACCCATGCCGATGCAGCCCATGCAGCCCGACTGGTGGATCCGGGCGCCTGACCCCACCAGCGAGGTCAGCCATCCGCCGGCGATGAGGTCGGCGAGGACTTCACGGGATGTGGGGTTGATGTCGAGTGAGATCTGCGGATGGATCTGGCGGTCGGCCAACGTTTCGGCAACGACGGCGAAATCTCGCAGACCCGGGTTCGCCGAGGAGCCGACGACGACTTGGAAGACGTCATCACCGGCGACCTCGCGCACCGGAGTGACATTGCCCGGAGAGGAAGGAGCGGCGATGAGCGGTTCGAGCTGCGAGAGGTCGATGCTGTCGGTGAGATCGTATTCGGCACCCTCGTCGGCTTCGAGACGCGTGAAGTCCTCGCCGCGGTCGACGGCTTCGAGATAGTCGCGGACGGCATTGTCGGCGGGGAAGACCGTAGCGGTGGCACCGAGTTCGGCGCCCATATTCGCAATCACGTGCCGGTCCATGGCCGTGAGGTTCTTCAAACCGTCCCCGTGGTATTCGATGATCTTGCCGACTCCGCCCTTGACCCCATGGCGACGCAGCATCTCGAGGATGACGTCCTTGGCCGAGACCCAATCGGGCAAGGTGCCCGTGAGCTCGACGCCCATGATCTGCGGGGCGCTGATGAAGAGGGGCTCACCGGCCATGGCCATGGCGATCTCGAGCCCGCCGACGCCGATGGCGAGCATTCCCAAGGCGCCGGCGGCGCAGGTGTGCGAGTCCGAGCCGATGAGAGTCGCCCCGGGCTTGCCGAACCGGGACTGGTGAACAGGATGGGAGACGCCGTTGCCGGCAGGGGAGAACCACAGCCCGAAGCGTGCCGCCGCCGAGCGGAGGAACTCGTGGTCCTCCGGGTTCTTCTCATCGGTCTGGAGCAGGTTGTGATCGACGTACTGCACGGACAGGTCCGTGCGGATCCGGTCGAGGCCGAGCGCCTCGAGCTCGAGCATGACCAGTGTGCCCGTCGCATCCTGGGTGAGAGTCTGGTCGATACGGATCCCGAGTTCGTTTCCGGGAACAAGCTCCCCGGACTCCAGATGCGATCGGATGAGCTTCTGAGCAACGTTCTCAGCCATTGTCCGCCTCCTTCGGCAGTCAGGGATTCACCGAAACCACACGGCTTCCGATGGGCAATCCACGCTAGTCCTCGACTCAGGGGTTCTCAAGGGCCGTCACCTCCCGCGACCGGGAATGGGAGTCCCGGAACTACCTGACGGCGGCTGAGCTACCTGGCGCCAGGTTGCTGCGCCGCCGTCAGGTAGCAAGGAGGGGGCTGTTGTGATCGGCGGGCGGAGCGCATACTGGTCTCATGCCGGAACTGCCCGAGGTCGACGCCCTCGTGGAGTTCCTGCGTCCGAGGCTCATCGGCGAATTCGTCACCCGAGTCGACATCGCCGAGCTTAGCCTGCTCAAGACCGTCGACCCGAACATCGATGCGCTCGCCGGACTCGATATCACCGAGGTGTACCGCCGTGGGCGAGTCCTCATCATCGGCTTCGACGGTCTCGTCCTAGTCTGCCGTTTCGCCCGAATGGGCTGGCTGACCTGGCACGACACCGCGCCGAGCGGTCCGACCAAGATGGGCAAGGGACCGTTGGGAATGCGCGTGACCCTGGCCTTGGGAGCTGCTTTCGACCTCATCGAACCCGGATCGAAGAAGAACGCCGCAGTCTCCCTCGTCCGCGACCCCTCTGAAGTGCCCGCTCTCGCATCACTCTGCCACGATGCCCTGTCCATCACCGTCGACGAACTCGCTGCCGCATTAGCCGAATCGCCCTCTCGTATCAAGACCGTGCTCGAAGACCAGCGGATCATCGCCGGACTCGGCAACGCCTATACCGACGAGATCCTCCACACCGCGAAACTCTCCCCATTCGCCACCGCGAAGACCGTCGACCCGCAGAATCTGCACGACGCCATCCACGAGGTGCTCAACAGCGCGCGCAGCACCCTCGTCGGCCTTCCGCCGGGGAAGATCAAGACCGCGAAGAAACGCGGATTCTCAGTCCACGGCCGCACAGGCGAGACGTGTCCCGTCTGCGGGGAGACCATCGCCGAGGTGTCATTCGCCGACAAATCCCTCCAATACTGCCCCGGCTGTCAGACCGGCGGGAAGAAGCTGTCGGACCGCCGCATGGACCGATTGCTGAAATGACGGCGGGTGCCCGCGCAAAACTTCCCCGATCTCGGTGGCCTGGGAATTTCCGATCGGGGAAGGACCGTTATCAACGGTGAGCCGCCTCGTCGAGGTGGCCCTCACCCGAGAACGAAACGGAGCACCATGACGCAGGTCCAGATTCCCGGCACAGATTTGTCCATCTTCCCGATCAACCTCGGCACGAACACCTTCGGATGGACGGCTGATGAATCGCAGTCCCATGCCGTCCTCGACGCCTTTGTGGCTGGAGGCGGCAACTTCCTCGACACCGCCGAGTCCTACCCCGCGTGGGTGCCCGGCAATACCGGCCGCGAATCCGAGACCATCATCGGCACCTGGCTGGCATCACGGGGCAACCGCGACAAGGTCGTCCTCGCCACGAAGGTCGGTGACCATCCCGACCACAAAACGCAGGATCCCGACTACATCCGCACCGCCATCGACGCATCCCTCCAGCGCCTGCAGACCGATCACGTCGACCTCTACTATGCCCATCGCGATGATGAGGTGACCCCCATCGCCGAGGTGGCCCGCGTCTTCGATGAGATCGTGCGTTCCGGGAAGGCCTCGCATATCGCAGTATCGAACTACTCCGCCGCGCGACTGGCCGGCTGGTTCGCTGCGGCCGAGGACGAAGGGCTCGTCAAGCCCGTGGCCGTCCAGCCTCAGTACAGCCTCGTCTATCGACGGGAGTTCGAGACCGATCTGCGCCCGGTTGCCGAACGTCGCGATCTCGCGGTGTTCTCCTATTTCAGCCTCGCGGCCGGCTTCCTCACCGGCAAATACCGCACCGAGGCGGACCTCGAAGGCGCCGATCGCGGTGGAATGGTGCAGGGATATTTCAACGCCGAGGGACTCAAGGTCGTCGACGACCTCGTCGCGATCGCTGATTCGCACCATGCCGCTCCGGCGACAGTGGCGCTGTCCTGGCTGTTGGCCAAGGGGGTGACGGCACCGATTGCGTCGGCTCGGACACCTGAGCAGCTCGAAACGCTCCTGGCCGCACCCGGACTCGAGCTCAGCGCCGAAGAAGTCGACCGTCTCGACCGGGCCTCGACTCCGTTCGCCGAGGAAGAACCCTCCTGACCATTACTACCCGACGGCGGCCCAGCTACCTCGCGCGAGGTAGCTGGGCCGCCGTCGGGTAGCAATTAGGGGAATCAGTGGGTGGCGGGGGCGGTGATGCCCTCGGCGGGAGAACCGACGAGAGCGGCGGCAGCGCGTTCGGCGATCATGATCGTCGGAGCGTTCGTATTCCCGGTCGGTACGAGCGGCATGATCGACGCATCGGCCAGCCGCAGCCCACTTACACCCCGGACCTCGAACGTGGCTGGGTCGACGACCGCCTCAGAATCCGTGCCCATCCGACAGGTCCCGGCCTGGTGATGATAGGTCACGACCGACCCGCGGACGTAGTCTTCGAGGTGCTCGTCGGCCACCTCGGGGCCGGGGTGGATCTCGGTGGGCTGCCACGACGACAAGGCCTCGGCCCGCCCGATTTCACGGCATTGCTTCACCGAGGCGACGAGGGCGTCGACATCGGCCTGCGCCGAGAGCACCTGCGGATCGACGACGAGCGGATCCTGCGGGTTCGGCCCGCTCAGCCGCACCTCTCCGCGACTCTCCGGGCGAACCAGGCCGCCCTGCAGGGTGAAGGCTCCGCCGGGGCCCGGTCCGGTCTGCGCAGCAGGGGCGGCATCTTGGGCATACATCGGCACGGAGAAGAACAACGGCTGCGTGTCGGGGGCCGGCAGCTCCGGCTGGGACTTCGCAAAGAAGTGAACCTCGGCCGGAGCGACCTCTCCCATCGGCACCTCCTGATCTCCGGTGGAGAAGACGACCGGTGAGAGCCAATGATCCTGGAGATTCTTACCGACTCCCGGCAGATCGAGGACCGAGTCGATTCCGATCTCGGCGAGCTCCTCGGCGGGACCGATGCCCGACCGCAGGAGCAGCTCAGGCGATGCCAGGGCACCGGCGGAGAGGACGACCTCATCGGCGGCCAGAGTACCGACGCGGCCGCGGAAATCAATTTCGAGGCCGGTGATTGCAGTCCCGTCGAGGAGGAGCCGACGGGCGTGAGCGGAGGTGAGGATCGTGAGGTTCTCATCGCCGAGGCGGGGCTTGAGGTAGGCGCGCCACGTGTTGAGCCGTTTGCCGTCGCGGACGTTGAGCTGGATCTTACCGATGCCTTCGACGGTGCCGGAGTTGTAGTCGTCATTGACGGGCACGCCGGTCTGTGTGGCGGCCGTGAACATGTCCTCCTGCAGGGGATTGCGAGCGTAGTCGACACGCACATCCATCGGTCCGTCGGTGCCTCGGTTCTCGGTGATTTCGCCGTCATAGTTTTCGATGGCTTTGAACACCGGCAACACTTGGTCCCACGACCACCCTGGGCATCCGGAATCGACCCACTGTTCGTAATCCCACGCGTCACCGCGGACCCAGATGACGGCATTGAGGGCATTCGACCCGCCGAGGACCTTGCCGCGCGGGAGGTGGATGCGCCGATCCATCGCCGCCGGCTGCGGGGGAGTGTAGTAGTCCCAGTCCTGCTGCGAATGCCAGATCAGTCCGAGGTTGTTGAGGTGGTCGATGTTCGGATTGGTCTCGTCTCCGCCGGCTTCGACGAGGCAGACCTTCTTCCCGGCATCGAGCAGTCGACGGGTCAGCACGCACCCGGCTGATCCGGCTCCGACCACAATGTAGTCGAATCGCTCGTTCGGCAGCTCGGTGGGGAACGTGTCCGATTGGTCTGCGATGTTCGAGGCGACAGTGCCTGCATCATTTTTGGTTGTCATGCCCACAGGCTAGTGACGTCGGTCTCCGGTGAGGAATGCCTGCAATTGAGGTGTGCGCGATTCGGCAAGTCGGCGGCGACGGTCGTGCGCGCATCGTCAATTCCGTTTCCCTCCGACGTCTCCGTGCTACCCGACGGGGGCCCAGCAACCTGGCGCCAGGTTGCTGGGCCCCCGTCGGGTAGCAATTGGGGAGGTTAGGAGTCGCAGCAGTGGCCGCCGGGCTCGGGGGCGGGGACGTCGAGGACGGGGGAGCGGTCGAAGAAGCCCTCCGGGCGCAGCTTGAAGCCGACGGTGTCGACGGGCATGATCGGCCAGTCCTCGACTCGCGGGAAATGGGTGAGGCCGAAGCTGTGCCAGACCACGATGTCTTCCCCGTCGACGCCGCGATCGGCCGCCGTCCATGCAGGAAGTCCCGCATGCCCGGGGTGCTGATTCGGGAAGTCCCCGGTCGGATAGCGTTCGTCCTCGCGATACTGAGACACCCACAGCGACTTCGACGCGAACGTCGCGCGGCGATGAATCGACGAATCCTCGGCGGCCAGCAGGGTGGGAAGCCCGGTTGGGTGCAGCTTGTAACCGACCGGTTCGCCGAGGCGGTTGGTCGACTCCGGGTTCGTCACCACCCACGTCCGTGCCTTCGCCTGATCTGCATCCCGCTGCGCAGCCAGCTCGGTGGCCAGAACGGTTCGGGACCGGCTGAAGGCATTGCCGCGGGGATTGTCCTGCGAGACCGGCAGACGCACGACATCCTCTTCTTCGACCCGGCACCTGCCGCCGTCGAGCGCGAAGTCGAGACGTGCCCCGAAGAGATGCTGATGGAAGGGTGCGCCGAGGCCCGGCGCGATCTCCGAGGCGAAATCCGTAGACCCGTTCGGCAGCGCCGAGGTGAAGACGACGCCGGTGGCCTTGGCCTCGAACTCGATCGTGCCGTCGAGATAGAGGTACCAATAGAACCCGTAGTCGTAGTTGCCGACCGTGGTGAAGAACGAGACGACGAAGCGCCGATTGCGCCGGGTGTAGGCAACACCGGACCACAGGTCGGAATGTTTGGCCAAGATCGACGCGTCCTCCTCGTGCATGCAGATGCCATTCTTGATCTGCCGAGGTTCGCCGAGGTTGTTTGCCACCCACGGCGACAGGTAGGTGATATCGCCGAGGCAGTCACACCCGAGTTCGAGCGAGTTCGCCCATTGCCCGACAAGGTATTCGCCGGTGTCGAAATAGTTCTGCCACGACCGCACCGGTGACGGATCACCATAGGGAACGACCATCTCGGCGATCGCCGCCCGGTCGAGGATCGTGCGGCGGCGATCGCCGTCATCGAAGGCGATGTTGTGCAGGACGAGGCCTTCGCGCATATCGAAGCCCACATCGAATGACCACTTCTCCCATTCGATGTGGTTGCCCTCGGTGACGGTGAAGCTCGGGCCCTGAGGCTGCGTGATCGAGATCGGCTTCTGTGTGGTCCGCGCCGGGCCGGTGAGCTCCGGATCCGTGTAGTTTCCGTGTTCGGAGGGCACCGGAACGTCCTCGAGATCAAGGACACGATCGACGGTTCTGTGCGTAACGTCGACATAGGCGACGAGTCCATCGATCGGGTGCGCCCACGCCGAGTCGGACTCATGCTGCTGATGGAATGCCAACCCGCGCAGGATCCGCCGTCCCTTCTCCTCCGGGTATTCGAAGACCCCGGCCGACAGCGGCGCCACCCGAACCTCTTCGACGGGCAGACCGCGCCGGGCAAGACTGGCCTGCCATGTCGGGTCGGCGGCGAGGACGTCTTCGACGACCTCGAACTCCTCTTCCATGACGGGGAACTCGCCGTCGGCGGCGGAGTCCACCTCGACGACGGAATCGACGACACGTCGCGTCGCGGAGACGACGATGTCGTGGGCGGTGCCGGCGGATTTGTCGAGGACGAGGGCACGGAAACGACGATCCACCTCGGCGGTGGTCCGATCTGTGCCGCGCACGGGATCGAGCAGGCCGACATAGGACATGCGCGCGGATTCGGGGAAGTGGCCGGCAGCGCGCAGCACCGCGGTGACGGTCGAGATCTCGGCCTCGGTCGGCAGGGTGAAGGGGGTGGCGGTGGTCGCCTCGGCGACGGGAGCAGAAGTATGGCAGGACATTGTGCACCTTTGCGGTCTGGAGCTGTGGGCTGAGTCACGCTAAACGCTACACTTGTAGCAAATAAAGTCAAGACCCGATCTGAACCGCTGTGGAGGAGCCATGCCCAAGATCGTCGACCATGACCAGCGTCGACTGGACCTCGTGCAAGCGACGCTGCGCCTGATCGTCCGGCAGGGCCTTGGCGGGGCGACAATGCGCGATATCGCGGCAGAGGCAGGCTTTGCCAACGGGGTCGTCAAAACGTATTTCGGTTCGAAGGCGGATCTCCTCGCGGCCACCTACCTGTACGTCTTCGAGGCCACGAACGCCAGGGTGGCGACCTCGACGGCGAGTCTGCGCGGACTCGATGCTCTGCGTGCCTTCGCGCACGAGGTGCTCCCAGTGACGCCGGAACTGCACGATGAAGCTCGCGTCGTCCTGTCCTATCTCGCCGAGGTGGCCCAGGACTCCGAGCATGCCCGCGCGACCGCTGAGACCATGGAGCTCTGGGGCGCTTGGATCGTCTCCTGGCTCCGCGAGGCCGATGCCGACTCTCGGCTGCGGACCGAGATCGACATCGAATCCGAGGCCGAGGTGTTCCTCACGTACCTCCTCGGTGCGCAGACCACCGCGATCATCGGCGGGCACGGATTCGACTTCGCTGGCCTCCGGACCCAGCTCGACTACGTCATCGCCCGACTCGGGCGGCAGGACTGAACCCGGGCCGACCGTGCAGGGGTCGGGACCGGAAGGGGCTTTGCCGAAGATAGGCGACCGAATGGTCAGTAAAAGGGCCCGGAGCCGTGACTGGCGCGATGGTTGGGGATAGAGTGACCGGACAACGGGCCTTCGACGAAGCAGATGGGGCCGAGTGAGCTAAGGACGACGATGTTGCTTGAAGACACCGCGAACGATTTCGACGGCTGGCAGGGGCTGGTCTCCGACTCGTTCGTGCCGCTCGATACCGAGCCCCAGCGCCGAGGCGGATTCCGAGGTCGCATCAGTGCGCGCGACTACGATTCTGTGGTGATGTCGCAGGTCAACGCCAATCCCCATGCCGTCCTGCGCACCCCCGAACTGATCGCCCGTGCCCGATCGCAGGCACACGGACGCGCGGCCGGTACGAACTACTTCAAGGTCTCGCTGCAGCTCGACGGGCACGGCCTGCTCATCCAGGACGGGCGAGAGATGGCCCTGGCTCCGGGATCGCTGGCCATCTACGACACGTCCCGGCCGTACACGCTCAGCTTCGATTCGGACTTCTCGTCCTACGTCATGATGTTCCCGCAGTCGCGGGTCAACCTTCCTCCCGGAACCGTCGGCCAGCTCACCGCCACCCCGATCGGTGCCGACCATCAGCTCGGAGCGGTCGCCGCCCAGGTCATCTCCCAGGCCGGAGCCATGTTGCCGAGCCTCAACCGGGCAACCGGTGTGCGGCTGGCAGGCAACGTCGTCGATCTGCTCACCACGGTGATGGCCGACGAGCTCTCGGCCGCGAGCGGCGATGTCGACGAACGGCAGCGACTGTGGGCCGATATCACCGACTACATCGATACCCACCTCTCAGATCCTCACCTCACGCCGTCGACCATCGCTTCCGCCCACTTCATCTCGGTGCGGACCCTGCACCAGATCTTCGAAGGCAGCGGGGAGACCGTGGCCGGGGAGATCCGGCGGCGCCGCATCGAGAAGTGCCGGCTCGACCTCGCCGACCCCGGGCAGCGACAAACCCCGGTGGCCGCCATCGGCGCCCGCTGGGGACTGAACGATCCGGCACACTTCTCCCGACTGTTCCGCAGCGCGGTCGGCCAGCCGCCCGCCGGGTATCGCCGCAGCGTCCACGCCGACTGAGAAGGAATGACCGGCACCGAGTCGCACTGCGCGGGTGCGGATGCGCGAATCGTCAAGAACTCTGCCTGCAAAGCCAAGACGCGGTGAGCAGGCAGCGCTCACACTGACAGTAATCACATATGACTGTTAGGCGGATCACATGAGCACTCTCAGCTCGTACCCGGCCAAAGGCGGCCCGGGTTCACCGATCGGCAATGCCGCCGATCGGTCCTCCACGGACGGCGGGCACGCACCGGCGGCCACGGCTGCACTCGATGCCCGCCGCATCGGAATCCCCGCGCTCGTCTTCATGATCATCGCCGCCTCGGCGCCGTTGACCGTCGTCGCCGGCGGAGTTCCCAGCAACTTCGCCGTGACCGGCCTGGTCGGGGTTCCCCTGTCGTTCGTCGTCCTCGGGACCGTACTCATCCTCTTCGCCATCGGCTATGCGGCGATGAGCCGCCACGTCCACAATGCGGGCGCCTTCTTCGCCTACATCTCGAAGGGGCTGGGCAAGCCTGCCGGAGTGGGGGCGGCGATGACCGCGCTCGTCGCCTATAACGCCATGCAGATCGGCATCGCCGGAATGTTCGGTTTCGTCTTCTCCTCCTTCCTCGACACCCTCTTCGGCATCTCCTGGCCCTGGTGGGTCTGTGCGCTCATCGCGTGGGTCATCGTCGGCATCATGGGAGTGCTGCGCGTTGACTTCTCCGCCAGAGTGCTCGGCATCATCGTCGGCGCGGAGTTCCTCGTCGTCATCGTCTTCGACATCATCGGACTCGCGCACAGCCCCGAAGGCATCACCGGCGACGGGCTCGCGTTCGACCATCTCTTCGCTCCCGGAGTCGGCGCGGCCCTGGCATTCTCGATCGCGGCCTTCATGGGCTTCGAATCCGGGGCCATCTACAACGAGGAGGTCAAGGATCCTCGTCGCACTGCCGGTCGGGCCACCGTCATCGCCGTGAGCATCATCGCGATCTTCTACGCGTTCTCAGCCTGGGCGATGGTGGTCGGCGAAGGGGCCTCGAAGGTCATCGGCCGGTCCCAGGAACTCGGGCCCGACCTCATGTTCGTCTTCCTCGGCGCACACGCCCCAGTGTGGTTCGTCGACCTCGGCAACCTGCTGTTCCTCACCTCACTGCTGGCCGCTCTCGTCGCCTTCCACAACATCGTCGCCCGCTACGTCTTCGCCCTCGGGCGAGACCGGGTCCTTCCGCAGTCGCTGGCCAGGACCTCCCGGCACACCGGTGCACCCGTGGCAGGTTCTCTCGTCCAATCAGGGCTGGCACTGGTCATCATCGTCATCTTCGCCGTGGTCGGCTCCGGCAGCGATGACCCACTGTTCCCCGTTGTCACGCTCTTCACATGGCTGACGAACATGGGCGCCTTCGGACTCGTCCTGCTCATGGCGCTGACCGCGCTCGCCGTCGTCGGATTCCTGTGCACGAAAACGGGGGAGTACTCGCTGTGGACCAGAGTCATCGCCCCCGGCCTCTCCGCAGTCGGACTCCTCGCTCTCTTCGTCGCCATCGTCATCAACTTCAATGTCCTCATCGGCGCAGAGGGCACCACGATCCTGTCCTGGCTGCTGCCGGCCATCGTTCTCGTCCCCGGACTCATCGGTACGATCTGGGCCGTCGTCCTCCGCTCGTCCTCGCCGGGCCTCTATGCAGGGATCGGATCCGGTGGAAGCCTGGGATGAGAGACCGGACCATGCCCCCGACCATCAACCGATCCGCCCATCACAAGCCGCATATTCCCGCAACTAAAGGAGCATCATGACCACGGACACCACCGTCACCGACCTCAGCACCACCGCTGCCATCCTGGCCGCGATCGCGGACCCCTCCGGCCGCGAGATCCACGACCCCGCCACCGGCGAAGTCGTCGGCCGCACCGCCGAGGGGACTCCCGCCGATATCGACGCGGCTGTGTCGGCCGCACGCAAGGCTCAACCTGTCTGGGCAGAGCGCAGCTCTCAGGAGCGCAGCGACCTTCTGAGCAGGGCCGCCGACGCGATCGAAGCCTCAGCCGAGGCTCTGGCCGAGCTGCTCTCCCGCGAACAGGGCAAACCCCTCAACGGGCCCAACGCTCGTTTCGAGGTCGGGGCGTGCGCGGCCTGGCTGCGTGCGAATGCCGCGTTCGAACTCGAACCGGAGGTCCTCGTCGATGACGATGAGACCCACGCTGAACTCCATTACAAGCCCGTCGGCGTCGTCGGTGCGGTCGGGCCCTGGAACTGGCCGATGATGATCTCCGTCTGGCAGTTCGCGCCCTCGCTGAAGATGGGAAACACCGTCGTCCTCAAGCCCTCGGAGTACACACCGCTGTCCGTGCAGGCGCTCGTGGCCGTGGTCAATCAGGTGCTGCCGACTGGCGTGCTTTCCGTCGTACCCGGTGACGGGGCGGTCGGCGCCGCATTGACCAGTCACGAAGACGTCGACAAGATCATGTTCACGGGTTCGACGAAGACCGGGCAGGCGATCATGCGCACCGCTGCGGACAACCTCGCCCGCATCACGCTCGAACTCGGGGGCAACGATGCAGGCATCGTCCTCGACGATGCCGATCCGGCTCAGATCGCCGGAGATCTGTTCTGGGGCGCGTTCATCAACACCGGGCAGACATGTGCGGCGATGAAGCGGCTCTACGTCCCCGAATCGCTCTACGATCAGGTCTGCCAGGCCCTCGTCGAGGTGGCCGGACAGTCCCCGATGGGCGTAGGGCTGGAAGAAGAGAACGTGCTGGGGCCGTTGCAGAACAAGCAGCAGTACGACATCGTCGCTCGTCTCGTCGAGGCAGCCAAGAACGGGGGAGCACGCGTGCTCCTGGGCGGCGATCCCGTCGCCGATCAGCCCGGCTACTTCTACCCGACGACCCTCGTCGCCGACATCGACAACGACAACCCGCTCGTGTCCGAGGAGCAGTTCGGCCCGGTGCTGCCGATCATCAAGTACACCGACCTCGATCAGGCCATGGAGTGGGCCAATGAGCTCGAAGTCGGTCTCGGATCCTCGGTGTGGGGCACTGACCTCGACGCCTGCCGACAAGTCGCTGCCCGACTCGAGGCAGGTACTACGTGGATCAACAAGCACGGTGCCGTCGATCCCCGAGTGCCCTTCGGCGGGGTGAAGAAGTCCGGCTTCGGCCTCGAATTCGGCCTCGAGGGACTCAAACACGTGAGCGTCCCCCAAGTCATCTCCTGGTAATTACTACCTGACGGCGGCTCAGCAACCTCGCGCGAGGTTGCTGAGCCGCCGTCAGGTAGCAGGGAGGGTCAGCTGGGGCGGTAGTACGTGGATTCCGTCGGGGCCCTCGGTAGTGCGGCGGGACCCGTGAGCTGAATAGACGCTGACCGACCATGGTGAGTCGGCGTCGAAAGTGCCGAGGTGCCAGTCTGCGTAACGGTGCTCGAGTCTCAGCGATGTGCGGGCCGCATAATGGTCGAGATCGGCTGGGCCGCCTCGGCGATGAGTAGTCGTTCCGACGATTAGGCGGCCGCCTGTTTTCAAGAGCTCGTCGGCTGCTGCGAACGTGGTCAAAAGCTCCGCCTCGGTGAGAAAGGCGGGCACGTTGCCGGACATGAGGATGAGATCGAAGGTCTTCGGCAGCTGGTGACCCTCCAACGTTTCGGACGGTAGCTCTTCTGCCGATAGCTGCCGGAACCAAGTCGGGGCAAAGAGCTCGCTAGCCACCTGCAGGACTTCGGGGTTCGGGTCGATGCCGAACGCCAGATGCCCGGCTGAGCGCAGCGCCGCGACCGTGTTGCCGATGCCGCAGCCGATGTCGAGGATGGTCGCCTCGCGGGGTGCCAGCATGTCGACGAACCGAGCCGCGACTTCGAGGTCGACACCCGAATGCGTCAGCCAGCGCATCTTTGCGGCGTAGTCAGAAAGGTCAGGCGAAAGAGCCACAACCACAGTCTCTCACCGATTCCGACGCGACTTCGCGCTCCCAGGCACCTGACGGCGGCGCAGCAACCTGGCGTGGAGTGGTCCCCGAAAGTTGGACTGTGATCAACACAAACCAACTTGAAGGGACTACTCCATGCGCAAGGACTGTCTGATCACCAACGTCCAAGCCCGTGCCGCGATCGAACTGTTCGACCACGGCTACGGATACGCTGCGACAGCCACGAAGCTCGACGTCCACAAACCCACACTCAAACTCCTCCACGACCGGTGGTTAGTGCGTGGAACAATATCGGTCATGGAACCCCACCAGCCCCGGCGCATACCAGCAGAGCAGAAGATCGCGACCGCGAAGCGATACCTCGACGGTGAACACAAAGTCGAACTCGCCAAGGAACTCGGCCTGGCATCATCGCGACCGATCCTCGACTGGGTCAAGGAATACCGAGACAAGGGCGAGGACGCTTTCACCCCACGCAAAGCATCGGGGAAGGGCAAAACAGCTCGCATGCGCGCGATCGATCACGGGCAGGACCCGGATGCCGACCCGGCACCGTCGAAGCCGGATGTGATGGCGAAGAAGACTCGGGTCGAGGACATCAGCCTGGCCGAGTACCGGCAGTTACAAGACCGGCTGCTGCGGGCGGAAGCGGAGAACGCGTACTTAAAAAAACTGAAGGCCTTGAGGCAGAACGGGCAGCTGTAAAAGCACGCATTGTTGCCAGTCTCAAGGCGGACTACCCACTGTCACTGCTGCTGAGCATTGCGGGGTTGGCGCGGTCGACGTTTTTCTATCACCAGAAACGCTTCGGTCAGAGACCTGACCCGTATGTGCAGGTGAGGGCCCGGATCCGGGAGATCTTCACCGACAGCAACGAACGCTACGGGCACCGCAAGATTATGACTGTCTTGGTCAAAGAGGGCCTGTCGATTGCGAAGAAGACCGTGCTGCGGTTGATGCAGGACATGGGGATCAAGACCAAGGTGCGCCGGAAGCGGTACAACTCCCACCGCGGCACGGTCGGCCGTGTGGCTGGCAATGTCCTCAACCGGGACTTCACTGCTGAGGAACCGAATGAGAAATGGGTCTCTGACGTCACGGAATTCGCTGTGGCGGATCAGAAACTGTATCTGTCACCGGTCATTGATCTCTTCGATACCAGTGTGGTGTCGTACTCGATGTCGACGTCACCGAACACGGCGTTGACGAACGAGTCACTGATCAGGGCATGCCAGGGGCTTCGGCCGGGTCAGGCACCGTTGGTGCACACGGACCAGGGGTTTCAGTACCAGCACGTGTCGTGGGCGGCGATCTTGGCCGAGTATGGTGCACGCCCGTCGATGTCGCGGAAGGGAAATTGTTGGGATAACGCGGTCGCGGAGAACTTCTTCGGGCAATTGAAGTCTGAAATGTTCTATCTGCAGAAGTTCGACACTGTCGAGGACCTCAAGACCGCGATCGATGAGTACATTCACTGGTATAACTTTGAGAGGATCTCGACACGACTTGGCGGTCTTGCTCCGATGGAGTATCGGACCAAGACCGCCAATGCCACAGAGGCCGTAACCGCTCTATGCTGACCCCACAGCAGTCCAACTATTGGGGACCACTCCAGCGCCAGGTTGCTGCGCCGCCGTCAGGTAGTAATTGGGGAGGGGAAATCGGTGCGGATGATGTCGAGGACCCGGGCCAGCGCCTCGGACGGATTGTTCCGGCGCCAGCCGAGGGCGAGTGTGAAGGAATCCCCGCCCTCGACGAGGCGAACATAGCGCACCCCGTCGATGCGGATGTGATCCGAGGACTCGACGACGACGGCCAGGCCGACCTGCGCGCCGACGAGCGCCAGAAGACTGTAGGGATCCGGTGCCTCCTGGACGACCTGCGGGAGGAAGCCGACGTCATCGGCCAGCCGCATCATCACCTCTCTGACCTGCGATCCGTGCGACGGTGCATAGGAGATGAACGGCTGACCGGCGAGCTCGCTCATGCTGACCGACTCACGTTCGGCCAGCTCGTGTTCTGAGGGCATGGCGATCATGACGCTCTCCTGCCGGATGACGTGGACCTCGACTCCGGCCGGCACCGGCGGGCTGATGATCGCAAGATCCATCTCCCCGTCGCGCAGAGCGATCGCGGCCTCTCCGCAGTACATCTGCGGCTGCAGGTCGAGGCTGATGCCCGGGTGCCGCTGACCGACCTCGCGAGCCAGCCGCGACAGGATGGAGTAGCCGCTGGTGCCGCCGAATCCGATGCGCACCCGGCCCGCCAAACCCTGCTGCGCGGAGCGCGCGATGCGCCGGGCGCCGTCCACCTGGGTCCCGATGGCCGCGGCAGGTTCGACGAGCGCCTCGCCCGCCGGAGTCAGCCGGACCCGCCGCGTCGTCCGCTCGAACAGGTCGACGTCGAGGTCCTTCTCGAGCGCGCGGATCATCTGGCTGAGCGCGGGCTGCGCGATGTGCAGACGCTCCGCGGCCCGCCCGAAATGCAGTTCCTCGGCGACGGCGAGGAACGCCGTGACCTGCCTGAATTCCATTCCGTACCCCCACCGCCCGGATTGATAAGAATCTATGCTTAATCACCTCGATATTACCTCTTGGACTCTGAGTAATTCCGATGGCACTGTGGAAGGCGAAACCGATGCCCAAGGAGACCCACCCCATGACCGCAACCACCACAGACACCACCTTCGACCCCTCCGACCTGCTCGACCTCGCCGGACTTCTCACCGACGACGAGCTGGCCCTGCGTGCGCGAGTGAGAGAATTCGTCGACGAGCGGATCCGCCCGAACATCGCCGACTGGTACGAAGGCGCGATCTTCCCGACCGAGATCGTGCGTGAGATGGGTGAGCTCGGCCTCCTCGGCATGCACCTGCAGGGGTACGGCTGCCCGGGACGCTCCGCCGTCGAATACGGACTCGCGGCACTCGAACTCGAAGCCGGCGATTCGGGACTGCGCACATTCGTCTCCGTCCAGGGATCGCTGGCGATGTCGGCCATCCACAAATTCGGCTCCGAGGAGCAGAAGAACCGCTACCTGCCCGGAATGGCCAAGGGCGAGATCATCGGCTGCTTCGGACTGACCGAGCCCACCGCCGGATCCGACCCCGCCTCGATGGCCACCACCGCAACACGTAACGCCGACGGGTCCTGGACGCTCAACGGCGCCAAGCGATGGATCGGCCTGGCCTCGATAGCCGATATCGCGGTCATCTGGGCCGCCACCGACGACGGCATCCGCGGCTTCCTCGTGCCCACCGACACCCCCGGTTTCACCGCCACCCCGATCACGCAGAAGCTGTCGATGCGCGCGTCCATCCAGTGCGATATCGACCTGACGAACGTGGAATTGCCCGCCGAGGCGGTCCTGCCGGATGTCACGGGACTGAAGGGGCCGTTCTCCTGCCTCAACGAGGCCCGGTACGGAATCATGTGGGGCGCCATGGGCGCGGCCCGCGACTCCTTCGAAGCGGCACTCGACTACGCCCAGAACCGCCTCCAGTTCGACAAGCCGCTCACCGCTTACCAGATCACTCAGGAGAAGCTGGTGAACATGGCCCTCGAGATCCAGAAGGGCACTCTCCTGGCCATCCGGACCGGACGGCTCAAGGACGCCGGCACACTCGAACCCGTTCAGATCTCTGTCGGCAAACTCAACAACTGCCGCGAAGCCATCGCCATCTGCCGCGAGGCCCGGACGATGCTCGGCGGCAACGGCATCACCCTCGAATACTCACCGCTGCGGCACGCGAACAACCTCGAGTCCGTGCGCACCTACGAAGGCACCGACGAGGTCCACACCCTCATCCTCGGTCGCTACATCACCGGCCAGCAGGCATTCCGCTGATCCGAAACAAGGGCAGCGCCCCTCACACCTCCGCTAATCCGACACCTGTCAGCTCTTCGGACACGGCCCACAGGCGACGGGCCACCTCGGTGTCGGTGGATTTCGACGACCGGGACGCGAATCCCGGTTTTCCTCGGATCTCGAACGGACCGGTCGGACCGACATAGCTGCCCCCGGGCAGATCGGCGACGGCGGCGCACAGCGTCGGCCGTGCCCCATCCTGCTCGCTCTGCGCGACCACGCGGGTGAACGCACGGCTGACTCGGGTGTCGAAGGAACCGTCATCGCTGGAGCCGAAGAGGTTCGTCGCCGCCAACCCCGGGTGGGCGGCCGTCGCGATCACCGAGGATGACCGCTCGGACAGCCGGCGCTGGAGTTCGGAGACGAAGAGCAGGTTCGCCAGCTTCGACTGACCATAGGCGGCCATCGGCCGATACCCTCGGCGCTCCCACTGGAGATCGTCGAAATCGATCGTGCCGAAACGGTGGGCGATGGAGGCGACGGTGACGACGCGCTCACGCACCTGCGGGAGCAGCAGATTCGTCAGCGCGAAATGGCCGAGGTGGTTCGTCCCGAACTGCGATTCGAACCCGTCGACGGTCCTGTACAGGGGCGGGATCATGATCCCGGCATTGTTGATGAGGAGATCGACCGGTTCGGTGAAGCCTGCCGCGAAGTCGCGGACCGAGGACAGGTCGGCGAGGTCGAGGTCGCGCACCTCGGTGCTGCCGGGCATCGTCTTGGCGGCGGCTTCGCCCTTCGCGCGATTGCGCACGGCCAAGACGACATGAGCGCCCCTGCCCGCCAGAACCCGGGCAGCGACCCGGCCGAGTCCGCTGTTCGCGCCGGTGATGAGAGCCGTGCGCCCGGTCAGGTCTGGGATGCCGAAGCCGATCGGAGCAGTCATGTGCTCATCCTAGATATCTGCCCTGGCAGTCAGATGTCCAGGCAGAACGGCGGATCGCCGCCTGGCCGAATTTGTTAGGGTAGCCTTCGTGCCGAAGATCCCTGAAACCGGTGCGCAATTGCTGCGCCGAGCCGCCCGTCGGCGCATCCGTCCGCTGCTCGGTGGATCGGGTGCACTGTCGATCTGGCAGGTCTGCGAAGCACTCGTGCCGGTGGCGATCGGCATCATCGTCGACCGGGCGATCATCCCGCTGTCGGTCCCGGCGCTCATCGTCTCGGTCATCGGCCTCGGTGTCCTCTTCACCGTGCTCAGCGTCGTCGGCTACCGATTCGGCGCTCGTCTGTGCAATGCCGCCCGTGAGCACGAAGCCCACGCGCTGCGCGTCGAGATCTCTCACGCAGCGCTGACCGCCCCGAACCTGCCGGCCGACCGCACCTCGGGAGAGATCTTGTCCATCGCTTCCGCTGACGCCGATACCGCCGCCGCGTCCTTCCAACAGGCCGGACGCGGAATCGCCTCGGTGCTGGGCATGATCACCGCAGCGGTCTTCCTCCTCATCGCCGACCCCGTGACTGGGCTCGTCGTCCTCGTCGCCGTCCCCATCGGTCTGATCATCGTCGCCTTGCCCGGACGGTCCGTCTCGGCGCGGGCGGCGGCGCAGCTCGAAGCCGTCGCCTCGGCGGGGCGCTCGGCCTCCGACCTCATGCACGGACTGCGTGTGATCAAGGCGATGGGAGGGGAGCCGTGGGCGGTGCGTCGTTACCGCGCGACCTCCGATGCGGCCGCCTTCGCCGGCATCGCCACAGGTGAGAGGACCGGACGCCTGGCCGGTCTCGGGGCGCTCGTCATGTCTGCGGTGCTGGCGATCGTCCTCATCGTCGCAGGCCTGCGCCTCATCGACGGGCAGATGAGCGTCGGTGCCCTCATCGGCATCCTCGGCATGACCGCCTTCCTCACCGAACCGATGCGCGCACTCGCCGAGATCGTCGGTCTCTTCGCCCAATCCCACGGCGCCGCCGAACGCATTGCTCGACTGCTCACCACGCTCGCCGAGGCGGCCCCCACCACCCGTGATGCCGCCGACAACCGCCCGACAGTTTCGACCGCCGAATCCGGAATCACCATCACCGGATGGCCGACGAAGGCAGACGAACTCACCACCGCCGGCGGCTCGCTGACCTGCATAGTCGCCGAGCACGCCGAGGATGCCGCCGTGCTGCTGGCGGCGCTGACCTCTCATGCCCGCAGCCTAGGCCCCGCTCGGATGCTCGTCGCACCCCACCACGTCGACCTGTTCGAAGGCACCATCGGATCGAACATCACGATGGTCGTCGCCGACGAGCGACCAGACACAGACGGCCGACCAGACGGAGCCGGCCATCCGCCGATCTCGGCCGAGGTGCTCACCGCCTCGGGAGCAGCGGAACTGCTCGACCTCGTCGACGGTGGTCTCGACTACCGGATCCAGGAACTCGGCGGGAACCTCTCCGGCGGTCAGCGGCAGCGCGTCGCATTGGCTCGTGCCCTGAACATCGATCCTGAGATCCTCGTCCTCGCCGAACCCACCACCGCCGTCGACGCCGTCACCGAAGCGACGATCGCTCAGGGACTCAGCCGACTGCGCCGCAGGAGAAGAGAACGGGCCACGATCATCCTCACCTCCTCACCGGCTTTCCTCGCCGCCGCGGACACCGTCGTCTATCGCCCGACCACCGGTCCGCTGCTCATCGGCCGTCATGCCGACCTCCTCGAGGCCGACACCGACAGCGCCGGAGCATACAGAGATGCGGTGACCCGATGACGGCACCGACGCAGACCACCCTGACGATCGCCTCGCGACGTCGTTCCTTCGCCCATCTGGCCCCGCTGCTGCGCCGGCGAGCCGGCTGGATCGTCCTCCTCGTCCTCGCGGGATTGGCCAACGCCGGGGCCGGCCTCGTCGGGCCGTGGGCGATCGGCCGCCTCGTCGACGAACTCCCCGCCGGCGCCGGCCCCGAACTCGTGTGGACGTGTGCCATCGCCGTCGCGGTCGCCGGCATCGTGATGGCCGCCGGCACGTGGATCGGCGCCTGGGCGCTCGCCCGCATCGCGATGCCCGTCGTCGCCGAACTGCGCACGGAGGTCGTCGGCTCCGCCCTGACACTCGAGTCACAGCGGATCGAGCGCACAGGCACCGGCGACCTCGTCTCCCGCGTCGCCGATGACTCCCGCAAGATCGGCGAGGCCGCCGGCCAAGTGCTGCCGCTCGTCGTCGAATCCCTCCTCGTCGTCGTGGTCTCCGCCTTCGGCCTGGCCGCCATCGATTGGCGCCTCGGCCTGGTCGGACTCGTCGCCATTCCGATGTATTGGCTCACCCTGCGCTGGTACCTGCCCAGATCAGAACCCATCTACAAAGAGGAACGCGCGGCCTTCGGCCGGCGTGCCGGCCGGCTCCTCGGCGGCCTCACAGGTAGCGCGACCCTGCGCGCCTATCGCGCCGAGGCAGGCGAGATGCGACGCATCGACTCCGCGTCCGCCCACGCTCGCGACCTGTCGATCGACGTCTTCCGGTTCGTCACCCGCGCCTTCGGACGCAACAACCGCGCCGAGGCGGTCGTGCTCTCACTGCTGCTGGCCGCCGGTTTCGTCCTCGTCTGGTTCGGCGAGTCCACCGCCGGAGCAGTGACCACCGCCGCCCTGGTATTTCACCGCCTCTTCAACCCCATCGGCGCCCTCGTCGCACTCTTCGACCAGGTCCAGTCAGCCGGCGCCTCCCTGACCCGCATGGTCGGAGTCATCGACGAAGCGGCCACCGCGCCGAGCCGATCGACCCAGACAGCGCCCGCCGCACCGAGCCTCGTGCTCGAGAACCTGTGGTTCTCCTACGACATCGACCCGGACACGGACAATCACGTGCTGCGCGGGGTGAACCTGAACATCGCACCTGGTGAGCACATCGCCGTCGTCGGCACCACCGGTGCCGGGAAGTCGACGTTGGCGAAGATCGCCGCGGGGTTGTCAGCGCCCGGTCACGGATGGGCGCGTCTCACGGAGGGCGGGGCCGCCTCGGCGAACGGGGTGGACGTGGGAGCGATGGACGAATCAGTGCTGCGCCGGCATATCGCCATGGTTGCGCAGGAGGTCCACACTTTCTCCGGCAGTCTGTGGGACAACGTCGCCCTGCCGCGTCCGGACGCGACCGCCGAGGACGTGCGCAACGCGTTGGACGTGGTCGGCGCTGGGTGGGCGACCTCTCTGCCGAACGGCATCGACACGCTGATCGGGGAGGGCGGAGTTCGCCTGACCGCGGTCCAGGAGCAGACGATCGCGCTCGCCCGCCTCGTCCTCGCTGACCCGGACTTCGCAATCCTCGACGAGGCCACCGCAGAGGCGGGATCGGCGGGAGCCCATGTCCTCGAAGCCTCCGCCGAGGCGGCTCTTAACGGCCGCGGCGCGCTCATCGTCGCGCACCGGCTGAGCCAAGCCGAGAAAGCCGACCGGATCCTCGTGATGGAACACGGACGCGTCGTCGAAGAAGGCGCCCATGCCGAACTCGTCCGTGCCGGCGGCCGCTACGCAAAACTGTGGGAAGCCTGGTCAGGCTGAACCCGATCAGCTCAGGCCGAGCACCGTCGTGGCGATCGTGAAATAGATGATGAGGCCCGTGGCATCGCAGAATGTGGAGATGAACGGGTTGGAGAACACCGCCGGATCCGCCCCGACCTTCTTCGCGATGATCGGCATCAGACCGCCCACCGTCGCGGCCATTATGCACACCGACAGAAGCGTCAATCCGATGACCAGGCCGATCGCCCAACCGTAGACGAGTCCGGCGATGACGAAACCCAAAGCGCCGAGCACGGAGCCGAGCACCGCGCCCACACGCAGCTCTCTCCAGATCACTCGCCCGAGGTCGCGGACGCGCACCTCACCGACGGCCAGGGCGCGGGTGACGGTCGTGGCCGCCTGATTGCCGGTGTTGCCTCCCGTGCCGGTGAGCAGCGGAATGAAGAGGGCGAGGATGACAACCTGATCGAGCCGGTCCTCATAGACCTCGAGGACCTGGACGGTGAGGATCGCGGACACGGCGAGGACGAGCAGCCACACGATACGGCTCTTGACCAGATGGATGATGGTCGACCACAGGTAGGACCGATCCAGCGGCTCCGTACCGGACCCGCGGGCGAGGTCCTCCGCGTCCTCCTCATCGACGATGTCGAGGACGTCGTCCATGGTGAGGATGCCGACGAGCCGCTCCTCCTGGTCGGTCACGGGCATCGCGATGAGCCGGTGGGAGAGGAATTCACGCGAGGCTTCCTCACGGTCGGTCAGCGCATGAGTGCTCAGTGAGTCACGCACCATGTCCTCGATGACCGTATCCTCGTCGGCGGCGAGGAGGTTGCGCAGCGACACCACTCCCCGCAGCACCCGGCCGGGACCGACGACGGGCAGCAGATAGACGGTCTCGGGGCCGTCGATGCGGGCGCGGACGACCTCCATCGCCTGGGCAGCCGTCCAATCCTCGTGGATGCCGAGGACCTCCGGAGACATGTATCGACCGATCGCGGACTTCGGGTAGCCGAGCACCGCAGACGTCATCGACCGCTCGTCCGGCGTCAGTCCCTTCATGAGGCGACTGGCCACACTCGCGGGCAGCTCGCCGAAGAGTTCGGCACGGTCATCGGGGTCGAGGCCCTCGACGATATCGGCGACTTCAGGTTCGCGGAGATTGCCGATGAGCTCGGCCTGATAGGCCGGAGGCAGATCCTCGAATACGTCGAGAGCCTCCTCCTTCGTCAGGACTCGGAAGAGCATCGCCGACTGCAGCGGGGTCGAGGTGTGGACAAGGCGGGCGATCTCGGCGCGCGGAACCTGCCGGGCGAGGCCGGCGATCTCGTCGAGAGTACCGGGATCGATTCTGCTGGTGAGTGCGGATTCGAGTCGGTCGGCCGCCTCGGTGCCCTCTGTCGTATCGGCCACGCATGCCCCCTCACCTCGGACGGAAACTTCCGCAATCAAGCCTAGGCCATGCCACGAGGCGACAATTCGGCCAGCACCCAAACGACTCCGTCCAACGATGGAGCCATGACATCCTTTCGCAAGCTCCACGTCCCCGGCGACCCGTTCATCCTGCCGTGCGCCTGGGACGTGGCCAGTGCGCAGTTATTCGCTGAGGCGGGACACCCGGCCACCGGAACGACGAATCTGGGCGTCGCCGCACCCATCGGTGCCGCCGATGAGGACCGGGAAACCCTCACCGCAACCGCGAGCCTGGTCACAGCCCTGCGACGCACGCTGCCGGACCTGCCGCTGACCTGCGATTTCGAAGACGGCTATGGTGACGATCCCGAATCCGTCGTGGCAGTCGTACGTGAGACCTTCGCCGCCGATTCAGCCGCCGGGCTCATAGTCGACGGCATCAACATCCAGGACCCGCGCCAAGGCCAGATGCACGACCCGGCCGCTCTGGCTGCGAAGGCCAGCGCGCTCAAAGACGCGTTCCCTGAACTGTTCGTCAACGCACGGATCGATACTTTCTGGGTCGGGGGCGACAACTTCGGCGAGGTGATCTGCCGCATCGACGCCTATGTCGATGCGGGTGCCGACGGCCTCTTCGTCCCCGGCGGACTCGATCTCGAGACGATCGAGACGATCACCGGCCACAGCCGAGTTGCGGTGAATGTTGCTGGCCAGTCCGCGGAATTCGCTGTCCAGTCTCGCCGAGGCGGGAGTGGGGCGGATCAGCATCGGATCGCTGCTCTACCGCGCGGCGATGTCTGAGGCGCGGCGTTCACTGCAGATCCTCGCCGAAGACCGCGTCGAAGGCAGCCCCGACAATGAGGGAGGCGGTGGACGGGGCGACCTGTGCCGACGTGGGGGGGGGGGGGGAGTTCGAAGTTCGTGCTCGCGGTGGACGTCGATCGGCGACGCGGGGATCCGGGTGGCATTTGCGTCTCCTTTCCCCTCAGCCCTAACACATGGGAGCCTGCCGCAAACGAACGGGGTGAAGCTCAGTCCTACTGATGCGAGTCGTCGATGACCTCGGGCATTCCATCGATCACCGAGACCTCTTCGGTCCCGTCCTCGGCCAGGGCATCGACATTGAGATCGTCCCCATCGAGCTCAGCGACTTCGAATTCGTCCTCATCGTCGGAGACCATCTCGTCGCCGACGCGATTTCCCTGTTCGGCTGCAGGCGACTGATCGGTGTTGAACTCGTCAGAGAGTCCGGGAGCTTCATTCTCGTCCTCCCAACCGGCGTCGTCGACGAGAGCATCGTCGGCACCTTCGATCCCGGTGCCCTCCGGCCCTTCGGCGCCGGGTTCGACGGGAGCGTCGGCGGGCTCGTCGTCGATGCTGGAATCGAGGTCGACTTGTTCGGCCTCGGCTTCAGCAGCCGCGAGCTCGGGATCGTCCAGTTCGTCTCCCGTCGGCTCGCCGAGTTCGGGGTCCCCGAGGATGGGGTCGTCTTCCAGCCGGTCTGCCCCTTCCGAATCGAACTCGCTCATGATCTCTCCTTCGCTCGTCGTCGATCTCGGGCCCTCATTCTTGCACGTCGTCGGTCTGCAGGCTATGGGTGCGCACTCACTTCCGATCGAAGTGCTCCTTCCACCGTGTCCAGTCCCAATCGGTCAGAAACTTCTCCCCGGCACTTCGACCCGCCGAGACGAGGTCGAGCTTGTCGGCAGTCGTCAGTGCGAAGTTCGTGCTGCTGTGGCCGGTCGTGTCGACGAACACAGTCCGTTCGGTCACCGAGGGATCGTCGATGTGTCTGCGGTCGTGGGCGTTGAGCATGGTGGTCAGCAGCGACTTCGCGTATTGGAAGGTCGTCGCATTCGGCTGCCATTCCGCAGCCGCAGTCTGCCGGGCCGAGAGCATGACACCGAAGGTCGGCCAGCGAGCAGGTTTCGCGTCCTTGCGGTCGAAGACGTCGACGGGAAAGTTCGACAGCAGTCCGCCGTCGGCACCGAGGACGGAGTCGCCGCCGGCCACGTCCGGCCGGGCGGGCAGACCGCGCGGCCGGAAGAAGAACGGACTGGCCGCCGAGGCGCACACCGCCTCGGCGACGGACTGACTGTCCGCATCGACACCGAGGGCACCTTCGTAGTCCCAGGGCAGGCGGAGCATACGACCGCGGGAAACATCGGAGACGATGACGACGAGCCGATACGACCGCTCGGGCGGGATCGCACTGCCAGGATCGTGGAGCTTGAGGTCACCCCACGTGCGCACTCCGTGATCGGCCAACGCCGAGGCGAGGAAGTCGTGAAGCGCCTGCCCTACATACATCCCCTTGTGCAGCAGCAGTCCTTGTAATCGCCCCAGCCAGGGGAAGAGGCGGAAGGCTGGTGGCAGGTCCTCGAACTCGGTGAAGTCCTGCTCGAGGACCTGCTGCCGCAGGCTCGATGCTGAGATCCCCGCCGCGGTCAGCGCACCGACGATGGCCCCGGCCGAGGTGCCGGCGATTCGGTGGAAGTGATAGCCGCCGTCGACGAGAGCCTCGACCGCGCCGACAAGCCCCGGCAGCTTCGCCCCACCGCCCTCGAGAACGAGATCGGTCATCGCCATGGCGTCTCCTTCCTCTTTCATTCTGATCCCATTGTGGACCAGCGCCGAGGATGCGCCGCTCAGTGACGTGCGACGGTGGCCGGAACGTCTCCTTCCGGTGACCTGTGCTTCTGGTTCGGACCGGTCCGACCGGTGAAGTGGTCCATCGTCTGGTTGACTCCGAGGAAGTCCATGACTTTGTCGAACGCGCGGGTCGGCAGGAGACGGGCACCTGGGACCAGCCGGACGAGCGAGGGCATGACCAGCTGCTCGCGACCGGATTCGACGGAATCGAGGACGCGTGTGGCCACGTCGGTCTCTTCGAGGATCGGGAGCAGGCGCGGGAACTTCGTCTGCACACCCTTGAACATGCCGGTGTTGATGTAGAAGGGGCAGACGGCGAGCGTATTGACTCGGCTGCCGTCGGCGCGCAGCTCTCCGCGCAGCGATTCAGTGAAGCCCACCGCCGCCCATTTGCTCGCGGAGTAGTCGGTCTGTCGAGCGACTCCGGTCAGACCGGCCGCGCTGGCGATGGTAACCACTGAACCGCGATCACGCTCGATCATTCCGGGCAGGAATGCCTGGGTCGTCCAGTACAGGGCGAAGGTGTTGACGTCGTAGAGACGACGAACCGCCGCCTCCTCCATGTCGAGAAGCTTCTTGCCGGAGACGATCCCGGCGCAGTTGATGAGAACGTCGATCGGTCCGGTCTCCTCGGCGGTGGCGGAGACCTGGTCGGCATCTCCGACGTTGATGGTGAAGGATCTGGCCGCGGTCCCGGCGGCCTCCACCTCGGCGCGTACTGCGTCCCCACGTTCGTCCGAGAGGTCCCAGATGATGACCTCGGAGGCGCCGCGAGCCGCTGAATCGAGGGCCATGAGCCTGCCGATTCCGCTTCCGGCTCCCGTGATGAGGATGCGGCTTCCGGCGATCTTCGTTCCACGCGTCATGTCTATGCGTCCTTGCAGTAGGTATCAGTGCTGTCCCTCTCGAGCAGAATCCGCCCTTGCGGATCGCCACGAGATGTTACTCAACAGTACATCAGTGTGTCATGGCTCACGCAAGGGCGGATTCGAAGTTCGCTCGTCGACGAGGCGCTCAGCTCTCCTTCATGCCTTTCTGGATGAGGTCCATCACCGAGGAGTCCGCCAGGGTTGTGACATCGCCGACCTCGCGATTCTCGGCCACGTCCTTGAGCAGTCGTCGCATGATCTTGCCCGACCGGGTCTTCGGCAGATCGGGCACGATCATGATCGAACGGGGAGTTGCGATCGGTCCGATCGAGGATCGCACATGACCTCGCAGCTCACCCACGACATCGTCCCCTCCGTCGTTCGCGCTCTCGCGGAGGATGACGAAGGCCTCGATCGCCTGCCCTGTCATCTCATCAGCAGCCCCGACCACGGCCGCCTCGGCGACCTTCGGATGCGCGACGAGGGCGGACTCGATCTCTGCGGTCGACATCCGGTGACCGGAGACGTTGAGCACGTCGTCGACGCGTCCGAGGACCCAGAAGTCGCCGTCGCGGTCGATCTTCGCTCCGTCCCCGGCGAAGTACACGTCCGGATATTGCGACCAGTAGGTCTTCTTGAACCGTTCCTCATCGCCCCACAGGGTGCGCAGCATCGACGGCCACGGCTCCTTGATGACGAGGTAGCCGCCGTTTCCGGGTTCGACGGAATTGCCCTCATCGTCGTAGACGTCGGCGATGATGCCGGGCAGCGGGCGCATCGCCGAGCCCGGCTTTGTCTCGGTCACGCCCGGCAGAGGGCTGATGAGGATGCTGCCGTTCTCCGTCTGCCACCAGGTGTCGACGACGGGGCAGCGATTCCCGCCGATGTGCTCGCGGTACCACATCCACGCTTCCGGATTGATCGGTTCGCCGACGCTGCCGAGCAGACGCAGACTCGACAGGTCGAACTGTGCGGGGATGTCGCGGCCCCATTTCATGAATGACCGGATGGCCGTTGGCGCGCAGTAGAGGATGGAGACCTTGTACTTCTGCACGATCTCCCACCACCGTCCCCGGTGTGGTGTGTCCGGGGTGCCTTCATAGAGCACCGAGGTGGCTCCATTGGCCAGCGGACCGTAGACGATGTACGAATGGCCGGTCACCCAGCCGATGTCTGCGGCCGTCCAGTAGACGTCCGTCTCGGGTTTGATGTCGAAGACCGCCCAGTGGGTGAAGGAGGCGCCGATGAGGTAGCCGCCCGTGGTGTGCATGATGCCCTTGGGCTTTCCGGTCGTGCCCGAGGAGTACATGATGTAGAGCGGATGTTCGGAGTCGAAGGCCTCCGGGGTGTGGGTCTCCGGCTGCCGTTCGACGACCTCGTGCCACCACAGATCGCGATCGTCGTTCCAGGCCACGTCCTGGCCGGTGCGGCGCACGACGAGGACGTTGCGCACCTCGGGGCAGTCCTCCATGGCCTCGTCGACGACGGATTTGAGGCCCGATGGCTTGCCCTTGCGGTAGCCGCCGTCCGCGGTGATGACGAACTCGACTCCACAGTCCTTGACGCGGTCAGCGATCGCCGAGGCGGAGAAGCCGCCGAAGATGACGGTGTGCGGGGCGCCGAGGCGGGCGCAGGCGAGCATCGCGAACACTGTCTCGGGGATCATCGGCATATAGATGGCAACCCGATCATCCGTCTTCACACCGAGTTCGGTGAGTGCATTCGCGGTCTTCGAGACCTCGCGCAGGAGGTCGGAGTACGTGATGGTGCGGGTGTCTCCGGATTCGCCTTCGAAGTAGTAGGCGACGCGATCGCCGAGCCCGTTCTCGACGTGGCGGTCCACGCAGTTGTAGGCGGCGTTGAGTCTGCCTCCTGTGAACCACTTCGCGAAAGGCTTGTCCGACCAGTCGAGGACCGAGTCGAAAGGGGTGTCCCAGGTGATCCGCTTCGCCTGTTCCTCCCAGTAGCCGATGCGGTCGGCCGCGGCCTTGTCGTACTCATCGGCTTTCGCGTTCGCGGCGGCCGCGAAGTCCGCTGGGGGAGGGAAGGCCCTGTCCTCGTGGCTGAGTTCCTGAATCGTCGGATTGTTCGTCATCGTGCTCTCCTTTCACCCTGCGCCACCACGACGTGGGCGGGTCATCGAACTCCTCTTCAACCTACTCCAGTCGGTGCGGATTTCAAGAGGTGTCCGCAGGCGCGAAGAAGCCCCGCTTCCCAGTCCTGGACTGGGGAGCGGGGCTTCCGGGTGGTGGCTCCGACCGGCGTCGATCCGGTGACCTTTCGATTTTCAGTCGAACGCTCTACCAACTGAGCTACAGAGCCGAGCCGCCGACACACCGATAAGTATGCCGAGAGAAACAAAGGCTCTTCCGAAGAAGAGCCTTATGCTCCGCGACCCTGACGGGACTCGAACCCGCGACCTCCGCCGTGACAGGGCGGCGCGCTAACCAACTGCGCCACAGGGCCTTGCTGTTGTGATGGAAGACCTTACGATCTTACACCGTACCCCCAACGGGATTCGAACCCGTGTCGCCGCCGTGAAAGGGCGGTGTCCTAGGCCTCTAGACGATGGGGGCCCAGGTTGTCCTCGGATTCCCCGTGGGCAACGACGTTAAGCTTATCCCACCCGATTCGCGGAATGCAAAACGAAAAGGGGTGTCCTCGGTCACACGATGAAAACGGTGGTTTTAGACGTTTCTCCGCGCCGCCTCGGCGAGGGGGGCGCTAGAGTGGGAGGCATGGAGGCCCTGAGCGATGAGGAGTTCGATGCGATCCTCGAAGAAGCCCTTGATCTGCTGCCCGCGGGCGTGACCGAGCAGCTGGACAATGTCGCCCTGTTCGTCGAGGACCGGCCCGAGGGCGGCGACCGGCACCTGCTCGGCCTCTACGACGGCACGCCGATCGGGGAGCGGGGGATCGCCGGGTACGAGATGCCCGACAACATCTTCATCTACCGCGACAACCTCATCGACTTCGCAGAGGACCGGGACCATCTGCGCGAGGAGATCGTCATCACCATCGTCCACGAGATCGCACACTTCTATGGTCTCGATGACGATCGACTCCACGAACTCGGGTGGGGCTGAACATCCTCGACCGACGGGGCTGACAGGATTACCGGGGAGTCATTTGAGGTCTTGGGGATTGGCGTCGACAAGCCCCATTCGCCTATTGTGGGCGGGTACCTATCAGCACCGATACAACGTTCCGTCCGTATCGATGCGGGGACACGGAGTCGTGAACACTGCGCCTCCTGGCCCCGTTGACCTGCGGGCAGGAGGCACTACCCCCTTATGACAGTTGCATCCAAGACTTCCAGCGCGGCGACCCCGGCCGTGCGAGTGCTCAACCTGGCTGGCATCGATTACAGCCTGCGCAGCTTCGATCACGACCCGGCTACTCGCCGCTACGGCTCGGAGGCTGCCGACAAGCTCGGAGTCAGCTCCGATCAGGTGTTCAAAACCCTGATGATCCAGGTCGACGGGACGCCCGTGACCGCGCTCGTGCCCGTCTCCGGTCAGCTCGACCTCAAGGCCCTGGCCTCCGCGCGCGGAGCGAAGAAAGCCCAGCTGTCGGGCGTCGCCGAGACCGAACGCCGCACCGGCTACCCCGTCGGAGGAGTCTCTCCGTTCGGGCAGCGCCATGCCGTGCCGGTCGTCGTCGACCGCACCGCGCTCGAGCATTCCGCCGTATTCGTCTCGGCCGGCCGTCGCGGTCTCGAGATCGAGATCCGCCCCGAGGATCTCGTCATGCTCACGAACGCGCAGGTTGCGAAGATCGCCGCGCTCGACTGATCGGTCCTCGCCGATCTGAGCGTCGATTCAGTTCCTCACACCCATTCGACCTCGCCGACCTCGGGCGCTGCCCGACCGGCGGTGAGGTCGGCGTACATCGCCACGGCATCGGTTACCTCGGCCAGGGGAACCAGGACGTCGAGTCCGACCTCACCGCCGTAGTCGGCTCGCGTCGTCCACCCCCGGTTCCCGGCCGCCCGCTCCAGGGCATTGGCCTGGGCATAGTCGACGTGCGCGGACACCGGGACGCGTTCACGGCGGGTGATGATCCGGGCCTCATCCACCGCCGCCGAGGTGGCCTGACCATAGGCGCGCACGAGTCCTCCCGCTCCCAGCAGAGTCCCGCCGAAATACCGGGTGACGACGGCGACGACGAAGGTCAGATCATGGCCGGTGACGACATCGAGGATCGGAGCGCCCGCAGTTCCAGCCGGTTCCCCGTCATCGCTGAAGCGCTGAGTGCGCGAATCGGTGTCGAGGACGAAGGCCGAACAATGGTGGCGGGCCTTCGGATGCTCGGCGCGCGCCTCGGCGATGACGGCCCGAGCCTCGGCCTCATCTGCGGCGGGGGAGAGGCGGGTGAGGAAGCGGGATCTCTTGATCTCGATCTCGGCCTCGACGGGGCTGACGATGGTCCGGTAAGACATGGTCGTCACTGTAGTCGAATGTGTTCTACGATGAGCCCACGGGCGCGGATTCCGTGCTCATCCCCGGTACTTCAGCGAAAGAGTGACAATGGTGCACCAATTCGACGACGGCGACTTCGCAGCGCTCAGGGACGAATCCGCCCGAGCCCGTGAACTCGACCGCGCGCACGTCTTCCATTCGTGGTCGGCACAGCGCCTCATCGACCCACCGACCGTCGCCCGCGCTCAGGGATCGACGGTCATCGACGGTGAGGGTCGGGAGTTCCTCGACTTCTCCTCGCAGCTGGTGAATACGAACATCGGCCACCAGCACCCGGCTGTCGTGCAGGCGATCAAGGACCAGGCCGATGTGCTGTGCACGATCAGCCCGGCCACCGTCAACACCGCCCGCTCCGAGGCCGCTCGGCTCATCACCGACCGCACCCCGGCTGGGCTGGATCACGTGTTCTTCACCAACGGCGGCGCGGACGCGAACGAACATGCCATCCGCATGGCCCGACTGCACACCGGTCGGACGAAGGTGCTCTCGCGCTACCGGTCCTACCATGGCGGAACCCAGACCGCTGTCAACGTCACCGGTGACCCGCGCCGGTGGGAGAACGAGACCGGGGAGTCGGGCATCGTCCACTTCTTCGGACCCTTCCTCTACCGCTCGGAGTTCCACGCCGACACCGAAGCCGAGGAGACCGAGCGCGCACTGCAGCACCTGCGGCGGACCATCGAACTCGAGGGACCGGCGACGATCGCAGCGATCATCCTGGAATCCATCCCAGGCACGGCCGGAATCATGGTGCCCTCGCCCGAGTACATGCAGGGTGTGCGGGCGCTGTGCGATGAGTTCGGGATCGTGCTCATCGCCGATGAGGTGATGGCCGGATTCGGACGGTCGGGCAAGTGGTTCGCCTTCGAACACTTCGACATCGTCCCCGACCTCGTCACCTTCGCCAAGGGCGTGAACTCCGGGTACGTGCCGCTGGGCGGGGTCGTCATCAATGACGCGATCTTCGAGACTTTCGCCGAACGCGTCTACCCCGGCGGACTGACCTATTCCGGTCATCCGCTGGCGTGCGCGGCCGCGGTCGCGACGATCAACGCGATGGCCGAGGAGGGTATGGTCGAGCACGCTGCGCGCATCGGGGAGAACATCATCGGCCCCCGTCTGCGGCAGATCGCGGAGAACTCGAAGCATGTCGGCGAGGTCCGCGGCACCGGAGCGTTCTGGGCGATCGAACTCGTCTGGGACAAGGAGTCCAAGGAGCCGCTGGCTCCGTACGGCGGCGGCTCACCCGAGGTGGCCTCGGTGGTGGCGGCGCTGAAGGAACACGGCGTCATCCCGTTCAACAACTACCACCGGCTGCACGTTGTCCCGCCGATCAACATCAGCGAAGAGGACCTCGAGCGCGGCCTCGGAGTCTTCGAGAAGGTCCTCACCGACCTCGACTTCCCCCGGTAGTTACTACCTGACGGCGGCTCAGATACCTCGCGCTGTGAGTATTGACAGTGGCTGGTCTGGGACTGGCTGGCAGAGTAGGTGTTGGCCTCTCCGTCCAGTGATCGTGACTCCACCTCGCGCTGACCCACACCGTGGTGTCTTGCCCTCGATTTGTCCGATCACATGGATGGTGCGGCCGGCACCAGCTCGGCCCACATCGGTAACTTGATCAGAAGGCTGTCCACCCCCGAAAATCCAGGGGTGTGACTCATCACAGTGTTGTTCCGAAGTGATCTCTAACCCGGACCGGTACCGGCCGCAAGCGGCCACGCAACCCATCGGTCAAACAGGGAGCTTCGAACCGCTATGTCTATTGTCGCGCACTTATACAGTTTCTTCATCGGTGTTGATACACACGCCAGAAACCACGTGTATTCCATCGTCACCAACACTGGAATTCTCGTCGAAACCCGTTCCTTCCCCACCACGTCAGCAGGAATCAAACGAGCCCTCACCTGGGCCGGCAGGCGCACCAGCGGTGACCTCGACACCCTCTGGGTCGTTGAAGGTGCTGCCTCGTACGGTGCGGTGCTGACCGGACACATCGCCGCAGCCGGGTATCCGGTAGTCGAAGCCGGGCGTATGGATGCCAAAGCCCGCCACGGTGTCGGTAAGAGCGACGAGCTTGATTCCCGCCGGATCGCGGCATCTGTATTGCCTCTCGACGCCGATCAACTGCGGTGGCCGCGTCACGGTGAAGGTGTCCGGCAGGCGCTGCGTGTCCTGCTGGCAGCCCGGGACGCGATGACCACGGAACGGACTCGGATGATCAACTCCCTGACAGCTCTGGTGCGCACCATCGATCTGGGCATCGATGCCCGCAAGTCATTGACCAGTGACCAGGTCGACGAGATCGCGAAATGGCGGACCCGCAACGAAGACGTCGACTTGTCCACCGCCCGGGAAGAAGCGATCCGTCTGGCCAAACGCGTCCTCGTTTTGAACGATGATCTGCAGACCAACCATGACAGGCTCACCGAGCTTGTTGAAGCTAGTCCGGCCGCACCCTTGCTGGATGAGCCCGGGATCGGCCCATTCAGCGCCGCTGTGTGCTTCACCGCGTGGTCCCACCCGGGGCGGGTGCGGAACGAGGCCGCGTTCGCAGCTCTGGCGGGAGTGAACCCGATACCTGCGTCGTCGGGCAACACGCGCCGGCACCGGTTGAACCGGGGCGGGGATCGGCAGTTGAACCGGGCCCTACACACAGTGGTCATGAACCGAATGGTCCATGACGAACGGACCAGGAACTACGTGGCCCGCCACTACGGTGAAGAACCGACGAAGAAATCCAAGAGGGAGATCAAGCGCAACCTCAAACGGTATCTAGCGCGCCGGGTCTACAAGATCCTCAACGCGCTCGATACCGTTCCTCAACCCGCTTGACAAGACATAGAAGGATCGAGGTAGCTGGGCCGCCGTCAGGTAGTAATTAGGGCGTCTGGTGGGTGTAGTTACCGCCCAAGACCGTGGCCTTGACCGGGATCTGCGCGATCTTCGACGCGTCCACGTTCCGCGGGTGGGTCTCCAAGGCGACGAAGTCGGCGAGCTTGCCTCGGCTCAGCGTCCCCTTGTCCGCGCCCTGGCCCGAAGCCTTCGCCGCCTCGATCGTATAGGCGGCGATCGCCTCATCGACGCTCAAGGATTCGGCGGCCGAACCCATGACATCCCCGCCCCGGGTCCTGCGGGTGACGAAGGCTTCGATTCCGCGCAGCACATTGCCGTCGGCGCACGGACGGTCCGAGCTGCCGGCCATCGGCACACCTGCATCGACGAACGACTTCGCCCTGTAGATGAGGTGCCGGCGGGCCGGGCCGAGCGAAGCGTTCATCCCGTCGCCTATGCCGTCGGCGAACGCCGCCTGCGGGGTGACGACGATTCCGTGTTCGGCCAGCGTCGCCAGATGCTCATCATGGACCAACGCGGCATGCTCGATCCGGTTCGGCACTGCCCGGCGGCCATAGCGCTTCTGCGCCTCGACGATGTTGGCGATCGCAGCATCCACGGCGGCATCACCGATGGCATGCACGGCCAACGACCAGCCGGAGGCATAGGTGTCGAGGATCTGCTGACGCAGCACCTCGGCGTCATCCTGCAGATAGCCGGGATGGTCCTTGCCCGCATAGTTCTCCCGCAGCGCTGCCGTCTCACCGGACAGCGCCCCGTCCATGAAGAACTTCACGGGTCCGATCGAGATGAGGTCATCTCCGAGACCGGTGCGCAGTCCCGCATCCAAACCGATGCCGAAACCGTCGGCGGAGTTCGCCGCGATCGGATGCAGACCGTCGGCCTGCGGCATGAGCTGAGCCCGCGCCCGCAGCTTGCCTTCCTCCCGGGCCCGCAGATAGCCGCTGATCTCGATGGGGGAGTGCCCGATCCAGCCGTAGGCGATTCCGCATTCTCCGAAGGACGTGATGCCCTCCTTCGCATAATAGGCTGTCGCCAGATCGAGGGCGTCGACGACGGTGTCGAGCGAATACGGACGGATGAGGTCCTGGACCAGCGTCTGCGCGGTCTCTTCGATCAGACCCGTCGGGTGCCCGGCCGCATCACGCACGACCTTGCCGCCGACGGGTTCTTCGAAATCGGGCTCCAGGATCCCGGCCCGGCGCATCGCCTCGGTGTTGGCGATCGCGGCGTGACCGGACGTCTGCCGCATGAACAGGGGCCGGTCCCCGGTGATCTCGTCGAGACGGGCCAGGTCGGGATACTGACCGTCATAGTCACGGTGGGCGTACCCCGTGGCTTCGATCCATTCCCCGGACGGAGTCGTCGCCGCGGCCTTCTCGAGCGCCGCATACACATCGGGCAGACCGCCGGGCAGCGCCGTGACATCGACCGAGGCCAGGGTGAGACCGAACCACGTCGTGTGGCAGTGGACGTCGTTGAAGCCCGGCAGCACCGTCGCCCCGCCCAAAGACTCGACCCGGTCGGCGTCGATGCCGTCGAGTTCATCGTCGAAGCCGATGATCCGGTTGCCCCACACCCCGATCTTCTGCGCTCGCGGTCGCGTCGGATCAAGCGTATATGCGTCGAGGTCGGTGAAGATCGCGTCGATTCTCATACGGCCACCTTAGTCAGATTCGCGCGGTGTCCGCTCCACCGTACACGGCAGACCGTTCACAACAGCCCACTCACGGCAACCTGGCCCCGCGAACGGACGGATCCGTGATGCAGTGGACGAGCGAGAGCCCCTTGTGTCCCAGTGCCCGTTCGAAGGCGTCGCGGAAGTCCTCGGTGGCCTCGACGCGGATGCCGAGCCCGCCGAAGGCCGTGGCCATCGCGGCGAAGTCAGGGTTCTGCAGTGCCGTGGCGGTGGCCCGGCCCGGGTACTCGCGGTCCTGATGGCCGCGGATCGTGCCGTAGACCGAATTGTCGTTGAGCACCACGGTGATGTCTGCACCGTATTGGACGGCCGTGGCCATCTCCTGCCCGTTCATGAGGAAGTCCCCGTCGCCGGCGATGCAGAACACCGGCCGTTCCGGATGGACGAGCGCGGCGGCGATCGCGGCCGGCAGGCCGAATCCCATCGACCCGTTGCGCGGCCCCAGCGCCGAAGGGAACCCGTGCGTGGGCAGGAACCTGGTCGCCCAGCCAGAGAAGTTCCCCGCCCCGTAGGTGATGATCGCGTCCTTCGGCAGCAGCTCCTTGACATGGACGAATGCTTCGTCCATATCGACAAACCCCGCCGAGGCGGCCGACCCCGACGCGCCCACCTGCGGTTTCCGCCACGCTTCGAGCTCGGCCCGGGCCTCGGCGACCCAGCCCGGCAGGGGCACGGCATCCCCGGCCGCCTCTGATAAGGCATCGCCGAGCGGCGGTTCGTCGATCGACCCGTCGGAGGACACCGAATAGGTGCGCGTGCCCTCCTCGGTGAACAGGGATTGAGCGAACCTGCTGACCGAGGTGACGATGTGCTGGTCGAGGCGGCCGAAATGGCCGTGCGCATCGGCATCGGGGCCGATGACGACCGTGCGCTGGTCGACTCCGTTCGTGAAGCCGTCGGTGGCCACATCGGTGCGGACACAGCCCAAGAAGATGTGCAGGTCCGCCTCGGCGAGGGTGCGTTTGGCCACGGGAGCCGCACCATAGCCCAAGATGCCGAGGAAGTTCGGGCTGTCGTGGTCGATGCCGTCATAGGCGCGGAAGGTGCCGAGCACGCCGAGGCCGCGGTCGCGTGACCATTGGGCGATGCGTCGCGAGGTCGACGGCGACCAGTCCTCTCCGCCGATGATGAGCACGGGGCGGTCGGCGGCGGTGATGCGGGCCCGCAGCTCCGTGACATCCCCGGCATAAGGTGAGGCCGAGCCGTGCACGCGCGGGGGCAGCACCGTTCCTGAACTGGGGTGGACGAGGACCTCTTCGGGCAGGCCGACGATGACGGGACCGGGCCGCCCGGTCACGGCGGTGTGCATGGCGTCGACGACCACCTCGGCGGCTTTTTCGGGGTCATCGAGGGTGAGCACCTTCTTCGCGGTCGAGGTGAACCAGCCGTCCAGATCGAACTCCTGGAAGGATTCGCGGCCGCGATGATCGGTGGGGATGAGGCCGACGAAGACGACGAGCGGGGTCGCATCCTGGAAGGCGGTGTGGACGCCGACCTTGACGTTCGCCGCACCGGGACCACGCGTGACCATGGCGATTCCGGGCACCCCGGTCATCCGCCCTTCGGCGACGGCCATATAGGCGGCCCCGCCCTCCTGGCGGCAGACGATCGGGGTGATCGCCGAATCGCGGAGTCCGTCGATGACGTCGAGATATGACTCGCCGGGCACCAGATAGGTGCGAGTCACACCGTGTGCTTCGAGTTCCTCGACGATGAGATGACCTGCAGAAAGAGACGCGGAGGTGTCCATACCTCATGCTTATCATCATTTCGCCTCCTGTGGTTGTCTCAATGGTCCACCACCGTGCCCATTCGAAACCCTGAGGTCGTATGATCGTGCAACAACGGAATCAGTGCGGTCCGCCGACTGAGCCCGTGAGCAGGAAATCCTCACCGGATCGGGGTGGGGCCGCAGACTGACAGCCAGGAGGCTCTCGCATGACCGGAATCGACTCCGACCAGGTAACGGCGCAGGAGTTTGAGCCCACCGACCTCGGCGGCGGCCGCAGGCACGGTCGCGCCGGAGCCCCCTCGACACCGCGCCGGGCTCAGCTCGAACGGGACCCGGGAATGCCCGCGAGCACGTGGCGTCTGCGCTCCGATGCGTGGGAGTACCTGAAGTTCGCGATCAAACGACTGGCCGTCAGCGGCGGGGACTTCTCGATGATCGCCGAAGACGGTGAGGTGTGGCGTTCCCTGCGGTCGCTGAAGACGATTGAGCTCTATTGGGCCGGTTTCGGTCAGCGCTATGTCGAGGAGATCACCGACCTGCTCTCCAACGGCGAATTCGATCGGGCGCACGACATGATCACGCGTGCGGTCAATCGGCTGCGCGGCACCACCGTGCCCGACACCGGTGAAGACGACCTCACCGAGGATGAGCGCGCCGAGCTCAAGGATCGCCAGGACACCCGCCCCCGCTTCGAGGTCCTCATCGTCGATGAGACCACCGAAAGCGGCCGAGACGAGCTGCACACGGACCTGCTCAAACTCCGTAACGCCTCCGACCAGTTCATCTACGACTACGTCATCGTGCCCACGGCCGACGATGCGGTGGCGGCGGCCCTGACGAACCCGAACCTGCTCGCCTGCGTCATCCGCCCCGGATTCACCGACAACACCCGCGAAGTGCTCAGCCGCGATCTGCGCGATTCCATCGAGTTCGCGCACACCTCGACGAAAGAATCGCCGTCGGCGCCGATGAGCCCGCTCAATTCGGTGCGCCGCGTGCTGCGCCTGGCCGATACCCTGGCGAATCTGCGCCCTGAACTCGACCTCTACCTCATGGCGGGCGCCCATATCGAAAGCCTCGCAGGTGCCCTGACCCACCGGTTCCGTCGTGTCTTCCGTCGCGAGGACCAGTTCGAACTCCACCTGTCCCTGCTGCGCCGCATCCAGCACCTCTACGACACTCCGTTCTTCGACGCGATCCGCGAGCACGCCCGCCGTCCGGCTGGTGTCTTCCACGCCCTTCCGGTGTCGCGCGGCGGCTCCGTCGTCGGCTCCAAATGGATCGGGGACTTCGTCGACTTCTACGGACTCAATCTGCTTCTGGCCGAATCCAGCGCCACCTCCGGTGAGCTCGATTCCCTGCTCGCACCGGTGCACACGCTGAAGAAGGCGCAGTCATTGGCCGCCCGTGCCTACGGTGCCAAGCGCACATACTTCGTCACGAACGGCACGTCGACGGCGAACAAGATCGTTCACCAGGCCGTCGTCTCACCCGACGAGGTCGTCATGGTCGACCGCAACTGCCATAAGTCCCACCACCATGCGCTCATGCTCACCGGCGCCCGCACCGCCTACCTCGAGGCGTACCCGCTCAATGATGTCGCCTTCTACGGAGCGGTGCCGCTGAACCGGATCAAGCAGCTGCTGCTCGACTACCGGGCCGCCGGCCGCCTCGACGAGGTGCGGATGATCACCCTGACCAACTGCACATTCGACGGCATCGTCTACGACCCCTACAAGGTCATGTCCGAATGCCTGGCGATCAAACCCGACCTCGTCTTCCTCTGGGACGAAGCCTGGTTCGCCTTCGCCCGATTCCATCCGGTCACGCGCAAGCGCACCGCCATGGTCGCTGCGGAGACCCTGGAGGAGAACCTGTCCACGAACGCCCACGCTGCGGCGTACCGGGAGCAGCAGAAGCGCCTGTTCGATCCCGAGACCGGTGTCCCCGCCCCCGATTCGGTGTGGCTGGAGGAGGACCTGCTGCCTCCGCCGGATGCGACGATCCGCGTGTACGCGACCCAGTCGACGCATAAGACGCTCACCGCGCTGCGCCAGGGGTCGATGATCCACGTCTACGATCAGGAGTTCTCTTCCGGCGCCGAGGATGCCTTCCATGAGGCGTATATGACCCACACTTCGACGTCGCCGAACTACCAGATTCTCGCGTCCCTCGACCTCGGGCGCAGGCAGGTGGAGATGGAGGGTTTCGCGCTCGTGCAGAAGCAGCTCGACCTGGCGATGAGCCTGTCCTCGGCGATCTCCAGGCATCCTCTGCTGAAGAAGACGTTCAGGGTGCTCACTGCCGCCGACCTCATTCCCGAGGAATACCGAGTCACCGAGCGGACGATGCCGCTGCGCGATGGGCTCTCCACGATGTGGGACGCCTGGGTCCGCGACGAATTCGTCGTCGACCCCAGCCGCATCACCGTTGAGATCTCGGGCACGGGAGTCGACGGAGATACGTTCAAGCACGAACATCTCATGGACCGCTACGGCATCCAGGTGAACAAGACGAGCCGGAACACAGTGCTGTTCATGACGAACATCGGCACCTCACGCTCGGCCGTCGCCTACCTCATCGAAGTGCTGGTCAAACTGGCAGGGAAGTTCAATGACCCGCACGAACTTCAGGAACAGGACGCGCTGACCGAACCGGCCGCGGTGATGCCTCCGCTGCCGGACTTCTCGGCCTTCGCCCCCGACTACGCCGCCGAGGTGCCTGTCGAGGATCCGTCGAAGCAGCTGCCCGACGGCGACTTGCGCACCGCTTACTATGCGGGTCTGCGTCGGCAGAACATCGAGCATGTGCTGCCGCATGAGCTGCGCCGCCGCGTCGAGAATGGGGAGCTGCCAGTCTCGGCCGGGTTCGTCACTCCTTACCCGCCTGGATTCCCGGTGCTCGTGCCCGGACAGGTCATCACCGCCGAGGTGCTCGACTTCATGTCGGCGCTGGACACCCGTGAGATCCACGGCTACGACTCCCGTCAGGGCTATCGCATCATCCTCAAAGAGGTCCTGGAGAACTGAGCGAGATCGACCATGCGCACCAGCCGTCTCATCCAGACCGTCGAAGCCCACACCGAGGGCCTGCCCGTCCGTGTCGTCACCGGGGGAGTGGGCGGGACGAGTGCGCTCATGGCTGTCCGGCACGCCCGCGGACAGTTGGGACTGAACACGGATTTCGTCAATGAGTGCTTCATCGGCACCACATTCACCGGACGGCTGGTCGAGGAGACGAGCGTCGGTGCGAACGTCGCGGTGGTGCCGACGATCACCGGCCGCGCCTGGCTGACCGCGACCTCGCAGTTCATGCTCGACCCCAGCGACCCGTTCCCCGCCGGCTTCACCCTCTGAGCCTTCGCCGACCGCTACCCCAGTTGCCCGGGATGGAGGACGCGGGAGAGGAAGTCCTTCGTCCGCTGCTCCTGCGGATTGCCGATTACGTCCTTGGCCGGTCCGGCTTCGACGACGACTCCGCCGTCCATGAAGACCACACGGTCGGCGACCTGCCGGGCGAACTCCATCTCGTGGGTGACGACGACCATCGTCATTCCCGCCTCGGCGAGGTTGCGCATGACCTGGAGCACGTCGCCGACGGTCTCCGGATCGAGCGCCGAGGTGGGTTCGTCGAAGAGCATCACGTCGGGGTCCATGCTCAGGGCTCGGGCGATGGCCACGCGCTGCTGCTGACCGCCGGAGAGCGAACCGGGCTTGGCCTCCATCTTCTCGGACAGCCCGACCTCCGCGAGGTTGGCCTCTGCGACTTTGTCGGCCTCGGCCTTCGACCGTTTGAGGACCTTCGTCTGGGCGATCGTGAGGTTCTCACGCACGGTGAGGTGGGCGAAGAGATTGAAGGACTGGAAGACCATGCCGATGCGGGTGCGAGCGGCATCGATGTCGAGATCGAGGTCGGTCATGTCCATGCCGTCGACGACGATCGAGCCGCCGGTGGGCGTTTCCAAGGTGTTGATGCAGCGGAGCATCGTCGACTTGCCCGAGCCCGAGGGTCCGATGACGCAGACGACCTCGCCCTTGTCGACGTCGAGGGTGATGTCGGTGAGAACCTGGTTCGTCCCGAAGCTCTTCTGCAGGTTGCGGATCGCGATGATCGGGGTCTTCGTCGTCGCGTGCGCGTCTGTTGCTGTGGTGGTCATCATTTCACTCCAGAATCTGCGGAACCGTATTTCTTCTCCAGCACCCGCGACAGATACGACAGCGGGACAGTGATGATGAGATAGCACAGTGCGATGACGATGAAGGGGGTGAGGTTCGCGGTGTTGACGATCTCGGCGCGACCGAGGGCCGCGAGCTCACGTCCGTCGACCGAGGAGCCGAGGATGTAAGCCAGGGACGAATCCTTGGTCAGCAGGATGAGTTCGTTCGTCAGGGGAGGCAGGATGATGCGCATCGCCTGCGGCAGGACGATGGTGAACATCGCGCGTGACGAGGACATGCCCAGAGATCGGGCCGCCTCGATCTGTCCCTTCGGCACGGCCTGGATGCCGGCGCGGATCGTCTCGGCCATATAAGCCGAAGACACGAGGCCGAGGGCGATCATGATGATGACGAGCTGCGGGAGGATGAACCCGGGGAAAGCCACCGGCAGTCCGAACCCCATGACGAGAAAGACGACGAGGGCGGGCAGACCGCGGAAGAACTCGATGTAGATCGTCGCCAGCCAACGGTAGACGCCGACCGAGGACAGGCGCATGAGGGCGACGACGAGAGCGATCGCCAGGCCGAGTGCGAAGCCGAGGATCGTGAAGATGACCGTGTTCTTCAAAGCTCCCGTGATGACCTCGGGGAACATGCCCGCGGCGATGTCGAAGCGTCCGAATGTGTCGATGAGCGTCGGCCAGTCGGCGACCAGCGCGACGATGATTGCTACGACGACGAGGACGGCGTATTGGATGCCGCGCGAGAGCTTCGCCTTCTGGCGTTTGCTCATCTTCGCCTTTGGGGTGGCGGTGGCGGCCGGGACGGCGGGGCCGGTCTGGCCGCCGTCCTGACTCGCGGTGGGAACTGACATTGTTGTCCTTCGAAAACTGTGGCGGTGGTGTCCGCCGAGGGTGCGTGCCTTGAGGATCGGTTGGGACTCAGGCAGGTCGGTCGAGCCAGCCGAACGGGCGGCCCGCTACAACGACTGATCGCAGCAGGCCGCCCATTCGCAGGTCATCACTTCGGTGCTTCTCCGAACCACTTCTTGTAGATCTTGTCGTATTCGCCGTTGTCCTTGATCTCCTTGATCGTGTCGTCCACGGCCTTCTTCATCTCCGTGTTGCCCTTCTTCATCGAGATGCCGTAGTGCTCATCGGTCTTGATATCGAAGCCGATCGCGAAGCCCTTGTTCTCGGTGTTGTAGTTGTACAGCACACCGTTGTCGTTGATGACAGCGTCGACCTGACCGGTCTTGAGCGCCTCCAGCGAGAGCGGCAGATCTTCGTAGGTGATGACCTCGGAATCCGTGAAGTGCTCGGTCGCGTAGTCGAGGCCCGTGGTGCCCGCTTGGGCGGCGATCTTGAAGCCCTTGAGAGCCTTCTCATCCTTCGCGGTCTTGTCTGCCTTCGTCAGAATCGCCTGGTTGGCATCGAAGTACGGATCGGAGAAGTCGGTGGCCTCTTCGCGTTCAGGGGTGATCGTCGTTGCCGCGGCCGCGACATCGCACTTCTTCTGATTGAACTCCGCGCCCGAGGTGATCGTCTCGAACGAGGTGTTGATGATCTCCTGCTCGACGCCGAGCTTCTTCGCCACGGCATCGACGATGTCGACGTCGAAGCCGACGACCTCGCCGTCCTTCTCGAACTGGAAGGGCTGATATGACAGATGCGTGCAGGTGGTCAGCTTGCCCTCCTTGACCACGGGGACTCCGCCCTCGGCAGTCGCTGCAGCTTCGGAATCGCCTCCGCCGCCGCAGGCGGACAGGGCTAGCATGGCGCCGGCAGCCAGAATGGCCAGGCTCGAGCGTCGTTTCATGGTTCCTCCAGGAGATCGGTGACGGCTTCGTCACGCAAACGGATTGCCCAGGCATCCGTGTCTGGGCAATGTCTGAGTGGAATCCTATCGTGAACTGGATCACACTCATGGAACTATGATGATTGCCGAGGCAGTTGTGACGGAATCGTAGTCATTCCCGGTGATCAGGACGGCCGTCAGATCCCCGGCCGCAGACGCGAAAGGGCCCGGCAGACGTTCGCGTCTGCCGGGCCCTTTCGCAGTGCTCAGCTCAGCTGGTCCTCCATGTCGAGGTCGGAGGTGTCCTTGGCCATCCACAGGGCGATGAAGGTGACGATCGCAGCGGCGATGATGTAGAGGCCGCAGTAGAAGATTGACCCTCCCTCGGCCTGCCACAGAGCGACCATGGTGAATGGCGCCGGGCCGGCTCCGATGACGCTGGACATGTTGTAGGAGATCGCCGATCCGGTGTAGCGGACGTTGGCGGGGAAGAGCTCGGGCAGGTACGCGGCCATCGGTCCGAAGGTCAGGCCCATGAGGATGAAGCCGACGATGAGCCCGATGATGACTCCCGGGGTGCCGGCATTGAATAGGGCGTTGACGACGAGTCCATAGGCGGCGATGAGTGCGGTCACGCCTAGCAGCATCTTCCGCCGTCCCAGCTTCTCAGCCAGCGGGCCGGAGACGACGGTGAAGATGCCGAAGAACACGACGCCGATGATCAGGTAGGTGAGGAACTCGTTCTTCGTGTACCCCAGCCCGGCGACGAAGCCTGCGGGATCGAAGGTCTTCCCTGCCGCCTCGGCGGCGGTCTGAGCCTGTTCGGGGGTGGCCGGGGATGTGCCGTAGGTGAGGGTGAACGCGGTCATGAAGTAGAAGATCACGTAGGTCGCGAGCATGATCAGCGTGCCGAGGATGAGAGGCTTCCAACTCGTGGCGAAGACCCGCCCGAGCGGAGCCTTCGAGATCTGCTGCTTCTGAGCGACGAGCTGGAACGCCGGAGTCTCCATGAGCGACATGCGGACATAGAGGCCGACGGCTACGAGCAGAGCCGAGAGCAGGAACGGAATGCGCCAGCCCCAGGCGAGGAACGCCTCGGGGGAGGTCCAGGTGCCGAGGGCGACGAAGAGCAGGTTTGCGATGATGAAGCCGACGGGCGCGCCGAGCTGTGGGAAAGTTCCCCAGATGGCGCGCTTGCCTTTCGGGGCATTCTCGGTGGCCAGCAGTGCCGCACCCGACCATTCGCCGCCGAGGCCGACGCCCTGGCAGAAGCGCAAGAGGACGAGGAACAGCGGGGCGAGGACGACCCAGCCCGGGGTGCTGGCGGTCGGCAGCAGGCCGATGAGGAAGGTGCCGATGCCCATGATGAGCAGGGAGGCGATGAGCGTCTTCTTCCGTCCGATGCGGTCACCGAAGTGGCCGAAGATGATCGAGCCGAGGGGGCGGGCGACGAAGGCGACGCCGAAGATCGCGAACGAGCTCAGCAGCTGAGTCGTCGATGTCTGATTGGGGAAGAAGAGGGCCGGGAAGACCAGCGAGGAGGCCGTGGCGTAGGCGTAGAAATCGAAGAATTCGATCGTGGTGCCGACCATCGAGGCGGTCAGGACCTTGCCGCGGGTGTTGTTCTTCCGAGTCGCTGCGATTGCGTCGTCGTCGACTCCGGGTGCCGAGGAGGGATTCTCCGGCTGTGTTTCGGTGGACATGGTGGTGGTGCTCCGCTGTTTCGTGAGTGCAGGCACGGGCGGGTGGTCCGTGCCAATGGAAAAGGCCGTCGGCGCTGTGTCTGGCACAGCGTCGACGGCGACGAACCGACATTACGCTCGTCTCACAAAACGTGATTTCCGAGTCTCAATGTTTGAGATCTCTAGGAGTTCCGAGTGTTGTGGGCAACTCGGAGGGGTGTTCAGCTATTCGCAGTCACCTCGGTGATGGTCACTTCTTCCTTGGGCGCACCGTCGCCGGCACCGGAGTCCGTGCCCTTGGCTGCAATATCGGCAACGATCTTCGTGCTCTTCTCGTCGAGCTGTCCGAACACGGTGTAGTCCGGCGGCAGCGAGCTGTCGTCGTAGACGACGAAGAACTGAGAGCCGTTCGTGTCGGGACCGGAATTCGCCATGGCCAAGGTGCCGGCCGGGTAGGTCTCGGAGCCGTCGAGCTCATCGGCGAACGAGTATCCGGGGCCGCCGGAGCCGGTGCCCGTGGGGTCACCGCACTGGAGGACGAAGATGCCCTCGGTGGTCAGCCGGTGGCACTCGGTGTCGTCGAAGTACTTCTGCTTCGCCAGCGACAGGAAGCTGTTGACGGTGCACGGGGTGCGATCTGCGTCCAGGGTGACGGCCAGGTCGCCTGCCGAGGTCGACACGGTGGCGTCGACGGTGCCCTTGGCCTCCGGCTTCTCGGCAGGTGCCTTGACATCCTTCGCCGCAGACTGCGAATCGGCGGGATACGAGCAGGTTCCCGCGGCGGCCGAGGAGTCCGATTCTCCGGACGATTCGCCGGAATCACCCTCGGAGTCAGACGATCCGCATCCGCTCAGCAGCAGAAGGGCGAGAACGGCCAGGGCCGCGAGGGTCAACAGAACTGCTGACTTCGGACGGTGGTTGAAGGCATGAGAACGACTGGGCGCAGGGTGATCCATGCCTTCATCGTATCGGCACTTTCAGCGAGAAACGGGCTGAGCGTCGAGACACGGGCGTGCGTACGCGTTTCTCGACACTCAACCCGTTTCTCGGCGGGGCCTGGGACTCAGGCGTCGATGGAGGTGCGTGCTGTGCCGGAGGGGGAGCCGCCTCGGCGAAGGAGGATCGCGATGGAGATGACGATGAGCCCGGACAGGCACAGGCCCACACCCACCCAGGCGGGTGCTCGGTAGCCGAGGCCGGCGGTGATGACGATCCCGCCGAGCCACGCGCCGAGTGCGTTGGCGAGGTTGAACGCGGCGTGGTTCATGGCCGCGGACAGGCTCGGAGCGTCGTGGGATTCGCGGAACAGTCGCATCTGCAGGGCTGTGGTGATCATCGACCCGGAGATGCCGATGAGGAAGAGGGCGATGATGGCGATGGCCGCGATGTGGGTGAAGGCACCGAAGGCGGCGAGCACGAGGGCGGAGAGGATCATGCCGCCGGTGGCCGAGCGTTCGATGGATTTGTCGACCAGAGGGCCGGCGATCAGCGATCCGGCGGTCATGCCGAGCCCGTAGACGGCGAGGATCCAGGGAATGGCGATCTCGGGAACGCCGGCGACATCGGTCATGGTCGGGGTGATGTAGGTGTAGACGGCGAACATGCCGCCGAAGCCCACGGAGCCGGCCAAGAGGGTGAGGATGATCTGGACGCGGCCGAGGGCCTTGATCTCGCCGCGGGCCGAGGGCACCTCGCCGGCACCGACACGCACTCGCGGGACGGCGATGGCGACCATGATGACGGTGAGCACGCCGAGGGCGGCGACGAGCGCGTAGGCACTGCGCCACCCGAGCAAAGTGCCCAGTGCCGCGGCGAAGGGGACGCCGAAGATGTTCGCGATGGTCAGACCGAGCATCACCCGGGACATCGCGCGTCCACGCCGGTTGGCCGGGACGAGGGAGGCGGCGACGACGGCTCCGATGCCCAGGTAGGCCCCGTGCGGCAGGCCGGAGACGAAGCGAGCGATGTTGAACAGGCCGGCCGTCGGCGCGAGCATCGAGGCGAGGTTGCCCAAGGCGAAGAGCCCCATCATGCACAGGAGCAGGATCTTGCGATCCATGTGCGCCGCGATGGTCGTGATCAGGGGTGCGCCGACGACGACGCCGATCGCGTAGAACGACACCGCGTGACCGGCCTGGGGAACCGTGATGCCCAGTTCCTCGGCGATCATGGGCAGCAGGCCCATTGTCGCGAATTCGGTCACTCCGATGGCGAAGGCACCGATCGCCAGGGCGAAGACGGCGAATTTGTAGACTCCGCGGGAGACCGGGGCATCACTCATGGGGCTCCTTCGGAGGCTGCTGGTTCGGGCGACGACCGCACCAGCCTATTGCCCATCACAGCTGCTCGACAGTCCTGAGGGCGCAATGTGACGATTCGAACAGGCTCAGTCGGCTTGCGGTTCCTCGGCGTCGTACTCGGCCAAGGCCCGGGAGGCGACGGAGAAGGCGGTATTCGCACTCGGGACTGAGCAGTAGATCGCGGACTGGAGGAGGACCTCCTTGATCTCGTCGCGGGTGAGTCCATTGCGCAGTGCTGCCTTGACATGCATGGCGAGTTCGGTTTCGTGGCCTCCGGCGATCATCGCAGTGAGCGTGATCGCCGAACGCATGCGACGTTCGAGTCCTGGCCGTGTCCAGATCTCTCCCCACGCGTAGCGGGTGATGAGGTCCTGGAAGTCGCTCGTGAAGTCATCGACCTTCGCATTCGCGCGGTCGACATGGGCATCGGAGAGCACTTGCCGGCGCACGGTCATCCCCGCCTCGCGCACGTCGTCACGGCTGGCTTCCCTCGGTCCGGAAGCGGTCGGAAGTTCGGTCTCCGAAACTCCGGCACCGCCCGCACCGGCACCAACCGCGCCGCCGGCCCCGCCGCCGAGTCCCTTTCCGTGCAGGAAATCGGCGAGGAGCCCCGCGGTCACGACCGGAGCCTCGGCCGGGACGAGATGGGCGGCCCCGTCTATGACTTCGAGGAGCGCGCCGGGGACCTCGCCTGCGATCTCGGCGAGCTTCGTCGCCGGAGTCGGCTGGTCCTGAGATCCTGCAACTGCCAGCAGCGGCCGTGTGATCTCGGGCAGGCGTGCACGGACATCGAAATCGGCCAGCGCATAGCAGAGAGCGGCATAGGAGAACCGGTCGGCGTCCTGAAGGGAGTGCAGAAGCGCGGCCGAGGCCTCGGGCTCCCGGTCCATGAACCCTTCACCGAACCAGCGCTGTGCCGAGCCGATGATCTGTGTGGGGGTGCCCGAGGTAGCCACGGTCTGTGCGCGTTCCTCCCAGGCCGCGGCTTCGCCGATCTTCGCGCCCGTGCAGAACACGGCGATGCGGCCGAAGCGGTCTCCGTGATCGAGCGCCAGCTGCAGGGCCGTGGCACCACCGATCGAATCACCGGCGAGGTCGACGGGAGTGTTGGGGGCAGCCGCATCGGGAAGGACCCGATCGAGGGTGTCGAGGACCGCCTCGGCGAGGTCGGACATCGTGATCCGCGGTGCCGCCTCGGTGTCGGCGGGCACTGAGATCGGAGCCGAACGGCCGTGGCCGGGCAGGTCGATGCCTATGACGGTCGTCTCCGGGCTGAGCGCGGAGAGTTCAGTGGCGGCCTGTTGCCACAGGGCGGAAGCGGAGGTGCCGAGCGAGGACAGGACGACGAGCACCCGGGCGTCGGCGGCTGGGGCGGCTGGGGCGGCAAGAACGGATGCGGTGAGGTCCATGGATGTCACTTTCTTCGGTCGGTTCTCAAGGCGGGATGCGGGTCTCAGTCGAAGGACGGCAGGTCGATCTCCTGCGGTCCGGAGCTGTCGATGTTCGCCAGGATGGTCCGGCGGATGTCTTCGGCCTCACCGAGGTAGGACTCGGGGGTGAAGAACTCTTCGATTCCGTCTGCGTCGCTGATCTCGGCACGCAATGCGGCGACGGGGTCGGAACCGGGGGCGATGATGGCTGCGCGTGTGTCCTTGTCCAGGCGATCGCCGAAGACGATGCCGAGCTTCTCCCCGAAGATCCCGGGGGACGCGGCATCGAGGTTCGTGCGCATGGCTTCGGCATTGACCCGCAGTCCCGCGATCATCTCGTCGAGGATGATCAGTGACGAGATCGCCAGGGTCATGAGCTCGGACAAGGCCGGCCATTCGGCATGCCAGGCGCCGTCGGAGCGTTCTTCGACGGCTTCTGCCGCGGCCGTGGTCAGCGTGGACAGCGATCCGGGGACACGCATTCCGTTGCGGTGCAGCAGCACCGCCGAGGTCGGGTTCGACTTGTGGGGCATCGTCGAGGATCCGCCGGTGGAGGCCAGGGACAGCTCGCCGATCTCGGGGCGTACGCCGACGAGGACATCGCGGGCGATGGAGGCCCCGACTGTCACGCATTGGGCGAGGTGGGAGCCCCAGGAGAGGATGCGGACGCGATCGGTGTGCCAGGGCACGGGGATCTGGGTCAGCGCCGCGTCGGGACCGACCATCTGGACGTGGAATTCGCGCAGCAGGGAGTCGGTGGAGTCGCCGGCGAACCAGCGGATCGCAGCTCGGGTGCCCGCGGCGCCGCCGACCTGCACATAGTCGACATAGGGTGCCTGGCCCTGGACCTCATTGACTTCGGCGGCCCAGGTTGCGGCCTTGAGGCCGAAAGTCGTCGGCAGGGCCGGCTGAGTGAGGGTGCGGGCCAGGCACAGGGTCTGGGCGTGAGCGTCGGAGAGTTCGACGAGGGAGGCGCCGATGACTTCGAGGCGGGCCTGCATCTGCCGCACGACACGGGACACGAGCAGGCCGATCGCCGAATCGATGACGTCTTGGCTGGTCAGCCCCCGGTGCAGGCAGTGCGAAGCTTCGGGGGAGAGCCGGGATCGGACGAGGGCGAGGAACGGGATGAGCGGGTTGCCGCCGGACTCGGCATCTTCGCCGAGGGACTGCAGTTGGGTGTGATCGTCCGTAAGCGTGCGGATCGTGGCGTCGATGGCGGCGGCCACCTCGGCGCGGACCTCCGACGACACCAGCCCCACCCGTGCCTGCGCGACGATCCACGCGGTCTCGACTTGACCGATCGCGGTGATGAGCGCGACGTCGTCGATGGCTTCGGATCCGCGCAGATCGCCGGGGGCGAAGAGGAACCGGGTGTGGGCGGTGTCGGTCATTGCTTTCAGTCCTCGTGGCTGGGAAATCGGAGGAAGGGTGTTTCCTCCTCACCCTGCAACCGTATGTCGAAGTGCAGCGATCCGTCAGCCCCTCGGGTGGCGATGAGGCGGGCGCGTTCGTCGCCATCGAGCGAGGACAGGAGCGGGTCGGTGGCCAGAGCCGCAGTGTCCTCGGGCAGGTAGATGCGGGTGAACAGACGGTTGAGAAGGCCACGGGCGAAGAGGACCACGCTGATGAAGGGGGCCTTGCCCGCCTCGGTGGGACCGGGGTTGACCGTGGAGAAGCTGAACTCGCCCTCGGGGTCGACGGCTGCACGGCCGAAACCGGTGAAGGTGAAGCCGTTGCGACGAAGCGATCCCGTCTCGCGGGGGACGACGCCGTGCTCATCGGGCTGCCAGATCTCGAGGATGGCATCGGGGACCGGATCACCTGCCCCGTCATAGACGGTTCCGGTCAGCTGCACGGCGCGAGCCGAGCCTGGCGGGACGAGTTCATTGTCGTGCTCGAAGGGCAGCGCATAGCCGTAGAACGGGCCGACGGTCTGGCCCGGGGTCGGGGTGAGTTCAGTGGTCGTGGGGGTGTCAGTCATCGTCCTCTTCTTCCATCCAGGTCCGGTTGGCTCCGGTGAGCACGATGTCCCAGTTAAATCCCATGAGGAATTCGTGCTCGGTGATGTTGTGGTCATAGGTCGCAACGAGGCGGTCGCGAGCCTTCTGGTCGGTGATCGACTGGTAGATCGGGTCGAGAGCGAAGAGCGGATCCCCGGGGAAGTACATCTGGGTGATCATCCGCTGTGTGAATTCGGATCCGAAGAGCGAGAAGTGGATATGGGCCGGCCGCCATGCGTTGTGGTGGTTCTTCCACGGATAGGGACCCGGTTTGATCGTCGTGAACGAGTAGGAGCCGTCGTCGCCGGTCAGAGTGCGGCCGACGCCGGTGAAGTTCGGGTCGATCGGGGCCGGGTGCTGGTCGCGCTTGTGGATATAGCGGCCGGCCGAGTTCGCCTGCCAGATCTCGACGAGCTGGCCCCGCACTGGGCGTCCTTCGCCGTCGAGGACCCGGCCGGTGACGCGGATGCGCTCGCCGATGGGTTCGCCGTCGGCCTGGATGGTCAGATCCGATTCGAGGGTGCCAATGTCCCGGTGCCCGAAGGCGGGGGAGAAGAGCTCGATCGTCTCCGGGTCGGTGTGGCGGGGGTCCTTCGTCGGGTGGCGCAGGATCGATGACCGGTAGGGCCGGTAGTCCAGGCGCGGCTGGGTCTCGGGCTTCTTGCCGCCCGCGACGTCCTGTTTGTACTGCGCTTCGATGCCGTCGATCTCGGCCGACAGTGTCGCCTGGGATTCGGCGGCGTCGTCGGGGCCCTTCACGGTCTCAGCGATGACGGTCGGGGAATCGAACGCCTCGGTGGTCTCTTCGTTCTCCGAGGACTGGTGCTGACTCATCGTCGAACCTTTCTTCGTCTCTTCGTCGGTTGACATCGTTGTGGGGTCGTGGCGGCTCAGCCGTGGGGCCAGCCTGTGTAGCACTCGGCCAGGTAGCGACGGCCGTGGTCGGATTCGAGGATGGACCGGAGCTCGCCGAGGCTGCGCTTCGTTTCGAAGGCATCCTGAGTCGGGTCGGTGTGGAGCATCCGGGTCATCTGGTAGGAGAAGTTCTGAGCCTTCCAGACGCGTTTGGTCGCGGTCTGCGAATAGCCGGCCAGCGCCTCGGCGTCGGATTCCTTGAACGCCTTGATCAGAGCGGGTGCGAGCACTGCGACATCGGCGAAGGCGAGGTTGAGGCCCTTCGCCCCGGTCGGAGGGACGGTGTGGGCGCTGTCGCCGGCGAGGAACATCGACCCGTGCTGCATCGGCTCGGTCACGGCCGAACGGAAGGGCAGCACGGTCTTGTCGAAGATCGGTCCCGTGTTGAGCTCGAAACCGTCCGGGCCGTCGACGCGGGCCTGGAGTTCGGACCAGATCCGGTCGTCGGACCAGTCTGCCACATCCGTGTCGGGGGAAGCTTGGAAGTACATCCGCTGGACGTTCGAGCTGCGTTGGGAGATGAGTGCGAACCCGCGTTCGGACCGGGAGTAGATGAGGACTTCGTGACTAGGTGGGGCCTCACAGAGGATGCCGAACCAGGCGAAGGGGTATTCGTGGAAGAAGCGCTGCCGGGTGCCGTCGGGGATCATCGAGCGGCATGGACCGCGGGAGCCGTCGGCACCGACGACGTAGCGGGCGTCGATGCACAGCTCGTCGCCCTCGGAGGTGGTGGCGGCGACCCACGGATGTTCGGTTTCGACATCGCCGAGGCGGGTGTCCGTGACCGAGTAATAGGTGGGGCGGCCGGTCCGTTCACGGGCGGCGGAGAGGTCGACGAAGATCTCGTTCTGGGGGTAGAGCCAGACGGATTCGCCGACGAGTTCGGGGAAGTCGAAGTGATTCGAAGCGCCGTTGACTCGGATGTCGATGCCGTCATGGCGGTGCCCGTCGGTGTGGACGCGGGATTCGACGCCCGCGGCTTCGAGCATGCGCACCGATCCTGCTTCGAGGATTCCGGCGCGGTGGGTGTGGGCGATGTCGTCACGGCTGCGGTTGTCGATGACGACGGATTCGATGCCTGCGTTGTGCAGCAGGTGCGCGAGCATGAGTCCCGCGGGTCCGGCGCCGACGATCGCGACGTCTGTCTGAAGTTGTGCCACCTTGGCCTCCTTGCCTTCTCTCTTCTCAACAGTGTGCTCCCAGTCACGGACACGAAGCGATGGCATTCTCATTGAATGGAAGGGTTCGCGACGATGGAGATGGATCGCAGTCGGCGGGCGTGGCGGCGTTGGAGCGGCGCTGCAGATAACCTTTCAATAACAGATCACAGAAGTGGTGCAGAAAAACGTATTCAAGGTAAAGCGGCAGTCACAATGAAGTCATTCCCCGCTTCATTTCTTTGTGACCTCGGCGCTGGTGCGCCGCAGAAGAGGAGTCATCGTGACGACCACCAAGACGCGATCGCGCAAATTCAAAGCCATCCTCGCCGGTGGCATCGTCCTCGGCGTCGGCGCTGCCGTAACACTCGCGGCCTGGACCGACGACGAATGGGCTGAAGGTGTCTTCGGCGCCGGTTCGTTCAACGTTCAAGGCAGCACCAACGGAACCGACTTCGATGATCACAAGAGCAGTGACGGTGCCGCCGCTCTGACTTTCGACTTGGACGGTGCGGACAACTTATCGCCCGGCGACACAGTTGCGGCGCCCTTCGTCCTTCGTCTGGACGGCGCGACGACATACGACGCAACCGTCGCCCTCACCTCGGCGGCAGGTGGCGGGGACAATGCTGCGGCGCTGACCTACGAGATCGTTCAGGTCGCCTCGGCGGGCGACTGCTCGGCCTCCGCGACGGGCACCTCGGTCGTTCCGGCGGGAACGGCCCTGGACTCGACGGCCGGAGCCTCCGATTTCGCTCTCACGGCGGGTGCCGGCACTGCGACCGGCGCCCCGGTTGCATTGTGCTTCAAGGTCACTGCCGATGACACCCTGACACAGGGGCAGGACACCACCGCCCAGTGGCAGTTCACCGCCACCTCGGCTGAATGATCGCGCCGATTTGATTCATGCCATTCCACGTCTCGCCATTGCGCAGTCTCTTCTCGACCGGGCGGGTGTCCGGCGACGCCCGCCCGGTCAGTCGACGGCAGCTGTGCCAGCGGCGGAAAGCGCGCGGCCGTCGAGTCAAGGCGATTCTGGCGGGCGGCTTGGTCTTCGGCGTGGGGGCGACGGCAACAGTCGCTGCGTGGACGGACTCCGAGGAAGCCTCCGGATCATTCGAAGCAGGGCGGTTCAACATCGAACTGTCCACTGACGGTCAGTGGACTGGTACAAATGAGATGACTTTCAACGCGGGCGCCATGTACCCCGGGCAGAAGGTCTACGCACCGGTGTCCGTGCGGACGACGTCGAATACGTCGCTCGACGGCAAGCTCACGGTGTCCGCTGGGGGCATTTCCGATCCGAATGTCTTCGCCTCTGCGCTCACATACCGGGCCGTGGCCCGTTCGACGTCGAGCGTTGCCTGCAACTCGGACAATTTTCCTGGCCCAGGCAGCTTCGTCTTCGGCAGTGCTGCTGGTGCGATCCCGCTGAGCTCCACGCCTGCAGCCGGCACCACGCAGACCCTCAAGGCAGCCTCGGCGTCAGTTCAGGACTATTGCTTCGAAGTGAGCCTGCCGAGCGGCACCTCGTCCGATGCGCAGGGTCTGTCTGCGTCACATACATGGACTTTCACGGCCGAGTCCACCACTCCGGGGAGCTGACCGTGGTGCGCAGAGTGAACGTGAGCGCGTGGCTGGGCGGGGCCGTGCTCAACATCCTCGCTGTCCTCGGTGTGGTCTGCATCGTGCTCGTCATCCTCGGTTTCGTGTTCAACGTGTCGATCATCATGTTCAAGACCGGGTCGATGAGTCCGACGATTTCGGCAGGGTCAGCCTCCCTCGTGCGTGAGATCCCTGCCGAGGATATGCAGGTCGGCGACATCGTCACCGTCGATCGCGGCGAGAAGGTCCTGCCCGTGACCCACCGCGTCACCGAGATCCTCTCCGCCGACGAATCGACGGGTGCCGTGAGGTTCGAGATGAAGGGCGACGCGAACGAAGAGAAGGACCCGGACCCCTATACCGCCGAGACTGTGCGTAAGGTGATGTTCTCCGTCCCGGGTGTCGCCCCGATCCTTCAGCAGTGGCGCAATCCTTTCCTGCTCGGCAGCATCACGATCGCGGCGAGTCTCCTCGTTGTGTGGGCATTCTGGCCGCGGCGTGGTGACGACGATGACGACAGCCTCGCCGAGGCGGCCCGCCCCCGTGCGCGGTCACCGCGGCATGCAATCGCACTGCCCGTGGCGGTGGCTGTCGCTGTCGGAGGCCAGGCGGTGCCGGGGACATCGTTCGCCGAGGATGCGCTTGCCGCTCGTGCGGACCGTTCCGTTGCAGCGGCAGCCGAAGAGACGGGCGACATTCTGAGGATGCGCGGCTTCGGGGATGTCGAGACGATGCGGCACCTCAGTCCCGGGGCCTCGGCCACATGGACCGTTGACGTCTGGGCTGATGCCCCGGAGCCGGGAACCGTGACGGTTTCGATCGGGGCAGGGGCAGGGGCAGGGGCGGATGCCTTGGCAGACTCGCTGTCGATCGACGTACGGGAATGCGCGATGACCGAAGCCGAGGTTCCGTGCCCAGAAGGGTCAGAACTGCTGACGCGGGAAGTGCTGCTCAGTGAATTGGAGCACGCGGACAACGGTGGGCTCACGCTGTTGGACATGGACAGCGACGACTCGCGCCGGGTCGAAGTGACGGCGACCCTCGCTGTCGACGCTGATGCTCGTGCAGTTGCCGGTACCACCGCTGGGGTGCGTGTCATCGCCGAGGGCTTCGGCGACAAAGTCTCGACAGGGCCCGGAGATCCTGGGGATCCGGGTGTGCCAGGCGATTCTGACTCTGATTCCGATGGCACTGTCGAAGGCGCTGCCGATGGCGGCGGTTCCGGAGAGCTGCCATGGACCGGCGTCGACGGCTGGCAGTGGTTTCTAGTCGCAGCATTCATACTCGTCGTCACTGGTTCTGCGATCGTTTCGCGAACCCGGAGGGCGAGGGTGTCATGACGGGCGGTGCCTCGCCGCGACGATCGTGGAGACGAGCGCGTCTGCTGTCGGCGGTCGTCGCTCTGCTCGCGCTCGTCGCCGGCCCAGCCGCGATCAACGGCACACTGGCCGGGTGGGACGATGAGAAGCAGTCGGTTGGTTCGTTCGCGGCAGGGAAGGTGCCTGCCCCCACATTGACCAAGCGATGCGAATACATACCGGGGATTCTCGGGCTCGGGGCCCGAGTCCGAGTCCACTGGAAGCTGCCGCAGGGGTACCAGTTGAGTGACGTCGTAGTTGAAGCATCGACAAGTGGGCTGGGGTCCATTCTCGCGCCGATAACCGGGTTCAGCGTACAGGGAAACACCGTCGCCAATGCTGACGGTACCTATACGACTGATGTGCCCACCAATCTTCTGGGAGGGTTGCTTGGGCTCGGGAGTGAACTCGAGTTGGCGTTCTTCGTCGAGCACGACAGCGGCTGGAGATCGAATAAGGCCTCCGTTGCCAGCAACGCGGGACTCGTAGGTGGAATCGGCGGCAACTGCCGCAACCTCACCTCCTGACCCGCCTCGGTTGACTCGCTTATGATTGTTGAGCAAAATAGTCCATTGTTGTGTTCGTCCGCGAACCTTCCGTGAACAGAAAGCAGCTCAATGATCATCACCGGACTCATCGTCGGCCTGGTCCTCGGATTCGTCTTCCAGCGAGGACGCTTCTGCGTGACCGGAGCTTTCCGCGATCTCACCTTGACGGGGAACACCCGCTGGTTCTCCGCTCTCATCGTACTCATCGCTGTGCACTCTATCGGACTGTTCCTGCTCAACAGCTTCGGAGTGATCACCCTCGAGGCGACACCGTTCCCGTGGTTGGCGTCGATCGTCGGCGGACTGATCTTCGGCTTCGCCATGGTGTACGCCGGCGGATGTGCGACCGGCACCTACTACCGGGCCGGTGAAGGTCTCGTCGGCAGCTGGTTCGCGCTCATCTTCTATGCTCTCTTCTCTGCCGTCATGAAGCTCGGCCCCCTCGCCGGCTTCACCGAGGGCATCCGGGGAATCACCCTGGACAACGGCAGCCTGCAGGCGAGCACGGGACTGAGCCCATGGGTCTTCGCCGCCGTCATCTCTGCGGTGGCGATCTGGCTGACAGTCCACCACACACGCAAGCTCAAGGCCCCGATGGCCACCCTGCCCCCGCGCAAGACCGGCCTGGCGCACCTGCTGACCGAGAAGCGTTGGAATCCCTTCGCCACGGCCGTGGTCATCGGCATCATCGCCACGATCGCCTGGCCGCTGTCTGCCGCCACGGGCCGCAACTCGGGGCTGGGCATCACAACTCCCTCGGCGAACCTCGTCGGATACCTCACCACGGGTGACACTCAGCTCATCGACTGGGGCGTCATGCTCGTCATCGGCATCCTCGTGGGCTCCTTCATCGCTGCCAAGGCCTCCGGTGAGTTCCGGGTCCGCGTGCCGGACAAGGGCACGATCATCAAGTCGATCATCGGCGGAGTCGGCATGGGCGTCGGCGCGGCCATCGCAGGCGGCTGCACCGTCGGCAACGCGATGGTCTCGACGGCACAGTTCGAATACCAGGGATGGGTGTCGATGGTCTTCATGATCGTCGGCGCCGGAATCGCCGCCAAGGTCTCCATCAAACCGAAGAAGTCGCAGGCCGCAGCGCCCGCGGCGGAAAGCAGGACAGTATGAAGCAAGTTCTCGAAACCGATGGTCAGGTCTGCCCTTTCCCGCTCGTCGAAGCCAAGGATGCGATGACCGGTCTGGAAGCCGGTGACGAACTCGTCATCAACTTCGACTGCACTCAGGCCACCGAGGCGATCCCGCAGTGGGCCGCCGAGAATGGCTACCCCGTCACCCACTTCGACCGGGTCACCGACGCCAGCTGGACCATCACCGTCCAGAAGGCCTGACCCACGAGAGACACCAACCACATCGGTCGGCGCAGCTGCAAAGCTGCGCCGACCGATGTGCAATGTCAGTGCCGATGTCTAGACTCGAGACATGAAGATCACGGTTCTCGAAGGCGATATCACCGAGGTGACCGTCGATGCGATCGTCAACGCCGCAAATTCCTCCCTGCTCGGAGGCGGAGGGGTCGACGGAGCCATCCACCGCGCAGCCGGGCCCGCGCTGCTCGAAGCCTGCCGCGAGGTCAGACAGACCACCCACACGCGCGGTCTGCCGCCGGGCCAGGCAGTGGCCACCGCGGCGGGGGACCTGCCTGCCCGCTGGGTCATCCACACGGTCGGACCGAATCGGAACGCGGGCGAGGCCGACCCGGAGGTGCTCGAGTCCTGTTTCGAATCGAGCCTCAACCTCGCCGAGGAGGTCGGAGCCACCACGATCGCGTTCCCCGCCATCGGCGGCGGAGTCTACGGCTGGTCGCCCAGGGACGTCGCCGAGGCGGCTCATTCCGTCATCGTCGACGGACGATCGCGCGGGCGCTGGGAAGCGATCGACGAGGTGCAGTTCGTCCTCTTCAGCGATCAGATGACCAGCGTGTTCTGCCAGGTCTTCGACCACGATCAGTGGTGAAGCCATGAAGGTCAACAGAGTCATCCCGGACATCGTGGTCGATGACCTCGACCCCGCGCGAGACTTCTATGCGGGCTTCCTCGGGTTGAGTAACGAGGAATTCGATCTCGGTTGGGTCGCATGCTTCACCTCACCTGACGCCGGCGCCAGCGTGCAGGTGCTCACCGACGATGAAACCGGGCAGAACAGTGTTCACGCCGCCTTGTGACGCGCCCTGCGCACGACCGCCATCGCCAGCGCGGCGATGGCACAGCCGAGCGCGATGAGCAGCGGGATTCCGGAGACGACGGCCTCGACGACATACTCGGGTCCGGTCTGGAGGATCGGGCCGACGACCTTGATGAGGAGGAATCCGAGGACGCCGACGAAGAGGAAGACTGCTGCTCGTTTGCCGAGGACCACAGGCAGGCTCTTCGGAGACTGATAGGTCTGTGTCGTGCTCATGGTCGATCACCTTCGATGTCGTCCACGGTCCAAAGTCTTTGGGCTGTGCTGTTCAGGTTACTCCTGGAAACAGAGCGTGCACTGGGTGGTCGAAGGACGTTCGATGGGAGCAGCCGGTGATCAGCGAGGGGCGGTATCGCCGGGCCGAACCAGCCCCGTCTCATAGGCGAGCACGATGAGCGCCGCGCGGTCCCGGGCATCCAGGCGAGTGAGCAGACGGCTGACATAGGTGCGAGCCGTGGCGGGGCTGAGGACGAGTTCGGCGGCGATCTCGTCATTCGTCAGCCCATGCCCGATTCCGCTGAGGACCTCGACCTCCCGTTCCGTCAGGCCCTCGAGTGCGTGGGCATCTTCGGCAGGGGAATGCCCCTCGGCGACGGCCCGCATGACCACGGCGGTGACAGACGGCGACAGCAGGGCATCTCCGGCGGCGACCGTGCGGATCGCTGAGCGCAGATCGTCGGGGGAGACATCCTTGAGCAGGTACCCCGCGGCGCCCGCCCGGATCGCGGCGAAGACGTTCTCGTCCTCGTCGAAGGTGGTGAGCATGAGCACTCTGACCCCGTTCAAAGCACCATCGGCGACGATGGCTCGCGCCGCTTCGATCCCGTCCATAACGGGCATGCGGATGTCCATGAGCACGACGTCGGGGCGCAGCTCCCGCACATGCGACAGCCCTGACCTCCCGTCCGCCGCCTCGGCGACGACCGTGATGTCTCCGTCGCGTTCAGCCAGGGGCCGCAGACCAGCTCGGACCAGTTCCTGATCGTCGACGATGACGACGCGGATCGCCTCGGTCATTCGTTCCCCTCCAGGTCGATCGGCAGGTGCGCTGTCACAGTGAACCCTTCGTCGCTCGGTCCGGCACCGAGACGGCCCCGAGCAGTCCCGCCCGTTCCGTCATCCCGCGGATGCCGGCGCCCGGCTCCGCCTCGGCGGATGCGTCGTGACCGTCATCGGCGATGCGTACGACGAGTTCGTCGCCGCGTACCTGCGCCGAGACACGGGCCGCGCTCGCCCCGAATGGCGGAGCACGTTCGTCACCGACTCCTGGACGATCCGGAAGGCCGCCGCGTCGACGGCTCGCGGCAGCCGTCCGGGGTCGACGTCGGTCTCGACCGTGACCTCGAGGCCGGCGGCTCGGGCCGCTTCGACGACGGTGGAGATCGAGGCCAAACCCAGCGCCGAGGCGGGTCCCGCGTCGGTCTCGCCCACGGACTCCTCACGGAGCACCTTGACCGTGCGACGCAGTTCCCGCAGTGCCTCCGAGGTGGCACCGCGCACCCGTTCGGAGTGCATCCGCGCCTCGGCAACCCGGGACTCCTCGGCCATGGTGAGGGCGGCAATGCGCGCCGACTGCGTGCGGGTCTCCCGGACCAGGCGAACCACGGAACCCAGGGCGATCGCCGCAGCTGCCAGGGCGAGTTCGGTGACGAAGCCGTACCCGGTCAGATGGGCACGCGGGTCGAGGTCATCAAACCGGTAGAACGTCGACACAGCGATGAGCACGGTGGCACCGAGCACCGCCCACGAGGTGCGTCGCACCTCGGCAGTTGAGTAGAGGGCACCGACAGCGGGGAGGACCATGCCGATCGGCGGCAGGTCCAGAGCGTAGTAGGCGATTCGAGCCTCGACCCGGGGCGGAAGGAGCTGACGCCTCAGCGTCGATGTGGGAAATCCGGCCGAGAGGAAGAGTAGAGGAGATGAATACGACAACACATTCGAAACGTCCCCTGTCCTGGCCGCTCATCGTCGGCTTCGCCCGCATTGCCCGGCCCGTGCTCACCCTGACGATCTGCGGTGCCGCATAAGGGGTCCTCAACCTCGCCCTCGGAAGCCTGCTCGCCAGCACCGGAATGACCGGCGCAGGCCCCTCCATGCTCATGGCCTTCATCCCCAGCGTGGGGTTGGGCGCCGGCGTCGGCACGCTTGCCGCGCTGGCTGCGGCCGGCATCCAGAAGCTTCTGGGCAGACGGAACGAACGATGAGACTGCGCAAACCAGCGGCGATCGCAGCTGGGACGGCGGTCACACTGGTCGTTGCGTTCGGGCTGGCTGCCTGCGGAGTGTGGACCACCTCGGTGACGGAGGCCGAGTTCACGAAAGAACTGGCCATCCCGCCGTTGGCGGAATCGACGGTCGAGGACGGAGTGCGCACCTTCGACCTCACCGCTCAGAAAGGGTCGACGGAGTTTCCCAGCCAGGACGGGCCGACTGAGACTTGGGGGTTCAACGGGGAGTTCCTCGGGCCCACCCTGCGGGCCGAACGCGGGGAGAAGGTCGCCGTCGACGTGACGAACGACCTCGACGAACCGACGAGCGTGCACTGGCACGGGATGCATCTGCCGGCGACGATGGACGGCGGGCCGCACCAGATGATCGAACCTGGTCAGACGTGGAAACCGCATTGGACGATCGACCAAGCGGCCGCGACCCTCTGGTACCACCGGCATCCGCACGGGAAGACCGAGGACCACGTGTACAAAGGGCTGGCCGGGATGGTCATCCTCGACGACGACGCGACCCGGTCTGCCGAGCTGCCACACGAGTACGGGGTCGATGACCTCCCGCTCATCGTTCAGGACAAGTCCTTCGACGACGGGCAGCTCGAGCTTTCGCACGACGGGGCCGAACCGGGGATGCTCGGCGACACCGTCATGGTCAACGGCACGATCGGCGGGGTGCAGGAGGTGACGTCGGAGAAGGTGCGGATGCGCCTGCTCAACGGATCGACGGCGAGAACGTACGCCTTCGAATTCCCTGATCGGTCGATGGATCTCATCGCCGGTGACGGCGGACTCCTCGAAGAACCAGCCGAGGTCGACCGGCTCCGGTTGGCGCCGGGGGAGCGCGCCGAGGTGGTCGTCGACTTCACAGCCGGTGAGACGGTGCGGCTGCGCTCGGCCGAGGTCGACCTCGGCGGAGTGGCGGTGCCGGCGACGATGGGCGGACACGATTCCTTCGACGTTCTCGAATTCCGCGCGGCCGAGATCCTGACACCGGCACCCGAGCCAACGTGGTCGCCGTCGTCGCACGTCGAGGAAGACGCCCTTGTTGAGGCTGAGGCAGCCAAGACCCGTAAGTTCGAACTCGAGGACCGTGAGATCAACGGTGAGCGGATGGACATGAACCGCATCGACGAGGTGGCCTATGTCGGTGACACCGAAGTGTGGGAGGTACGCAGCAAGCAGCCGATTCCGCACAGCTTCCACATCCACGACGTGCAGTTCGACGTGCTCTCGGTCGACGGGGAGGCGCCGCCGGTGGAGATGAGCGGACGGAAGGACACGATCTACCTCGAACCGAACCGCGACTACCGACTGCTTATGCGGTTCGAGGACTTCACCGACCCGACGATGCCGTACATGTATCACTGCCACATGCTGCTGCACGAAGACGAGGGCATGATGGGTCAATTCGTCGTCATCGGGCGAGGTCAGGAGGCAGAAGTCGGGGCGCCGGCCGGGCACGAAGGGGGTGGGCGCGAGCACTGAAGCGGTGGCAGTGCTCGTGCGTCATCGATTGCAGGATCACACCGCGGTGTAGCCGCCGTCGATGAGGTAGTAGGCGCCGGTGACGAACGAGGCATCATCGGAGAGCAAAAATGACACGACCTTGGCAACCTCATCGGCGGTGCCCAAGCGGCCGAGGGGGTGCTTGGCCTTGAGCCCCTCGAGCGTTTCGGCGTCGAGGTTCGATTCCAGCAGCGGGGTCGTGATGTAGCCGGGACCAACGGCGTTGATGCGCAGACCTTCGGCGCCGTATTCAGCGGCGGCATTCTTCGTGATGCCGACGACGCCGTGCTTGGCAGCCGTGTAGGCGCCGTTGTTGATCGCAGCGACGGTTCCGTGGATCGAGGCCATATTGACGATGGCGGAGTCCTTCGCGCCGGCCTTGAGCATGGCCGGGATCTGGAACCTCATGCCGTAGAGCACGCCGTTGAGGTTGACGTCGATGACCTGATCCCAGGAATCGAGGTCCGTCTCGCCGGCGGGAGCCTGCTTGCCGCCGATGCCCGCGTTGTTCACGGCGAAGTTGAGTCCGCCGTAGGTGTCGACGGCGAACTTGACGACCTTCTCCGAGTCCTCCTTCGAGGACGTGTCCTGCCGGATCGCCGAGGCGGTGCCTCCGGCCTCGGTGATCTCGCCGGCGACGCGCTCGGCTGCCTCGAGATTGATGTCGGTGAGGACGACTTTCGCGCCCTTGGAGGCGAGGTCCTTGGAGATCGCCTCCCGAGCCCCGATCCGCCGCCGGTGACGAGCGCGACCTTGTCCGTGAAATCTGCCATGGTGATGACCTTCTTTCTCGAAACTCTTCGGGACCCAGCTGATGTGGCCCTCACCAGGTGCAACGGCGAAATGTCGGTGAGCATTCCACTGTCTGCGGGGCTGCTCGGTCACATCGAACATTGATCTGACCGCGCAACAGTGGTTCACTGGTTGCAATATGCAATCACTAGAGCCGATTACGCCAGCTCGAGGGGGAGCGATGGGAAAAGTGGCCTGGGGCTTCACCGCCTCGATCGACGGGTTCATTGCCGGGCCAGATCATGACATGTCCTGGTTCGCAGCAGCCGAGCCGAATGCGGAGGGAACCACGGAGAACATGGCCTCGAAGGTCGCCGTCATCATCTCCGGCCGCCGCGGTTACGACGCGGCCAAGGCGCAGGCCGATGAACGAGATGAGATGACGTCCGAGCCCTACGGCGGTGCGTGGTCGGGAGCAGAGTTCATCCTCACTCATCGTCCCGAGGAATTGGCGGGAGACACCTCGGTGACCGCGATGAACTGCACCATCGCCGAGGCGGTCGAGCGTGCCCAGCAGATCGCCGGTGACCGTGACATCCAGATCATCAGCGCCGATATCGCTCGGCAGGCACTCGAGGTCGACCTCATCGACGAACTCCAGGTCTACGTCGCCCCGGTCTTCCTCGGCGACGGAACCCGGATCTTCGACGTCCCCGGCGGACGGCGGGTCGACTGGGTGCTCAAGACGATCGATACGGCGAACGCCCGCAGCTTCGGCCGAACGTACAGACCCAAGAGGTCTAGCTGTTGCTGGCCATGAGGTTGTTGACGTGGAGTACAACAGCGTCCCGGTGAAACTCGCGGTTTCCGAGAGTCAGACTATGTGTACTCGAGGGATTCTCGCAGGGACGTCAGTCGTGAAGCGACCTGGTCGAGTTGATTGCAGTTCAATGTGTAGGGGATGCGCAGGTGCCGCTGGAACGCCCCGTGTGGGCTGAACATCGGTCCTGCGCTGAGCGCCAGTCCTTCTTTACTCGCATGACTGGCCATGGCGGCGGCCACAGGTTTCTCGAACTTCACCCACAGGGCTAATCCGCCAGTCGGGCGTTCAATCGATGCGATGTCAAGGGGCGAGTTGAGCAGTGCCCTCCGGAGGTGGTCACTTCGCTGCGTGCGTTGCCATGACGCATCAGTATCGGCGCAGCGGCCTGCCTCGAGCATTTCCGCGACAGCAAGCTGGTCAAGCACGGAGTTGCCGAGGTCGGTAGCCGGGCGCAACCGAGCTAACTTATTCACCAGCGATTCGGGTGCGCGCAACCAGCCGACTCGCAGTCCACCCCACAGGCACTTCGACACTGAGCCGATCGTGAGCGCACTCGGGTGGAAATAGGCCAATGGCGGGCTATCTGGAAGGCAGCGGCCATCGAGTCCGAGAGCCACCATGGTCTCATCAATGACCATCACTTTCCGGGACCTCAGCGCTGGTCGGACTTCAGCCGGGATACTCACGCCGGAGGGGTTATGGAAGTCGGGGGTGAGATAGACGAGATCGGCGGCTTCCAGAGCTGGCTTCCACGCATCGACATCACCGAGGCTGCGCGCTGGCGGCACAGCGGTCATTCTGCAGCCGAGAAGGCGGAATAGTTCGAGTGCGTTCGGATATGTTGGGTGCTCGACGGCAACGGTAGCTCGTGGTCGCAGTAACACGTGCGCGACGAGGGAGAGAGCATGCTGAGCACCATGGGTGATAAGAATCTGGTCTGGAGCGGTCGCCAGCCCACGGGAGCTGAACCATCGAGCGACGGCGTCGCGTAGTTCGAGGATCCCGGTCCGGTCGTATCCGGTCTGGGCGAGATACCTTGGAAGCTGGTTCATGGCCGCCGCGTAGGCCTCTTGGAGGAGTCTCCCGGGGGCCAGCGGCGAGGCCGATGTCAGGTCGAGCACTTCACCTGCGACCGATCCGCGCGGAGACGTACGTCCGCTTGGAGGTAGGCTTGCCGTTGCCCGATGCCGCTGCGATGTGGAGATGAATCCCTGCGCGCCGAGCTGTCGATACGCGGTGGTCACCGTGGTCCTGCTAACTCCCAATTCCAGGGCCAGGGACCGTTCGCTGGGAAGCTGCTGCCCAATGACGACGCGGCCGTCGAGCACTGCCAATCGCACAGCCGTCGTTAAGAGTCGGTGTGCCGGCTCGGCGGTCGTGCGCCAATCACCGATGATCGTCGCCAGGGTACGTGCAGATAGGCTCATGGGTCCAGTGTGCCTCATCTGGCTATCGAATTTGATGCCAGAGTGACTCAGTGTTGAGACATGGCAAAGCATCACTCCCCAGCGAAACTACTTAATCTCAATGCTATCGACCAGCTACGATCTGGCAGATTGAGCCGCCGAGTGCCGCAACTTCTCCTCGGTCTGATCGGTTATGGAGCCGCGGTTATGGCCCTCGTGCAATCAGGACTGGGCGCAGCGAGTTGGAACGTCTTGACAGAAGGTATTGCTCATCAAACAGGGCTGAGCTTCGGATGGACAACCAACCTTATCGCGGTCGTTGTGCTCATTGCGTGGATTCCACTTAAGGAAATGCCCGGACTAGGAACCATACTCAACGTGTGCCTCGTGGGTCTTGCTGCCGACTGGACAGCCCTGTTTCTTCCCCCAGCGGAAGGTTGGATCGAGAAGGTGGTGTATTTCGCTGTCGGAATGGTGATGTTCGCCTTCTTCGACGCTCTGTATTTGGGAGCTCAGCTTGGGGCCGGTCCCCGCGACGGCATCATGACAGGACTGACTCGAGTCACCCGACAGCCCGTGCAGCGTGTGAGGACCTGCATCGAGATCATTGTGGCGATCACCGGTTGGCTGCTCGGTGGGACCCTCGGAATCGGAACAGTTCTCATCGCACTGTGCATGGGGCCGCTTCTTAGTCTGTTCCTGCCACGCACAATCGTCGCAATTAACTGGTCCGCTAAAGCCGCCCCTCGGACGAAGGAGTCTGAATGACTAAGTCACACCACGTCGTCTGGCGAAGTCCTACAGAGTACACGTGCAGGGCCCTCGCTCCATCATTGAATGCGGATCTTGCCTGCCTCGCTACCGGAGTGACACACAAAGCGGAACTCTTTGTAGGCAGCGTCAGAGGGCTCTCCGAGTGCATCCACATGACGATTGTCGCTCCATGGATCCCAATCTCTGTTGGCTTTCTGCCTGTGCCATCGGCTTGGTGGCGGTCTCGCAAAAGGTGCGGGGCATGATCGGCCGTCGTTCACAGGTATGTCATCGGAACGCGCCTCTCACCGTCGAAGGGCGAATCCGTGTCGTCGACCGTTGCCGTTCCCGACCGATCGGTCACGTGGCCGCTGAAATGGGGATCTCCCGCGCGACCGCCTCGAAGTGGGTCAACCGTTACAAATAGTTCGGAGAGAACGGGCTGCACGACCGCTCTTCCGCGCCGCTCCGGCAACCGTCCGCGATGCCCGGCGAAATCGTCGCCCGAATCGAGCGGCTGCGGCGCAAGCACAAGTGGCCGGCATCGCGCATCGCATTCGAGTTAGACGCCGACGGGGTTGTGATCAGCCGCCGCACGATCACGCGCCACTTGGCCCAACTCGGTCTGAACCGTCGTCGGTTCATCGACCCAAACGGTGAGAACAACCGGGAAGTCAAGACGATCACCGCCAAGCACCCCGGACACATGATCCATTTGGACGTGAAGAAAGTCGGGCGCATTCCCGACGGCGGCGGCTGGCGCGTGCACGGCAAGAACAGTCCCGAGGCCAGAGCCGCCGCTCGCGCAAAGACCCGCGGCGCGCGAGCCGGGTACGCATACCTTCACTCCGCGATCGACGGACACACCCGCTTGGCGTATACCGAGTCTCTCGACAACGAGCAGGCCGCAACTGCTGTCGCGTTTTTGGACCGCGCCCGCGAATGGTTCGCCAAGCACGGGATTGTGAAGATCGAGCGGATCATCACCGATAACGGTGCCTGCTATCGCTCCACTGCATTCGCCGCCGTTCTGAACGGTGCCGAGCACCGGCGAACCAAGCCGTATACGCCCAAGCACAACGGGAAAGTCGAACGCTACAACCGCATCCTCGCCGAAGAGTTCCTTTACGTCAGGACCTGGAGCTCAGAACACCAGCGAGAGAAAGCGCTCGAGACCTGGAACCTACACTACAACTACCACCGACCCCACGGAGCTCACGACGGTAAGCCGCCCGCATCCGCGACACCACAAAACGTCAACAACGTTCAGACCTCATACATCTAGCCCTCCTGCCGACTGAGGTCCCAGAGGATGCGCAGAGCCTCTTCGTCGATCTCCTGAGGGGCACCGGCTGCTCGGCGCAAGATCTGTTCTGTGACAGTGCCGAGGAGTACCGTTTTGGCATGTGCAGAAACATCAGGACCCTCCATAATTTCGAACCCGCCGCCACCCCCGACGAAGTTCACGCCGCCGCCCTGCAGTACGTGCGCAAGATCGCCGGCACGACGAAGCCCTCGCAGGCCAATGCGGAGGCCTTCGACGCCGCGGTCGAGGAGATCGCACACACCACTCAGCACCTCCTCGATGCGCTCGTGACGAATGCGCCGCCGAAGAACCGTGAAATCGAGGCCGAGAAGCGACGAGCCAGATTCGCAGCCCGCGTCGGCTGACTCAGTCGGCGAAGCGACGATCGGCCGCAAGATCCTGCGTGATCCTCGCCGAGGCGGTCCGCAGGACCCGCATGATCGCGGGCACGCCTTTCCGGTGCTCCGAATCGATGACGACCCCGAGTCCGGCGATCGCCGCCCCGCCGGCGTCGAAGACGGGAACCGTGATTCCCGTCGTGCCCTCATCGATATGGCCGGAGAGCTCCGCGAAATGGTGAGAGCGGATCGAGGTGAACATCGTGCGCAGAGCGGCTGGATCCGTCGTCGTCTTCTCCGTGATCGCGGACAGGGGCCCGCGCAGATACGCCTCGCGCACATGTTTGGGTGCATACGCCAGCAGCACGAGCCCGCACGAAGACGCATGTGCCGGCAGTCGACCGGCAGTCTTCGAGCGGTGGACGACTGCATTGGGCGCCGACATGCGCTCGATGATGAGCACCTCGCGTTCCCGCAGGATGCCCAGCTGTGTGTTCTCACCGACGAACTCATGCACGCCCATCATGTGCGGCCTTGCGACTGACGCCAGATCGACGGCGTCCGAGGCGCGATTGGACAGCTCCCACATTCCGACTCCGATCCTGATGCGGCCAGTGGGATCGCGCTGGAGCAGGTCGTGACGCATCATCTCTCCGATGAGTCGGTAGGCCGTCGACTTCGGCAGCGCGGCACGCTCGGCGATCTCGTCGGTGCTCAGGCTCTGATGATCCGGGTCGAACGACGCGAGAACGCGCACGAGCCGATCGATCATCGAGTCGCCGGAAGGGGAGTTCGCCATGCCTCGGATTCTAGCGGCCCTCAGATGAAATTCTCAATGAATGGGATCGTTGTGGATTCGGGTGGCGCGCATCACTACTCTGGCGAGAGGTGCACCACAGTCCTTCGTCGGCTGTGCCCACAGATCGGCTCGTTGCACGGAACCACAGACACGACCCGCCCCGACAAAGCAGTGAGGACAGACAATGACCGAATTCCTGGGAACCGACTGGCACGAGAAGATCTTCACAGGCACGTGGATCGCAGGCTCCGGCGAGACCTACGACGTCATCGAACCGGCCACGGGTGAGACCCTCGGCCGCCTCGGCTCCGCCAGTGCCGACGACGTCACCGCCGCCGCCGCGCGTGCCGCCGCAGCACAGAAGGAATGGGCGAAGACCACCCCCGCCGAACGGGCCGCCGTGCTGCGCCGTGCCGGCGCACTGTGGGCCGAGCACGCCGATGAGCTCGCCGGATGGATCATCCGCGAAGCCGGCTCCATTCCGCCCAAAGCTGCGCTCGAGATCTCCTCCGCCGAGGCCATCTGCTTCGAATCCTCCTCCCTGCCCAGCCACCCCAAGGGGCAGGTGCTCACCTCGAACGAGCCCCGCTGGTCCTTCGCCCGTCGGGTGCCCGCCGGAGTCGTCTCCGTCATCGCCCCGTTCAACTTCCCGCTCATCCTCGCCATGCGCTCCGTTGCTCCGGCCCTGGCGCTGGGCAATGCCGTCCTTCTCAAGCCGGATCCGCGCACCGCCGTGTGCGCGGGCGTGGCGATCGCGAAGGTCTTCGCCGAGGCGGGTCTGCCCGAAGGCCTGCTCCAGGTCCTGCCCGGCGGACTCGACGCCGGTGAAGCCGTCGTCGCCGCACCTGAGGTCTCCGTCATCTCCTTCACCGGCTCCACCGCGGCCGGACGCAAGGTCGGCGAGGCCGCCGGTCGCCTCCTCAAGCGCTGCCACCTGGAACTCGGTGGAAACAATGCGCTCGTCGTCCTGCCCGGTGCCGAGGTCGGTCCGGCCACCTCGGCGGGAGCCTTCGGATCGTGGATGCACCAAGGCCAGATCTGCATGACCACAGGCCGCCACCTCGTCCACGAATCCATCTACGACGACTACGTCTCACAGCTGGCCGAACGCGCCCGCAATCTGCCGGTGGGCAACCCCGCCACCGAGGAGGTTGCGATCGGACCGATCATCGACGAGAAGCAGCGCACCCACGTCCGAGACATCCTCGACAAAGCCACCGCCGACGGTGGGACGCTCGTCGCTGGCGGACCGGGCGAAGGTGCCTTCGTCCCACCCACGGTGCTCACCGATCTGAGCCCATCGAACCCCGCATGGGCACAGGAGATCTTCGGACCCGTCGCCCCAGTGGCTCGCTTCTCCACCCTCGAAGAAGCCGCCGAGATGGTCAACGCCAGCGAATACGGACTCTCCCTGGGTATCCTCGGCGATGTCGGGATGGCCATGGACCTGGCCGACCTCGTCGACACCGGCAAGATCCACATCAACGAACAGACCGTCTCCGATGAAGCCAACGTCCCCTTCGGCGGAATGAAGGACTCCGGCAACGGATCCCGTTTCGGTGGAGCCGAGGCCAATATCGAAGCGTTCACCGAAACGCAATGGGTGACGATGCGCTCGACCATCGCGCCCTACCCGTTCTGACCTGCACGACACCACCCCGGAGACATCGATGTCCGCAACCACCCCGTCTGCGTCCATGGCCAGTACCGCCCCTGCGGGGCGTTGGCCGGCCGTCCTCTGCTGGCTGGCCGTCGCCTTGGAGGGCTTCGACCTCGTCGTCCTCGGTGCGGTCATCCCCGAGCTGCTGGCCACCGGAGCCCTCGGATTCACCCCCGAGGCGGCCACCATGGTCGCCACGCTCAGCCTCGTCGGCGTCGGCCTCGGTGCCGTGGCCGTCGGACCGGTCGTCGACCGGATCGGCAGGCGTTGGACGATCATCGCCTGCGTCATCGGCTTCAGCGTCTTCACCCTGCTCGTCGCCTTCGCCCCGAACGTCGCACTGTTCACCACCTACCGGTTCATCGCCGGACTCTTCCTCGGCGCCGTGATGCCCAGCTGCCTTGCCTACATCGGCGAATACACGAAGGCCGGCAACACCGCCAAGGCGACGACGCTGACGATGACCGGCTACCATGCCGGTGCCGTCGCGATCTCGCTGCTCGCCGTGGCGTATTCCCACAACTGGCATCTGCTCTTCCTCGCCGGCGGACTCGCCGGCCTGGTCATGGTCCCCCTCCTGATCTGGAAGCTGCCCGAATCCCAGGCGTTCCTCGCAACTCAGGAGGCGAAGCGGAACCCGGCGGCCGCCTCGGCGCAGAGCCTCGAAACCGAGGCGAATGATCCCACCGGCACCGTGGATGCGACGGCGAAGACGGGGATGGCAGGTCTCTTCGAGGGCAAGCTGGCTCTGGTGACCATCGGCGTGTGGGCGGCGAGCTTCATGGGGCTCCTGCTGGTCTACGGACTCAACACCTGGCTGCCGAAGATCATGGCCGACGCCGGCTACGAGGTCTCGGACTCCCTCGTCATGCTCTTCGTCATGAACATCGGTGCCGTCGTCGGACTCGTCCTCGCCGGCTGGCTGGCTGACAAGCACGGAACGAAGAAGATCGTGCTCATGTGGTTCGTCCTCGCCGCGATCTTCCTCGCCGCACTGTCGATCCCGATGACCAGCCAGGCCCTGCTCAACATCGCCGTGTTCATCACCGGAGTCTTCGTCTTCTCCGCCCAAGTCCTCGTCTACGCCTTCGTCTCTGCGATCTACCCGGCTCAGGCCCGCGGCACCGCACTCGGCATGGCCTCGGGCATCGGGCGCATCGGCGCCATCGTCGGCCCCTTCATCACCGGCACCCTCGTCACCGCCGGGATCGCCTACCCGTGGGGCTTCTACCTCTTCGCGGTCGTTGCGGTCCTCGGGTTCGCGTCGATGGTCATCGTGCCCAGGGCGGTGAAGTGAGGTCAGTGCTGCGCTGATGGCAGTGGGGTTGGCTACCCTGAGGGCATGACTGAGTGGATCGACGCCACATTCGTTCGCGGCGGCACAAGCAAGGGCCTATTCTTCGTCGAATCCGCACTGCCTCCGCTGGGCTCGGACGGTGACACGACGACGTGGGACAGGCTGTTCGCCTCGGCGATGGGCTCGCCGGATCCGTTCGGCCGTCAGCTCGACGGAATGGGTGGGGGTATCTCCTCCCTGTCGAAGATCGTCGTCGTGGCCGCCTCGGCGAGGGACGGGGTCGACCTGGACTACACTTTCGGTCAGGTCTCCGTCACCGAGGCGACCGTCGACTACTCCGGCAACTGCGGAAATCTGTCGTCCGGGGTCGTTCCCTTCGCCCTGTCGGCCGGGCTGCTCAGCGCCGCCGACGGATGGCACGTCTTTCGCCTGTTCAACACGAACACGCAGAAACTCGTCGACGTGGGACTCACCGTCAGCGACGGGCAGGCCGAGGTCTCCGGAGACCTGGTGCTGCCCGGAGTCAGCGGAACGGGTTCGCCCGTCGAGCTCATCTATCCCGACCCCGCCGGCAGCCGCACCGCCGGACTGCTGCCGACGGGCCAGCCCTCGGAATCGATCACGGCCGGTGGGGTGATGTTCGAGGTCAGCCTCGTCGATGCCACCTTGCCCGTCGTCATCGTCCCGGGCGCGGCGGTCGGGCTCAAGGGCACCGAATCTCCGGAGGAGATCGACGCGAACTCGCACGCGATGGGCATGCTCGCGGAGCTGCGCCGCAACGCTGCAGTCAGGATGGGATTGTGCACGACGCCGGAGGAGGCCCCTGAGGTCGTCCCGAAGGTCGCCGTGGTCACCGCCCCAGAGCCCACCCGACTGCTCGACGGAACGACCCTGGCCGCCGAGGAGGCCGACCTGCCCGTGCGGATGATCTCCATGGGGCAGACGCACAAGGCCGTACCCGGGACCGGAGCCATGTGCCTGGCCGCGGCCGCACAGATCCCGGACACGATCATCAACCGCATCATTCGGCGTGCCCGGCCCGGGGTCGTCGGGCCGGAAGTGCGTCTGGCTACCCCCTCGGGCGTCGTCACCGCCGGTGCCGTGTGCGATGCGGACACGGTGACGGCCACCTCCCTCTTCCGCACGGCACGCGTGCTCATGCGGGGGCAGGTGGCCGTCACCGACTAGGTGTTACCAGCCGTTGTGGCGACCGTTCTTCCCGGCGTTCTTGCCTCCGGGATGCTCGCCGTCGCGGCTGCCCCAGTGTTTGCCGTTCTTCCCAGCTTCCGCTCCGGCGTCATCGTCCCCGCCCTCGTCCGAGGAGTCGAAGAGACCGACGACGACCGGATCATGGTCGGAGGCTCGGAACTGATCCGGTGCGTAGAGGTCAGCGATGTTGTAGTTGAATCGGCTGTATTCGAGCGCCAGGGATTCGACCGAGTTGATGTTCCAGACATCGGCTCCGGTGACGGACCCGAATGCTGTCGCGTCCGTGCCTGCACCGTCGGCTTCGTCCGAGGCGTCGAGAGCGAGGACATGGTCGAGGCTGCCGGTGCGCGACCCATAGACATAGGTGGATTCGTCCGTCTTCTCCGCCGCGATGTCCTTGTATCCGGCCTCAAATAAGACCTGCATCGGATCTTCCTGAGTGTAGGAGTTGAAGTCGCCGAGGAGGTAGACGAGATCGCTGTCGGCCGCTTCCTGCTGGTCATCGGCGAAGCCGACGAGCGCCTCGGCCTGTTTCACACGGTCGGCGTTCGACGCGCCCTGACCATCGCCGGAGTCCTCATTGCCCGGACCTGATCCCGAACCCTTGGACTTGAAGTGGTTGGAGATCGTCACGAAGGTCTTGTCCTTCTCGACCTCGCCGGAGCCATCCTTCGGTGCGAACGCCTGGGACAGGGGTTCGCGGGCATTGGAGAACGCATCCTGATCATCAAGGATCGTCGACTCGTTCTGTGGAGCCACCTCGGCGGGTTGGTAGATCAGGGCGGTGCGGATGACGTCCTCATCGGCGGGGACGGCGTCAGGGGATTCGACGAAGTCCCACTTCTCTGTACCGGCCGCCTCGTTGAGGCGCTTGACCAGGGTTGCCAGCGCATCATCGCGGTCCTTGCCGAAGACGGCAGAATTCTCGATCTCCATGAGCGAGATGACCGAAGCGTCGAGCTTGTTGATCGCGGTGACGATCTTCGTCTCCTGACGTTCGAGGCTTTCGGCGTTCGCGGCACCGCGGGCATCGCAGCCGCCGCGGACGGTGATGTGGTTGCCTTCGCGGTCGTCGTAGTACTCGCAGCCGTCCAACTGGTCACCGGTGGTGGTGAAGTAGTTGAGGACGTTGAAGCTGGCGAGGCTGACCTGTCCGCCCACAGATTCGGGGGCTTCGGTACGGGTGTCGGTGAAGGTGGTCGGCTGCACCGCCTCGGCGTTGTCCCCGGTCAGACGTCTCGTCGGCTGGAACCGCCACTTCTCGTGATCGAAGCCGAGCACAACCGGGGAGGTGAAGTTCGCCTGCGCACCGACGCGGACGGGAGCCTCCTGGCTGAGGTAGGGCAGGGGGACGTCCTTGTCGGCCTTGAGGAAGTTCACGGTCGCACCGTCGTCGAGGACGACCTCACGGTCGAGGTTCTCGGCTTCCAGGGCCTTCGCCTCAGGCGTCCCGGGGCGGTGGACGTCGGTGGGCTGGTCGAGGGTGCCCTCACCAGTGGCGAGGACGACCTCACCATAGGTGTTCGTGTTGTAGTTGTCAGCCACGGTCAGCGATTCGCTCGGCTGCAGGAGCATGCCCTCGAGGGATTCGCGCTTCTCGTCTCCGGCGGGGAAGGCATCCTCGACCGGTTTGATCGCCTCGGCGGGTTCGTCGACCGTTTTGAGACCGGACGCGGATACGGAGATCTGGGTCTGACCGTAGTGTTCGGACACGGTCCCGGTGACTTCGACGTGGTCGTCGATGCTGATATCGGCGACGGTGTCGGGGGAGTAGATGAAAATGCCGTCGGATGCTGCACCGGCGGCACGGTCGGCTCCACCGGTGCCCGGGGTCTGGATGTAGTAGCCGGTGAGCCCGCCCTCGGGGTAGGCGGCGGTGACGACACCGCGGGTGGTCACGGTCTTGCCCTGGACGGGGCTGGCATCGCCGGTGCCCTGGATGTCGGCGATCGAGGTGACGCCTTCGGGAGTGTCACCGTCTTCACCGCCGTCGTCGCTGCCGTCGGGGAGGGCGTTCGGGGTGGGAGCCGCTGACCTCCATGTGTCGCCGATGAGCTGGATCGACTGGCCACCGGCGGCGGCCGCACCGGTCGGCTCAGCTTCCTGACCGACGACGGGTGCGGGGGTGAAGGTGTTCTTCGTGCCGGTGACGCCCTTGCCGTCGACAACGCCGCCGATCTGCTGGAAGTCGACCAGCTCGCCGCTCTCGTCGATGACGAAGGCGCTGGAGCCGTACTCTCCGTCGGCGGCCGAACCGGCCTTGACGGAGTTCGTGATCGGCACTTCGATGGCCACGGCGCCGGAGTCGCCGACGGTCGTGTCCTCGGGCACGGTGACGGTGTTCTCCTGCGCCTGGACGCTGCCGCCGCGAGTCACCGATCCGAAGGTCCACCCGGAGATGTCGGTGCCGGGATCTGCTGCGACCTCGATGAAGTCGGTCGCGAGGGTGTAGGCGATCTCGGAGATGTGGGCGTCGTCGGCTGCGGTGTCCGCTGCGATAGCCGGCGACAAGGGGAGGGACAGACCCGCGACGAGGCTGAGCGCCGCGGCGGAGGACAGGGTGGTCGTGACTTTCATGGGAGCCTTTCGGGCGGATGAGCGTCTGTGCACATCGTGACGATCCACGTGCGCGGTCCCTTGCACCCTAGCGGCTCACTCATCGACGACAGCGGCGAAGATGTGAACAGCTTGTGAACAGTCGGGCAGTCCACTGAGTGCCTCGGGTGACACTCATCCTACACAGCTTCCCCTGCCCCAGAACTACCTGACGGCGGCTCAGCAACCTCGCGCGAGGTATCTGAGCCGCCGTCAGGTAGTAATTGGGGTCAGGACTTGAGCTGGGCTGCCAGGGTGTGGAAGTCGCGGCTCGGGTTGCCGAAGCGGTGCAGGGTCATCGACACCGCCTGCTCCTGCACGAAGTACCGCAGCTCCACCCGGCCCGATGTGGTCACCGGCTCATCGATGATCGCGACCTCGGGGCGAGGCGCGGCCGCCGCCAGCAGCTCGTCCTCGAATCGACCGAGAACGCGGATGCGGGCACCCACGGTGTCGTCATAGCGACCCTGACCGATCATCTCGGCGAACTCGGCGGCAGTTTCGGTGCGGGCAGGTACGTCGGCATTCGTCACTGCGATCTTCACCTCGGCGGACACATCCTCTGCCACGGACAACTGCACCGGCGAGTCCACCGTGCGCGCCGCGTGCAGGGAGCGTTCGAGATCGAACAGGCTCGCCTCGGCAGTGACGCGCAGAGTCACCGGGCGGGGACGGTAGCGGAAGATGTTCGCCTCCGCGCGCAGTCCCGTGTGGTCCTTCGCCGCGCCGAACTCGGCCTCGAACCAGCGCTTGTCATCGGCCTTAGCCGCCTCGAGATCCTGGTCGCCGGAATCGGTGAAGTGGCCGAAGAGCATAAGGTAGTTCGGGCCGCCGGCCTTCGACCCCAGTCCGACCGAGGACTGCTTCCAGCCGCCGAACGACTGCCGACGCACGATGGCCCCGGTGATTCCGCGGTTGACGTACGCGTTGCCGACCTCGACGTGATCGAGCCAGGTGGCGACCTCCTCGGGGTCGAGGGAATGGATGCCTCCGGTGAGGCCGAAGTCCACGGCATTCTGGAACTCGATGGCCTCATCGAGGTCCTTGGCATGCATGAGACCGAGCACCGGACCGAAGACCTCGGTGAGGTGGAAGAACGAACCGGGCTTGACTCCGTCCTTGATTCCCGGGCTCCACAGGCGGCCCGTATCGTCGAGCTGCTTGGGCTCGAGCAGCCAGGATTCGCCGGGCTCGAGAGTCGTCAGCGCCCGACGCAGCTTGTCCGAGGGGTCCTCCGTCAGCGGCCCCATGGTGGAGGCGAGGTTCGCCGGCCAATCGACGACCATCGACGAGGCGGCATCGATGAGTTGGCGACGGTAGCGCTCGGAATCGTAGGTCGAACCGACCATGATCCCCAACGAGGCGGCCGAGCACTTCTGCCCGGCATGTCCGAAGGCCGAGTACACGAGGTCGGCCATGGCGAGGTCCCGGTCCGCCGCCGGAGTGATGACCAGGGCATTCTTACCGGAGGTCTCCGCATTTACGTGGAGTTCGGGACGGAACGACTTGAACATCGCCGCGGTCTCCGAAGCACCCGTGAGGATGACCCGGTCGACATCGGGATGCGAGACGAGGTGCTGACCGAGCTCCCGCTCGATCGGTGCGCACAGCTGCAGCACGTCCTTGGGCACTCCCGCCTGCCACAGGCAGTCGATGATGAGCGCCGAACAGTGCGGCGTCGGCCCCGACGGCTTGTGGATGACAGCGGACCCGGCCGCCAGCGCCGCAACGGTGCCGCCGGTGGGGATCGCCACGGGGAAGTTCCACGGAGGAGTGATGACGACCATCTCGTCCGGAGTGAAGGTCGCGCCCTCGAGGTTCTCGAGCTCGAGCGAATTCAGCGCGTAGTAGCGGATGAAGTCGATGGCCTCGGACACCTCGGGGTCGGACTGCGACGGCATCTTGCCCACCTCAGCGGCCTCGACAGCGATGAACTCTCCACGACGAGCAGCGAAGATGTCAGCGGCCCGGTGGAGGATCTCGGCCCGACCGGCGGCGCCGAGGGCACGCCAGTCCGCAGCGGCGGCGCGACCGCGGGCGATCATCTCATCGAGTTCGTCCGTGGATTCGATCTTGGGCGCATTCGGACGATCGTCGAGGTAGTCGGGGGCGGTCGCCTCGGCGATGATCCTGCGCACCCATTCCTGGTTGGCGGGAAGAGCCGGATCGGTGTCGGGCTCATTGAAGAACTGAGTCGGCACTACGGTCTCACCGAGCGTTTCGGTCGACCGGTTCTGGTGGCGATTCGGGGCCGGTGCGGTCTCACCCTCGGCCTCGAGGATCGATTCGAGCTGCTTGACCGCCGCGGTGAACCGGTCGGCTTCGCGCTTGAACACTTCATTGCCGTTGGCGAGGTCGAAGATTCCGGACATGAAGTTCTCCGACGCCGAGTTCTCCTCTAGCCTGCGCACGAGGTAGGAGATCGCGACATCGAATTCCTTCGGGTGCACGGCGGGAACGTAGAGGAGGAGGTCGCCGACGTCCTCGGTCACGGCCGCCGCCTGCTCGCTGGCCATGCCCTGGAGCATCTCGAACTCGACGCGGTCGGTCACCGAGCGTTCGACGGAGAGGTGGTGGGCGAAGGCGATGTCGAAGAGGTTGTGCCCGGCCACGCCGATGCGCAGCCCCTTCATCCGCTCCGGAGTGAACAGCCAGTGCAGGACCCGCTTGTAGTTCGCATCCGTGGACTGCTTCGAATCACACGTCGTCGCTGGCCAGCCGGCGATCTCGGCGTGCACAGTCTCCATCGCCAGGTTGGCGCCCTTGACGAGGCGGACCTTGACCCCGACGCCGCCGTTCTCGACGCGGCGGGCGGAGAATTCACTCAGCCGCTGCACCGCACCGAGAGCATCGGGCTGGTAGGCCTGGATGACGATCCCGGCCTCGAGGTCCTTGAACTCGGGTTCGGAGAGCAGACGGGTGAATACGGCGATCGTCAGCTCGAGATCCTGGTACTCCTCCATATCGAGGTTGACGAACTTCGCGCCGGCCGGAGCCTTGGCCGCCTGGCTGTAGAGCGGGCGGAGGCGGTCGACGACATAGTCGACGGTCTCGTCGAATGCCCACATCGAGATCTGCGAGGCCACCGAGGAGACCTTCACCGACACATAGTCGACGTCATCGCGGGCGAGCAGCCGGTGGGTCTGCTCCAGGTGGTTGTCGGCTTCTCCGTCGCCGAGCACGGCCTCGCCGAGGAGGTTGATATTGAGCCGGTGACCATCGGAGGTGAGCGCGGCCACGGTCTTGCCGAATTGCTTATCGCGGGCGTCGACGACCATGTGACCGACCATCTGACGCAGGCGGGTTCGGGCGGCGGGGACGACGACCTGCGGGGCGATCTTGGCCAGCGCGGCACCGGCCTTGATCTGCGCGCGGTCGAGGTACGACATCGTTTCGGGTGCGAGCTTGCCGACCTCGGTCAGCGCGTCGGCGGCGGCGTGGACGTCATCGGTGCGCACGACACGATCGACGAATCCGACGGTGAAGTCGAGCCCGTTGTCGTCGGAGAGGACGGCAGAGAGGCGTTCGGCCGCGGGGTTCTTAGCCGTGGTCATCGACGTCGACACTCGCAACCACCGGCGGACGGTGTCGATCGACTGGGCGGTGAGCGTGTCGAGGTCGGTTTCGGTGTGCAGCAACTGTGCTCCTTCGGTGCTCGCTGTTAGTGCTCTCACGTATCGGCGCTGACTGTGGAGCCTGGGTGTGAGATCAGTATGCGCCGCCGAAATCAGGGGGTGAAGAGATGGAGTCGATCGCTGGGAAGATTTGAGTCAGAAGTCATAGACTAGGGGGATGTATTCCGCTGAGTTCCGCCGTGACGCCGTGGCGTTGCTGACGACGTCGACCCTCGCCGAGGCGGCTGCGCGCACAGGTGCATCACCGTCGACCCTGCGCCGTTGGGCGAGTCGTTCGGACCTCGAGGATCGTCCTCGCAGCGGTCGCCCGCCGATCCAGGAGACCGCAGACCGGGTCGTCGAGGCTCTCGTTGCGACCGCGGGGGCGAGGATCTCCGGGCGAGACTATTCGACCCGTGCCCTCGCCGAGGCGACAGGTCTGAGCCAGAGCATCGTCTCCCGATCCGTCCGGGCCCTCACGCTCCCCGTCACCGAGGTGACCGGAGGTTCGCAGCTGATCCTCGCCGCCAGCGGGTTTCCTCTGGTCATCGTCGGAATTCGCAGTATCGATGCAGGTGGTGAGGGTGGTCGGGGAGGGTCCGTGGCGATCGTGCCGCCGAGGCGGATCCAGCGGCGAATCGCGGGCATCATCGCGGCCCTGCGCACAGCGGGAGTCGGGCGGTGGGCGCAGCGCTTCGACAGCGAACATCGGCAGGTGCCCACCGCCGACCTGCTCGCCCTTCTGGACGGCGCCGGCGACTTCCTCGTCTTCGACCCCCTCGGCGAGGTTCCTGCAGACCTGTGCCGTGAGGTGGGTGGCCGGGTGCGGGCGTGCGGGGATTTCGACGATTTCGCAGCCGAACTCAAGAGCCGCCTCGGCGAGTGTCAGGACATTCCCGGGGCCCTGCTCGATCTGCTCGCCGACCGCGTCCGGAACGGACTCGAGGGGTGCTGTGGTGGGAATCGGCCCCGTACGAGCCTCAGCAAAGTTCCATCATTTCTGACTCAATGGAGATCTCGTCGTGGCTGCCGAAGGAGACTCGGTCGATCACCGAACACCTGGCGATCGCGCTGCGTGAGGAGATCATCGACTCCGGATACGAACCCGGGGATCGGATCAATCCGCGTCTGCTGTCTCGTCGCATGCAGGTGCCCAGGGCCTCGGTCGATGCGGCTCTGCGTCGCATGGTCGATGACAAGCTGCTCGACGGGTCGCGCGGCGGCGCACGGATCCCCCTGATCACCACCGTCGACGTGCTCGACCTCTACGCCGCGCGCATGGCCATCGGAGAGGTCGTGCTTCGGTCCCTGGCCCTGCGCCCTCAGCGCTACCTCGTGCCCGTGCAGCTGGCCCTGCGCCAGGTCGAGGCGTCAGCGCCGACACGCAGCGGAATCGATGTCGAGGACGCCGACCTCCACTTCCAGCAGGAGCTTGCCCGTGCTTCGGGTCTGCGCGAATCGGCGCGTGCCTTCGAGGCGCTGACTCTGCGGCTGCGTCTGTTCATCTCCATCCTGCAGCTCGACTATTCGCCGGCCAGCGACCGCATCGTCAGCGATGACCGAGCCATGTTCCGGGCGCTCAGTCGGGTGGATGCGAAGACGGCGATCGAGGTCTGGCGCGGCAAGGTCGACAATGCCGTGAGACATATGGCCGGTCTGCTGGGCAGGCGGCGCTTCGATCAGGAGCTGTGGACGCAGCTGACCCGAAGCCTCGGGTGAGGGCGGGCCGCTCAACGGTCGGCTCAGAGCCCGAGCAGTGCGATGGCGATGGTGAAGTACACGAGCAGACCGCTGGCATCGCAGAAGGTCGAGATGAATGGTGTCGATACAACCGCAGGATCGACCTTGCATGCCTTTGCCGCAATCGGGATCGAACCTCCCACCACGGCTGCGATCGGGCAGTTGACCGTCAGGGTCAGTGCGATGACGGCACCGATCTCGAGGCCGTAGAGAGGAGAAGCGATCGCGAATGCCGGCACGGCCAGGAGCACGCCGAGCAGCAGACCCGTCGCCAGCTCCTTGGCGGCCACGCGGAGGAAGTCGCGCAGTCCGATCTCGTCCATCGCCAGTGCACGGGTCACCGTCGTCGCGGCCTGCGAACCCGTATTGCCGCCGATGCCGGTCAACAGCGGAATGAACAGTGCGAGCGCGACGACCTCCGCCAGCGTCGATTCGAAGATCTCGAGCACGTGGACGGTGAGCACCGCCGAGATCGCGAGCACGAGCAGCCACACGATGCGGGTGCGGGCGATGGTGAGGATCGAGGTCGGAAGGTAGCGGCGGTAGAGCGGTTGGGTGCCGCCGGACAGCGCGTAGTCCTCCTCATCGGCCTCGGCGATGATGCGCGCGGCGTCCTTGATCGGCAGGATCCCGACGAGGCGGCCCTCACTGTCCCCGATGGGCAGGACGGTGACGTCCTCGCGCAGAGCCGCCCTGGCGGCGGTCTCCATATCGTCGTCGGTGTGCGTGATCTCCTCGACGGGTACGGCCAGGCTCTCCACGTCCGTGCCTGGTGCGAAGCGGAGGAGTTCGAGGGCATCGAGGGTGCCGACGATCCGACGATCGGGTGTGAGGACGGGGATGAGCCGGACGTCCTCGAGATCGACCTCGGTGTCGCGCAGCCGCCCGGTCACCTCGGCGACGGTGTCGTTCGTCCATGCGATGACGGCGGTCGGCGACATGCGGCGGGCGATCGAATTCCGGCCATAGCCGGCGATTGCCATCACCGCGCCGAGGTCGGATGCGGGGACGGCGTCCAGCAGCTTCGTGGTGACATTCGCGGGCAGCTCATCGACGAGGCGGCCCTGATCCTCGGGATCGAGGTCGCTGAAGATCGTGCTCAGCTCCTCGGTGTGGAGGGCCGCGATGAGATCCGAGCGCGTACCGCGGTCGAGACCGTCGAAGACCTCGACGGATTCGTCCTTGGGCAGGAGGCGGAAGACGATCGCGGCTTCGGTGGCCGAGAGCTCGGCGATGAGCTCCGTGGTCGCGTTCGGACCGAGCTCGCGGATGGCGGCTGCGAGGGCAGCGAGATCGCGATCGTCGGTGAGGGAGCGGATGGTGGCGGCGTCGAGGACGGAGGTCATGACGTACTCCAAGCAGAGTCGAGTCGACGCGTGCGCGTGGGGCAGGCGTCAGCGGAAGAGGGGGAGGGGGCACAATCGACTGTCGGAATCCATTGACAACCACCTCCCGGGGATCTGCTCGCAGCAATATTCATCGGCGCATCATCGACGCACGCACCGAGTCTAGCCGAACTCGGTGGGGCAGCGGGAATCCGGGGGAGTGCGCCCTCCGCCGGCTGGTATAGATTTGGGGAGGAGCGAAGCCGAGGAGGAGAAGCGAACCGTGGAGACATTGGTTGTGGGCGTGGCCGGCGGAACCGGCAGCGGAAAGACGACGCTGACTCGGGCGCTGTTGGACAAATGCGAGGGCCCACCCTCCGTGCTCTACCACGACAACTACTACCGACGGCGCGATGAGCTCACCTATGAGGAGCGCGAGAAGGTCAACTACGACGACCTCGATGCCTTCGACAATGATCTCTTCGTCGACCACCTCACCGCGCTGCGCAGCTCTGAGGCGGTCGAGAGCCCTGTCTATGATTTCTCGATCCACAACCGCAGCGATGACACGACCCTGGTCGAACCTGCTCCGGTCATCATCGTCGAGGGCATCCTCATCTTCGCCGAACCGCGCATCTGTCAGCTGCTCGACATCAAGCTCTTCGTCGACACCGACGCTGATGTCCGCCTGCTGCGTCGGATCAAACGTGATGTCGTCGACCGGGGCCGAACCCTGCAGTCGGTGGAGGACCAGTACCTGGGCACGGTCAAACCGATGCACGAGCTCTACGTCGAACCTTCGAAGCGCAATGCCGACCTCATCATCCCTGACGGCGGCCACAACATCGTCGCCATGGACATGATCCTCAACCGCATCCAGCGCGGAGTCGGCTGAAGCCGGAGCGAAGTCGTGTCAGTACCGGCGGGTAGCGTTCTCACATGGACGTCGACACTGCCCGGGAACCAACGTCGGTTCCGGATCCGCTGACCGAGATCTCTAGGTTCGGTGAGTTCCTGCGCAGTCTGGGCAAGGGCGGCACCGAGATGGAGAGGCTGGAGAGGATCACCGCCCTCGAAGAGCTCAAGTCTGCTGTCGTCGCCGCACAGTCACGGGAGGCAGTCGCCTTCGAAGCGCTGCGCATCGAGCGGGATCGACTCAACCAGGTGCCCGCGATCGATTGCGGGAAGCGCGCTGGGGACGAAGTCGGGCTGGCGAAGAAGGTCTCGCCCGGATCGGGCCGGAAGTTCCTCAGCACTGCCCGCTCCATCGTCATCGGCATGCCCAACACCTTCACAGCCCTGGCAGCAGGGGAGATCTCCGAGGACAAGGCGCGGATCATGGTCGACGAGACCGCGGTCCTCGACGCTGCGGATCGGCGCAAGGTCGATACGCGGATGAAACGCAGTCTGGAACCGTCCGGGTTGCGGAGTCTGCGTGCCGAAGCGCGGGCGCTCAGTGCGGAGATGGACGCCGAGGCGGCCGCGAAGAGGGCAGCGAATGCCGCGACCAATCGTCGTGTGACTCTGACCGTAATCGATGACGGGATGGCCAGGATCTCTGCGATTCTGCCGCTCACACAGGCTGTCGCTGCCTTTGAGAGCCTCCGTGCCGGGGCAGAGTCGATCACTGTCGCTGGTGATGCTGCCGGGCGGACTCGCCAACAAGTGGTCGCCGATACCTTCGTCGAACGGCTCAGCGGCCAGGCGAGGGCAGGGGAGGTGCCTGCGGAGATCCACCTGCTCGTCGAAGCCGAATCCCTGCTCTCCGACGGGCTCGTTCCGGCCTGGCTGCCGGGCTTCGGGCCGCTGCCGGCACGGACGGCGCGGGAATTCGTCGCCGCGAATGAAGCGAAGATGCTCATCAGCCGGATCTTCACTCGGCCCGACGACGGGCAGCTGGTGAGGATGGACGCGAAGAGCCGGGAGTTCACGGGTCGACTGCGGCAGATGATCACCTACCGTGACGATGTGTGCCGGACACCGTGGTGCGATGCGCCGATCCGGCATGCCGATCATGCCCAAGCCGTCGCAGCGGGCGGCGCCACCAGCTGGGAGAACGGTTCGGGGCTGTGCGCGTCCTGCAACTATGCGAAAGAGCATCCCGGGTGGAATCACGAGGCCTCGGCGGGCGGGCTGTGCGTCACCACGCCGAGCGGACGATCCTACGAGGTGACCACGCCCGCCGTGGTCCGCCGCATGCGGTTTCCGCGTCCCGAAGCGGTGTCCGAACCCGGAGACTCGCCGCCGGAGACCGATTGGCGACTGACCTTCTCTCGGTTCCTCGAACCGCAGCGAGATGAGCAGACGCAACCGGACGAGTCGCCGCCGGGTGAGGAGCCGCGCACCACTGAGGATCTTCCGGTTGGGTTCCAGTCGACCAGCCCGAGATTCGTCCTGCCCGAGAACCTGCCGCCGCAGTACTGCACTCGTGCGGAGAAGGTCGCAGACTGGCGCAGACGCAATGCGCACCGGCGGCCGACTGCAGAGGAGTGTGGAGGAAGCTCGGTCGAGATGCAACTGGTGCAGGTGGTGTTCGGACCCGACTGAGCCGCGTGTCGGATCTGCAACATCGCGGGAACACCTGTCACATGGGTACTGCAGAGAATCGTGGTTATGGACAGGGCAGGCAGGAACGGAAGCACACCACTGACGACAGCGCGGGGGCGAAGTCTCAATCTCGTGGCGCGAGTGCTTCCCTTGGCGGCGGTGGCCTGCTGGGTGATCACGATCTTCGTGCCGGTCCTCGACAGCAGGGGCACCGAATCGATGCGGATCCGTGTGACATCGCTCGGGTTCTCGCCCATCGACATGAACGATCTCGACGAGGTCTACCTCGTGCTCTGGATCATCATTCTCGCCGGTGCGTTCACCGCTTGGCTGCTGTCCGCATCGAAGTGGTGGTCGATCGGGGCCATTGTTCTGGGCACAGTGCTGGGTCTGCGACTTCTGCAGATGGTCGCGGATCCGCCGATCATGGTGTGGGACGGGCAGACGGCCGACGGCATGCCCACCGGCGGAATGGAAGTCGCCTATCCGGCTGCAGGCTTCGGACTCTGGGTGTTTGGGAGCGTTCTGTTCTTCGCCGCAGGCATCTGTGGGCTGGTCGCGGCTGCCCAACAGGATCACTACCGTCGCGAACGCATCAAACGCTGCATGTCGAAGCGCCATGGTCCCGCCGCGTGAGACCCGAACCGGCCGGCTCAGGGGCCGACGAGCAGCAGACGGCAGATCGCTGCTGCGCTCTTCCTCACCGTCCGGTCTCGGCCCGCTTCGCGCCCGTGGCCGGACACCTTCGGACGCCTGTGGTCAGTCGGAACTCTCTTTCTGAGCGTCTGCGTCTTCCTCATATTGGCGGACTCATTGGCGAATGCGCCGACGCTTATGTGGGACGCTGTCGATGATCAGGGACGGCCGATCTTCGGGATGGTCGTCGCCGAACCGGCGATGGGTGCAGGACTCTGGGCCATCGGGGGACTCTGTCTGCTGGCTGCGGGGGTCTGCGGCCTTCTCGGCGACCACCGTCGTCGACGTTTCGATCGCAGCGGCGGTCCAAGTCGACAAGCAGCCGCAGTCGGTCATGCGCAACCGAGGATCACCCCGTGGCCGCGCAGGAACCGAACGGATCGTTGGGCGGGGCGACTGCCGTGGGCTGCAGTCGCTTCTTGGGTGCTGATGATCTGGGTGACCTCGATCGGAAGGGCACCGTTCGACCTCACCGACTTCACTGGGTGATTGGAACCTTGCCGCCGACGGTGAGACCGACCCGCACTTCTACGTCCTCTGGGCGCTCGTGGTCGCCGTCGCCGGTCTGTGCCTCGCCTTCGCGACTGCCCACTGGTGGAACCTGGTGGTGCTGCTCATCGCCGCGGTGATCGGTGTGCTTCTCTTCGGCATTCTCGTCCACCCGCCGTTGATCATGTGGGGCGGACAGCTGTCCGACGGGACGCCGACCGGAGGAATGGAGATCGGCCGGCGGTCATTCGGCTTCGGGCTGTGGCTCAACGGCGCTGCGTCGCTCGCCGCCGCAGGTATCTGCGGAATCGCCGCCAGAACACAGCGCCCCCGACCATAGGTCGAGGGCGCTTGAATCTCGGCGATCGGTGAGAGGACTGAGCCTCGCGGACGTCATTTCACGGGTTCGAAGACTCCTGCGAAGTAGTCGCCGATCTCGGCATGCGCATCCAATGGGAAGATTCCCGAGACGTACTGGTCGGGGCGCACCACGACGACGGCGCCGTCGCGGCTGATCTCGCGGGCCTCGAAGATGTCCTCTTCGGGCAGGGTCGCGTAGATCTTCTCCACATACTCGAGGTCGAAGGCACCGATATGCGGACGGAAGACCTTCGGCACATCGGGAAACGCGAACTCCTTGTGCTCCTGCTGGTAGATGACGCTGAGCTCGACAAGGGCATCGAGATCCTCACCGTCACGGCGGTAGGCGACCAGGGGAGAAGCAGGATCCGATTCGAGCCACGCAGCCAGCGCCGCCACTTTCGACTCGGTGTCCGCGGAACCGTCGACGACCGGAGCGGCCCGATCGGCGAAGACATAGACTCGCCAGCGACCGTCGGCGCGTGCCTCGTGGCCGAGGTGGATGAAGTTCGCATCGCAGCTGCGCTTGACCCGAGCCGACTTGAACCGCTTGCCGATCGGGAATCCGGCGGCGAGCTCCTGATGCGTCGTCGGCGTCGTGATCATCGACTCCGCGTACTCGGTCATGAACCCGGCCGGGAACTCCGCGGTCTTGACGTAGAAGTCCTCGAGGTAGGTCTTGTCCGGCAGCTCCTCCTGCGGAGTCGCCATGAGCGTCGACCATTCCTTGTCGAAGTCGATGAGGTTCTTCGCCGCCACCTGACGTTCGGCAGAGTAGGTGCGCAGCAGCTCCGTCGACGATCGACCGGAGATGACCTGACCGAGCTTCCACGCGATGTTGAACCCGTCCTGCATCGACACGTTCATTCCCTGACCTGCCTTCGCCGAGTGCGTGTGGCAGGCATCGCCGGTGATGAACACGCGCGGGCACTGCGAGGCCGGATCGGACTCATCGGTGTCGTCGAAGGCATCCGTGAGCCTGTGCCCGACCTCGTAGACCGAATGCCAGGCAACGTTCTTCACGTCGATGCTGTAGGGCGCGATGATCGCGTTGGCCCGAGCGATGATCGCGTCGATGCCCGTCGATCGCACCTTGCGCGCATCATCTTCGGGCACCTCACCGAGGTCGACGTACATCCGGAACAGGTGGCCGCCCTCGCGGGGGATGTGGAGGATATTGCCGTGCTTCGACGAGATCGCGCACTTGGTGCGGATATCGGGGAAGTCGGAGTTCGCGAGCACGTCCATCACGCCCCAGGCATGGTTGGCCTGATCGCCGGTCATCTTCCTGCCGATCGACGACCGCACCTTCGACCGTGCACCATCGCAGCCGACGACGTAGCCTGCGCGGATGGTCCGTTCCTCACCGGCGCGCTCGCCCGCAGTGTAGCGGACAGTCACGGACACAGGATGGTCCTTCGCCGAGGCGGCCGCGGCGTCCGAATCGACCGTGAGGTCGACGAATTCGATCCCATAGTCGGGCTTGATCTTCCCGGGGGACTGGGCGGCGAACTGTGCGAAGTAGTCGAGCACACGTGCCTGGTTGACGATCAGGTGCGGGAATTCGCTGATCCCATGCTCATCGTCCTTGGGCCGACCGGTGCGGATGATGTTCTCGGGGTTCTCCGGATCCGGATTCCAGAACGACATCTCCGTGATGTGATAGCCCTCGCGCATGATTTCCTCGGCGAAGCCGAAGGCCTGGAAGGTCTCGACGGAGCGGGCCTGAATGCCGTCGGCCTGACCGATGACCAGCCGCGAATCGCGCTTCTCGATCATCCGCGTGTTCACGTTCGCGTACTGCGAGAGCTGGGCGGCCGCGATCATCCCCGCAGGACCGCTGCCGACGATGAGGACATCGACCTCATCGGGCAGATCCTCTGCGCGATCGATTCCGTACCCAGCGGCCTCTTCGATCCGCGGGTCCGCGGACACGTAGCCGTTCTGATGGAAATGCATGTCAACCTCCGGTTCTTGACACGTCGTCGTGATACTCGAATGCTATCAGTTCATATACGATCTGGTGTTTTCGGGGTGGTGGCCGTCACCGTATTCGCTCCGTCGTCGCAGGTCAGTCGTGCGGTGCCGCCTCGGTGCCGGATTCCGTCCGTGGCCGGTGGGCGCCGATCCCGATGATCGGACTCACCGCCTGCTCGTCCTCGTGGTCGGGACCGAGCGGAATGCCGGTGCGATCGCGCAGCAGCAGGGTCGCCACGAGAGCGAGCACGGCGACGACGCCCAGGTACACCGCCACCGAGGCGGTCGTTCCCGTCGACGACACAAGGGCCTTCGCGATCGTCGGAGCGAAGGCGCCGCCGAGGATCGATCCGATCGCATAGGAGACCGAGACCCCGGAGAAGCGGACGCTGGAGGGGAACAGCTCGGCGTACATCGCCGGCTGCTGGCCGTAGGTGAAGCCGAGGCCGACTGTGAGGACGACCAGCCCGAGCAGGAGCATGCCCACCGAGCCGGTGTTGACCAGCGGGAACAGGCTGAAGATGCCGACGAGCAGAAGCACCCAGCCGAGGATGTAGGTGTTTCGACGCCCGATCTTGTCCGAGACAGCGCCCGCGATGATCGTCACCACCAGCCAGGACACCGCCGAGGCGGCGACGGCCCAGAGCACGGGACCGCGCTCGAGGCCGATGGGTCCGGCCGGATCCGTGGCATAGTTCTGGATGTATCCGCCGGTGGTCATGTATCCCGCGGCGTTGTTGCCCATGAAGACGAGCGACGCGAGGATGACTAGCAGCCAGTGGCCCTTGATGAGCGTGCCCAGCGGGTTCGTCACCTGCTCCTTGCGCTCGGCGATCTCGTGGAAGACGGGGGATTCCTCGACTCCGCGGCGGATCCAGTAGCCGATGAAGACGAGCACGATGGAGAGGAAGAACGGCACTCGCCAGCCCCATTCGAGGAAGGCATCGCCGGGGGCTATCGACGTCATCAGGGCGAGCACACCGGAGGACAGCAGGAGTCCGATGGACACTCCGATCTGCGGGAAGGATCCGCGCAGTCCGCGTGACTTCTCATCGGCGTGCTCGACGGCGAGCAGAACGGCTCCGCCCCATTCTCCGCCCGCCGATATTCCCTGGACGATGCGCAGGACGATGAGCAGGATCGGTGCCAGGACGCCGGCGGATTCGAAGGTCGGCAGGAAGCCGATGAGTGCTGTTGCAGCACCCATGGCGATGAGGGTGATGATGAGGACCACCCGGCGGCCGAGCTTGTCGCCGAAGTGTCCGGCGAGGAAGGCGCCCAGGGGCGGAAGAGGAAGCTGATTCCGACCGTCGCGAAGGCGACCATGGTCGAGAGCGTCGATCCGAGCGGGCTGAAGAAGAGCTGGTTGAAGATCAGCCCTGAGGCCGCCGCATAGAGGAAGTAGTCGTACCACTCGATGCTCGTGCCGACGATCGTCGCGAACGCCACCCGGGTCTGAGTGTGCTTCTGTGCTGCCATGACTCCTGTGTCCTGTCGTGCGTCTGCAGTGCAGTCCGGCCGCATTCTCTGTGGCCTGGATTACTTGTCCTCCGGAACCGTATCATATACGATCTGTGGTGAAGCCAATCGAAATGAGGTGTGAGATCGATGTCGACTCCTGTAGGTGTTCCCGCCCGTCCGGGCAAGATCATTGCCGTTCATGTGGCCTACGAGTCCCGTGCCGCACAGCGAGGAAAACGTCCCGCCCAGCCGTCCTACTTCCTCAAGGCCGCCAGCTCCGTCGCAGCCTCCGGGCAGACCATCGAGCGCCCCGCAGGCACCTCGCTGCTCGCCTTCGAAGGTGAGGTCGCCATCGTCATCGGCACTTCCGCGCGCAACGTCACCGAGGCCGACGCCTGGTCCTATGTGGCAGGCGTGACCGCGTCGAACGACTTCGGCCTCTACGATATGAAGACCCCGGACAAGGGATCGAACGTGCGCTCGAAGAGCCGCGACGGCTATACCCCGCTGGGACCCGAGCTCATCCCCGCCGCCGAGGCGGCTCCCGACTCCCTGCGCCTGCGCACCTGGGTCAACGGCGAAGTCGTCCAGGACGACGGCACACGCGCCGATCAGCTCATCTTCACTCTCCCGCGCATTGTCGCGGACCTCAGCCAGCACCTGACCCTCGAACCCGGTGATGTCATCCTCACCGGCACCCCGGCCGGCTCTTCCGTCGTCGTCCCCGGCGACACGGTCGAGGTCGAGGTCACGGCCGCCTCGGCGAATGGGGAGGAACTGAGCTCCGGTCGCCTCACCACCACGGTCGTCGAAGGTCCCGGCGACTTCGACGAAGCCCTTGGCAGCCTGCCCGCTGTGAACGAATCTTTGACGGTAGATGCCTGGGGCTCACGCGAAGCCGCCGGTCTGGCACCGGCAGGAAGCGCCGATGGCACGTCGGCGACCGGACTCGACGCTGGCCTCATCGCCAAACTCACCGAAGCACCGACCGCCGGACTGTCCGCTCAGCTGCGCGCCCGCGGGCTCAATAACGTCGTCATCGAAGGCGTGGCCCCACTGAAGCCGGGCGCGAAGATCGTCGGCACCGCGAAGACCCTGCGCTTCGTGCCCAACCGCGAAGACCTCTTCAAAACCCACGGCGGTGGGTACAACGCGCAGAAGCAGGCATTCGACTCCATCCGCCCCGGTGAGGTCATCGTCATCGAAGCCCGCGGCGAATCCGGTTCGGGCACCCTCGGCGACATCCTCGCCCTGCGCGCGAAGTCGCTCGGCGCCGCGGGAGTCATCACCGACGGGGGAGTCCGCGACTCCGCCGAGGTCGCCGGCATCCTGCCCGTCTTCGCCACCGCGAAGAACCCCGCGGTGCTCGGCCGCCGTCACGTCCCATGGGAATCGGACGTGGCCGTGGCCTGTGGAAACGCCACCGTTCTGCCCGGCGATGTCATCGTCGCCGACGATGACGGAGCCATCGTCATTCCAAGTGACCTCGTCGAAGAAGTCGTCGACGCGGCATTGGCCAAGGAGGTCGAGGACGGCTGGGTGGCCGAACAGGTAGCCGCCGGCAATCCGGTCGAAGGACTCTTCCCGCCGAAGGGCGAATGGAAGACGAAGTTCGACGAGTGGAAGGCCTCCCGGTGACCGTCACCGCCTCGCTGAGCAAGGCCGAGATCGCATATCGGTGGATCCGCGAGCGCGTAGCCGACCAGACGTACCAGCCCGGGCACAAGCTCGTGCTCGCGCAGATCGCACTCGAACTCGACACCTCCGTGGTGCCGGTGCGCGAGGCCATCCGCCGGCTGGAAGCCGACGGACTCGTGACCTTCGAACGCAATATCGGGGCCCGCGTGGCCATGGTCGATCAGGGGTCCTACACTCAGTCGATGGAAACGGTCGCGATCCTCGAGGCCGCGGCCGTCGCCCAAGCCCAGAGCCGCCTCGGCGCTGAAGATCTCGATGCGGCGGAGCAGATCAACGATCGGATGCGGGCGCTGCTCGATGATTTCGAACCGGCCGAGTTCACCCGGCTCAACCACGAGTTCCACGAAACGCTCTATCGGCGCTGCCCGAACGAGCGGCTGTGCACCCTCGTCGAACTCGAATGGGACCGACTCAACCACCTGCGGGATTCGACGTTCTCCTTCGTCCCCGAGCGGGCGTTGGAATCGGTGGAGGAGCACTCTCGCATAGTCGCCCTCATCCGGGCCCGTGCCTCGGCGCAGGAAGTCGAACGGGCTGTGCGCGAGCACCGTTCGGCCACACTGCACAGCTTCCAGAACGCCCAGTCCACCGCCGCCGCGACCACAGATCTGAACACTGATTCAAGAAAGGACAATTCATGACACAGTCCACCACCCCACCGGCAGACATACCGGAGAAGATCCGCCACTACATCAACGGAGAATTCGTCGATTCCATCGACGGAGACGAGTTCGACGTCCTCAACCCGGTGACGAACGAGCCCTACATCAAGGCCGCCTCGGGGAAGAAGGCCGATATCGAAGCCGCTGTCGCCTCGGCGAAGAAGGCGTTCGACGAGGGCCCGTGGCCGAAGATGCTGCCGCGTGAACGTGCCCGCATCCTCAATAACATCGCCGACATCGTCGAGTCTCGCAAGGACGAACTCGCCGCGATGGAGTCCTTCGACTCCGGTCTGCCGATCACCCAGGCCAAGGGCCAGGCGGCACGTGCAGCGGAGAACTTCCGCTTCTTCGCCGACCTCATCGTCGCCCAGGTCGACGATGCCTTCAAGGTTCCCGGCCGCCAGGCGAACTACGTCAACCGCAAGCCGATCGGCGTGGCCGGACTCATCACTCCGTGGAACACCCCGTTCATGCTTGAATCCTGGAAGCTGGGACCGGCGATCGCGACCGGCAACACCGTTGTACTCAAGCCCGCCGAGTTCACCCCGCTCTCTGCCTCCCTGTGGCCGGGCATCTTCGAAGAGGCCGGACTGCCCACCGGTGTCTTCAACATGGTCAACGGCTTCGGTGAGGAGGGCTTCGCCGGCGATTCGCTTGTCAAGCACCCCGATGTTCCGCTCATCTCCTTCACCGGCGAATCGAGCACCGGACAGACGATCTTCGCCAATGCCGCACCCTGGCTCAAGGGTCTGTCGATGGAGCTCGGCGGAAAGTCCCCGGCCGTCGTCTTCGCCGACGCGGACCTCGATGCCGCCGTCAACGCCACGATCTTCGGTGTCTTCTCCCTCAATGGGGAGCGCTGCACCGCCGGTTCGCGCATCCTCGTCGAAGAATCGATCTACGACGAATTCGTCGAGCGCTACGCCGCCCAGGCCAAGCGCGTGAAGGTCGGTCTGCCCTCGGATCCCGCGACCGAGGTGGCCGCGCTCGTTCACCCCGAGCACTATGAGAAGGTCATGTCCTACGTCGAGATCGGCAAGTCCGAGGCCCGCCTCGTCGCCGGCGGCGGACGTCCCGAGGGCTTCGAGACCGGAAACTTCGTCCAGCCGACCGTGTTCGCCGATGTGAAGCCCGACGCGCGGATCTTCCAGGAGGAGATCTTCGGGCCCGTCGTCGCGATCACTCCGTTCTCCTCCGACGAGGAGGCCCTGGAGTTGGCGAACAACACGAAGTACGGTCTGGCCGCCTATATCTGGACCTCGGACCTCAAGCGCGCCCACAACTTCTCCCAGGCTGTGGAGTCGGGAATGGTGTGGCTGAACTCGAACAACGTCCGCGACCTGCGCACCCCTTTCGGCGGTGTCAAGGCCTCGGGCCTCGGCCACGAGGGCGGCTACCGGTCGATCGACTTCTACACGGAGCAGCAGTCCGTGCACATCAACCTCGGCGAGGTCCACAACCCCGTCTTCGGAAAGCAGTGAGGCAGCCATGACGAAACGCACTGATATGACCCGGACCTCGGCCGGCTATTTCGTCAGCCAGGAGACGACCATCGCTACCGACAACCCGGTCGCTACTCCGCAGGCGAGTCCGCCCGACATCCTCCGGTGTGCCTATATGGAACTCGTCGTCACCGACCTCGCCGCCTCGCGGGAGTTCTACGTCGACGTGCTCGGACTCTACGTCACCGAAGAGGACGAGAACACTCTCTACCTGCGCTCGACGGAGGAGTTCATCCACCACAATCTCGTCCTGCGCAAGGGTGAGGTCGCTGCCGTGGCCGCGTTCTCCTACCGGGTGCGCAGCCCGGAAGAGCTCGACAAGGCCGTGGCCTTCTACACCGAACTCGGCTGCGATGTCCGTCGCAATCCCGACGGCTTCGTCAAGGGTGTGGGCGACTCCGTGCGGGTGGTCGACCCGCTGGGCTTCCCGTACGAGTTCTTCTACCAGGCAGACCACGTCGAACGCATGTCGTGGCGCTATGACCTGCACATCCCCGGCGAACTCGTCCGTCTCGACCACTTCAACCAGGTCACCCCGGATGTGCCGCGGGCGGTGAAGTACATGCAGGACCTCGGCTTCCGTGTCACGGAGGACATCCAGGACGAGGAGGGAACGGTCTATGCCGCATGGATGCGCCGCAAGGCCACCGTCCACGACACGGCGATGACCGGCGGTGACGGACCGCGCATGCACCATGTCTGCTTCGCCACGCATGAGAAGCACAACATCCTGGCCATCTGCGACAAGCTCGGTGCCTTGCGCCGGTCCGATTCGATCGAGCGCGGACCCGGCCGCCATGGAGTCTCGAATGCGTTCTACCTGTACCTTCGCGACCCCGACGGCCACCGTGTCGAGGTGTACACGCAGGACTATTACACCGGCGATCCGGACAACCCGGTCATCACCTGGGATGTCCACGACAATCAGCGCCGCGACTGGTGGGGCAATCCTGTCGTGCCGTCCTGGTACACAGACGCCTCCCTCGTCCTCGATCTCGACGGCAACCCGCAGCCCGTGCATGCCCGCACGGACGATTCGGAGATGGCCGTGACGATCGGTGCCGACGGGTTCTCCTACACCCGCGCGGATGAGAATGAGGGCAAGCTGGGCAACCAGCTCTGAAAGGAATCCACATGCTCGATGAGGCAACGATCGCGGCCATCGCCGACGATCTCGCTCAAGCGGAGCGGACGCGATCGAAGATCGGTCTGCTCACCGCGAAGTTTCCGGACATGACGGTCGAGGACTCCTATGCGGTGCAGAACGAATGGCGCCGCCGCGGTGAAGCCGCCGGCCGTCGGCTCTATGGTCACAAGATCGGTCTGACCTCGAAGCCGATGCAGCAGGCCACCGGGATCACCGAACCCGACTACGGGGCGATCTTCGCTGACCAGGTGTATGACACCGGGTCCGTGATCGATCATTCGCAGTATTCGGGCGTGCGCATCGAGGTCGAACTCGCCTTCGTGCTGCGAGACGAACTGCGCGGACCCGATGTCAGTCTCTTCGACGTCCTCCGCGCTACCGAGTACGTCGTCCCCGCACTTGAGGTCCTGTCCTCTCGCATCGAGATGGAAGGCCGCACGATCGTCGACACCATCTCGGACAATGCGGCACTGGGCGCGATGGTCCTCGGCGGTCGCCCGGTCGCTGTCGATGCCGTCGATCTGCGCCGGGTGAATGCCCTGCTCTATCGCAATGAGACGATCGAGGACTCCGGTGTCGCCGCCGCCGTGCTCGATCATCCGGCCCGCGGAATCGTGTGGTTGGCGAACAAGCTCGCCGAACACGGCGATGTGCTGCAGGCCGGAGAGACCGTGCTCGCCGGATCGTTCACCCGCCCCATGTGGGTCCACCCCGGCGACACCGTCCACGCCGACTACGGAGAGTTGGGAGTCATCACATGCCGTTTCGAGTAGAACTTCCGCAGACCTTCTCAGACCGTGTGACCGGGCTCGGCGATGGCGAGTACCTGGCCGGGATGTGGGTGTGCTCGGGTTCCCCCGTGGCCGCCGAGATCGCTGCCGCCTCGGGGATGCAGTGGGTTCTCATCGATGCCGAGCATTCCCCGATCGGACTCGAGACCACGACGAGTCTGCTGCGTGCGATGAACGGTTACCCTGCGACCCCCGTCGTGCGGGTTCCGGTGAATGACCGGGTGCTCATCAAGCAGTACCTCGACCTCGGCGCGCAGAATCTGCTCGTGCCGATGGTCGACACGAAATCCGACGCCGAGGCGGCTGTGGCGGCCGTCCATTATCAGCCGAGAGGTGTGCGCGGGGTCGGCTCAGCCCTGGCCAGGGCCTCCCGGTGGAATGCCGTGGACGGGTACCTGGGCCGGGCCGAGGAACTCGTGTCACTGACTGTGCAGATCGAATCGGCGACTGCGGTCGACAATGCCGCCGAGATCGCCGCGGTCGACGGAATCGACCAGATCTTCGTCGGTCCCTCAGACCTGGCTGCATCGATGGGGCTGCTCGGTCAGCAGACTCATCCGGACGTCACCGATGCGGTGGCACGGACGCTCGAGGCGGTGAAGGCTGCCGGCAAACCTGTCGGTGTCAACGCCTTCGATCCCGAGCAGGCACGGAAGTACCTGGAAGCCGGAGCGTCCTTCGTCCTTGTCGGCGCCGATGTCGGTCTGATGATGAACGGTGCCCGCGCTTGGGCCGACACTTGGGTTCAGGACTGAGCACACCTCACCCCGACCGTGCCCTGCGGTCGGGGGTGACGTGTTCTCACGGCCTACTATTCTCTGTCGCGGCGGCTGCCGGAGATCAGCAGGATCGTCGATCCGAGCCCGACGAGGACGATGCCCAGACCGATGAGCATGCCGTTGCCTGTCGTGCCGGTGCGGGGCAGTTCACCTGATGAAACCGTGGCGGCGGGGGCCTCCGGGGTGTCAGCGACCGGTTCGGCCGAAGGGGTCTCGGGCTTCTCCGGGGCTTCCGGCTGCTCGGGTGGGGCCGGAGGTGTGCTCGGCATATCCGGCTGTTCCGGTGGAGCCGGCGGCTTGCTCGGCTCTTCCGACGGCGTCGGCGGAGCCGGGGGAGCGGACGGCTTCTCTTCGGGCAGACGGTGCACTGTTTCGGCGGGGACGCCCCAGTCGCTCGTCCACTCCGCGTTGACGTCGCTGCCCTCGATCGTCGTCACATAGGTGACCCAGCCGACGGGCATATCGATCGGCTCCGTGTCGATTTCGACGTGTCCCTTCTCGTCGGCGTTGACGGTGAAGTCCTGCACGGACAGCTCCGTGCCGTCGGGCTCTTTCGACTGCTCGGGTTCGCTCTCCACGTGGTAGGCAGTGACGACGAGGACGGCCTCCGAACCCGGCCGCAGACCGGTCACAGCCACCTCGTCGTGGGTCGACGTGCCCTCAAGCACCGCCTCGGTGTCGGCTGTCGGAGTCCACGGGACGAACCCGGTCTCACGAGGTTGGCCGTGGATTCCCTTCCATTCCTTCGTCGCCTTGTCCCCGGCGATCGTCTCGGTGAAGTACAGCCAACCGCGGAAGTCCTCGGGCACGGTGACCTCGTCGGACGTGTGGGTGCCGTTGCCGACATCTTTCGAGGTCACGGATCCGATTTCGCGAGCGTCATCGTTCTTGATGCCCTGCCTCGGTGCCGTCGCGGTCTGCCACAGGGTGTGTTCGACGGTGACCGTGTGGTCACCGATGAGGCCGGAGACGGTGAATTCGTCGGTGACCGTCTCACCCGGTGTCGGCGTCTGGTCGGAGATCTCGGTGGTCACCTTCGGCTGGGAACTCAGGTCCAGTGACGCCTTGTCCGTGACGGAATCGGGGGTGTCCGGGGTGATCACCCGTTGGACCCGCGTGCCGGACGTCGGTTCGAAGACCCGCACTGTCTGCGGGGCGACCTTCGCCGAGGCGGTCACTGACAGAGTGCCGGGTGCGCTCGCCTGCAGCGTCGTGGCCACGGGTTCCTTCCCCGTGGTCACGGTCGTCGGAGCTTTCGCAGCTCCGGCGACATTCAGCGTGACGGGAACGTCGGGGACCTGCGCTCCCGAGGCACTGGTCAGCGAGACCGCCAACGTCGCCTCATCGGTAGGAGTGCCGAGGACCTTAGGCCGTTTGTCGTCGGCCTTGTCGCTGTCGGGTCTGTCGGAGGCCCAGGAGTCAGGAGAAGAGGCGGACTCCGGGGCGGCATAGGGCTCGAGCACGGGCATGCGCATGACCGGCTCAAGGCTGATGTCGAGGGTGTAGGGGCCGGCCAACTTCTTCGCCTCGGCGAGGATCGTCGAGTGCTTCTTCGCAGCACCGGAGAACTTCTTACCGAGATCGGCCGGCTTCTGTGGCGGTACCTTGTGATCGTGGGGGAGCGCTTTGTCGAGGCGGGCCATCGCGCTCAACGCGGCCTGCACATCTTTCGACGTCGATCCGGCATATTCGTGGAGTGCCCACGCTGTGCGAGCTGAGGCGACCGTGTCGGCCTTCGCATTCTTGAAGTACTTCGGCAGCGGAGACTTCTTGCCCGCATCGATGCAGTAGGCGGAGGCATCGGGGAAGGTTCGGTAGGAGCCGTACCAGGTCTTGCCCTGCTTCGCGTGGTGCCAGATGCCCGGCCCGTAGGCATTGGGGGCGGTGAGAACCGGAACCTCGCCGAGGCTGGCCGGAGGTCCCGCGGCCATGGCCGGTCCCAGCCCGATGAGTGAGGCAACTGTGAGGACGGTGAGGAGCAGCGCGGTGCGCAGCGATGCGAGTCTGAGAGTAGTCATGGACCGATTCGACACGGAGAGCCTCGTGTCGGACTAGGGCTGATCGAGGGGCTGTGGATAGTACTTTGAGCATCCACAGGCTGTGATGTGCGAGTGGTCATCGTGCCGATCTCCGGAGGGAGGGGAGTGGACCCGGGAAGAACGGCAGTGGCTGGCTCGTGTGGTGGGTGATGCCGACCGTCGGACGACGGACGAATGGCCCGTGGAGCTTTCACCGTCGTCTGGTTCCTCCGCCGACATCGAGTCGACGAAACTGCGCCCGTCCACAGTCGAAAATGGTTGAGTGGGGAGTGGGAGGTCGTTTGAAGAACGTGACAGTCGGCTGAAGTGTTGCTGGACGGATACACGACGAGGCCGTCGACGGTGGGCTTGGACTCTAGACTGAGGTGAGCGGATTTTCCCCATTGCAGAAGGACGAACTATGTCGGCACAGAACGGTCCCGGTTCGCAGAGACCTCAGCCGCCCCAGGTGCAGGGCCCACCGAACCCCAACGTTCCCCCTGCCCACGGCCAAGTGCCACAACAGGGCCAAGTGCCACAGCCGAATCAGCCACAGCAGAATCATGACCGGTTCCGGCCACGACCGCAGGGTTCGCAACAGCCGAATCCGCAGCAGGCGGGCCAGGGGCCGCAGCAGCCTCCCATGCAGGGCCAGCCCCAGATGCAGCCGGTTCCCGGCCGGCTGATGCCGCAGCAGGCCCAGCCCATCCCCGGACAGCCGATGCCCGGCCAGCCGGTGATGTACGCGCCCCCGCCGGCGCAGGTTCGCGTCTATGCTCAGCCACGGTTTGCACCGACGGTGACGCAGGAGATGCGGATTCGCGCTGGAATGCAGGCACCCCAACAGGTTGTCACCGACACTCCCTGGACCGGTGCCGTGCGGAAGGCACAACCGAAGACCCAACCCGATTCGACCGGAAACATCGTTCGGCTCGTTGCCGCGATCCTCGTTCTCATAGGGCTCGTCGTCGGGCTGGCACTACTGGCACTGGTCGGTGGACTGAGCTTCGGGGTCCGTCTCTTCGCCCTGATCGGTCTCTCTGCCATCCCGCTTCTCGGCATCATCGCCTATGTGCTCTGGCTCGATCGCTGGAGGCCCCAGCCGAAGCTGCTCTTGGGCATCTGCCTGCTCTGGGGTGCCGTCGCCGCGGTCATCCTCACCCTGGCCTTCTCCATCGCCGGCGAGATCGCGCTCGCCCTGGCCGGTTTCCGGGGCGTGCCCAGTCTGATCGGTACGGTCATCCAAGCCCCGATCCTCGAGGAGTCGACGAAGACTGTTCTCCTTCTGGTCATCGTCCTTGCGGCACGGCGCTACTTCGAGGGCCCACTCGATGGCCTCGTCTATGGTTCGCTCATCGGTGCGGGCTTTGCCTTCACCGAGAACATCCTCTATCTGGGTGGAGCGTGGAACGAAGGCCAGGTAGAAGGTCTGATGGAGCTCTTCGTCGTCAGGTGCCTGTGCGCACCCCTGCTGCACACAACGTTCTCGACGGCTGCCGGTGTGTCGATCGGACTTGCTGCCCGCAAATGGCCGTGGTGGTCACTCATCCTCATGTGGCTGCCCGGACTCGTGCTCGGCATGGTCCTGCACGGATTCTGGAACGGGTCGATGGTGTTGCTGTCCGTCATCGATCAGGAGATCACCCACAACGAGATCGTCTCGCGAACCGGGATGATCATCCTCAGCATCATCTACTCCGCCGCTTGGATCGCGCTCGGCCTCATCCTGCGCCGCAGCGAACGCATGCACACTCAGAACATGCTCGGCGACTATGCGAACTCCGGTTGGCTCACCCACGCCGAGGTCGACATGCTCGGCACGTGGAAGGGCCGGAAGAACGGCCGCGACTGGGCGAAGTCGTTCCCCGGCGGCAAGGAGGAGATGAAGACCATGATCCGCACCTCCGGCAAACTGGCGACGACGCGGATGCGCGTGCTCGCTGGAATCGGCGGCGAACAGGAACGCAATATCGAACGGGCCGAACTCAAACAGTTCTCCGATGCCCGCGACCGTCTGCTCGCGGCCTCCAAACAGACGGTTTCCAGACAGACAGTGCGGTAAATTCCAGCGGTGACAGTTCTCGACATCCTCCTCATCATCCTCGGCGTCGGGGCGCTCTTCGCCGGGTTCCGACAGGGCATCATCACAGCCCTGGGAACCGCGGGCGGCTTCATCGTCGGCTGGATCCTCGGGCGCCTGATCTCCCCGCTCGTCGAATCGCTGAGTTCCGGCACCGATTTCATGGACAACCCCGGCGTGCTCATGCTGCTGGCCTCGATGCCGCTGGTCCTCAGCGTCCTCTTCGCCTTCGCCGGCAGCGGCATCGGCGCGTGGGTCAAGCACAATATGGACTCCGACCTCGGTCAGGGCATCGACGCCGTCGGCGGCACTGTCACTGCAGGGATCGTCTATGTCCTCGTCATCTGGCTCGCCGCAGGCTTCATCCGCACCACTCCTCTCGTCGAGCCCAACCGCTGGGCCGCGGACTCCGCCGTCATCGCCGCAATCGATCGCACCATTCCCTATTCCTCCCAGAGCGCGCTCGGCGGACTGGCGAAGGGACTGAGCGCATCCGGATTCCCGCAGGTGTTCTCCGGCCAGCCCGAACAGATCCGCGGGGTCGGAGAACCTGACGAGGCCATGGTCGATGTCGGTCGCAGCGTCGAGGATTCGGTCGTCAAGATAACGACGACGGCCACCAGCTGCGCCACCGGTTCGGAAGGCTCCGGTTTCGTCTTCGAGGACGGACTCGTCGCCACGAACGCCCATGTCGTGGCCGGATCCACTGAACTGGCCGTACAGGTCGGCGGCAAAGGCCGTCCGTACCACGCCGAGGTCGTCGAATTCGATGCCGAAGCAGACGTGGCCGTGCTCAGGGTCGCAGGCCTCGACGCTCCCGCCCTCGACTTCGGAAACGGACTCGGACCCGGCGATGACTCCGTCGTCGTCGGATTCCCCGCCAACGGTCCCTATACGATCTCACCGACCCGCGTGCGAGAGAAGATCAATGCCCGCGGACTCGACATCTACGACTCGCAGTCGGTCGTCCGGGAAGTCTATGCTCTGCGTGGAATCGTTCGGGAAGGCAATTCGGGAGGCCCCCTCGTCGACGCCGACGGAAACGTCGTCGGCATGGTCTTCGCCCGCTCGGCCACCGATGACGAAACCGGCTACGCACTCACTCGGGCAGAGATCGCCGACGAACTCGACGCCGGTGCCTCCGAGCGCGCACCGCAGCCGACAGGCCAGTGCACGAACTGAACCGCGTGCACAAACTGACTCGAGCAGCTACTTGAGGTCGAGTCCGGCGAGGACTGCGCGGTGGTCGCTCGATCCGCGTTCGAGCACCTCGTCGGAGGTGGCATCGAAACCGCGGTAGAGGACATGGTCGAGCCGGGTGACGGGGAACTGTGCGGGCCAGGTGAAGCCGAAGCCGCCTCGGGCCTCTTCTCGGGTATCCTGCAGCGGAGGCACGAGCGTCTTCATATTGTTGTCCGTCGCCGCCGTGTTGAAGTCGCCGGCGATGATGACATGCTCGGCGCCGTCGGTCTCCACGGTCGTGGCCAATCGGCGCAGTGCGGCGTTGCGCATCGATTCGTGCCCCGGACGCACCGAGGGCATATGCACGGCATAGAAGCGGATGTCACCGTGGTCGGTCGAGATCGTGGTCGCGAAGGCGCGCGGCCACTGCAGCCCGAGGTCGACCTCCTCGGGCTCCGACATCGGCCATTTCGACCACACGCCGATGGTGTCGACGACCTGAGAATGCTCGAACGAGGAGTCGAGCTCCTTGTGGATGATCTTGCCCGAAAGCGACTCGAGCTCCTGGATCGTCACGATGTCCGGATCACGGTCGACGATGTTCTGCGCGGCAGCCGTGGGCTGCGGCATCCTCGCCCCCACATTGTGAGTGGCCACCGTCAGATCCGGGTCACCGGAATCCTCATTCGGCAACAGGGCGGGTCCGAACATCCCCGTCCACACCAGAGCGGGCACGAGGAATCCGATGGCCGAGAGCCACGAGAAGCGAATGAGGAACATGAGCAGCACGAGCGCGAGGAAGATCCCCGTCCACGGCAGCACCGATTCGATGATGAGCGCGATGCCCATCCGCGTCGGAAGCAGATTGTGGAGAAGCAGGAACGCCGCATAGAGGATCCCGAAGATCAATGCGGTGATGCCCTTCGCGGGGCTGTGCCTTCTGCGCGGTGAGGAATATGCCTGGTTCATCGATCAACGATCTTAACCGGGAATTCTGGCCCCACGCTGGAAGCGACTTGCGACGCGGCTCACAGCCGCACTACTTCAGCGACGCGCCGTCGCACTCCACACCGTCACATCGGGGTGGGTGTCATAGCGGTAGCCCGACCCCCGCATCGTGCGCACCACCGAGGCATATTCGCCGAGGCGGCGCCGCAGTCGGCGGATGTGGACGTCCACGGTGCGTTCGTCGGGAACCTCCCCGCCGGACCACACCGCGGTGATGAGATCCTCACGGGGCAGAGTCTCATCGGCGTGGGAGACGAGGGTGGCGAGCAGGTCGAATTCCTTCGTCGTGACATCGACGAGGTCACCGTCGATGCGGACCTCGCGGCGGGGAATGTCGATGCGCAGACGTTCGCCGCTCGCCTGGGTGTAGGCGTCGCCGGCCCGACCGCCGAAACCGCGAGGAGCGGGAGCCGCCGGTGTGGAGTCCTCGCGCAGAGCCGGCGGGTGGATGCGGTTGGGAATGCGCGAACGCACAGGACCATGAGTCGCCGCCGGCGCACCGGTTGCGGCGGGGGAGCCGGTGGCCACGGCCCGCACGGCGTCGATATCGCTGCCGCGGCCCTCCGGTGCGAGTGCGATGACGGCCTGGGTCTCCGCCTGGCTGGCCAGTTCCTTGGCGTAGGCCTGCAGCTCAGCGGCGATCGCGGAGAGGTTCGTGCCGTCGGCTGCGGCCTTTGACTCATCGAGTCCGATGTAGACGATGATTCCGCGAGCGGCCTTCGGCGAGGGGACGACACCGGCGGGTCCGAAGGTGTGCGGTGCGTTCTGCGGGTCGACTGCGCTCAACCTGGCTCCTGCACGTCGAGTGGCCACTGCACTGCGCGGGTGGACGTAGGCGGGTTCTGGATTCGGCATAGCTGTCCTTTGCTCCGACCATGAGGTCGATATGACTGGAAGAGTCCGCTGCTTGAGTGAACTCGTTCGAGGCCGGACAGCGGGAGTACGATCACCGACCACGAACGCAGGGCATGCACATGTCTGCGCCCGGCATTCGCAGCGGCTCGATCGTCGAAGTCATGACTTCATTATTTGTCACAAAACTTCGGCCTTGCAAAGGAAAACCCGAAAATGAGACGACTGTGACGAAATATGACGTCACGGTCGCCGAGGCCGACGACCGAAATCGTCATCCGCGCGTGCCGTCAGTCGACGATTCCGTACATCCGGTCCCCGGCATCGCCGAGCCCGGGCACGATGTAGCCCTTCTCGTTGAGCTTCTCGTCGAGGGCCGCCGTGTACACCTTCACCTCGGCGGAATCGCTGTAGTCACGTTCGATGCGCTGGACGCCCTCGGGGGCGGAGACGAGGCACACAGCGGTGACATCGCGAGCCCCGCGGGCGAGCAGGAAGTCGATGGCCATGGCCAGGGTGCCGCCGGTGGCGAGCATCGGATCGACGACGAAGATCTGCCGACCGGTGAGGTCGTCGGGCAGACGATCGGCATAGGCGCTGGGCTCGAACGTCGTCTCGTCGCGGACCATTCCGAGGAAGCCCACCTCGGCAGTGGGGAGGATGCGCAGCATTCCGTCGAGCATGCCGAGGCCGGCGCGCAGGATCGGGACCACGACGGGGCGGGGTTCGGCGATTCGGGTGCCGGTGGTCGTCGTCACCGGGGTCGAGATCTCCTTGTCCTCTACGGCCACCGACCGGGTCGCTTCGTAGGCCAGCAGCATGACGAGCTCTTCGGTGAGCTGTCGGAAGCGAGCGGAATCCGTGTTCGCATCGCGCAGAGCGGTGAGTTTGTGGGCGATGAGCGGGTGATCGGCTACGTGAAGATGCATACCCCAAATGGTACGGGAGAACTCGGCGTCCCCGGCAGTGGTCAATGCGGGGCGAAGCGTTCACAATGGAGGCATGTCGTACTTCACTGAGATCCTGGCCGATTCCGGCGATGGCTTCCGCGCCCTCGATGTCGACGTCCGTGACGCGAACGACCTCGACGACCTCGTCGACATGATGCGTTCGGCCGCCGGCGATGACGGAGAGGCCGTGGCCGTCATCGAGCACGAAGACGAATGGTTCGGGCTCGTGCGCCTGTGCGCGAACAACGAGGTCAAGATCTTCCTCTCCGATCTGGCCGTCGTCGAGGCGAGCCCGTTCGCGGAGATCTTCGCTGACTTCCTCGACTCGCGTCCCGACGCCTACGACGCCGAACCCGAAGAGGACTTCGGCGCCGAGGAGGACGAAGCAGAAGTCGACGAGGACGACGATGAGGAAGTCGAGATGCTCGAATTCGACGCCGACGCCGAATGGGGCGGAGACGCCGATATCTACGCCGACCGCGGAGTGCCCGCCGCGACGCTGATCGACCAGGTCGAAAGCTATCGGTCCGACCCTGCCCGCGTCGTCGCCCATGTCGGTGAGACCGTCGGCTTCGCCGATCAGCTCGAGGCCGCCCGCTGAACGCTGAATCCTCGGCCCGGTTCGATGGATGGATGGGCCATGCCCTCGCCGAGGCGGTCCTCGCCCCCGCCCATGACGACGTTCCCGTCGGGGCCGTGGTCATCGACGGCACCGGTGAGATCATCGGACGCGGCCACAACCGGCGCGAGGCGGATGCCGACCCGCTTGGTCACGCCGAGCTCATGGCGATCTCCGCCGCCGCCTCGGCCCGAGGGCAGTGGCGCCTGGACGGCTGCACCCTCGTCGTCACTCTGGAGCCGTGTGCGATGTGCGCCGGGGCCCTCGTCGGCTCACGCATCGAAAGGGTCGTCTTCGGTGCCTTCGATGACAAGGCCGGTGCGGTCGGCTCGGTGTGGGACCTGCTGCGCGACCGCGCCGCACTCCACCATCCGGAGGTCACCTCGGGCGTCCGGGCCGAGGAGAGTCGAGCCCTGCTCCGGGAGTTCTTCGCGGCCAAGCGCTGACGTGTCCCAGCTCACGGTGAACCGATTTGGACGCAGAAACTCCACCGCTGTACAGTTGTCGGCGGTGGCGTGTCCGAGCGGCCGAAGGTGCAACACTCGAAATGTTGTGTAGGGCAACCCCCTACCGTGGGTTCAAATCCCACCGCCACCGCCAAGGGAAACCCCTGATCAGACGCCTCTGATCAGGGGTTTCGTCTGTCCTGTCGATGGATGGCGTCGGAGTGGTCAGAGGTGTGATGATTGACACACCAGGGTCGAGCGGCGAGACTTGCTCGGTGAAACAGAAAGAGTTTTCCAGGATATGGAAATCTGGGTCCGGTCGAGGACCGGTCCCTGCCTGTTTCATTGCGCATGTTCAAGGCGCAGGGTCGACGACGATGATGTCGCCGGCTGACCAAATCGAACAACCTGAGGTGGTCCATGAAAATGGCTGACAATGACCAAGCGGTGCAGACCGCATCTTCGAGATCGGGTCTGCTCGACAGATTCTTCGAAATCACTCATCGAGGCTCGTCGATCAAGCAGGAGATCCGCGGAGGAATCGTCGCCTTCGTCGCGATGGCCTATATCGTCGTCCTCAATCCACTCATCCTCGGCGGCTCCCAGGACATCGCCGGTAACAGCCTCGACTTCGCTCAGCTGACCGCGGTCACCGGGCTCGTCGCCGGCGTCATCACAATTCTCTTCGGCGTCATCGCCCGGCTGCCCTTCGGGCTGGCCGCAGGCCTGGGAATGAACAGCTTCCTCGCCGTCTCCGTCGTCCAGGAGGTCACCTGGGCCGATGCGATGGGACTGGTGGTCATCAACGGCGTCATCATCGTCGTCCTCGGTGCCACGGGCATCCGCACCGCGATCTTCAACGCCGTCCCACATGCGCTGAAGATCGCGATCACGGTGGGCATCGGACTCTTCATCGCCTTCATCGGCTTCGTCAACGCCGGGTTCGTCACCCGCACCCCGGCGGGCCCGCCCGTCCAGCTGGGTCAGGACGGATCCATCGGCTCCCTGCCGACACTGGTCTTCGTCTTCGCGCTCGTCCTCATCGGCATCCTCGTTGCGCGCAGGATTCCCGGCGGCATCCTCATCGGCATCATCGTGGCCACGATAGCCGCGATCATCATCCAGGCTTTCGCGAAGCTCGGCACCGTCGGCGACCCGGTCAATCCGGACCCGCTGGGTTGGAACCTCTCCGCTCCGGAGTTCCCGAAGCAGGTCGTCGCCATGCCCGACTTCGGTCTCATCGGCGCCTTCGACCTCGTCGGCGGCTTCCAGCACATCGGAGTCCTCGCAGCCACGATGCTCGTGTTCACCCTCGTGTTCACGAACTTCTTCGACGCCATGGGCTCGATGACCGGACTGGCCCGCGGCGCCGGGCTGCAGACCGAGGACGGAATGTTCCCGCGCATCCGCGGAGCCTTCATCGTCGAAGGTCTCGGCGCGGTCTTCGGCGGCGGTGCCTCGGCATCGTCGAACACGGTCTTCGTTGACTCTGCAGCCGGCATCGCCGAAGGTGCACGCACGGGTCTGGCCGCTTGCATCACCGGTGTGCTGTTCCTGCTGTCGATGTTCTTCTCACCGCTCATCGCCGTCATCCCGATGGAAGCCGGAGCCGCGGCACTCGTCGTCGTCGGTGCCATGATGGTCACGCAGATCCGTGAGATCGACATGACCGACTTCCGCACCTCGCTGCCGGTCTTCCTCACCATGGTGACGATGCCGCTGACTTACTCGATCGCCAACGGAATCGGCGTCGGATTCATCTCCTGGGCGCTCATCCACGCCATGAGCAGCCGTGCCCGTCAGGTCCACTGGCTGCTGTGGGTCGTCTCGGCCGGATTCGTCCTGTACTTCGTTCGCGGCCCGATTTCAGCTATCTTGGGGGCATGAGAACAATGGTTGGACACTCAGCTTGGGGAAAGGGTCAGATCGCCCACGGGGCTTGACCTGCGGGGACGCAGAGTCCCTCAACCCGCGTTCTTCTGCGCTGTTCGCATGGATAACCAGAGGCTCGAAGAACGAAGCACATTGTTCCAACCATGCACTGTGCGCCTCAGTGGAGAGGCGCGGGAGGTGTGAAGTGCGATGTCCGCAGCGACAACGGATCATTCAACTGCCGAAGTGACAATCAACGGGACCGTCCGCGAGTTCGACGGCCCACCCCATACGAATGCGCTGGACTTCCTGCGCGGTCAGGGTCTGACCGGAGCGAAGGAAGGCTGCGCCGAAGGCGAATGCGGAGCCTGCGCGATCATGGTCGCCCGCCCCGACGAATCCGGTGGCACCCGCTGGACCTCGGTCAACTCCTGTCTGCTGCCGGCGGCAGCCCTCGACGGAGGAGAGGTCGTGACCTCCGAAGGTCTGGCCGATGGAGACTCCGTCCACCCCGTCCAGGAAGAGATGGCCGTGCGCGGCGGATCCCAATGCGGGTACTGCACCCCTGGCTTCATCTCCTCGATGGCCGCCGAATACTACCGACCCGATCGCGGTGAGGACGGCTTCGACCTCCACTCCCTGTCGGGAAACCTCTGCCGCTGCACCGGCTACCGCCCCATCCGCGACGCCGCCGATGCGCTCGGACAGCCGGCCGCCGACGATGCGTTGGCCGCCCGCCGTGACCGCCCGGCCCCGGCCGCTGTCGCCACCGACTATCAGCGTGCCGACACCGCCACGGGGCAGATCGGACGCTACCGTCGCCCCGCCACCCTCGCCGAGGCGACCTCCATCCTCAGCCAAGACCCCGAGGCCACCGTCGTGGCCGGGGCCACCGACTGGGGCGTCGAGGTCAACATCAAGGGAGCACGCGCAAAGAACCTCCTCGCCGTCGACCGGCTCGAGGAGATGCGCGGAATCCGCCGCACCGCAGACGCCGTCGAGCTCGGCGCCTCCCACACCCTGTCCGAGCTCGAACGCGAACTCTCCGGCAGCATTCCGCTGCTGGGCAAGCTGTTCCCGCAGTTCGCCTCCCGTCTCATCCGCAACGGGGCGACGATCGGCGGCAACCTCGGTACCGGTTCGCCCATCGGCGACACCCCACCGGCCCTGCTGGCCCTCGAGGCCGACCTCGTGCTCACCTCCGTGCGCGGGTCCAGGACCGTGGCGCTCGCTGACTACTTCACCGGGTACCGGCAGACGGTGCGTGAGCCTGATGAGCTCATCACCGCCATCCGCATCCCGCTGCCGCTTTCGCCGCTGACGTCGTTCCAGAAGATCGCCAAACGCCGCTTCGACGACATCTCATCGGTGGCGATCGGCTACGCCGTCGACGTCCGCGACGGACTGATCGCCAAGGCCCGGATCGGCCTCGGCGGAGTCGCCGCCACACCGCTGCGCGCCACCGCAACCGAGGCCCTGATCGAAGGCCGACCGTGGAACCTGGAGACCGTGCACGCGGCAGCGGAGACGCTCGCCGCCGAAGGCACCCCGATGGACGACCATCGGGCGAGTGCGAAATACCGGACCGCGATGCTGCGGTCCTCCCTCGAGCGCTTCTACGCCGAGCAGCTCGGCCACCCGGCCGTGACCAGCAAGGAGGTCCAGTGATGAGCCAGCTCTCCCAGCGCCCCGCCGACCCGGTCGTCGGCGAACGCCACCACCACGAAAGCGCCTTCGGCCACGTCACCGGAACCGCGCTCTACACCGATGACCTCGTCGGCCGACTCACCGGCGTCCTCCACGCCTTCCCCGTGCAGTCGACGACCGCGCACGGCCGCCTCGGCGCCATCGACGTCACACCCGCCTATGCGGTGCCCGGAGTCGTCAAGGTCATCACCGCCGCAGACATCCCCGGCGTCAACGACCAGGGCGTCAAGCACGATGAGCCGATGCTGCCGGTCGATGAGATCATGTTCTTCGGCCAGCCACTGGCCTGGGTTCTCGCCGAGGATCTCGAAGCGGCGAAGGAAGGGGCGGCGGCCGTGACCGCCGAGATCGAGGAACTGCCGTCGCTGGTGACCGTACGTGATGCGATCGCCGCCGACAGCTACCACGGCCAGCCCCTGACGATCGACAAGGGCGAAGTCGACTCCGCGTTCGCCGATGCCGCTCATGTCTTCGAGGGCGAATTCGAGTTCGCCGGCCAGGAGCACTTCTACCTCGAGACGCAGGCCTGTCTGGCCCATGTGGATGAGAACGAACAGGTCTTCATCCAGTCATCGACCCAGCACCCCACCGAGACTCAGGACATCGTCTCCCACGTCCTCGGCGTTCCCGCCCACGAGGTGACCGTGCAGTGCCTGCGCATGGGCGGAGGCTTCGGCGGCAAGGAGATGCAGCCCCACGGCTATGCGGCCCTGGCAGCGCTCGGTGCGAGGCTGACGGGACGACCGGTGCGACTGCGACTCGACCGCACTCGCGATATCACCATGACCGGCAAACGGCACGGCTTCCACTCGACGTGGAAGATCGGATTCACCGAGGAGGGGCGGATCCTCGCCCTCGATGCGACGCTGACCGCCGACGGCGGGTGGAGCCTCGACCTGTCCGAACCCGTGCTCACCCGGGCCATGTGCCATATCGACAACTCCTACTGGGTGCCGAACATCCGGGTTACCGGCCACATCGCCAAATGCAACAAGACCTCGCAGACGGCCTTCCGCGGATTCGGCGGCCCGCAAGGCATGCTCGTCATGGAGGACATCATCGGACGCGTCGCCCCCAAGCTGGGGCTCAGCGCCCGTGAGCTGCGCCGCCGGAACTTCTACGCCAAAGGTCAGGACACGCCCTACTACCAGCCGGTGCGTCATCCCGAACGGATCGGGGCGTGCTGGAACCAGCTCATTGCCCAATCCGATCTCGAAGCCCGCGAGGCCGAGATCGAGGCGTTCAACGTGAGCCACGAGCACATCAAGCGCGGTCTGGCGATCACCCCGGTGAAGTTCGGGATCTCGTTCAATCTCACCGCCTTCAACCAGGGCGGGGCGCTCGTGCTCGTATACAAGGATGGTTCCGTCCTCGTCACCCACGGCGGCACCGAAATGGGGCAGGGGCTGCATCAGAAGATGCTGCAGGTCGCGGCCACCACCCTCGGCGTGCCCCTGTCGACGGTGCGCTTGGCGCCGACCCGCACGGACAAGGTGCCCAACACCTCGGCAACGGCGGCGAGCTCCGGCTCCGACCTCAACGGCGGAGCGGTGAAGAACGCCTGCGACCAGATCCTCGACCGGCTGCGGCAGGTCGCCGCCGGCATCCTCGGGGCACCGGCCCATGAAGTCGAGATCTCACGGGGCATCGTCTCCGCATTGTCCTCGACGAAGACGGTGACCTGGGAAGAGCTCATCAACACCGCGTACTTCCAGCGCATCCAGCTCTCGGCCTCCGGCTTCTACAGGACTGAAGGACTGCACTGGAACCTCTCGCAGATGCGCGGCGAGCCGTTCAAGTACTTCGCCTACGGCGCTGCGGTCTCCGAGGTCGAAGTCAACCGCTTCGACGGCTCCTACACTCTGCGCCGCGTCGACATCGTCCACGATGTCGGAGACTCCCTGTCTCCGCTGATCGACATCGGACAGATCGAAGGCGGCTTCATCCAGGGCGCCGGCTGGCTGACCCTGGAGGATCTGCGCTGGGACGAATCGGACAAGCCGAGCCGTGGCCGGCTGGCCACCCAGGCGGCGAGCACGTACAAGATCCCAAGCTTCTCCGAAGTCCCCGAGGTCTTCAACATCGCCCTGCTGGAGAAGGCACACGAAGAGGGAGCCGTGTACGGGTCGAAGGCCGTGGGCGAACCCCCGCTCATGCTCGCCTTCTCCGTCCGCGAAGCCCTGCGCGAGGCCGTAGGCGCCTTCGCACGTCCCGGCCACAGCGTCGACCTCGCCTCCCCGGCGACACCGGAAGCCGTGTTCTGGGCGATCGAAGAAGCCCGCGGGCAGGACTCGGGGGCGGCCGCCTCGGCGAAGGAAGGACAACGAGTTCCGTCATGACCTGGATGGACACCGCAGCCGAGCTTCGCACAGCTCGGGTGCCGGCTGTCCTCATCACTCTCGCCGCTGTGCGTGGGCATGCCCCACGCGAGGCGGGAGCGAAGATGATCGCCACCGCCGATGACCTGTTCGGGACCATCGGCGGCGGCAATCTCGAGATGACGGCCCTCACCCGTGCCCGGGAACTGCTGACCGAAGGGCAGTCGACTCCGGAGATGCTCACCCTGCGGCTCAACGACAAGGCCCCGGCCAAATACGGGAGGCAATGCTGCGGCGGAGAGGTTACCATGCTCTTCGAACCCCTGCCGGTGCCCGTCTCGGTGGCGATCTTCGGCATCGGCAATATCGGACTCGAACTCACACGGATCCTGTCCCGCCACGATCTCGACCTCACGGTCAGCGATTCGCGGCCGGAACAGCTCGAAGCCATCGATGCACTGGAGACCCCGGTGGCGCGGATCCGCTCGGAATTCGCCGTCGTCGGGGAAGAGGTGCTCACCGCTCTGCCGGCCGGCGCGCATGTGGTCATCATGACGCATGACCACGCCGAGGACCTGCATCTGTGTTCCGCGGCACTGACCCGCGGCGACCTCGGATCGGTCGGCCTCATCGGCTCGAACGCGAAATGGCAGCGCTTCCGCAAGAACCTCGCCGCCGAAGGCTTCGAGTCCGAGGCCATCGACACCATCCGCTGCCCCATCGGACTGCCCGAACTGCCGGGCAAAGCGCCCGCGACGATCGCCGTGAGCGTCGCCGCGGACCTGCTCGGCGGCATGGCCTGAACCCTTTCTGCCGCCTGAAATCACTGACTCTAGGAGAACCACTGTGGTCATCTACCGTGCCCGCGTCTTCGATACGCCGGACAACCCATTCACCGGGGGCCGACTGCGCTCGGCCTCCGACATCGCCCTCGTCATCGACGACGGGCTCATCACCTCCCGCACCGATTTCGACACCGCCAGGTCCGCGCACCCTGACGCCGAGGTCGTCGACCTCCGCGACGGTGTGCTCATCCCCGGACTCGTCGATACCCATGTCCACCTGCCGCAGGTGCGGGCCATCGGCCACCTCGGTCGGCCGCTGCTTGACTGGCTCGACCAGTGCGCCCTGCCCGAAGAGGCGAATCTCGGGGACCCTGCCTACGCGAAGGCGGTGGCTGGAGAATTCCTCACGGGACTGATCTCGGCGGGGACCACCTCGGCGATGGTCTTCGGTTCGCACTTCGCCTCAGCCATGGACATCTTCTTCTCCGCGGCGGATGAGTCGGGACTGCGGATCACCTCCGGTCTGGTCACCGGTGATCGGAACTTGCCAAATGCGCTGCTCACCGATGTGGAGCGCTCGACGAAGGAGAGCCAGGCGCTCATCGACCGGTGGCACGGGAAGGGGCGACTGCGGTACGCGGTGACCCCACGGTTCTCATTCTCCGCCGGACCGGAGCTGCTGGCCGCCGGCGGTCGTCTCGTCGAGGAGAATCCGGGCATCTGGGTGACCTCGCATCTGAACGAGAATCGCGATGAGATCTCCGGGGTCGCGCAGATCCATCCCGACGTCCTTGACTACCTCGACACCTACGATCGGGCGGGGCTCGTGGGGCGGCGCACCGTGCTCGCGCACAATGTCCACCCGCAGGATCGGGAGCTTGAGCGCATGGCCGAGGCCGGCGCCGTGGCCGCGCACTGTCCGACCTCGAACTCGGCTCTGGCCAGTGGCTTCTTCCCGCTGCGCAGACACATAGAGGCAGGCGTCCGCGTGGCTCTGGGCTCCGATGTCGGGGCGGGCACGGGCTTCAACCTGCTCAAGGAGGGAGTGCAGTCATACTTCATGCAGCAGCTCGACCCGGCCGGGGGAGTGGCTTTGAACTCCGCGCATCTGCTGCACCTGGCGACCGCGGCCGGGGCCGAAGCGCTCGAGCTCGATGAGGTCGGCGTGCTGAGCGAGGGCAAGCGCTTCGACGCCGTCCTCATCCGCCCGCCCGAGGGCCAGCCCTTGGACGTCGGCATCCGCCACGCCGCCGACGACGGGGACGCCCTGGCAAAGATCTTCGCCATGGGCACCCCGGGGGACATCGCGGAAGTCTGGGTCGACGGCAAGAACCTCCACCCCTAATTGCTACCTGACGGCGGCCCAGCAACCTCGCGCGAGGTTGCTGGGCCGCCGTCACGTAGTTCTGGGGGAAAGGTCTTGACGGGAACTCCACGGACGTCCTATGCTGATTTCACGGAACGGAAATATGATTCCATAATACGGAAATCAGAGGCAACTCAAAGGAGAGCTCCATGTCCCAGAACTTCACCTCACCCGGCAGCTACGTCCTCAACTGCTCCACTCTGCTCACCGAACTGCCCGTCCTCGAACGGGCCCAGGCCGCGAAGGACGCCGGTTTCGACGAGGTCGAATTCTGGTGGCCCTTCGACGGGAACCCGACCCCATCCTCGGCGGAGGTCGATGAGTTCATCGCCTCCCTCGAATCCGCAGGAGTCGCCCTCAAGGGCCTGAACTTCTGGGCCGGGAACATGGCCGGAGGCGATCGTGGAATGGTCTCGATCATCGGCGCCGAAGAGGACTTCGCCGCGAACGTCGCCATCGTTGTCGAGATCGGCAGGCGCACCGGCTGCCGCGCCTTCAACGCGCTCTACGGACTGCGCACCGACGGCCAGGACCCGGCCGGACAGGACGCCACAGCCGCCGCCAACCTCGCGCTCGCCGTCGGCAAGGTCGCCGAGATCGGTGGAACCGTCCTCGTCGAACCCGTCTCCGGAGCCGAGGCCTACCCGCTCAAGCGCTACGCCGACGCCGCCGAGGTGGTCGCAAAGGTCCGAGCCGACGGACCCGAGAACATCGCCGTGCTCGCCGACTTCTACCACATGCACGTCAACGGCGACGACGTCGCAGCCGTCATCGAAGCCGAGGCCGCGAACTTCGGCCACATCCAGATCGCCGACGCCGACGGCCGCGGGGCACCGGGCACCGGATCGCTGCCGCTGCGCGATTGGATCGAACGCGCCGTCGACCTCGGCTACACCGGATCCGTGGCGCTCGAATACAAACAGGACCGCGCGACCGCCTTCGACTGGCTCGACCGCGCCGCCCAGACCGCCTGAAGCTGACTGACCACACTACCGACGACTCGAAGGAAACCCCACCATGTCAAAGACCATCGCTTTCATCGGACTCGGCATCATGGGCCTGCCCATGGCCAAGAACCTCGTCGCCGCCGGATTCGACGTCCGCGGCTTCAACCGCACCCCGGCCAAGGCCGATGCCCTCGCCGAGGCGGGTGGCAGTGCCGCCGCCACCATCGCCGAGGCGGTGGCCGGGGCCGATGTCATCATCACCATGGTTCCCGACTCACCCGACGTCGAAGCCGTGCTGACCGGCGACGACGGCATCCTCGCCCACGCTTCGACCGGGGCCACCTGGATCGACTTCTCCACCATCCGTCCAGACGTGGCCACCGAACTGGCAGGCAAGGCCAAGGATGCCGGCCTCAAGCCCCTAGATGCTCCTGTCTCCGGAGGCGAACCCGGAGCCATCGACGGCGTCCTGTCGATCATGGTCGGCGGCGACCAGGCCGACTTCGATGCCGCTGCCGATGTGTTCGATGCCGTCGGCAAGACCATCGTGCTCGTCGGCCCCTCGGGGGCCGGTCAGACCGTCAAGGCCGCGAACCAGCTCATGGTCGCCGGCAATATCGGACTCCTCGCCGAAGCCGTTGTCTTCCTCGAAGCCTATGGGGTCGAAACGGGTGCGGCACTGCAGGTCCTCGGCGGCGGACTCGCCGGATCCAAGGTGCTCGATCAGAAGGGACAGAAGATGCTCGACCGCTCCTTCGATCCCGGATTCCGACTCGAACTCCACCACAAGGACATGGGCATCGTCACCGCAGCTGCCCGCGAAGCCGGAGTCGCCATCCCGCTCGGCGCCACCGTCGCCCAGCTCGTCGCCGCCACCGTGCAGCAGGGCAATGGAGGACTCGACCACTCGGGTCTCTTCACCGTCATCGAAGCCCTCTCGGGCAAGAACGAGAACTGAAGCACCGCCTCGGCGCCGGTGATCGATCTGTCGATCATCCCCGGCCGAGGCCACACCAGCAGGGCGGGGTCGTCGGCCTAACGACACCGACGGTCCCGCCCAACCATGAACCGAGCCGGCGACAGCGTCGTCGCCGGCTCACGAACAAAGGACGAACAATGACACGCATGCGCGCAGTCGACGCCGTAGTGCTCATCCTCGAAAAGGAAGGCGCTACCGAGACCTTCGGGCTTCCGGGAGCGGCGATCAACCCGCTGTACTCGGCGATGAAGGCCCACGGCGGAATCCGCCACACCCTGGCCCGCCACGTCGAAGGGGCCTCACATATGGCCGACGGGTACACCCGTTCGGCGCCCGGCAACATCGGAGTCTGCCTGGGCACTTCGGGCCCGGCCGGCACCGATATGATCACCGGCCTCTACGCCGCGGCCGCCGACTCCCAGCCGATCCTGTGCATCACCGGCCAAGCTCCCGTCGCCGTGCTCGACAAGGAAGACTTCCAAGCCGTCGATATCGCCTCGATCGCGGCACCAGTGACGAAGATGGCAAAGACGGTGCTCGAAGCCGGACAGGTGCCCGGCGTCTTCCAGAACGCGTTCGCGCTCATGCGCTCGGCCCGGCCCGGCCCCGTGCTCATCGACCTGCCCATCGACGTGCAGCAGACCGAGATCGAATTCGACATCGATGCCTACGAACCGCTGGCACCCGCAAAGCCCGCAGCCACCTCGGCGCAGGCGGAGAAGATCCTCGACCTCATCGCCGAGGCGGAGCATCCGATCATCGTCGCCGGTGGCGGAATCATCAACGCCGATGCCGCCGACCGGCTCGTCGAATTCGCCGAACTCACCTCCATCCCGGTCTCACCGACACTCATGGGCTGGGGTGCGATCCCCGACGACCACCCGCTGGCCGCGGGGATGGTGGGAATCCAGACGCATGTGCGCTACGGCAACGCGTCCTTCCTCGAATCCGACCTCGTCATCGGCATCGGCAACCGCTGGGCCAACCGTCACACCGGTGACCTGGACGTGTACCGCAAAGGCCGGAAGTTCGTCCACATCGACATCGAACCCACCCAGATCGGCCGCGTCTTTGCTCCGGACTTCGGTGTCGCCTCGGACGCGGGAGCCGCGCTCGATGCGCTGCTGGCCGCCGCGCGATCTCGATCGGGCGGGCTGCCGGACTTCACCGACTGGGCCGGCGAATGCACGGCACGGAAGTCGACCGAGCACCGGAAGACGAACTTCACCGAGGTGCCGATCAAACCACAGCGCGTCTACCAGGAGATGAACGAGGCCTTCGGCCGTGACGTCACCTACGTCTCGACGATCGGGCTCAGCCAGATCGCCGGCGCTCAGATGCTGCACGTCTATCGGCCCCGGCACTGGATCAACGCCGGACAGGCCGGACCCCTGGGGTGGACCGGTCCGGCTGCGCTCGGCGTGGCCAAGGGAAAGCCCGGCGAGACCGTGGTGGCGTTGTCGGGTGACTACGACTTCCAGTTCATGATCGAAGAGCTCGCGGTCGGTGCACAACACCGGATTCCCTACGTCCACGTCGTCGTCAACAACTCCTACCTGGGGCTCATCCGTCAGTCCCAACGCGGATTCGAGATGGACTACGAAGTCTCGCTGGCCTTCGAGAACATCAACTCCTCCGGTTCCGCATCGTCCGGGTACGGCGTCGACCATGTAGCCGTGGCGCAAGGATTCGGGTGCAAGGCGCTGAGGGTCGAAGACCCCGAACTCATCGGAGAGGGCCTGCGTGTGGCCAAGGAGCTCATGGACGAACACCAGGTCCCGGTGGTCGTCGAGGTCATCCTCGAACGTGTCACGAACATCTCGATGGGCACTGCCCTCGATAAGATCAACGAATTCGAGACCCTCGCCCAGACCCCGGCTGACGCTCCGACGGCGCTGAGTCCGATGGGCGACCTGGCTACGGCGAAATAGGTTGGGCCGAACCGCCCGAGCCGAGTATTCTAGAACGGTATACCGAAACTTCATCCACCGGCCCTCTGGGGCGGGCGACCGAGGAGGAACATGAGCAACGACGCCGACTTCGATCTGATCATCCACGCCGCGAAGGCTCTGCTGCCTGAGGGCATCGAGCCGGTGACGGTCGGGGTCAGGGGCGGGAAGATCGCCGAGATCGCCCGCGGTGGACAGGATCTGGGCACGACCGCCTCGGCGAGTGCGAAGGTCATCGAGATCGGGGATGACCAGGTGCTGTTGCCCGGTCTCGTCGACTCTCATGTCCACGTCAACGATCCCGGCCGCGCCGAGTGGGAGGGCTTCGCCAGCGCCACCCGCGCGGCCGCAGCCGGGGGAGTGACGACGATCGTCGACATGCCGCTGAACTCGCTGCCGCCGACGGTCGACGTCGCGGCCCTGGAGACCAAACGTGCGGTCGCCGCACCCAAGGCCTTCGTCGACGTCGGATTCTGGGGCGGGGCGATTCCCGGCAACACCGCGGATCTGCGGCCCCTGCACGAGGCCGGCGTCTACGGGTTCAAATGCTTCCTCGAAGACTCCGGAGTCGAGGAGTTCCCGCCGCTGGAGCCGGACGAGATGAAGGCCGACATGGCCGAGATCGCCTCGTTCGACGGAATGCTCATCGTCCACGCCGAGGATCACGAGGTGATGACCTCGGCGCCGAAGAACTCGGGTCCGAAGTTCGCCGACTTCCTCGCCACGCGCCCCCGCGAGGCCGAGAACGTCGCGATCGGCCGCGTCATCGACGCAGCTCGGGAAACCGGGGCTCGGGCGCATATCCTGCACCTGTCCTCGGCGGATGCGCTGGATCAGATCGCCGCGGCCAAGGCCGAGGGCATCAAGCTCACCGTCGAGACCTGCCCGCACTACCTCGTCTTCACCGCCGAGGAGATCCCGGACGGGGCGACGACGCACAAGTGCTGCCCGCCGATCCGTGAGGAATCGAACCGGGAGGCGCTGTGGCAGGGGCTCATCGACGGCACGATCGACTGCATCGTCTCCGATCACTCGCCCTCGACGGCCGAACTCAAGCTGCTCGACACCGGTGATTTCGGTGCCGCGTGGGGCGGCATCTCGTCGCTGCAGCTGGGGCTCTCACTCGTGTGGACCGAGGCTGCGAAGCGCGGAGTCGATCTCGCCGAGGTGGTCCGGTGGATGTCCGCGGCACCGGCGACCGTGGCCCGGGTCGAGGGCAAGGGTGCGATCGCCGAGGGCAATGACGCGGACTTCGCCGTCTTCGCCCCCGACGAGGAGTGGACGGTGCGGGCCACGGAGCTCTGGCACCGCAACCAGATCAGCGCGTATGACACCCGCACCGTCCGCGGTCGAGTCACGCAGACGGTGCTGCGGGGCGCCCCGGTCGACTTCGAGACCCCAGCCGGCCGCCTCCTCACCGCCCGCTGAATAATTGCTACCTGACGGCGGCCCAGCTACCTCGCGCGAGGTAGCTCAGCCGCCGTCAGGTAGTTCTGGGTAGAAGTTATCCACAGATTGCGCGCACCTATTGTCTATTGATATCGGATGATGCAATTTGGTGTCATGTACCTGTGTATGACGACCGACAAGCTCTACCGGCTGGGGTTCACCAAAGACGAAGTCAGGCGCGGAGAGAGATGCTGCCTCACACGCATCGCCCGGGGACGCTATGTGGCGACGGGGTCGTGCGATGACGTGCGACACGAAACCATCTGGGCGGCCCTGAGCGAAGCGGACTTCGAGGAGTTCGGCCACCAAGGCGATATGCGCGATGAGATCGAACCCTTGAGAGTCCTCATCCGCGCGCGTGCGGAGAAGATCCACACCGCCTCGGGCCGCTGGCGTGTGACGAAGGGGCGCGAGGTCTTCTCGCATCTGTCGGCGGCCCTCATCCACGGACTCCCGATCGCCTATCCGGCCGAGACGCGAGTTGAAGTGTTCCGACCGAACGTCAGCCGCAAGTACCGGCACCTCTATGTGCGCAACCGGGATGTCCCGTCGGCGCACCGGAAGATGGTCGGCATCTATGCCGTGACGACGATGGAGCGCACGCTCATCGACATCGCCCGCGACTATGGTCCGGATCTGTCCGTGCCGATGTTCGACGAGGTGATCCGACGGAGTCGCACCACGCGTTTCCGCATCGAAGCGGTGCTTGCGGAGTGTCCCGAATCTCGTGGGGACGCGGCGGTGCTGCGCGCTCTCGATCTCACCGACGGACGGCGCGAGGCTCCTTCGGAGTCGATCGCGGCGGTGCGCTTCTTCGAGCACGGAATCAGGGGATTCGAGCCGCAGGTGGAGTTCTTCGGCCACCGCGGAGAGGTCATCGCCCGTGTCGACTTCTGCAATCACGATGCCCGACTGATCGTCGAGATCGACGGACTCGAGAAGTATACGATGGACGGACGCTCATCCCGTGAGAGCCTCGCCGCGGAGAAGGCGCGCGAAGCCGCACTCGAGGCCAGGGGATACAAGATCATCCGCCTGACCTTCGGAGATCTGTTCCGCACTTCACCGTTCGAACGCATCCTCGGCATCCTCGCAGCTCGTCTGCGCACCGGATAGAACCACCCGACGGCGGCTCAGATACCTCGATCCTTCTATGTCTTGTCAAGCGGGTTGAGGAACGGTATCGAGCGCGTTGAGGATCTTGTAGACCCGGCGCGCTAGATACCGTTTGAGGTTGCGCTTGATCTCCCTCTTGGATTTCTTCGTCGGTTCTTCACCGTGGTGGCGGGCCACGTAGTTCCTGGTCCGTTCGTCATGGACCATTCGGTTCATGACCACTGTGTGTAGGGCCCGGTTCAACTGCCGATCCCCGCCCCGGTTCAACCGGTGCCGGCGCGTGTTGCCCGACGACGCAGGTATCGGGTTCACTCCCGCCAGAGCTGCGAACGCGGCCTCGTTCCGCACCCGCCCCGGGTGGGACCACGCGGTGAAGCACACAGCGGTGCTGAATGGGCCGATCCCGGGCTCATCCAGCAAGGGTGCGGCCGGACTAGCTTCAACAAGCTCGGTGAGCCTGTCATGGTTGGTCTGCAGATCATCGTTCAAAACGAGGACGCGTTTGGCCAGACGGATCGCTTCTTCCCGGGCGGTGGACAAGTCGACGTCTTCGTTGCGGGTCCGCCATTTCGCGATCTCGTCGACCTGGTCACTGGTCAATGACTTGCGGGCATCGATGCCCAGATCGATGGTGCGCACCAGAGCTGTCAGGGAGTTGATCATCCGAGTCCGTTCCGTGGTCATCGCGTCCCGGGCTGCCAGCAGGACACGCAGCGCCTGCCGGACACCTTCACCGTGACGCGGCCACCGCAGTTGATCGGCGTCGAGAGGCAATACAGATGCCGCGATCCGGCGGGAATCAAGCTCGTCGCTCTTACCGACACCGTGGCGGGCTTTGGCATCCATACGCCCGGCTTCGACTACCGGATACCCGGCTGCGGCGATGTGTCCGGTCAGCACCGCACCGTACGAGGCAGCACCTTCAACGACCCAGAGGGTGTCGAGGTCACCGCTGGTGCGCCTGCCGGCCCAGGTGAGGGCTCGTTTGATTCCTGCTGACGTGGTGGGGAAGGAACGGGTTTCGACGAGAATTCCAGTGTTGGTGACGATGGAATACGCGTGGTTTCTGGCGTGTGTATCAACACCGATGAAGAAACTGTATAAGTGCGCGACAATAGACATAGCGGTTCGAAGCTCCCTGTTTGACCGATGGGTTGCGTGGCCGCTTGCGGCCGGTACCGGTCCGGGTTAGAGATCACTTCGGAACAACACTGTGATGAGTCACGCCCCTGGATTTTCGGGGGGTGGACAGCCTTCTGATCAAGTTACCGATGTGGGCCGAGCTGGTGCCGGCCGCACCATCCATGTGATCGGACAAATCGAGGGCAAGACACCACGGTGTGGGTCAGCGCGAGGTGGAGTCACGATTACTGGACGGAGAGGCCAACACCTACTCTGCCAGCCAGTCCCAGACCAGCCACTGTCAATACTCACAGCGCGAGGTATCTGAGCCGCCGTCGGGTAGCAACTAGGGGAGGAGGGTGGCGCGGAGGCGGGCGACGTGGCCGCGGGCGTCGACATCGTACTCGGCGTGCGTCAGTGAGCCGTCGGCGCCGATGACGAAGGTCGATCGCTGCGTGCCCTGGAACGTGTGCTCACCGATCGTTTTCTGTCCATAGCTTCCGTAGGCCTTCGCCACTGCCGCACCGGGGTCGGACAGCAGCGAGAACGTCAGTCCCTCCTCGGCGGCGAATTCCTTGAGCGATTCGGTGTCGTCGGGGAGATGCCGAGGACTTCGAATCCGGCGGCCGCCAACGCCGAGAGATTGTCCCGGAAGTCGCAGGCCTCCGTCGTGCAGCCCGGCGATGCGGCCTTCGGGTAGAAATAGAGGATGACGCGGCGGCCGGCATAGTCGGCCTTCGAGACGGTTCGCCCCTCGGCGTCGGTGAGGGTGAAGTCGGGAGCGATGTCTCCGACGCCGAGCCGAGTCTGAGTCGTGATGGTCATGGTGTGTCCTTTCGTCGTTGAAATGGTGTGTCCGGCTGCGCGCTGAGCGCGCACGCCTGCGCGGCCGTGTCCTCGATGAGCGCTTCGGCGCGCTCGGACAGGGTGGCCAGGTCCGAGGGCCCCGGCGCGATCGACAGCGCCGCCGTGATCCCGGCTTCCCGACATTGTGCGGCGGACAGGCCGACCCGGCCGGCGATGACGATCACCCGCGCCGAGGCGGGGGCATGATCCCGCACGGCCGCGACGACCTTTCCGCCCAAGGATTGGGAATCGAAGGATCCCTCCCCGGTGAGCACGAAGTCGGAGTCGGCTAGGGTCTCGGTCAGCCCCACGGCCTCGGCGACCATCGTCGAGCCGGGCACCACCTCGGCGCCGAGCATGGTCGTCAGCCCCAGCGGTATCCCGCCGGCGGCCCCGAACCCTGGCGTCGCGGCCAGGGAGTCGGCCTCGGCAGAGGTGCCGGTGAGCACCTCGGCCAAGTGACCGAGCCCGGAATCGAGCACGGCCACCGAGTCCGCGTCTGCTCCCTTCTGCGGACCGAAGACCGCAGCGGCCCCGCGGGGGCCGGTGAGCGGATTGTCGACGTCGACGGCGATGCGCCACCGCACTGCCGTCGCCCGCCGGTCCAGCCCCGCGGTGTCGACCGTGGTGATCGCGGCCAGGCCACCGCCGCCAGGTGCGACGGGATCGCCGTTCGCATCGGTGAACCGGGCGCCGAGGGCGGACAGTATTCCGGTCCCGCCATCCGTGCTCGCCGAACCGCCGATGCACAGCAGGATCTCCTCGACCCCGAGGTCGAGGGCCGCGGCCGCGATGAGTCCGACGCCGTAGGTGTCGGCGCGTTCGGGCCGCAGCTCCACGTCCGAGACCTGCGGCAGCCCGTTGGCCTGGGCCGCTTCGATGACCGCAGTCCTTCCGTCGGGGGAGAGGCCGAAGGCCGCCGAGGTGGTCCTGCCCAGGGCATCGACGGTATCCACTGCGCGCGGCCGGGTTCCCCAGACGGCGAGCAGCGCGTCGAGCGTGCCCTCGCCGCCGTCGGCGAAAGGCAGTTCGGTGATCCGTGCACCGGGGAAGACCGCCCGGGCTCCGCGTGCCATGGCGGCCGCGGCGGCGGGAGCGGAGGCCGAACCCTTGAAGGAGTCAGGGGCGCAGACTATTGACGGGGTCTGATCTGTCGTTGTCGGGCTCATGCACTCATTCAACCTCATCGTCACTGGCCGGGTGTGCGGCGGTTGCCACACGACCAGTATCCACTATACGGAAGAAAGTTTCCACAAAAGTGTGTGAGCAATTTGACATTGCCGGTGGTGCCCAGCAGACTCGGAGCAGTTGTTCGGAAATGGTATTCCGAACAGTGAAAGTCATTCATTGCCTGTCAAGGAGGTCACCGTGGACCTGGCCGAGTTCAACCGACTCCCAGCCGATGACGCCCGCGGAATTCTGCGTCCCTGCCTCGACGTCGATCGGTGGATCGACGCGGTCGTCGACGCCCGCCCTCTGTCCGACCTCGATTCCGCCAGGTCGGCGTCCCGCGCCGCCGGACCGCTGACCACCGCTGAGATCGACGCGGCGATGTCCCATCATCCGCGCATCGGTGAGAAAGCGAAGGGCGAGAGCGCGGAGGCGGCCCATTCGAGCCGTGAACAGGCCGGACTCGGCACCCTCGAGGCCGATGTGCAGACCCGGCTGGCCGAGGGGAACGCGGCCTACGAAACCCGCTTCGACCGCGTCTTCCTCATCCGCGCCGCCGGCCGCACGCCCGAGGAGATCCTCTCCGAGCTGGAGCGTCGCATGGACAACACTGCAGAGGATGAGACCGCCGAGGTCGGCGAACAGCTCGTCCAGATCGCCGAACTGAGACTTGAAGGAATTCTCTCATGAGCTTCATCACCGCCCACGCGCTCGACTCGATGGTCGGCACCCCGGCCGCCGACCTGGAGGTCACTCTCTACACCGGTGACGAGATCATCGTCTCGGCCCGAACCGACGCCAACGGAAGGGTCGCGGACTTCGGGCCAGACCACCTCGAGCCGGGAGACTACCGGATCGTCTTCGGCACCGGCGACTACTTCGCAGCCCGGGAGATCGACCACTTCCACCCCGTGGTCACCATCGACTTCACCGTTCAGGCCGGACAGGAGCACTATCACATTCCGCTGCTGCTCAGCCCCTTCGCGTACAGCACCTACCGCGGCAGCTGAGCCGCACCCGCAAACGCTACAGGGGAAGCAGGCCCCCTGCAGGATCTCCATCCTCAACAAACCGCCGAAGCCGACCGGTTCACCCGGGCAGGCCTCGCCAATCGAATGGTCACGGTGTGCGCAGGCGCGCACGCCGACGAACTGGAGGAAGACAATGAGCAAGGTCCGACTGACATCGAACCAGTACGGCAAGGCGGAGAACCGACTGATGCGGGTCTACCGCGATTCCGATCGCCACGAGATCCGCGATCTCAACGTCACATCGCAGCTGTGGGGCGACTTCGAGACCGCCCATACCGAAGGCAACAACGAACACGTCGTCGCCACCGACACGCAGAAGAACACGGTCTTCGCGAAGGCCAAGGAGCTGGGCGTGAGCTCGCCCGAACAGTTCCTCATGGGCCTGGCCGATCATTTCACGTCGGACTTCGACTGGGTCACCGGCGGACGCTGGGAAGCCGAAGAATACGGCTGGGACCGGATCAACGATCACAAGCACTCGTTCTTCAAGTCCGCACCCGAGGTCCGCACCGTCGTCTTCACCCGGGACGGCGATAAGGACACGCTGATCTCCGGCTTCAACGGACTCACCGTGCTCAAGACCACGGAATCGGGCTTCGTCGGCTACCCGAAGGACAAGTACACGACTCTGCCGGAGACCCAGGACCGGATCCTGGCTACCGATATCGCCACCAGGTGGATCTACAACACCACCGACCTCGATTTCGAGGCCGTGTACACCAGGGTCAAGGAGATTATCCTCGACTCATTCACCGACCACTTCTCCCACGCTCTGCAGCACACGCTGTACCAGATGGGGGAGAAGGTCATCGAGGCCGTTCCGGAGATCGACGAGATCCGCTTCTCCTGCCCGAACAAGCACCACTTCCTCTATGACATCGAACGTTTCGGGCTCGAGAACCCGAACGAGGTCTTCATCGTCGCCGACCGCCCCTACGGCCTCATCGAAGCCACCTTCACCCGTAAAGGCGTCGACGAGAACAAGGACGCATGGGCACAGGTCGCCGGCTTCTGCTGAGATCTGAACATCACCTGCTGAGACAGGACTTTCCATCTCCGGGCTCCCGGGGTACTGTTCCGGGAGCCCGGACCCCGTGAGAAGGAAACCCCGATATGACACAGGACATAACCTCGGCGAGTCCGAGGGGAATCACCGACGAAGAGGTCGATGAATGGATCGAGTCCTGGGAAGGGCTCGTCGACGCGCGCGGAACCCAGCGCGCGGCCGAGATCATGGAGGCGCTGCGTGCACGCGCGGCCGCGAACTCCGTCGCCCAGCCCAAGGTCACCACCACTGACTACGTCAACACCATCCCCGTTGACCAAGAACCGTTCTATCCGGGCGAGGAGAAAGTCGAGCGCCGCTTCCGCCGATGGCTGCGCTGGAACGCCGCCATGCTCGTCCACCGGGCACAGCGGCCCGAGATCTCCGTGGGCGGGCACATCTCCACATACGCCGGAGCCGCCACGCTCTACGAAATCGGATTCAACAACTTCTTCCGCGGCCAGGACCATCCGGGCGGCGGCGATCAGGTCTTCTTCCAGGGGCATGCCTCACCGGGAATGTACGCTCGAGCCTTCCTCGAGGGCCGACTGACCGAGGCCGACCTCGACGGATTCCGTCAGGAGGTCTCTCGTGCCCCGCACGGGCTGAGCTCCTATCCGCACCCGCGTCTGATGCCGGAATTCTGGCAGTTCCCGACCGTGTCGATGGGTCTGGGCCCGATCAACGCGATCTATCAAGCGCAGATGAACCGCTACCTCCACCACCGCGGGATCTCCGACACTTCGGATCAGCGGGTGTGGGCGTTCCTCGGGGACGGCGAGATGGACGAACCCGAATCGCGCGGAGCTCTGCAGTTGGCCGCGAACGAGGGACTGGACAACCTCACCTTCGTCATCAACTGCAACCTGCAGCGTCTCGACGGGCCTGTGCGCGGCAACGGCAAGATCGTCCAAGAGCTGGAGGCGACCTTCACCGGCGCCGGCTGGGACGTCATCAAGGTGCTGTGGGGCCGCGAATGGGATGACCTGCTGGCCAAGGATCGCACCGGCGACCTCGTGAAGATCATGAACGAGACTCTCGACGGGGACTACCAGACCTTCAAGGCCGAATCCGGCGGATTCATCCGCGACAACTTCTTCGGCCGGACCCCTGCGACGAAGGGACTCGTCGACCACCTGTCCGACGACGACATCTGGAACCTCAAGCGCGGCGGACACGACTACCACAAGGTCTTTGCCGCCTATCAGAAGGCCGTGAACACCAAGGGCAAGCCCACGGTCATCCTCGTGCAGACTGTCAAGGGCTACGGCCTTGGCACGACGTTCGAGTCGCGCAACGCCACCCACCAGATGAAGAAGTTCACCGCCGCCGACGTCAAGGCCTTCCGCGACCGGATGGACATCCCGATCAGCGACAAGGTCATCGACGAGGATCCGTACGCCGTCCCCTATTACCACCCGGGCAAGGACTCCGAGGAGATCCAGTACATGCTCGACCGCCGGCGTCAGCTCGGCGGATTCCTGCCGGCGCGGAAGCCTGCGAACAATCGGATCACCCTGCCCGCGCCCAGCGACAAGGCATTCGCGCAGACGAAGAAGGGCTCGGGGCAGCAGATGGCCGCCTCGACGATGGCCTTCGTCCGCCTGCTCAAGGACCTCATGCGGGAGAAGGGGTTGGGTGAGAGGATCGTGCCGATCATCCCCGATGAGGCCCGCACCTTCGGGATCGACGCGTTCTTCCCGACCGCGAAGATCTACAACCCGAACGGGCAGAACTACCTCGCTGTCGACCGCGAGATGTTCCTCTCGTACAAGGAGGCCACGAGCGGGCAGCTCCTCCACGTGGGCATCAACGAGGCCGGTGCCGCGGCCGGATTCACTGCGGCGGGAACAGCGTACTCCACCCACGGCGAACCGATGATCCCGATCTACGTGTTCTACTCGATGTTCGGGTTCCAGCGCACCGGCGACGCCTTCTGGGCTGCCGGTGACCAGATGACCCGCGGGTTCATCATCGGGGCCACCGCCGGGCGGACGACCCTGACCGGTGAGGGGCTGCAGCATGCCGACGGGCATTCCCCGGTGCTCGCGGCCACGAACCCGGCCGTGCGCGTCTACGATCCGGCCTTCGGATACGAGATCGGGCATATCGTCCGCGACGGTCTGCATCGCATGTACGGCGAGCACGACCTCGGCGATGACGAGCGCAACGTGATGTACTACCTCACCGTGTACAACGAGCCGATGCTCCAGCCTGCCGAACCGTCCGACGTCGACGTCGAGGGCATCCTCAGGGGAATCCACCGCGTCGCCGAGGCGGCCGCGGGCGATCGTCCGCAGGCACAGCTGCTCGCTTCCGGTGTGGCCGTGCCCTGGGCGCTCGAGGCTCGGGACCTGCTCGCCGCTGACTGGGGCGTGGACGCCGCCGTGTGGTCGGTGACCTCATGGGCGCAGCTGCGCCGTGACGGTCTCGAATGCGAAGCCGCGGAACTGACCGCCGCCGACGGTGGCGACGCCGCCGCGCAACGCGTGCCGTATGTGCGCCAGAAACTCGACGGGCAGCCGGGGCCGATCGTGGCCACGAGCGATTTCGACTCCACTCAGCCGGATCTCATCCGGCCGTACCTGGATCACGATTTCGCCACGCTCGGCGCCGACGGGTTCGGCTTCTCCGATACCCGTGCCGCCGCGCGCAGGCACTTCAAGATCGACGCGCATTCCATGGTCGTGCGCACCTTGCAGCTGCTCGCCAAGCGCGGTGAGATCGACAGCTCCATCCCCGCCGAGGCGGCTCGACTCTATCGACTGAACGACGTCAACGCCGGCACCTCGGGAACGGCCGGCGGAGACTCCTGACCAGGTTCAGGAGCTCAACGCAGGGTCAGCGGCCGCTCTGCATCTCTGCGGAGATGCGGGCGGCCGCGTCCTTGAGCAGCGGTACCGCGCGATCGGCGAACGATTGGTCGACGCGGCTGATCGGGCCCGATACGGAGATCGCCAAGGGTGCGGGGGAGTCGGGGATGGCCATGGCGAAGCAGCGCACCCCGAGCTCCTGCTCCTGCTCGTCGATGGCATAGCCGCGCTCACGGATGCGGCCGAGCTCGGCCTCGAGCTCACCGATCGTCCCGATGCTGAACTCCGTGGGAGTGGGCATCCCGGCGGTGGTTGCGATATGCCGGACCTGTTCGGGCTCCAGGCCCGCGAGGATGGCCTTGCCGACCCCGGTGGCGTGCATATGGGCACGGCGTCCTACCTCGGTGAACATCCTCATCTGGCGTTCGGATGCGACCTGATCGACGTAGACGACCATGTCTCCGTCCATCGTCGCCACGTTCGCCGACTCCCCGAGCTCGGCGACGAGCTCGCGCAGGTAGGGGCGGGCGACGGCGCCGAGCTGAGACCCGGCGATATCGCCGAGCCGCACCAACCCGGGTCCGAGCGCATAGCCGCGGTCGGGCAGCTGGCGGACCACGCCGAGGTTGACCAGGGTGTTGAGCAGGCGGTGGATCGTCGGCAGGGGCAGATTGACGTCGGCGGCGATATGGCTCAGCGTCGCGGATCCTGCGGAGTTCGCGATGCACTCAAGCAGTCCGAACGCACGTTCGACGGACTGCACGCCGCCTTTGGACTGGCGGATCGCCGGGGTGTCCTTGCTGCTCATCGAAGTTCCTTAATCTGTGGTGAGTCTCGGCTGTGAAACTCCGTTCAGTCTAGTCGCGAAATGGAAGAAACTTTCCGAATCCACGCGAACCGTCTAGAATTTCCACTAGGCAAAAGTTAGTATCCATAATACGGAATCTTGATATCAAGGAGGATATTTCCCATGGTCGCCACCAGCCCCGGATATTCCATCACCCTGCGCGTCGGCACCGAGGTCGGTCAGGCCTCTACCTCCGACCTCGTCGCCGCGGCCGCCGCCACCGGTGCGTCTGTCACCGCCCTCGACGTCGTCGAATCCACACCGCATTCGGTCATCATCGACGTCAGCGCCGACACCCGAGATGTCGCCCATGCCGACGAGGTCTCCGACGCCCTGAGCGCTCTGTCCGGAGTGGAGGTCCACAAGGTCTCGGATCGGACCTTCCTCCTCCATCTCGGCGGGAAGCTCGAATCCACCCCGAAGGTGCCTCTGCGCAACCGCGACGACCTCTCCCGCGCCTACACTCCGGGTGTGGCCCGCGTGTGCAAGGCGATCGCGGAGAACAAGGAGGATGCGCGCAGGCTGACGATCAAGCGCAACACCGTCGCCGTGGTCACCGACGGCACCGCGGTGCTCGGCCTCGGCGATATCGGACCCGAAGCGGCCATGCCGGTGATGGAGGGCAAGGCCGTGCTGTTCAAGCAGTTCGCCGATGTCGACGCGTGGCCGGTGGCTCTCGACACGAAGGACACCGAGGAGATCATCTCCATCTGCAAGGCCATCGCCCCGGCCTACGGCGGAATCAACCTCGAGGACATCGCAGCCCCGCGCTGCTTCGAGATCGAGGCGCGGCTGCGCGAGGAACTCGATATCCCCGTCTTCCACGATGATCAGCACGGCACCGGCGTCGTCACTCTCGCCGCGCTCAAGAACGCGCTGAAGGTCGTGGACAAGAAGCTCGAGGACCTGCGCATCGTCGTCTCGGGAGTCGGCGCGGCCGGCAACGCCATCATCCGCCTCCTCCAGGTCGCCGGCGCCACGAACATCATCGCCTGCGGTCGTGACGGAGCGATCGGCCCGGACTCGACCGTCGACACCGACCACAAGAAGTGGCTGCAGGCGAACACGAACCCCGAAGGGTTCTCCGGCACACTCAAGGAAGCCGTCGTCGGTGCAGACGCGTTCATCGGCGTCTCCGCCCCAAATGTGCTCGACGGCGACGATATCGCAGCGATGAACAAGGACGCCCTGGTCTTCGCCATGGCCAATCCCGACCCAGAGGTGGACCCCGCCGAAGCGCTCAAGCAGGCGGCCGTCGTCGCCACCGGCCGCAGCGACTACCCGAACCAGATCAACAACGTCCTCGCCTTCCCCGGCATCTTCCGCGGACTCCTCGACGCCGAAGCCCGCGACATCGACGAGAACATCATGGTCGCCGCTGCCGATGCCATCGCCTCGTGCATCCCCGAGGACGAACTCCACCCCGGCTACGTCATCCCCTCCGTGTTCGACCCGGAGGTGGCGAAGAAGGTCGCCGAGGCAGTCGCCCAGGTCTCGTCCTGAAACCCCAGAGAGCCTTACGTGCCTGGGGGTGGAGAATGAGAGACAATGAGGCCAAGCCAGGCGCCGCCGCCTCGCCGTCGAACCCCGTGCAGAGAAAGAGAATGTGAAAGTGGAACGATCAGTACTGGCCGATATCGACTCGCTGCTGGGGGACACGGACGAACTTCTGGCAACCGCCTATCCCGGTGATCGCGACGTCCGCCAACCCGTGCATACCGTGTATGTGCCCGGTCACCGCACGAGTGCCGACCTGCCGTACCAATGGGGACAGCAGGCGCTCGAGTGCGTCGAGGCCCATGGCGGAATGCTGCAGCTGGCCGAACGCGTCATCAGCGCCGCCCGGAAGGGATCCGGTCCCGCGATCCCCGGCCAGGTGACCAGCATCCACCAGGTGGCCCGCGAGGCCGAACTCCTCGCCGAGGCGGTCACCGCGAAGCTCGAGCGTGAGCCGATCGAGGATCTGCGTCTGGACTTCGAAGACGGATTCGGCGACCAGGGCGATGAGACCGAGGACCGGTGGGTCGTCCGGGCCGCTCGCGATGCGGTGGCCGGCCGAGCCGAGAAGGGAGCCCCCGGCTTCGTCGGCATCCGGTTCAAATGCATGGAGGCGCCGACCCGAGAACGCGGAATGCGAACCCTTGATCTGTTCATCGCTGAACTCATCAAGGCGGGCGGCGCGCTGCCGGAGAACCTCGTGCTCACTCTGCCGAAGGTCAGCACCGTCGACCAGGTGAGGGCGATGGTGCTCGCTGCGCGGGCGCTGGAAGCCGAGCACGGCCTCGGCGAGGGGACGATCACCTTCGAGATCCAGGTCGAGACCCCGCAGTTCGTGCTCGCCGCCGACGGCACCGTCCCACTGGCGACGGCCCTGCAGGCCGGGGCCGGGCGTGTGACCTCGCTGCACTACGGAACCTATGACTATTCGGCGTCGATGGGCGTGGCCGCGGCCTACCAGGCGATGGATCATCCGGTCGCAGACTTCGCGAAGAATCAGATGATGCTTGCTGTCGCCGGCACCGGCGTCCACCTCTCCGACGGGTCGACGAACATCCTTCCGCTCGGCGAACCCGCAGAGGTCCACCACGCGTGGGCGCTGCACGCGGGCCTCGTCCGCCGCCACCTCAAGCGGGGGATCTATCAGGGGTGGGACCTGCACCCGCACCAGCTGCCGACCCGGTTCCTGGCGACCTTCGCTTTCTACCGCGAAGGCGGGGCAAGGGCGGCACAGCGCCTGCACGACTACGTATTCAAGGCGGATTCGACCGTCCTCGACGAACCCGCCACAGCGAAGGCGCTCGCCCGCTACCTCGACCGTGGACTCGTCTGCGGAGCCCACACCGAGGAGTTCGTGACCTCACGGACGAACCTCAGCCTCACCCAACTCGGGCAGCTCGCCCGCACCGGCTCGCTCGACTGAGCCCACTGACCACCGACCGAAGGAGACCCCACCCATGACGACGACCGACCCGTACACCTACTGGGCACCGACCGGCGGACATCCGCCGCAGTCCGATCTGCTCACCGACCGCGCACTTGTCACCGAGGCCTATACGGTCATCCCGCGCGGAGTGCTGCGCGATATCGTCACTTCGAACCTGCCCGAGTGGACCGGGGCCCGGTCGTGGGTGCTGAGCAAGCCGGTGGCCGGGGGAGCGGTGACGTTCTCGCAGACGATCCTCGAGGTGGCGCCCGGCGGCGGCTCCGAGAAACCAGAACCGCAGCCCGAGGTCGAGGGATTCCTCTTCGTCATGGCGGGAACGCTCGAGGTCACCCATGACGGCACGGCGCACACGCTGACCCCCGGCGGGTTCGCGTTCCTTCCCGCCGGATCGACATGGTCGGCGAAGTCCACCGGCACCGAGGCGGCCCGTTTCCATTGGGTGCGCAAACGCTACCAGCCGGTGCCCGGGCTGACGCCTGAAGCGAAGTTCGGCAACGAAGCCGAAGTCGAACCCTCGCCGATGCCCGGAACCGAGGGACGCTGGCGCACAACCCGTCCGCTCGACCCTGACGACCTCGCCTACGACATGCACGTCAACATCGTCACCTTCGAAGCCGGAGCGGTCATCCCGTTCGCGGAGACGCATGAGATGGAGCACGGGCTCTACGTGCTCGAAGGCAAGGCCGTCTACCGCCTCAACGGCGACTGGGTCGAGGTGCAGGAGGGCGACTTCATCTCCATGCGCGCCTTCTGCCCGCAGGCCTGCTATGCCGGAGGTCCGGGACGTTTCCGTTACCTGCTGTACAAGGACGTCAACCGCCAGGTCGAGCTCTGAGGCCCCGCTGATCGACTGACGCTGATACGAAGAAGCGGCCTGCCGGAAGTTGATTCCGGCAGGCCGCTTCTTCTTGTCTGGGCAGTCTCAGATGAGGCGTGTCAGATGAGCTGCAGGGTCCGCGAGGTGTACTCGGAGACCTCCTTGAGCAGCGTCTCGTCGTCGACGAGGTCGCGACCCAGCGAGGGGATCATGTTCTTGAAGCTCTTCTCCCAGCCTGCGTATTCACGCGGGAAGCAGGTCTTGAGCAGGTCGATCATGATCGGCACTGCCGTCGACGCACCCGGGGAGGCGCCGAGGAGAGCAGCGATCGAGCCATCAGCCGACGAGATGAGCTCAGTGCCGAACTGGAGCACGCCGCCCTTCTTCGGATCCTTCTTCATCACCTGCACGCGCTGTCCGGCCTGGATGAACTCCCAGTCGGACGGGTCGATGTTCGGGATGAACTGGTGCATCGCCTCGAAGCGGGCCTTCTTCGTCGCAGCCAGCTCACCGAGGAGGTAGGTGACGAGGTCCGTGTTGTCCTTGGCGACGTTGAGCATCGTGGCGAGGTTGTTCCCGCGCACGGAGAACGGCAGGTCCGTGAAGCGGCCCTTCTTGAGGAACTTCGGCGAGAAGCCGGCGTAGGGGCCGAACATCAGGTAGTCCTTGCCGTCGACGACACGGGTGTCGAGGTGCGGCACGGACATCGGGGGAGCACCCTGTGCAGCCTGGCCGTAGACCTTCGCCTGGTGGCGTGCGACGAGTTCCTCATTGGAGGTGCGCAGGAAGATTCCGGAGACCGGGAAGCCGCCGAAACCGCGTCCCTCGGGGATGCCGGACTTCTGGAGCAGCGGCAGGGCGCCGCCGCCGGCACCGACGAAGACGAACTTCGCGCCCACCTGGTGGGTCTCGTGCGAGAGCAGATCCTTGACGGAGAGAGTCCATCCGTCGGAGGAGCGCTGGAGATCGGTGACCTGGTGGCTGGTGCGCACGGTCGCGCCCTTGTCCGCGATGTAGCTGAGCAGCTGAGTCGACAGAGAGCCGAAGTCAACGTCGGTGCCCTTCTGGATCCGCGAGATGCCGTTGACCTGTCCCGGACCGCGGCCTTCGAACATCAGCGGCAGCCATTCGGCCTGGGTCGCCGGGTCGTCGGTGTACTCCATGTCCGCGAACAGCGGGTTGCGCACCATCGTCTCGTAGCGGTTCTTGATGTAGTCACGGCCCCTGTCGCCGCGGCCGTAGCTGACGTGGGCGATGGGGTTGATGAAGGACTTCGGATCGGTGATGACACCGGTGTCGACGAGGTGCGACCAGTACTGGCGGGAGTGGTGGAACTGCTGGTTGATGTTCGAGGCCTTCTCCAGGTCGATCTGACCACTGGAGTCCTCGGGGGTGTAGTTGAGTTCGCAGAGTGCGGCGTGGCCGGTGCCGGCATTGTTCCAGGGATCCGAGCTCTCCGAGGCCACATAGTCGAGCTTCTCGTAGACACGGATGTCCCATTCGGGTTGAAGTTCGGTCAGCATGGCGCCGAGAGTGGCGCTCATAATGCCGCCGCCGATCAAGACGACGTCGACTTTTTCCTGCGGTGAGGGCATTTGGACTCTCATTCCTCGTCTCTGACTGCTTGTATTCGTCTCTCAGGTTACTCTCCGGCATCGGCCCACCTGTAACCCGGGAGGTCGCAGCAGCGTCTCGGGAGAGCATTCTCACAGCGGATGGGTGTCCGTCCAAGACGTCCGATTCCGACCATTCGGACGCTTTGGCAAGACAGTCTGTGTCGCCCGCCACAAGGTGTGCAACTATGGGCACATGTCCAAACGTTTCCTGCTCCGTGACGCGCTCGCCGATTTCCCTCCGTACGTTCCCGGCAAACCTCCCGTCGCATCACCGGGCCTGACCCCGTACAAGCTGTCCTCGAACGAGAACCACCTGCCGCCGCTGCCGGGGGTTGTCGAATCCGTGGCATCCGCCTCGGCGATTCCGGGGAATTACCCCGATCCCACAGCGGCCGCGCTCGTGGCCGATATCGCCTCCCACCTCGATGTCGAACCCGCCGAGGTGGTTCCCGGCGCCGGTGCCTCTGAGGTCCTCACAGCGCTGACGAACATCACCCTCGAGGCGGGCACGTCCGTGGTCTATCCGTGGCCGTCGTTCGAGATGTACCCGATCCTCGCCTCGGCGCGGGGCGCGGAGAAGCGACCCGTCGACCTCCTCGACGACGGTCGCCACGACTTCCGCGGACTGGCTGCGGCGATCGATGACACGACCCGACTCGTGCTGCTGTGCTCGCCGAACAACCCGACCGGTCCGACGATCAGCGACGCCGAACTCGAAGGATTCCTCGCCGAGGTGCCCGAGAATGTCATCGTCGTCCTCGACGAGGCATACCTGGAGTTCGCCACCGAGGCGGCCGACTCCATCGCCGCGTTCCGCAAGCAACCGAATCTCGTACTCGCCCGCACCTTCTCGAAGGCACACGGCCTGGCCGGCCTGCGCGTGGGCTTCGGCATCGCCGATTCCGAGATCGCCTCGGCGATGCGACAGGTCATCGCCCCGTTCTCCGTCACCGCCGGTGCCCAGGCCGCTGCCCGGGAATCCCTGGCCAGGGTCGACGAGGTGGCTGTGCGCGCCAAGGAGATCGCCGCGGTGCGCGACCGGTTCGCCCACGATCTGCGGGAGCTGGGTCTGTCCGTGCCCGATGCTCAGGGCAACTATGTGTGGATCGCCCTCGACCCCGAGGCCGCCGTCGCCTTCGAGGGCGAGTGCGCGAAACAGGCCGTGGCCGTGCGCCGGCTGCAGGGTGGTGTGCGTGTGAGCATCGGACCCGATGAGGCCCTCGACCGCGTGCTCAAGGTCGCGGCGTCGCTGTGACGATGAGCGCGGAGACAGCGGTGAGCACAGACCTGGGCGAACTCGCCGCCGAGCTTAGCGAGGGCGCCCTGGTCACCGATCGGGATGTCATTGACTCCTATTCGTCGGACAAGGCCCTGTTCTGTCCGGTCGGAGAGGCGCTGGCACTGGTGCGTGCCGCGTCCGTCGAGGATGTGGTCGCGGTGATGCGCTTCGCGACCGCGCATCGGATCCCCGTCGTCACACAAGGTGCCAGGACGGGACTGTCGGGGGCGGCCAACGCCACCGACGGGGCGATCCTGCTCAACGTGGCGAAGCTGAGTGCGATCGTCGACATCGACGCGGTAAATCAGACGTGCCGGGTCCAGCCAGGTGTCATCAACCAGGACCTCAAACACGCACTGGCTGCGCACAAGCTGTCTTATCCGCCGGATCCGGGGTCGGTGGCGATCTCGACGATCGGCGGGAATGTCGCGACGAACGCCGGCGGAATGTGCTGTGTGAAGTACGGAGTGACGAAGGACTATGTGCGGGCGATGACCGTGGTCCTCGCCGATGGGACGGTGACGACGCTCGGCCGGCAGACAGCCAAGGGTGTGGCCGGTCTCGACCTGGCGGGACTGTTCGTCGGATCCGAGGGCACTCTGGGCGTCATCGTCGAGATCACGCTCGGGCTCACACCTCTGCTGGCGCCGCCGGTGACCGGTGTCGGGATCTTCCCGGACTTGGAGTCGGCCGGGCATACAGTGTCTGAGTTCATGGCGTCCGGGGCGGCCCCGTCGATGCTCGAGCTCATGGACGGAGGTACCGTGGGCATGATCAATGCCTATGGTGATTTCGGGCTGCCCGACGGGGCCGGTGCGCTGTTGTTGGTGCAGTCGGATGCTCCGGGGCAGGCCGGTGTGAACGAGCTGAAATCGTTCGAGGCGATCGCCACGGCGCAGGGTGCCGATGAGGTGTTCTTCTCCGATGATCCGGCGGATTCGGAGATGCTGGTCGCGGCTCGTCGGGCGGTGTCTCCGGCGATGGAGAAGTACGTGTCGGGTATCGGTGGGGGAGAGCTCATCGATGATGTGTGCGTTCCTCGGTCCTGCCTCGGCGAGTTCTTCGCCAGGTTGGACGAGATCGCGGCCCGGCATTCGGTGGAGGTGTCCACGGCCGGGCACGCCGGGGATGGGAATATGCATCCGAGTGTGCTCTTCGATGCGTCGGATCCGACGAGTGTGGCCGAGGCGAAGGAGACGTTCTCAGAGATCATGCAGCTGGGTCTTGACCTGGGTGGGACGATCACGGGTGAGCACGGCGTCGGGTATCTGAAGAAGGACTGGCTGGTGCGCGAACTCGATGCGGGTGCGCGGGCGCTGCAGACGTCGATCAAGACGGCGGTGGATCCGTTGGGGATCCTCAACCCGGGCAAGATGCTCGGCTGACGCGTCGGCGGCATTCCGACCGATGTCTCGGATTGTGACGGCGCGCGACCCACTGTGACCGGTCGCGGCCGGCTCTGTCAGTGCGCGGTCTAAGGTGCTGGGAAAAGAGAGGATTGCCCATGACGCTCACCCAGCTGCCCGTTCTCGACCTCAGCCTCGCCGATGACCTCGCGACCGCGGAACAGTTCCGCGAGGATCTGCGTCGCATCACTCACGAGATCGGCTTCTTCTTTCTCACCGGACCCAACCAGTAGCCGGAATCACTGCCCGAGCTGTGGGAGGCCACGGACTCCTGGCATGCGCAGCTGACCGAGGTCGGCGCACGCCTCCTCGAACAGTGGGCGCTCAGTCTCGGCCGGCCCGGCGATCATTTCGCCGACGCGTTCGCCGAGGATGCCGAATCCTTCATCAAGATCGTTCGCTATCCCGGAGCCGAGTCCGAGTCCGAGTCCGTGGCCCAGGGGGTGGGCGAGCACCGCGACGGCGGCACCCTCACCCTGCTCTACCCGCAGCCGGGCACGACCGGTCTGCAGGTGCTCACCGACGACGAACGCGACGCCCTCCACGCGGTGTATGGGGAGAACGCTTTCCTCTCCCGGCTGCGCTCCCACCCGAACGTCGCCGAGAAATTCTATCCGGAGTTCGTCGGCGCTCAGGACTGAGAGATCGCGTCAGTGGTGAAACTGTTCTGCGAGCACCGCGATGTCGTCGGGACGGATCCGGCAGCAGCCGCCGAGGATCCGCGCGCTTAGGTGGGTCCACTCCGCCACCGGCCACGACCCGACACCGGGTTCCGCGCCGTCGTGCCAGGTCAGAGTGTCCGCGTCGTAGGTCTCGCCCGAGTTCGGGTAGGCGATGAGCGGCAAGTCCATGTGCTTGGACAGTTCTCTCAGTGCTGGAGTCACGAGGGACGGACGAACGCAGTTGACCCCGACTGCATTCACGCTCGCCGAGGCGGCCACCGCCTGGGCGAGGTCCGCCAGGGTACTGCCGTCGGGCATGGTCGGGGCGGTCGTGTCCGGGGCGCCCTGTAGAGTCACGGTCACCCAAGCGGGAAGGCCGATGTCCTCGGTCAGAGCGATGAGTGCGCGGATCTCATCGAGGCGCGGTTGGGTTTCGATGGCGAGCAGGTCCGCACCGGCCTCGGCGAGGGCTTCGATGCGCGGACGATGGAAGGCGGTGTACTCAGCCGGCGTCAGACGGTAGTCGCCGGTGTACTCGGCGCCGTCGCCCAAGGCAGCGCCGTAAGGGCCGACGGACCCGGCGACGAGGATTCTTGCGCCTGGTGCGGCACTGCGATCTGCCGCAGCGCGCGCGATGCGCACGCTGTCGCCGATGATCCGGCTGCCCTCCTCGGCGCTGATTCCCGCCTCGGTGAATCCGAGCGGCGTCGCCTGGTAGCTCGCGGTCGTGAGTATCCGGGCTCCGGCGTTCGCGAAGGCGGTGTGCACCGTGAGCAGAGTGTCCGGATCACGGCCGATGAGTTCGGCCGACCACAGTGCATGGTCGAGGTCGATGCCGCGATCCTCGGCGGCACTGCCCAGCCCACCGTCGATGACGATGGGGGCGGCCGCCTCGGCGTGGGTGAGCATCTGGGTGAACGTCATGGACTTAGTTAAGCTTGTCTGGTGACTACAGACGAAACTCCGGCAGCATCCGAGACCGCGCCCATCAACGACCGATCGCAGTTCGGCTTCGAGGTGGGCACCCGCATGGACACGGGCGGTCGCACCGGAGTCATCCACACCCCGCACGGCGACATCCAGACCCCCGCGTTCATTCCCGTCGGCACGAAGGCCACGGTCAAGGCAGTGCGCCCCGACGAGGTCGCGGAACTCGGCGGTCAGGCGGTGCTCTCGAACGCTTACCACCTCTACCTGCAGCCGGGATCGGACCTCATCGACGAGGCCGGCGGGCTGGGGAAGTTCATGAATTGGCCCGGACCCACCTTCACCGACTCCGGCGGATTCCAGGTGATGAGTCTCGGCTCGGGGTTCAAGAAGGTCATCTCGATGGAGTCGACGGGGGAGCAGAACGACGAACTCGTCGCCGTCGGCAAGGAACGGCTGTCGAACGTCGACGATGACGGGGTCACGTTCAAGTCCCACCTCGACGGATCGATGCACCGGTTCACGCCGGAGATCTCGATGCGGGTGCAGCACGAACTCGGCGCCGACATCATGTTCGCCTTCGATGAGCTGACCACGCTGGTGAACACCCGCGGCTACCAGGAGGAATCGCTCGAGCGGACCCGGCTGTGGGCGATCCGCTGCATCGAAGAGCACTTCCGCCTCACCGAGGAGCGGTCGCACCGGCCCTACCAGGCGCTCTTCGGGGTGCTGCAGGGTGCGCAGTACGAGGACCTGCGACGCAGGGCCGCCCGCGACCTGGGCGCGATGGACTTCGACGGCTTCGGCATCGGCGGTGCACTGGAGAAGGAGAACCTCGGCATCATCATCCGCTGGGTGTGCGAGGAGCTGCCGGAGAACAAGCCGCGGCACCTGCTGGGCATCTCCGAACCCGACGACCTGTTCGAAGCGATCAAGACCGGCGCGGACACCTTCGACTGCGTCTCGCCCTCCCGCGTGGCCCGCAACGCCGCGATCTACACCCGCGACGGCCGGTACAATCTCACCGGCGCGAAGTACCGCCGCGATTTCGGCCCGCTCGATCCCGACTGCACGTGCTACACGTGTCAGAACTATTCACGGGCGTACCTGAGGCACCTGTACAAGGCGAAAGAGATGCTCTTCTCCACCCTGTGCACCATCCACAACGAGCACTTCGTCGTCTCGCTCGTCGCCGAGATCCGCCAGGCGATGATCGACGGCCGCTTCGACGAGCTCGAAACCGAGGTCCTCGGCCGCTACTACGCGAAGAAGTAGCCGCAGGCGTCCCTACATGGCGTCCGCGTCGGGTTCGTAGCTGGGTTCGTGGCGCTTGACGAGCTTGATGACCCGGTAGGTCACGGGCAGGAAGATGATCTCGACGGCGACCTTGTAGACGAAGCCGACGATGATGTAGTTGAGGAAGTCGAGCCCCGGGATGACACCAGCGAAGGCGATGACGCAGAAGAGCAAGGTGTCGACGAACTCGCCGACACCGGTCGAGGTGAGCAGTCGCACCCACAGCTTCGACTCGCCCATCCGCTTCTTCACGGCCACGAGCACCCAGGAATTGAGCAGCTGGCCGACGACGTATCCGACGAGCGAGGCCGCGACGATGCGCGGATAGAAGCCGAGCACGGCGGCGAAGGCGTCCTGGTTCTCGTAGCCGGGCCCCGGAGGCGAGATGAGCACGAGCCAGAAGACGAAGGTGGCCAGTATCTGCAGCGCGAAACCGGTGATCACAGCCTTGCGCGCGGCCTTGAAACCGTAGACTTCGCTGATCACATCGCCGAGGATGTACGCGATGGGGAAGAGGAAGGCGCCGCCGTCGGTGACGATCGGTCCGAAGCCGATGACCTTCGTGGCTGAGATGTTCGAGATGATGAGCACCGCGCAGAACACGGCGAGGAAGACCGCATAGTAGCGGCCCCGGGAGGAAGCAAAAGCTGCGAGGCGTGCAGCCGAGGAGGTGTGCGCCGGATCGGTGGTGCGACCCGGCTGCCCAGACTCGGATTCGGAGCGTCCGGGCTCGGCCTCAGGACTCTTCTGCGACAACGGTGATTTCCTTTCCTCCGGTGACCGTGAGCAGCTGCTCGTACGTCAGGGGCACCATCGAATTCGGTGTCCCCGCGCCGGCCCAGAGAACAGGATAGTCCTTCAGCGACACATCGACATAGGTCGGAATCGGCCCTGGGTGGCCACAGGGCGCGACTCCGCCGATGACCTGCCCGGTGGCTTCGCGCACGAGTTCCTTCGACGCTCGGTCGAGGGAGTCGACGCCGATGAGATCGGCGACATGTGCCGTGTCGACCCGGTGCGCGCCCGAGGCCATGATGAGCACAGGCTGGCCGCCGGAGGAGAAGATGAGGCTGTTCGCGATGGCCCCGACCTCGATGCCCAGGGCCTCGGCTGCGGCGGCTGCCGTCGGCGTCGAACCGTCGAAGATCTCGATGCGCGGATCGATGCCCGCGGCCGTGAGATCGGCGGCGACCGCCCTGTGGTTGGGGTGATCCCACCTCGTCGAGGCGGCTCCGGATTCGGACTCGGCACTGGCCTCATCGTCCTCGTTGTCCGTCTCGGTGACTGGTTCGGCGAGACCACGGCGACGCAACAGCGGGGCGACATCCGGGCGGGTGCCGAAGAAGCGTTCGATCGCTGCCATCGGGTCGACCGAATAGCCGGGGGCGAGGATGGCCTCGCGGAAGGCATCTCCTGCTTCCCGGTTGAGTCCGCCCTGGTCTTCGAACCATTCGCTCACCCAGGCGGCGATGACCTCGGAGTAGAGGTAGGAGTAGTAGCCGGCCGCATAGCCGGAGGCGAAGATGTGTCCGAAGTACGTCGACCTGTAGCGCGGAGGCACGAGCGGGGAGAACCCGGCCGCGGCGAGCACCTCGGATTCGAAGGACAGCACCTCGGTGATGTGCTCCCCGGCTTCGAGCGAATGCCAGGACAGGTCGAGCATGGCCGCGGCGAGGTATTCGATCGTGTCGAAGCCCTGCCCGAACTTCTCACTGGCGATGAGCGCATCGACGAGTTCGGCCGGCATCGGCTCACCCGTCTCGACATGCTTTGCGAAGTGGGGGAGGACCTGCGGGTGGAAGCGCCACATCTCGTTGAGCTGCGACGGGAACTCGACATAGTCGCGGGGCACGGCAGTGCCCGCAGTCGACGGATAGGTGGAGTTCGCGAAGAGGCCGTGGAGGACATGGCCGAATTCGTGGAAGAACGTCGTCAGCTCGGTCGGATTGAGCAGCGTGGGCCGACCCGGTCCGGGCTTGGCGAGGTTGAGCGAAAGGGTGACGACCGGCAGCAGCCCGGTCAGCCGGGAGGCCGGAACCAGCTGGTCCATCCAGGCTCCGCCGCGCTTCGTGTCCCTGGAGTACGGGTCGATGAACACGAGTCCCAAGGGGCGTTCGGTGACATCGGTGACCTCGTAGGCGCGGACGTCTTCGTGCCAAGCGGTGACGCCCTCGTAGGGGGCGAAGGTGATTCCGTACAGGCCGGTGGCGGCCCGGAAGACACCCTCGGTGAGGACGGTGTCGAACTCGAAGTACTTGGCCACCTCGTCGGGGTCGATGCCGAATTCATCGGCGCGGTACTTCGCGAGGTAGTACTTGACGTCTTCGGCCGCGACGGTCTCGAGCTCGTAGCGCTGCCTGACCTGGGCAAGCTCCGCATCGAGTTGGGCGTTCGCGGGATTGATGAGGGAGGAGACGATATCGGCGGCGGCATCGGGGTTGCCCGCGGTCTGATTGTCGATGGCGAACGACGAGTACGAGGGGTATCCGAGCAGATGTGCCTTCAGCGCACGCAGCGCCGTGGTGTCGGCGACCTGAGTGCGGGTGTCGCCGTCGCCGCCGCGGGATCCGCGCGCCATCGAGTTGTTGAGCACGTGTCGACGAGTCTGTGCCGTGCTCAGGGACTCGAGCACGCCCTGCTGGGTGAAGTTGTTCAGCGGCAGCAGGTAGCCGTCGACGCCGCGCTCGGCAGCACGATTCGCCGCTGCCGCGATCTGATCGTCGTTCATTCCGGCCAGAGCATCGGCTTCGCTGAGGTGGACGGCCAACTCGCGCGTGTCGAGCTGCAGAGCACGGGAGAAGGAGTTCTCCAGCGTGGTCAGTTCGGCCGCGATCGTCGCCATCTGCTCTCGCTCGTCCTCGCCGAGGCGGGCTCCCGCACGCACGAAGAGATCGATGGTCAGTTCGTGCTGACGCTTGTCCTCGGGGTTGAGGTCGGAGACCGAGACCTGTTCGATGCGGTGGAAGAGGTCCACGTTGAGCAGGATCTCCGTCTGGGTGGCCGATAGGTGTTCCCACACCTCGCCGATCGCGTCGGTGAGTTCGGGCCGCAGATGATTCGATTCGATGGCCGCGGCGACGGAGGCGATGCGGGTCATCGGCACGGACGCGGATTCGAACCTCACGGTGGTGGAGAAGAACGTGGACTCGGCGTCATCGGCGATGACCGCAGCCACCTCGGCGCGGGCGAAATCGGTGGCCTTGTGAACCGCGGTCAGCAGCGTCTCCGGGGTGATCGCGGAGAAGTCGGGCAGCGAATAGTCGGTCTGTGGGTCGAGGAACGCTTCCCAGACATCGATTCCGTTCGGATCTGCGCTCATTCTCGACGATTCACTTTCTTAGCGGTTGAGGGTTCGCTCCGATCCTAACGTGAGTCAGCCGACCAGCGCATGATCGCTGGTTACACTGGTTTCCATGGGCACTGGTCAGGGCAAGTCCCTCACACTCAACAGCGCGTTCCGGCTCGGTTTCACCGGCGCTTTGGGCGTGGGGTTGGCGATCGTGGTGATGACGGCGCTGCAGTCCGTGGTGACCGTGATCATCTACATCGGCTTGGCGCTGTTCCTCGCTCTCGGTCTCGAACCGATTGTGCAATGGCTCGTCGATCGCAATGTGCCGCGGTCACTGGCGGTGCTCATCGTCGTCGTGGCCTTCATCCTCATCGTCGTCGGCGTCGCGCTGCTCATCGCTCCGGCCGTGATCAGCCAGATCCAGACGTTCGTCGCGGATCTGCCCGGGATCGTGGCGAACCTCGCGACGACCGGGTGGGTGACGGAGCTCGAGGAGCAGTTCACCGGCGCAATCGACATCGATGCGGTCTTCGGCAATATCGCAGATTGGGCCTCTGACCCGAAGAACGTGCTCTCCCTCGGTGGTGGGGTCGTCTCGATCGGGGCGGGGATCCTCAGCTTCCTCACCGGCGTGATCATCGTCGTCATCCTCACCATCTACTTCGCCGTGTCCATGCCGACCATCAAATCCGCGATGTTCTCGCTGGTCGCGGCATCGTCGCGGCCGACCGTCGAATCTGTCACCGAGGAGGTCACCCGATCCATCGGACGCTACGTCCTCGGCCAGGTGTCCTTGGGCGTCATCAACGGCGTGTGCTCGGCGATCTTCCTGACCATCATCGGTGCCCCGCTGCCGGCGCTGTTGGCATTCGTGGCGTTCCTCGCCTCGCTCATTCCCCTGGTCGGACCGATCACCGGTGCGATCATCATCACCGCGTCCTGTCTGATGGTCTCGCCCGGACTGGGCATCACTGCCGGCATCTACTACCTCGTGTACATGCAGGTCGAGGCGTATCTGCTCAGCCCGCGGATCATGAAGGCAGCGGTCGATGTGCCTGGGGCTCTCGTCATCATCGCCGCGATCACCGGCGGCACGCTCGGCGGGGTGCTCGGTGCGGTGGTCGCGGTGCCGGTGGCCGCCTCGGCGCTCATCATCATCCGCAAGGTCGTCGTCCCGGCGCAAGCGAAGAGGTAGGAACGGCGGTCCGAACCTCAGTCCTGGTCGTCGTGGCTGCCTGAATCGATGCGGGTGACGAGTGCGTGGATGATGAGTTTGGCGATGAAGTACGCGCCGAAATAGGCGACTGCCGCGAACACGAGGCTGATGAGCAGGTTCCCGTCCCCACCGAGGCGGGGCAGCGCGATGAAGATGGCTGCGGTGATCGCCGCGAGATACGGGATCAGTCGGAGGACGGGAGATTCGGGCTCGCTCATGGAGCTGAGTCTAGCAATGGGGTACCGGTGCATCGCTGAGGAGTCTAAGGTGGAGCCCATGGCTGAAGCCGACTGGACCGCACAGCGTGACGAGGCCGTGCCTAAGGATGTGGAACGGCTGCTCTCAACCGTGCCGGAATGGTTCGGCAGACCCGAATCCAACGCCGAGTACGTCGACGACGCACGCAGCATGGAGACGTGGACGGTGCGCGACGAACGTGGCCGAGTCGTCGGAGTCACGTTGGTGACGAATCATTTCCCGCAGACCAGTGAAATCCATTTCACCGTCGTCGACCGCTCTGTCCACGGCAGGGGAGTCGGGACTGCGATGATCGAGGCCATCAACGAGGACGTGAGGGCCCGTGGGGCGAAGCTGCTCGAGGTGAAGACGCTCGGGCCGTCGAAGTACGATCCGAACTATGCGCGGACCCGTCACTTCTACGAGAAGATGGGCTTTGTCCCTCTGGAGGAGACAGACCTGTGGGGAGCGGACACGCCCTGCCTGATCATGGTGAAGCCGGTGGCCCACGCTGCACCAGGTGAATAGGGTGTGCGCGTCTCACCAGTTGCCTCCGTGGCCCGCAACTGACCCGGAGTTCGGTGCGTTCAGGCTACGGCGCGTGGAATTGCGTGATGCTGATATGGCCCGTGATCTGTCCACCGATCCCTACGTGCCTCTGACTGGGACGTTGCCCGGAAATGCCAGTCGCGAGGAGGCAGAGTCGTGGGTGCGGAGACAGCAGGGGCGTCACGCCGAAGGGCGGGGATTCTCATTCACAATCGCGAAGCGATCTGACGACGAGGCAGTGGGGCATTGCGGTCTATGGCTCAAAGACCTCGCAGACGGCCGAGCAGATGCAGGCTACGGGATCGCGCCCTCGTCGAGACGGAGCGGATACGCCACCGAGGCGCTCATCGCACTGACCAAATTCGCTTGGACGATACCCGGACTGAGTCGAGTCGAACTCTTCATCGAACCGGGGAACACCGGGTCTCTGCGGACCGCTGACAGAGCAGGATATGTGCGCGAACGAGTGCTCGCCGAACAGCAGGAGATCGGCGGCACCCGGCGAGACATGGTGGTCTTCGCTGCGCCTCTGCCGTTGAGCTGACTGCTCTTTCGGCGACCACCCTCCGAACTCCCTCAACGTCTATTGTCCGCACCCCTGTTCCGACCTAAGGTGAGAGGACACGGACACATCCGCTCCGCGCCTCTGACCGCCATCGGACGAGGCACGTGATGTGGGGTGGATGGACTCACACGAAGGAGTGTCATGGCAGTCTACTCAGCACCCGGTACCGACGGCGCGCTCGTCACGTTCAAGCCCCGTTATGAGAACTACATCGGAGGAGAGTGGGTGCCGCCGAAGGACGGCAACTACTTCGAGAACATCACTCCCGTCACCGGGCAGGCCTTCACCGAGATCCCCAGCTCCACCGCAGACGATGTCGAGACCGCACTCGATGCAGCATGGGCAGCGGCACCGGCCTGGGGCAAGACCTCGGTCGCCGAACGCGCCAATATCCTCAACAAGATCGCCGACCGCATCGAATCCAACCTCGAAATGCTCGCCGTCGCCGAAACCTGGGACAACGGCAAGGGAATTCGCGAACCCCTGGCAGCAGACCTCCCGCTGGCCGTCGACCACTTCCGCTACTTCGCCTCAGCCATCCGGGCGCAGGAAGGCGGCATCTCTCAGATCGACGACGACACCGTCGCCTACCACTTCCATGAGCCCCTCGGCGTGGTCGGACAGATCATTCCCTGGAACTTCCCCCTGCTCATGGCCACCTGGAAGCTCGCCCCGGCGCTCGCCGCCGGCAACTGCGTCGTCCTCAAGCCGGCTGAGCAGACCCCGGCGTCGATCCTCGTCCTCGCCGAACTCATCGGCGACCTGCTGCCTCCCGGCGTCCTCAACATCATCAACGGCTTCGGCGTCGAAGCGGGCAAACCGCTGGCGTCGAACAAACGCATCCGCAAGGTCGCCTTCACCGGTGAGACGACGACCGGCCGCCTGATCATGCAGTACGCCTCGCAGAACATCATCCCGGTCACTCTGGAGCTCGGCGGCAAGTCACCGAACATCTTCTTCGACGACGTCATGGCCGCCGACGACAGCTTCAGAGACAAGGCGCTCGAAGGCTTCGCGATGTTCGCGCTCAACCAGGGCGAGGTCTGTACCTGCCCGTCGCGTGCACTCGTACAGGACTCGATCTTCGACGACTTCGTCGCCGCCGGCGTCGAACGCGTCCGCTCCATCAAACAGGGCAACCCGCTCGACACCGACACCCAGGTCGGCGCACAGGCCTCGAACGACCAGTTCGAGAAGATCATGTCCTATCTGAAGATCGGCAAGGATGAAGGCGCCGAGGTGCTCATCGGCGGCGACAAGGCCGAACTCGACGGGGATCTGGCCGGCGGCTTCTACATCCAGCCGACGATCTTCAAGGGCACGAACAAGATGCGCATCTTCCAGGAGGAGATCTTCGGACCAGTCGTGGCCCTGACCTCGTTCTCCGACTACGACGACGCGATCGCCACAGCCAATGACACGCTCTACGGCCTCGGCGCCGGAGTCTGGGCCCGCACCGGCAACACCGCCTACCGAGCCGGACGCGACATCCAGGCCGGACGCGTCTGGGTGAACAACTACCACGCCTACCCGGCCCACGCCGCGTTCGGCGGATACAAGTCCTCGGGCATCGGACGTGAGAACCACAAGATGATGCTCGACCACTACCAGCAGACGAAGAACCTGCTGGTCAGCTACTCCGAAAATGCACAAGGATTCTTCTGATGAGTGAAACAGCCGAAACAGCCGCTCTCGAATCGACACCGACGATCGAAGGCGAAGAGAAATCGCGAGTGGCGATGACTCAGGCCGCCATCGACCTGCTCGCCGACCTCGTCGACAAACACGGACAGCTCATGTTCCACCAGTCCGGCGGCTGCTGTGACGGCTCGTCGCCCATGTGCTTCCCGAAGGCGACTTCCTCACCTCGGAAGCCGATGTGCTGCTCGGACACTTCGCCCTGCCCATCGACGATGCAGAGAAGGCCGGACTGGACTTCTGGATGTCGACGGAGCAGTTCGAGTACTGGAAGCACACGCATCTGACGATCGATGTGGTGCCGGGCCGCGGCAGCGGCTTCAGCGTCGAATCACCGACGGGAAACCGCTTCATCATTCGATCGACGCTCATGGACGTCGGCTGAGGCCGGCACCTTCTCACTGAAAAGCGGGCTGAGTGCCGAGAATCGTGTGTACGCATGTGTTTCTCGGCACTCAGCCCGCTTCTCGAGGAGCTCTACTTCAACTGCTCGGGTTCGCCGAGGGAGAGCATCAGTCGGTTCGCCCAGTTGAAGAAGGCAGCACAGCTGAGTGCGTCGATGATGTCGCCGTCGTCCAGACCCGCCGCATGCAGCTGCTCGACGTGTGCGACGCCGAAGGACTGCGGGGTCAGCGTCAGCGCCACCGAGGCATCGACGATGGCACCCCACACCTGATCACCGAGGTGGCTCTTCGTGCCGATTCCCTCGTCGAGGAGGAGCTGGACGACGTCCCGACGCCCGGATTCCTCGGTGGCCCGATCGGCGTGGACCGACGCGCAGAACAGGCACCCGTTGAGCCGCGAGGCTGCGGTCGCGGCGAGTTCGCGTTCGGCCCGACCGAGCCCGTCGGTGGTGTTGAAGAAGATGTCGAAGTCGGTCAGGGTCCGTGCCTTGAGCGCGGCAGGATCCCTCGCCAGCAGCCGGAAGTACGGGTTCTTCGCCCGTCCCGCCTCGATGAGGGCATCCCGCTGGTCATCGCTGAGGTCCGCCTCGGCGACGGGTGCGATCCACGGCACCCAGCCGAGCCCACCTTGCTGGAACCGCTCGGGACGGTGGAGATTCGGATACGTCTTCACCCTGTCGCCGACGGCCTGCAGAGCTTCGTCCATCCTCGCCGAGGCGGGGCCGTCGTCGGCATCGTCCGTCTCGTTCGCGGATTCGCCTTCCGACCGGTCCACCTGGTGCGGTTGGGATTCCGCGGTCGCTGAGGCCGCCTCGGTGAGTGCTGCGAGTCCGGTGCTGATGCGGATCTGGAAGTTGAGGAACGACACGAGCTGAGCGAGGGTGACGATGCCGTCCTCGTCCCATCCCGCTTCGATCAGCAGCGCCAGGTGACCGGGGCGGCTGTCGCGTGGGTGGAGGACGAGAAGATGTGCGAATTCGAGTCCTGCCACCAGCTTCTCACCGAGTCTCGCCGCCGTCGCCTCGGCGGGAGCCAGCCACGGCCCGGGTACGTTCTCTTCGGCCAACGCCGTGGATTCGAAGATTCCGTAGGGACCAGCTGTGCCGGCTGGTGCAGTCGCCTCGTCGAGGAGTTCGGCGACCGCCCAGGACACGGACTCGTCTTCGTCACGCAGCAGATCACGGTAGAACTCCTCGGCCCGAGTCGAACCGAGCAGACCCGCGGTGAACGCGGCGATCGCATAACGGTCGCGGAAGCTCACACCCTTCGGATCAGCGGGTTCGAGCAGAGCCTCGAAACTCAGCTGCGCGTTCTCCTTCGCCTGCGCCCGGTGGCCGCGCAGCTCATCGAGAGGATCGTTCGCCGCGATTCCGGCGAGGAGGTTGATGATATCTGCCATCTCAGTGCACCTTCTCCTTGGTCGCGGAGAACCCGAGGGCGGGGGCCACCTCGGTGGCCAGCAGTTCGATCGACCTCAGAGCGGTCTCGTTCGTCGCCGGAACCGAGTGCACCTGGAAGCTGACGTCGGTGGCACGATCGAGGACGCGGTCATGCTGCAGACGTTCGCTCACCTGCTCGGGAGTGCCGAGGTAGGTGTCGGTGGCGACGAGGAGCTCATCGAGGCTGAGTCCGGAGGTGTCATAGCCGACGAGGCGGTCGGCCTCGGCCCGCAGCGCCGGTTCGGTGATCTCACGCAGCCGGGGCAGGTCTGCGGCATCGGCGACCACGGCAGTGCGAGAAGCGAGGATGCGCGGTTCGACCTCGTCCGGCAGTTGGGACAGATAGGTATCGATGACCGGCAGCTGCACCTCGTCGAGGCGGGCCGCCGGGTTGTCCTGGGGGCGCGGCTGAGTCCGTGAGAGCATGAGTCCGTCACCGGCGGCGCCGGCCGCACCGGCACCGCCTGCGGAGAACGTCGCCTGCCACAGTCGCCGCTCGAGGCTCGGGCGCTCCGCATCCGGAACCGGGTAGAGACCGTGGTCGGTGGGCAGCCGGTCGCCTGAGAACAGTGTGCGCAGGGTCGTGAGATTGTCGGCGAAGACCTCACGGCGTTCATCGAAGTTCGTGCCGAAGGCCGGGAATGACTTCGGATTCCCGCCCGAGCCCAGACCGATCTCGAGGCGACCGGCGGAGAGTTCGTCGAGCACGGCGGCGTCTTCGGCCACGCGCACGGCATTCTCCAACGGTAGGGTGATGATCGCGGTGCCCAAATTGATCCGGGTAGTGCGGGCGGCGGCGTGGGAGAGGAAGACGAGTGGGGACGGCAGTCCGCCCTCGGCCGCGGAGAAGTGGTGCTGGGCGACCCACGCCGAATGGAAGCCGAACTCCTCGGCCGCCTCGATCTGTTCGAGGGCGAAGCGGTAGCGCTGTGCGGCCGGGGCATCTTCGAGCAGGCGGGTGAAGAATCCGAGCTTTGGTCCGCTCGCCTGGGTAACTGTCGGTTGAGGGGTCATGGTTCTCAGCTTTCTGCTGCTGCGGTGAGCAGGGTCGGGGTTGCGGGTCGATTGTCCGCAGGCGCTGCAGCGACCGCCAGCGTTGCGGGACGGGGGATCGCCTCGAGCAGAGTGCGGGTGTAGGCGGAGCGCGGGCGAGTGAAGATCTCTTCGGTCGCGCCATCGTCGACGAGGTGTCCGTGGGACATCACGGACACCGTATCAGCGATCTGGCGGACGACGGCGAGGTCATGGGTGATGAAGACGTACGTTAGGCCGAGCTCCCTCTGCAGCTCATCGAGCAGCGTGAGGATCTGCGCCTGCACGGTCACATCGAGAGCCGAGACCGCCTCGTCGAAGACGACGAGTTCGGGTTCGACGATGAGGGCGCGAGCGATCGCCACTCGCTGCAGCTGCCCGCCGGAGAGTTCAGCGGGCCGCCGGTCGAGGTAGTCAGTGGGCAGCGCCACCCGATCCATCGCTTCGGCGACGAGCCGCGGCTTGGAAGCACGATCACCAATGCGGAAGTTGCGCAGAGGCTCGGTCAGAGTCGATCGGAGCGAATGTTTGGGATCGAGAGCGGAGAACGGGTTCTGATGGACCAGCTGGACGGAGCGACGGAACTCCCGCAGCTGCTGCCGTGAAGGGCGACCGCGTCCGAGCCCAGCGGCGTCGAAATCGCCGATGCGCACATGCCCGGACTGCGGTGTGAGGAACCCTGCCAGCGCCTTGCCCGTGGTCGTCTTGCCCGAACCGGATTCTCCGACGAGACCGTGCGTGGTCCCGCGCGCCACCGTGAAGTCCACACCCTCGATGCCGGTGATCTGGTCACCGGTCCGGTCGAAGACATGGGTGAGTGATTCGACGGAGACGAACGGGTCTGCGGACTGTACCGCCGCCGCGGCGAGGGCTGGGCGCGTCTTCGTCTGCAGTGCGGGAGCATCGGCGATGAGGCGGGAAGTGTAGTCGGTGGCCGGTTCGGAAAAGACACGACCCGCCGGACCTGATTCGACGATGCGTCCGCCCTGCATGACCACGACCTCGTCGGCGCGTTCGCCGGCGACGGCGAGATCGTGGGTGATGAAGAGGATGCCCATTCCGGTCTCGGCGCGCAGTTCGTCAAGGAGGTCGAGGACCTGCTTCTGGACGGTGACGTCGAGGGCGGAGGTGGGTTCGTCGGCGATGAGCAGGCGAGGGCGCAGCGCGATGGCGGCGGCGATGAGCACACGCTGCCGCATCCCACCCGAGAGCTCATGCGGGAACTGATCGGCCCGCTTCTCCGGCTGGTCGATGCCGACTCGGGCCAGCAGCTCGACGACCTGGGCACGGGCGTCTGCGCGGTTGGCCTGCCGGTGGATGCGCAGCGCCTCGGCGACGGACTTGCCGACCGTCTGCAGCGGATTGAGCGAGGACCCCGGATCCTGTGGGACGTAGCCGATCTGAGATCCGCGCATACCGCGCCAACCGGAGGTGCCCAGACTCAGCAGATCGACATCGCCGAGGCGGATCCGCCCGGCCACGACCCTGGCCGAGGAGGGAAGGAGACCGATGACGGCGTTCGCCGTCGTCGACTTCCCCGAACCGGATTCCCCGACCACGGCGGTCATCGAACCGGGACGGACCACGAGATCGAGCTCGCTCACGGCTGGTGCCGCGGAGCCGCCTCGGTGGGAGTAGTCGACGGACAGACCGTCAATGCGCAGCAGTGAGGAGTCGGTCATGATGTCACCTTTCGCAGGGTGTTGCCGATCTGGTGGGTGGCGAGCACGATTGCCATGACCACGAGGCCGGGCAGCACGGTCAGCCACCAGGCGGTGGCGACGAAATTGCGGCCCTCGGCGATGATGAGTCCCCATTCCGGGGTGGGCGGTGGAGTGCCGTAGCCGAGGAACCCGAGCGTGGAGATCTGGAGGATCGCCGAACCGACCTGGAGCACCGCCAGCGAGAGCACGGGCGAGATCGAATTCGGGAGGATATGGCGGATGAGGACGGAGAAGAAAGTGCCGCCGGACCCGTAGGCCGCGGCCACGAAATCGCTCGTGTTGATCTGCACCGCCTGTGACCTGGCCAGCCTGGCGAACTGGGCGATGGCGGTGACGCCGACGGCGATGGCCGCGTTGATCGTGCCGAAGCCGAGGACCACGACGATCGAAAGGCTGAGCAGGATCGCGGGGATGGACAGCAGCACATCGATCAGGCGCATGAGCACATCGTCGATGAGTCCGCGCCGAGTGCCGGCGATGAGCCCGATCGTGGTGCCGACGATCAGCCCGACCCCGACGGCCACGAGCGCGGCCAACAGGGACTGGGAGGCGCCGTAGACGACTCGGGTGAAGGCATCCCTGCCGGTCTGGTCGGTGCCGAACCAATGCTCGAGACTCGGTGACAGCAGGGCAGGGGTGTCTCCGCCGTCGTTGGGGTCGAAGTGGGTGAAGAGCCCGGGAGCCAGCGCCCAGGCGACGGCGATGAGCAGAACCAGAGCGGAGACGACGGTCGCCGGGGAGAGCGCGGCGCGTGCCCGGCCGCCGCGTGCGCGCCGGGTCTCGGTGGCCTGGCCGCGGGTGAAGACGATGCTCACGAGTACTTCTCCTTCGTCTCGTCATCCCAGTCGAGGTCGACGCCGACGCTGGCCGCGGACGCAGTCAGGGCGCGACGTGTGGATTCGTCGTGGCTGCGCAGGACTCTACCTGCCGAGGCGGAGCTGCGTTTCGTGCGCAGCCGGACGTCGATGACGGGGTAGAGGAGATCGACTGCGAGATTGATGATGACGTAGCCGAAGGTGGCGATGACCACGACGGCCAGCAGGATCGGATTGTCCCGGTGGGTGACCGCCTGGGCGGTGATGAGCCCGATGCCGTTGCGGCCGAACACGGTCTCGGTGACCACGGCGCCGGCGACGAGTTCGCCGAAGACGAGGCCGATGATCGTCAGCCCCGGCAGCACCGCATTGCGGGCGACGGTGTGGACGAGGATCCACAGTTCGGAGGCGCCCTTCGCGGTGGTGACCTTGACGAAGCCGGAGGCCTGCACCTCGGTGATGGAGCGGATGAGCACCTGGGCGATCGGGGCCGAGAGCGGAACCGCCACGGTCAGGGTCGGCAGCACGAGCGCCTCGGCGGGGCCGGGATCGACGACGGAGACGACGCCGAGCTGGAAGGAGAAGACCTGGATGAGCAGGATTCCGAGCCAGAACACCGGGATCGAGATGAAGAGACTGGGCACCGAGTCGAGGACCCGACGCACCCGAGCCGTCGACCCGGTGGACGGTCCGAAGGTGGCGAAGACGGCGATGATCACGGCGAGGACGAGGGCGGTGACGAACCCGGAGGCCGCGAGGACTGCGGTCGACGGCAGAGCCGCAGCGATGATCGTCGACACGGCCGCACCGGTCTGGACCGAATAGCCGAAGTCGCCGGTGAGGAACCCGGTGAGGCTGAGGACGTAACGCGACCACCAGGAGTCGTCGGCGCCGGTGGCCTCACGGATCTCAGCGATCTGGTCATTGGACAGACCCAGCGCCGGATCGGCGAAACGGGCAGTGACGCCGTCGCCGGGGATGAGGCTGAGCAGGATGAACGCCGCGGTGAACGCGAGCAGCAGCACGAGGATCGCTTGGACCAGGCGCAGGAAGAGGTAACGGGTGTCGAGGATCATTTCTCTCCTGCCAGCCAGGTGCTGTAGAAGTCGGGCCGCCCCACGGGTTCGGTGGCGAAGCCGTGGACGCGGCGGCGGAAGGCGAAGACCTGCGGCTCTTCGAAGAACGGCAGCACATAGGCCTGGTCGACGAGGTAGTTCTGGACCGCCTCGGCGGCCTGCTGGCGTTTCTCGCGGTTCGGTTCGGATGCCAGGGTCTCGAGGAGCTCGTCGACCTTCGCATCGACCGAATCGTAGTCGGCGTCGGGGCGATCGGCTCCGTTGAGGAAGACGTCGCGGTTGACCGAGGAGTAGTTCGAACGCAGATTGTCGAAGTCGGCGCGGGCGACCATCGAATGGTAGATCTGCACGGTGTCGAGGTCGAGGGCGTCGAGGGTCTGCTTCGATTGGTCGCCGGGGTTGATCGACAAGCGCACGCCCACGCGGCGCAGCTGCTGTTGGATGAGGGTCTGGACCTCGTTCGACCGCGGCTGCGGCAGAGCGATATTCACCGTCAGCGCCAACGGCTGCCCGTCTTTGACACGGTAGCCCTGCCCGTTGCGCTCGCTCCACCCGGCCTCATCGAGGAGGCGGTTGGCCTTGTCCGGGTCGAAGTCCCACGACCCCGACTGGTCGACATACCCCATGGCGCCCTTGGCCAGCAGACCGGTGGCCAGCGGGTAGTTCGGGGTGAAGAGCTTGTCGACGATCTCCTGGCGATCGATGGCGGCGATGAGTGCTCGCCGGACGTCGATATCGGCAAGCAGGTCGTGGCGGAACCGGAAGTTGATGCTGTTGTTGATTCCGTTCGTCGCCTTCGCATAGAGGCGCAGCCCCTGCTCGGTCACACGGGACTCGTCCGGAGCCTGGACGTCGCGGACGCCGTCTGCCTGTCCGGAGAGCACGGCTCCGATGCGCACGGAGTATTCGTTGTTGGTCAGATAGTCGATGCCGTCGAGGTGGGCTCGGCCCTGGTGCTTCAGATGTGGGGGAGCCCAGTCGTAGTCTTCGCGGGCACGGACGGAGAGCTTCGTGCCGATGGTCTCGGCCGTGATGTGGAAGGGACCGCAGGTGTGGATCTGCGTGGCTCCGCCCGGGCCGAAGCCTTCGGCGTCAAGGTCGAGAGTGGAATCGGCGAGCAGTCCTGCGTTCATCGTCGACGTCGCCTGCGCGAAACCGGGGGAGGGGGGCGGAGAAGTGGAACCGAACCCGATGCTCGTCGAGGACTTCGCTGCGCTCATAGTTCGAGATCTGCTCGGATACCGGCAACGTGCGTGCTTCGTCGCCGAGACCGAACAGGTCGAAGTTCTTCGCCACATTCTCAGGTGTCAGCGGTGAACCGTCCGAATAGGTCACGCCTTCACGGATGGTGAATGTGTAGGTCGTGGCATCGGCGTTCGTCTCCGGCAGTTCGGTCGCCAACCACGGATAGAGCTCGAGTGTCTTCGGATCCTGCCACAGCAGGCGCGCGGAGATGTTGTTCATGATCCCGCCGTTGGGGTAGAAGCCGACCGACGGCGGGTAGAGCAGGGTCCAGGTCTGGGGTTCGAAGTAGGTGAGCACTCCGCCACGGACGGGTTCGCCCTCGGCCAGCGAACCGGAATCGTGGGGTGTGCAGGCGCTGAGGGTGAGCAGAGTGCCGAAACCGAGACCGAGGCTGAGGACCGAACGGCGGTCGAGGCGGCGCCGGGTCAGACGCGCCGCGGTGGAGAGACGGTGATCCGTCATGAGAGGTCCTTCGGGCAAGAGGGATGGAGCAGGGGGAACTGAGTCGGATAGTTCAACAATATGCGGACATTGGTGGTGCCATTTCTGACTGGCAGAGGCGGTGTCCGGCGCGGGGCCCGAAGTGGATGTGCATGCATTGAGTTAAGCGCATCCGTGCAATCGCCGTCAATCCGGGGCTTAATATTGAGACATGTTGAGCAATTCGCGCTTCGATCATCTGGTCATCGCCGTTCCCGACCTTCAGGGATATGTTGAGCAATCCGCGACTAGTCTGGGGGTGGAGCCGGTCGACGGCGGTGCCCATCTGGGGCTGGGGACAGCCAATGCGCTGCTCGGACTCGAGCTCGCCGATGAGCTCACGGAATCGCTCGGACTCGCACGTCCGAGCTGTTCGAACCCGCTCACATACCTTGAGATCCTCGGTCCCGACCCCGAGCAGGACCCGGCGCTCGCAGCGTCACGGTTGGCCGGGATCACTGAACCCACGGTGCAGAGGTGGGCGATCCGTCCGGACGATTTCGACGGTCTCGTCACGGCCGCGGCGCGGTCACAGGAACCGCGGGTCCGCCTCGGCGAGGTTCATGACATGACCCGCCGCCGACCGGACGGAACGGTCCTCGATTTCTTCGGCATCGCTCTCGACATCATTGCCCCAGGAGGGCAAGAGGGGGAGACTGAGGGCCTACACGCTCATCTGAAAGGTCCGGGTGGATCATGGACGCTCTGAACATCATTCCCGCTGAACTCGACCACCTCGTCATCACGGTGCCCGACCTCGAATCCGGGGTCGCCGCCGTGGAAGAGTCCACCGGGGTGCGTGCGGTTCCCGGCGGCTCGCATCCGGGGCGGGGGACCGCGAACTTCCTCCTCGGACTCGCCCCGACGGGCTGGCCGAAGGGAGCGCACACCTACCTCGAAATCCTCGGTCCGGACCCGCAGCAGGAGCCGCCGGCCGACGGCACCCTGCCCCTCGACGCACATCTGGCCACCGAGCCGACGCTGCAGACTTGGGCCATCCATCCGCCGGCGTTCCTCGCGAAGATCGCAGCCGCGAACACCGCAGGCATCGACTTCGGTGAGGTCCAGGACATGGCCCGCGACACCGCCGAAGGCGACCGCCTCGAATGGCGGCTGACCGCGCGTTCCCCGCTCCCGCGCGAGGGTGCGCAGCCGTTCCTCATCGACTGGGGCGAATCCGTCCATCCCGCCGAGGCGGCCCTGCCCGCGCTCGAACTGCTCGAGTTCCGTGTGGAATCCCCGGAACCCGAGTCGGCGCTGCAGGTGCTCGAGGTACTCGGTGCCGGTGACACCACTGTGGTCGAAGGGTCGGATCGCCGCCTGCGTGCCCGGCTTCGCGGCCCCGACGGCGTCCTCGAGTTCTGACCTCACCGAAAAACGGGCTGCGTGTCGAGATCTGGGTGTGCGCACGCGTTTCTCGACACTCAGCCCGTTTCTCGCTGAACCGTCCGCATCATCGCGTGCTGCGACTAGACTCACAGGCGTGCTCAGTCGAACCCGCCTCGCCGCCCGCCCGCGCCTCCGCACCTTGACCTCGCTTGCCGTTGCCTCGCTGCTCATCGGACTGAGCGCCTGCGCGCCCGCAGGTGAGGAAGAGACGCGACCGACCCCGAAGGCGGCCGAAACACAGTCCGGATCGCCGGATCCGAGCGGCACGGCCGGCGAAGAGCCGAGCCAGACGCCCACGCCCACTGAGACCGCAAGCGTGGAAGACGCAGGAGCGGCGGGAGTCAGCGAAGACGAAATCGACGATCATGGCAGCGGAAAATGGGACCGGCCGAAAGAGGAGACCGGACCCAACCGCGACGAGGGCAAGACGTTCAAGGTCGCCCTGCGCGTCGAAGACAACCTGCCCATCGACGTCGATGAGGCCGGAGACTTCATCATCAAGACCCTCCAGGACGAGCGCGGCTGGCAGGACATGGACGACGTCTCCATCGAGCTCGTCGATGAAGGTCAGGACACGATGATCTCCATCGCCAGCCCCGATACCGTCGACGAGATGTGCCTGCCGCTGCGGACCCTGGGTAGGCTCTCGTGTCGCAACGGTCCCAACGTCATTCTCAACGCCAAGCGCTGGGTCTCCGCCACCGAAGAGTTCGACGATATCGTCCAGTACCGGCAGTACCTCATCAACCACGAGGTCGGTCACGCTCTCGGCCACGGCCACGAATCCTGCCCCGGACCAGGCAAGACGGCCCCGCTCATGCAGCAGCAGACGAAGGGCCTGCAGGGGTGTGAGCCGAACGGATGGCCATCGAAGGGCTAGTCCACGGCAGTCGCGGACAGACTCCGGCCGATACAGTGCGGGCCCCGCAATTGCGGGGCCCGCACTGTCGTGGCGTGGACGTGCGTATCAGTGCTTGGGCGAGCGGGGCCGCAGAGAGTAGTCTCCGGCACCCTGCGTGGCCTTCTCGTACTCGATCTCATCGCTGACGGAGCTCGTGCCCGAGGGGGTCAGCGAACCAGGCTGTTCGACGACAGCGATGCTGTCGGTCGCGACGACCTCACGCTGATGGTCCGTCGGGGCACCCGCATCGATCTTCGTAGCCAGAGCCTTCTCACGAACGAACATGAGGATGACTGCCGCGATGATTCCCAGCGGGCAGACCCACAGGAAGATCGGCACCAGCGCATCGCTGTACGCATTGACGATGATCGTGTGGATCGGATCGGGCAGCGACTTGACCACCTCGGGGGTCAGTGAATTCGACCCCGTGCCCTTCATCGCCTGGGCGCCCTGAGGCCCCAGAGACTTGATGCCGTCCTCGAGGTTGGATGCCAGCCTCGAGGTGAAGAGCGAACCGATCAATGACATGCCCAGCGTGCCGCCGATCTGCCGGAAGAAGTTGTTCGACGCTGTCGCCGTGCCGACCATCGCCACCGGGAACGAGTTCTGGACGATGAGCACGAGCATCTGCATCGACAGTCCCAGGCCGAGGCCCAGCACACACAGGCAGCCGATGACGACGAGAACGTTCTGATCGGCCGTTACGAAGGTCCCCATGAGGAAGAGGGCGACGCCGACGATCGCGCTGCCGAGCACCGGGTACCACTTGTACCGTCCCGTCTTCGAGACGACGAAGCCGATGATGACCGAGCTCGGCAGCATCACGGCCATCATGGGCACCATGAGGAGCCCGGCCTTCGTCGCTTCGATCCCGTGGGCCATCTGCAGGAACGTGGGCATGTACGAAAGGACGCCGAACATGCCGATGGCTATGCACATGCCGGCGATCGTGCAGAGGACGAAGTTCGTGTCTTTGAACACGAACATCGGGATGACGGGTTCGGGCACAGCCTGTTCGACGAAGACGAAGACGACGGTGCTGATCACGGCGATGGCGATGAGTCCGATGATGATCGGATCGTCCCAGTCGTACTGATGGCCGCCCCACGAAGTCGTGAGGATGAGTGCCGAGGTGAATTCGGCGATGAGGATCATTCCCGCGACATCGACATGGCGTTTGACCGACCGATCCGACTTGGGGACCTTGAGGAAGATGATGGCGGCGATGAGCGCGAGCACGCCGAACGGCAGGTTGAGCGCGAATGTCCAGCGCCAGCCGGGACCCTCGGTGATCCAGCCTCCGATCAGCGGTCCCGCCACCGAGGTGACCGCGAAGTTCGCTCCCATGATGCCCATGTACGGGCCGCGTTTGCGCGCCGGCACAACCGCGGCGATGAGGGCCTGCGAGAGGATGATGAGACCGCCGCCGCCGAGTCCCTGAATGACGCGTGCGGTGATGAGGACGGCCATGTTGTGGGCCAGGAAGCCGACGATCGAACCGAGGATGAACATGCAGATGGCGAAGATGAAGATCTTCTTCCGGTTGAACGAATCGCCCAGCTTGCCGTAGATCGGCATCATGATCGTCGACGCCAGCATGAACGCCGTCGAGACCCACAGCATCTGGTCGACGCCGTTGAGGTCACCGACGATGGTCGGCAGGGCCGTGGCCAACATGGTCTGGTTGAGCGAGAACATGAACATTGCCAGCATCAGGCCGGTGAACAGCAGGATCACCGACGGGGTCTCGATCTCCGGCTCCTCTTCGGCGCCGTGCTGCTCCTCGGCAGCGGGCTCGGTGGCGGTAGTGGTCATTTCAGCCTTTCTAAGAGGGTCAGGAACAGTTCGATCGAGGAGTTGAACGCCTGGTCCACCCGTTCGTCGTCCAATTCGTGTTCAGTGTCGAATCGCGCAGAGGCGAAAGCATGCTCGAGCGGGATGCTGCACAGCTGCGCGAGCATCCGCGTGGCCCGTGCGGCAGTATCGTCATCGGCAAAGGTGGTTCCGCGACGTTCGACTCGCCGGCGGATGCCGGTGATGATCTGCTCGGAGTAGTGCCGCTTCGTCTCCATGCTGAGCATGCCGAGGTGCGGATGCCGAGCCTGGATTGCGCGCAGCTTCTGCTTGTTCGCCGACCGCGGCAGCAGGAATTCGAACGCGGCGCGGATGGTGAAGGAGAGATCCTCCACCAGAAGCTCGCGCTGGGGCTCGAAGTCCTCGATGAATCGCTGCAGAGCGGCGGCGATATCGTCAGAGGTCGTCAGTCCGACGATCGCCATCTCCTTGGTGGGGAAATAGTTGAAGAACGTGCGCGTCGAGACTTCTGCTGCTTCCGCGATCCGAGCCACAGTCACCTCGTCGAGCCCATGATCGAAGACGAGATCGACGGCCGCTGCGTGGATGGACGCGCGGCGCTCCCGGGTCTGACGCTCGCGGAGGGATTCGGTCGGTTCGGAACTCACCAGAAAATTATGCACCTCTTGCAAAATTGCACCAAATGCAGAAATGCATTCAATGCATTTCTTGACAGTGATGTTGTTCACACTCCGCCGTCGGGTGGTCGACAGGCGGGAATATATGTCCGCATGCACCTGTTGATTGAGTCGTATACGCTCAACTTTGAAAGAGGAGGTCAGCTTTGGCCACATTCTTCGGACCCGCAGGCTCGGGCGGAGACTCGTTCGACGAGTTCCTCGCTCGTTTCCTCCAGGGACAGACCGGAGCCCGCCGAGGCCGTTCCGTCGACATCAACCGACTGCTGAGCAAGCGCAGCCACGAGGTCATCGAAGCGGCCGCAGAGTTCGCAGCACGACACGGTCAGTCCGAGGTCGACGCACTCCACATCCTGCGCACCATGGTCGATTCCGAACCCGGAATCTCCGCCGTGCGCCAGGCCGGTGCCGATCCCGAGGCCATCGCCCATGCGATCGAAGAGCGCCTTCCGGCCAGCACCGACACCGAGGCGGATTCCACGCCCACACTGACCGGTTCGGCCCAGCGCGCCCTGCTCGACGCCTACCAGGTGGCGCGAGCCTTCGGATCGACCTACATCGATCCCGAACACATGTTCTTCGCCTTCGTGCTCAACCAGGAGATGCCCGCCGGTCGGATCCTCGCCCAGGCCGGCGTCACCCAGGCTGCACTGCAGGCCGGTGCCGAGGCGGCCGAAGCCGCAGGCATGCACCCCGGCCAGGAGGCCGAAGGTGAGGACGGTCAGGAATCCGTGTTGGAGAAGTTCGGCACGGACCTCACAGAGCTCGCAGCCGAAGGCAAACTCGATCCCGTCATCGGCCGTTCAGAGGAAATTGAGCAGACGATCGAGATCCTCGCCCGCCGGACGAAGAACAACCCGGTCCTCCTCGGCGAGGCCGGTGTCGGCAAGACCGCGGTCGCCGAAGGCCTCGCTCAGGCCATCCACTCGGGCGAAGTTCCCAAGCAGCTGCAGAGCAAGCGCATCATCGCGCTCGATATGCCCGGAATGCTCGCCGGCACCCGTTACCGCGGTGACTTCGAAGAGCGCCTGACCGGAGCTCTCAACGAAATCGCCGACGACGGAGACATGATCGTCTTCGTCGACGAACTCCACACCCTCGTCGGTGTCGGCGGCAACGGCGAGGCGAACTCGATGGACGCCGGCAACATCCTCAAACCGCGCCTGGCCCGCGGCGATCTGCACATGATCGGCGCGACCACGCTCAAGGAGTACCGCACTATCGAGAAGGATTCGGCTCTCGAGCGTCGCTTCCAGCCGGTGACCGTGGGTGAGCCGAGCGTCGAGGATGCGGTGACGATCATCGACGGGCTGAAGGACCGCTATGCGGAGTTCCACGAGGTCACCTACACCGCCGAGGCGGTCCGTGCGGCCGTGGAGCTGTCGAACCGCTACATCACCGACCGCTTCCTGCCGGACAAGGCCATCGACCTCATCGACCAGGCCGGAGCCCGGATGTCGCTCAGGCGCGGACCCGCGATCGATATCGACGCGCTCAAGCTCAATCTCTCCGAACTCGAAGCGGAGAAGAAGTCCGCTATCGAGGTGGAGGACTACGAGCGTGCCGGCCGTGTCCGCGATGAGATCAACGAGGTGACCGCCCGGATCGAATCCGCCGAGAATCCGGACGCGGAGGCCGCGAAGACCGCTGCCGCCGAGGCGATCATCGGTGAACAGGAGATCGCGCATGTGGTCTCCCGGGCCACCGGAATCCCGGCAGCACGGATGACGCAGAGTCAGAAGGCACGACTGGCGAATATGGAAGAGGTCCTCCACGACCACGTGGTCGGACAGGACGAAGCCGTGACCGCCGTGTCGCGCGCGATCCGCCGCAGCCAGACCGGTATGGCCGATCCCAATCGGCCCATCGGCAGCTTCCTCTTCCTCGGCCCCACTGGTGTCGGAAAGACGGAGTTGGCGAAGGCTCTGGCACAGACTCTGTTCGACGACGAGTCGGCCATGATCCGCTTCGACATGAGCGAGTTCGGCGAACGCCACACGGTGTCCCGCCTCGTCGGTGCCCCTCCCGGCTACGTCGGCTACGACGAGGCGGGTCAGCTGACGGAGAAGGTCCGCCGCCGTCCGTATTCGGTCATCCTCCTCGATGAGATCGAGAAGGCCCACCCGGATGCGTTCAATCTGCTGCTGCAGGTCCTCGATGACGGACGGCTCACCGACGGCCAGGGCCGCACGGTCGACTTCCGCAACACCGTGGTCATCATGACCTCGAACCTCGGTTCCGAGTTCATGTCCGGCACTCCGCTGGGCTTCGCCTCCGGCGCCGCCGCTGACGCGGAGAAGAACCTCAAGGCCAAGGTCATGGGTCGTCTCAAGGAGTTCATGCGGCCGGAGTTCATCAACCGCATCGATGACACCGTGATGTTCTCACGGCTTGATCGCGAGCAGCTCCGGTCCATCGTCGATCACCAGCTGGCTGCGTCGAAGCAGCGCCTCGAGGCTCAGGGCATCGCCCTCGACGTCTCGGCAGAGGCTCTCGACTGGCTGGCCGATGAAGGATACGAACCCGAGTTCGGCGCCCGTCCGCTGCGTCGCACGATCCAGCGCGAGCTCGACGACCGCATCGCCGATCTCCTCGTCACCGAGGCGGTCGATGAGGGCGGCACCGTGCGTGCCACTGTCGAAGGCGGCGCACTCAAGGTCGTGGCCGGCACCCGCCCGGAGCCGATCATCGCCTGATCACCGAGGCGGCCCGGCACCGGCCTCGACGCAGAGCCCGGGTCGGAGGACAGGAATCCTCCGCCCCGGGCTCTTCTGTGTTCTTGGTTCAGCCGGGCCAGTCAGGCCGGTGTCTTCTCCTCCGGCTGCGATTCGTTCGCGCCCAGGAGGCGGTTGAGGACGAGTCGTTCGCCGAGCGTCCACGTGGTCGTCGTCGCCAGATAGAGCGCAGCGGCCAAGGGAACGAAGAGCGCAAAGATCGCGGTGAGGAAGGGCATGAAGCTCAGGGTCTTCATCACTCCTGACAGATCCGGCATCGCAGGAGCATCTGCCCCGTTCTTCGCGGGGGGAGTGGTCGGGGTCTCGGGTGTGGCCGGGGTGAGCAGATGTCGGGAGAACCCGGCGACGACGGCGATGAGGACGACGAGGATGAGGTAGACCGTGATTGCGGTGCCGGTCAGATCGCCGGCGCCGAGCAGTTTGACGAAGCTCGTGTTGAGAGGCAGGCCGAAGAGCGTATGTCCGAGCAGTTCATTGGCATGCCCGCCGATCGTCGCATTGATGAAGAGACCGTAGACGGCCATGAGCACGGGCATCTGCGCGAGCACCGGAAGGCACCCGGCGAAAGGAGAGGCGTTCTCCTCCTTGTACAGCTCCATGAGCTTCTGCTGCATGAGCTCGGGCTTGTCCTTGTGCTTCTTCTGCAGCTCGCTGATCTTCGGGGCCAGTCGTTTTCGAGTGATGCCGGCTCTGACCTGGGACACCCCGACGGGGATGAGCACGGCGCGGACCAGGACGGTGAGCACGATGACGGCTAGGGCGGCACTGAAGCCGCCGGCGAGCGGTTCGAGAATGTCGCTGATCCCCGTGACCACCGTATAGGCGGCCTCGACGAGCAGGCGGATGGGCAGGAATTCGTAGATGTTCACAGGTGAGTGTCCTTCGGACAGGGCGCACTGAGGCGCGGTTGATTGGGCCGTTGCAGGCCATCACCGTGACGATTGATGACAATTGCCTGCGCCGAGGCGGGGAGGCGTTCCGTACGGAACGTGATCGAGGTCGTTCAGGCGATGGCGTGAACGACGGAAGAGGGGGCTCTGGGCAGAGCCGTACCAGGAGTGCCGGGTTCCTCCGGCATGCGGAATTCGCGGATGCTTCGGCGCGTGCCCGGCAGAGCCGGCGGACGCGCCGAGAGCGAGAGCACACGCAGCATAGCCATGCTCGCCCATGCGGCGATCGGGGTCAGCAGGGCCGCGCCGAGGAGAGCCAGGACGATGAGATGAGTGGGGGACTGGGGCACGACCGAGTCGAGGTCGGAAGAGAGCACGACGACGAGCAGCTGCAGAGTCAGCCACATATTCGCCATCATTTCGCCCCCTAACCACTGCGTCGATGCTAGCACGCGGGCCTGTGCGGGCCGTTCAGAGAAACGGAGTCCGTCTGCTCACAGCGGCAGACGTCTGCGCCGAGCGGATCAGGGTTCTCCATGCGCACCGGCTCTGCCAGCGTGGACGCATGTTCACTCTCAACTCTTCGCCCCACAGCCGACCGCCCCTGTTCTCCGACTCCGACGATGCCGACGTGGCCACCGCGATCCCCGAATCCCAGCGCATGCTCTACGCCTACCGGTCCGTCGTCTTCAACGGCGAGTTGCGCGACGAGAACGGAATGGAGATCGTCTCCCGACTCGTCCTCCTCTCCGCCGAGGATCCGCGCTCCGATATTCACCTGTGGATCAACTCTCCTGGCGGATCCGTGCCGATGATGCACGCGATCGCCGACACCATCGCCGCCCTGCCCAATGACGTGGTCACGATCGCCTTCGGGTGGGCCGCCTCGGCGGGACAGTTCGTCCTCAGCATGGGAACGCCCGGACGACGTCTCGCCCTGCCCCACGCTCGCATCCTCCTCCATCAGGGATCGAGCGGGATCGGCGGAGCCGCCGCCGACATCGAACTCCAGGGCGACGACCTCCGATCGGTCAGAGACACCGTCCTGCACCGGATCGCCGAGGCGACCGGAAAGACCTACGACCGCATCTTCGAAGACTCCCTGCGTGACCGGTGGTTCACCGCCAAGGAGGCGATCGAGTACGGGCTCATCGATCGGGTCATCGATTCTCCGGCGGATCTGCATGTTCAGATCGGAGGAGGGCGATGAGTCAGTACACGATCCCCAATGTCGTCGACCGAACCGGTGGCGGCGAGAAGATCGTCGATGTCTACTCGCATCTGCTCGGCAATCGCATCGTCTACCTCGGCGTGCCCATCGATGACGGGGTGGCGAACACGATCATCGCGCAGCTGCTCCACCTCGATTCGAGCAGCCGGGACCTGCCGATCAGCATGTACATCAATTCCCCGGGCGGCTCCCTGACCGCGATGACGGCGATCTTCGACGCAATGCACCACATCGGCGCGCCCGTGGCCACCACCTGCGTCGGGCAGGCCGTCGCCGATGCGGCCGTGCTCCTGGCCGCCGGAGAACCCGGCCAGCGGGCCATGCTCGCCCACGCCCGCGCCGTCCTGCGACAGCCGCATGCCGAAGGAGCGCGCGGCACGATCCCCGACCTCATCGTCGCCGCAGACGAGATCGTCCGGCAGCGTCGGGACGTCGAAGAGATGCTCGCCGACAGCACCGGTCGGACCCCGGAGCAGATCCACCGTGACTTCGATCGCGACCTCGTCCTCGACGCGAAGGCGGCACGGGACTTCGGACTCGTCGACGTCATCCTCTGACCGCGTACTCTCACCGCGGTGAGCGGAGATACTCCCCGAGGATGACGACGGCGTCCGGACCGGGTGGCTACGATCGGAGAATGAGACCGGACCGCTCCGCACCCGCGGAAGGAACTCCGCCGCGCGCACGCAGGCAAGTCGTCCTGCTCACCGTCGCCGCAGCTGTGCTGCAGCTGCCGTTCGCCATCGTGCTCGCCGTGCAGACCGAGACGTCTGCCGCCGCGATGATCATCCGCATCGGCTCCGCGGTCCTCTCACCGGTGATCTTCTTCGTCTCAGCGCGGTGGCCCGGACCGCGCGTGGCCGTACTGGCAGGGCTCGTCCTCCTCGACGTCCTGGTGTGGGCGGCGGTGACTCCCGATCCGGGCCCCGGCGGTTTCGGTATGGGACCGGGTGCGTGGAGCGACCGCGGTCCCTGGTCGCCCGCGGAGGCCGGGCCGGGGACGACGCCGTTCTATGCCGCCTTCCTCTTCGCCGTCGTCGCCGCGATCGTCCGTGGAAATGCATTCTGGGCGATCGCTTCGGCGGCGGGAGTATGGGCGGGCTGTCTGCTGCTGGGTCCCCTGCTGGGAATCGGCTGGTCGGTGGGGCGGGTGGTCTCGGCGACGATGGGACTCGCCATCGCCGTGGGCATCGGCGCGTTCGTCCGCCGGCGCAGCGAGCTCCGTCGCCAGGAGGCAGTTCGACAGAACGCACGCCACGCCGAGGTCGTCCAGGCCGAACGACTGCGCATCGCCCGGGACCTCCACGACGTCCTCGGCCATGCTCTGTCCCAGATCAATGTCCAAGCCGGAGTCGGCGAACACCTCATCGACCGCGATCCGGAACAGGCGCGGTCCGCACTCGCGGCCATCAGAGAACTCAGCCGCACAGGGCTCAACGAAGTGCGCACCGTGCTGCACACAATGCGCTCCGACACCGGTGCTGCGGAAGTCTCAGGACCGGCGCCCTTGGCTCCGGTCCTCGGGCTCGACGCCGTTCCGGCGCTGGTCTCCCGCCTCGTCGGCTCCACTGACATCAGGGTGGACGACCGGCGGTCCACAGACGCCGAGGGTGTGAGAGAGACACCCGGCCAGTCAACGGACGCAGCCGCCTATCGGATCATCCAGGAAGCACTGACGAACGTGCTCAGACATGCTGCGGCCGGCAGCGCACAGGTCGTCATCGCACGGAACTCGGACCGGCTGCGAGTGCGCATCAGCGATGATGGGACGGGACTCCCAGACGGAGTCGAAGGGACGGGAATCATGGGCATGCGTGAGAGGGCGAAGCTGCTGAAAGGGTCGCTCACCCTGACTTCGGAAGGTCGGCAGGGAACCGCCGTCGACGTCGACCTCCCCTGGAACGCCGACCATGCAGAGCTGCCCGACGAGGAGCCGCACCGATGACACCGATCCGAGTCGCCATCGCCGATGACCATCAGCTCGTGCGCGCCGGCTTCGCCTTACTGCTCGATTCCGAGGACGATATCGAGGTCACGATCCAAGCTTCCGGCGGGTACGCCCTGCTCGAGGCGCTGCGCACAGCACCCGCCGACGTCGTCCTCATGGACATCCGCATGCCCGACGGAGACGGACTGTGGGCGACGGAGGAGATCGCCGACGATCCGCGGCTCGACGCCGTCCGGGTGGTGCTCGTGACGACCTTCGGACTCGACGAGTACATCGTCCGCGCCGTGCGCGCCGGGGCAAGCGGCTTCCTGCTGAAGGACACCGACCCGACCGACCTCATCCGCGCCGTTCGCGTCGTGGCCGCCGGTGAGGCCCTGCTCTCACCCGAAGTCACGAAATACCTGCTCTCCCGCATGTCCTTGGGGCTGAAGGCAGAACCCGACTCCGGGCTCGACGTTCTCACCGACCGCGAACGCGAAGTTCTCGCGCTCGTCGGGCGCGGGCAGTCGAACGACGAGATCGCCGAATCGCTCGTGCTCTCCCCACTGACTGCGAAAACCCATGTCTCGCGCATCATGACGAAGGTCGGGGCCAGAGATCGCGTCCACCTCGTCGTCCTCGCCTACGAATCGGGGCTGGTCTCGCCCGGTTGGCTGAACGAGCACTGAGTACTGCTCCATGCGGAGCAGCACAGGTGACTCCCGTCGGCGGATTCGCAGCGACCGGCTTGCGGTGTGTCATTGATGTCAGGTCCACGAACGGCGTGGACACCCGCCAAGGAGGCATCATGCACATGGAACACGGACCGCTGGCCTGGCCGTTCTTCTTCCTCATCCCGATCTTCTGGGTCCTCGTCATCGGACTCATCGTCACCCTCATCGTGACCCTCAATCGTCGCCGGTGGCGGCAGGCCGGGGGATCGCCGTGGGCGGCTGCAGAACGAGAGGGAACAAGGAGGGCCGAGGCGACTCTGGCCCAGCGCTTCGCCCAGGGGGACATCGAGGAGGCCGAATACCGTGCCCGACTGGAAGTGCTGCGGGCGAACCGGCTCGAGGCCGGGAACGGCTAGGCTGCGAGAGCGAGCCGTACCTGACCCGCTGCAGGCGGAGCAGGTGCGGCTCGCGTCATGTCGGTCGCCGACAGCAGCGCGGTCGCAGGGACCCCGGAAGTCAGGCCGAAGGCCGCGAGGACGAGGATCTGCGGCAGCTGGAGCCCGAGCACCTCGGCCACGGCCTCGATGACCTCGGACGACGGGTCCTTGAGCCCGCGTTCGATCTCGGAGAGGAACTGGGTGGAGACCCCGGACCGGTGGGAGACCTGAGCCAGTGTGAGACCCAAATCGGCACGGCGCAGTCGGAGAGCGCGGCCGAGCGCCTCACGCCACAGCGGCGGCGGGGTCGGGGTGTGCGGGAGCATGTCGGTCATGGGGTGAGCCTACGGTCGGTAGGGCCGCCTCGGCGAGGGTTTCTGCTGTCAGCAGATGCGGATGATCGACGTGAAGTGGGTCACAGGTGTTGCGGAAACAGCTGTAAGTTAAGTTAGGCTGACCTACGTTAATGTCGAGGGGCCGCTTCCGGCTCCGACCACTGTCGAAAGGACAGGAATGTCAGTTCCTCACAGCCGCCGGGCCGTCATCGCCGGAGCGCTCGTCGCGCTCTCACTCACCGCCACGGCCTGCGGGCAGGGATCGCAGGCCGCGGAGGAACCCGGATCCGCGAACTTCGAGACCGTGAAGATCAAACACGCGCTCGGCGAAGCGGTCATCGAATCCGAGCCCGAACGCGTCGTCACCCTCGGCCAGGGATCGACGGAAACCGCGATCGCTTTGGGTAAGACGCCGGTCGGGATGGAGGAATATGCCTGGGGATCCGATGACACCGGCTACATGCCGTGGATCTACGAGGCCGTGAAGGACAAGGGGGAGGAGCTGCCCAAGCAGTTCCAGGGCGATACGGAACTCGATGTCGAGGCCATTGCCGAGCTCGAACCTGATGTCATCCTCGCTCCCTGGTCCGGAATCACGGCCGAACAGTACAAGCAGCTCGACTCCATCGCCCCGACCGTGGCCTATCCGAAGCAGCCGTGGACCATCGAATGGGATGAGCAGATCACCACGATCGGCAAAGCGCTCGGTCAGGAGAAGGAATCCGAAGGGCTCGTCGACGACATCAAGACGCAGTTGAAAGAGGCCAAGCGTGACGAATACAAGGGCCTCACGTTCTCCTATATCTACAACTCCGGTCCCGGCACCCTCGGCGTCTTCTATCCCACCGAGCAGCGTGTGGCGATGGTCTCGGCGCTCGGACTGACTCCGGATCCGGTCATCGACGAGCTGAAGAAGGAATACGACGAGCCGGGAACGGACTCTGCGCTGATCGGTCTGGAGAACGCGGACAAGCTCAACGATTCGGACCTCATCTTCACCTTCTACTCCGATGAGAAGAACAAGAAGGAGGTCGAATCGCAGGGACTGTACGCGAACATTCCTGCGATCAAATCCGGAGCCGTCGTGGCCTCCGAAGACCAGGCCTTCGTCACCGGATCCTCGATCATCAACCCGCTCACCGTCCCCTGGACGCTCGAGCGCTATGTGCCGATGATCGACAAAGCCGTGAAGAAGCTCGACAAGTAAGACAAACGAGTCGGCGGCGAAGAGCCGACCGAATCAGGCAATCAAGCTGGGCGCTCTCAGTCGAGGGCGCTCAGCTTCTTCCATTCGTCCCAGGAATAGACCCAGTCCGAGATATCGCTGTCATTGGTCGACAGGCTCACATGTGAACCGGTGATCTCGACGGGATCGCCGAAGATCGCGGAATCGTAGTACTCCTTCGCCCGTTGGGTGGTGAGGTTGATGCAGCCGTGCGAGACGTTCTGAGAGCCCTGGACGCCTGCCGACCACGGAGCGGCGTGGATGAATTCGCCGTTGTTGTGGATGCGCACCGCCCACTGGACGTCGGTCTCGTAGTCCCACTGTTCGGAGGTCATCGTGTAGTCCGCGGCCTTCGACATCACCACATGTGTGCCGTTGTACGACGGGGACTTCGGTGCTCCGAGGGAAGCCGGGAAGTCCATGACCTGTTTGCCGTCACGGGTGACGGTCATGCGGTGGGTCTTCACATCGGCCTTGACGACCTGCTTGCGACCGATCTCGAAATCGAGGGTGAGATCGTTCTTGCCCACGCTGTTCTCACCGGTCGGCACGTCCTTGAGCGGGACGTCGACGGAGACCTTCGAATGAGCCGGCCAGAACTCCTTCGGGCGGAAATGCAGTCGAGACTGCGGATCGTCGTAGAGCCAACCCCATGAGCCTTCGACCTCCCGTTCCTTGCCGTCCTCATCGGTGACCTTGACCGAGAGGCGGCGTTCCACGTCATCACGGAAGTCCTTGGATACGGTGGAGCCGAAGTTGAGCATTATGGGAGCGGCGACGCCGACCGTCTGATCATCGGCGAGCGTTGTGCGCACCGACATCGGTGCGCCGTCGCTGGCGCCGACGGTGATCGTCGCGTCGAGGTCGACTTCGTCTCCGTCGGCAGTGGTGGCGGTGACTTTCAGGGTGTATTCGCTGTCGGCGACGAGGCCGTAGGTCGAGATCCAGGCGGCGGACTCGTCCGGGGCGGCTACCGTCTCGGCGGAGTCCTTGTCGTCTGTTTCGGTGTCCTTCGAACCATCGTCGGCGGTCTCGGACTCGGTGGAGCTCGGCACCGTCGAACCGGCTTGGGCCTCGTCATCTGTCTCGAGCGCGGTGCCCGAAGCATCGAAGAACGTGCCGGGATCGTGCGCGATTCGGGGGTGGGCCTCCTCGGTGACGGAGATGTCACTGAGGTCGGCGTTCTCGACGGAGATGCCGATCCGCTGGCCGGCCTCGAGGGCGATCTTGTCGCCGGATTCGGTCACCTCGCCGAAGTCACCGGCGACGGGCATCGCCGTGGCCGCATCGGTGGACTGACTCGGCTTCGCAGTGGAGGTCGCATCCTCGCTGGGCTGGGAGCTCGGCGTCGATTCGGACGCGGATTCTGCTGCCTCGGAGGAGACGGCTCCGACGCGGAATTCGGGATCGGCGGCCGCCTCGGCGGTCTTGTTCGCGCCGTTGCGGGTCGCATCGGGACCATCGCTCGACGGAGTGCATGCCGTGAGCAGGGCCAGTGCCGAAAGGGCGGCAATGGCCCCTTGGATCTTCGTGGACAACAGGGGTACCTCGTTAAAACACAGGGATGAGAACTGCGAATCATGGTAATGAAGCAAAATCACGAAAGTATTAACGAATTCGCATTTCGGTCCCGATTCTGGCGCCTGGAAGGCTGCGCGGGCAGAACTGACCTGGGCCGACGGGGGATAAGGGGAGTTGTGGAATTGTGATGTTGGGGGATAAAGGATCTGGGGAATAGGGGACTCCCCGTGCACCCGACAGAGCTCGCTTACCCTTGCTGCCTTCCGGCCCTGGGGGAGTTCACAAGATGACGCCGCACGGGGAGCCAGGAATCAGTCTAGTCGAGAGCGACCTCGGTGGACAAAACGAGTGGGCGGGGCCACACGGTTCGGGATGACGGCAGGGGTCAGGCGTTGTTGAGGCGGCCAGTTCGATCCATTCCTTCTCTTTCTGAACCCATTCGCTGCCTTCGGGGAAGTCTTCGGGGCCGTTGATACGGCGCACCTCGATCTGGGATCTGGCTTCCAGCGGCGCCTCTTCGCCCAGTCGATGGCTTCGTCCTGGGTGGCGGCCTCGACGATCCAGAATCCGTTGAACGGCTCCCGCAGGTCTCCGTAGGCGCCGGACGCGGCAGTGGGTTCGTCGCCGGAGAAGTCGACGACGGCGCCTTCTGACGGATCGGCCAGGCCTGCGCCGTCGGACATGACTCCGGAGTTGATCATCGATTCGTTGTATGCGCTCATGGCGGCGATCATCTCGTCGAAATCGGCTTCGGCCATCGGTTCGACGGCGGCTTGGTCGACGGTGCGCATGATGAGCATGAATTTCATGATGACTCCTCGGTCGAGGCCGTGCCTGAGCGGAGTCGGCTGAGACCGCTTCGCGCACTGCTCACGGCAAGCCTATGCCGATTGCCCCGAGGTGCGGGTCGCTCGACCGCTGACTCGGAGCAGATACCACGCGCCCGCGCCGAATGCGATGCTCAGCAGAATCTGCACCAGGCAGGCGAAGGCAAACGCAATATCGAAACCGAACACGGCGGTGAGGGAGTGGAAGAGCGCGCCGAGGAGGGCGACACCCACGGCGATTCCCGATTGCTGCATCGTCGCGATGAGGCCGCCGCTCAGCCCTGCGACCCTGTCAGGGACAGCGCCGACGACGGTGCCCACCAACGGGCCGAACTGCATGGCCTGCCCCGCGCCGAGGACGAGCGCAGGAACCTGGAACCACAGCTGCCATCCAGTTCCCGCGCTCGACGAGACCCACGCGATTCCGAGGAGACCAGCGACCTGCAGACCGGTGCCCAACAGCATCGTGCCGGGACCGGTGAAAGATGCGACCAGGCGATGAACCATCAGGGAGGAGATGAGGAATGCGATACAGAACAATGCGAGCGTGAGGCCGGAGACATATGCCGGATCAGAATGTCCGGTCTGGGAGACCAAGGAGAAATTGAAGAGGAAGGTGCCGAACCCAGCGAAGAAGACGAGGGCCATGAGCATTCCCACCCACGCGGCTGGAACCGCGACGACGGCGGGCGGGATGAGTGGGAACCTGCCTGTCGCGTCGGCTCGGGACTGCCACACGACGAAAGTCGCGAAGCCCAAGACGCTGACTGCCAGCAGGATCGCCGGTATGGGCAGCCAGCCGGTGACCGGTCCCAGCGCCAGTCCGGTGACGAGGCAGATCATGCCGACGCCGAGGAGGATCGCACCAGGGGCGTCGAGGGGTGCCGGGTCGATGCTGTGTGATTCGGTCAGACGCAGGGAACCGAGATAGGCAGCTGCGGCGGCGACCGCACAGCTGAGGAATGCCGCCCGCCATCCCCAGGTCTCGCCGAAGAGGGAGATGAGTCCGCCGCCGAGGACCTGACCACCGACGGTGCCGACTCCGGAGAATGCGCCGAAGAGGCTGATCGCCTTCAACCGTGCGGCTCCGGACAGCGAATGCTGGAAGCTCGCGAGGATCTGCGGCATCATCACCGCCGCTGCCAAGCCCTGGGTTGCGCGAGCCACGAGCAGGAAGAGCGGATCGGGTGCCAGTCCGACGGCGATTGAGGTGATGACAAGCGCGCCCGTGCCGATCATGAACAGGCGGCGACGTCCGAAACGGTCTCCGATGCGACCGAAGAGGATGAGGCCGGAGGCGAAGGCGGCGGAGAACAGACCGACGATGAGAGCCGATGTCGCGTCGCTCGCGCCGATGTCTGCTTTCACTGCAGGAATCGCGACGTTCGAGACGGAGAACATGAACGTCGCGAGGAACGCCCCGAGGTGGAGCGGCCAAAGGACGGGGGCAGGACGGCCTGCGGTGGGGGCGGGGTCGACGTTGGGCGCGTGACCGGGAGCCGCCTCGGCGGAGGTCGATGATGTCTGCGTGTGGGAATCTCTCATGGATCCAGTCTGCGATAGGCCGCGGGGAAGTGGGAGGGCGTGTCGATGGTGTTGGCCGGACCACCAGGTTGAGAACGGTGACAGGGTGGAATGGCCTGAGCGTCGGGCGGACAATGGAGGCATGGCACGAGTGAGAACCGAGGAGCTCGGACGATTCCTGCGTTCGCGACGCAACCGGGTGCGGCCCTGCGAGGTCGGTCTTGCGGCCGGCACCCGGCGGAGGGTGCCGGGACTGCGGCGCGAAGAGGTCGCTGTGCTCGCGAACATCGGCACCAGTTGGTACACCTGGCTTGAGCAGGGGCGCGAGGTCCACCCCTCGGAATCGGTGCTCGAATCCATCGCCGAGGCGCTCCTGCTCGACTGGGAGGAGCGTGCCCATCTCTTCCTGCTGGGCGGATACCCGGATCGGGTCGCGAACCCAGGGGACTCTGCGGTGGGAGAGCAGATGCGCACCTTGCTCGACGAACTGCTGCCGCTGCCGGCGATGGTCACTGATCCGCGGTATACGATCCTCGCCTTCAACTCCGTCGAACGGTATCTCGCCTCCGACCTCGAAGCCCTCGCTCCGGCCGACAGGAACTGCGCGATCCAGTCCTTCGAGAGCCCGGAGTGGGCGCGGACCTTCCACTCCGACGACGGTCACCGGGCGCAGGTCGTGGCGAAGCTGCGTGCCTCGTACGCGGAGTCGATCGACGATCCCGAGTGGTCGCCGCTGCTGTCGCGGCTGCGCAGGAATCCGGAATTCTGCCGACTGTGGGATTCGGGAACGGTCGGTCGATCTGTCGGGCGGGTCAAGACCATTGAGAACCCGTATGTGGGCACGCTCAAGCTGACGATGACGACGCTCATCGCGCAGGAGAACCAGAGGCTGACGCTCTCGGTCTATCAGCCGGTGGACACGGTGACGCGGTCCCGTTTGGAGACGCTGCACGGCTGGATCAACGACGGGAGCATCGAGCGCAGACGGGAGGACCGGGCGCAGCCGTCGGCAGAACGGCATCTCCGCGCCGTCGCCGATTGAACCGTGTGCCGTCTGGCGATGATGAGGTCGCGTGATCGTGGTCGGGGGTCGATGCCGACTGTTCACCTGGGGGAAGTGGGATGCTTCACACTCGGCCACCGCGATTTCGCATTGTCGTCATGACTCGGATAAGCTGATTCGCGGAGGATTCGCCTAGTGGCCTATGGCGCTCGCCTGGAACGCGGGTTGGGTTAACGCCCTCAGGGGTTCGAATCCCCTATCCTCCGCCACGGAAGTCCCGGTCTCGCAGTTGCTGCGGGGCCGGGACTTCGTCGATTCACCGGTTCCGGCGCTGCCGCTGGAGTGCGAATCGGATGACGGTTCAAGTCGAAGTGCGTCATTGTGACGGCGCGCGTCGCTCCGCGAAATCTGCCCGCCTCCTGTGGTCTGCGTCTCAGTAGTCTGGCACGGCACACCTGCACACATCACGAGCGACTTAAGGGAACTGGCCCGATGACGTCGCAGCAACCGGTCCCGCGCGAACAACTCACGCAGCACGCCGCTCGCGCCCCACGGACACGGTGCTCAAGCCAATTTCGATGGGAAGGGACACACAATGACGAACCTCCACGCCAACCCGATCTATACCGGTGAGCCCGAAGACCTGAAGTTCGCATACTGGGTTCCCAATGTTTCCGGCGGCTTGGTCGTGTCGAACATCGAACAGCGCACCGACTGGGGCTATGACTACAACGTCAAGCTCGCGCAGACCGCTGAGGCAGTCGGCTACGAATACGCGCTCAGCCAGGTCCGCTACCTCTCCAGCTACGGCGCAGCCCAACAGCACGAATCGACTTCGACCTCGCTCGCTCTGGCCCTGGCCACCGAAAAGCTCAAGGTCATCGCCGCCGTCCACCCGGGCATCTGGGAACCGGCCGTGCTCGCGAAGTTCATCCTCACCGCCGACCAGTTCACGAAGGGCCGGGCCGCGATCAACGTCGTCTCCGGCTGGTTCAAGGATGAGTACACCCGCCTCGGGCTGCCCTGGCTCGAACACGGCGAACGCTACCGCCGGTCCGCCGAATTCATGGACGTCGTCCGCAAGCTCTTCACCGAGGAGAACGTCGAATACCGCGGCAACTTCTACACCGTCGACGACTTCACCCTCCGCCCCGGCCCCTACCCGGTAGAAGGTCGCCCTCACCCGGAGATCTTCCAAGGCGGAAACTCCTCGGTCGCCCGCATCAACGGCGGCAAGCACGCCGACTGGTACTTCTCCAACGGCAAGGACTTCGACGGATTCCGCGAACAGTACGACGACGTCACCGAGGTGGCCCGCGCCCACAACCGAAAGGTCCGTTTCGGACTCAACGGGTTCGCCATCGTCCGCGACACGGAAGCCGAAGCGCGCGATCAGCTGCGCGAGATCATCGCCAATGCCGATGAAGGCGCCGTCGAAGGCTTCCGCAAATCCGTGCAGCAGGCCGGAGCTTCGACTCACGATAAGAAGGGAATGTGGGCGGACTCGAGCTTCGAAGACCTCGTCCAGTACAACGACGGTTTCCGCACCCAGCTCATCGGCGCACCCGAACAGGTCGCCGATCGCATCATCGAGTACAAGAAGCTCGGTGTCGACCTGATCCTCACCGGTTTCCTCCACTTCCAAGAGGAACTCGAGGCATTCGGCAAGACCGTGATCCCGATCGTGCGCGAGAAGGAAGCCGAACTCGTCAACAAGGGACTTCTCACCCCCGCCGGAGTCTGATTCGGCCGGAGAGAATCCCTCAGTCAACACGAAACTCGAGAAAGTCGTCGCCAGTGACGACTTTCTCGAGTTTCGCGTTGCCCCAGCTCGGTCTGCCCTTGGTCAGCCCACGCTGAATGATGCCGACTTGAGCTTCAGCTTCGTCCGCAGCTGATCACCGGTGAGGCTCGCGGTCTTTCCCTTCACCGAGGTGGCTTTCACTGTTTTCACCAGACCTGAGCCGGTCTTCGTCACGTTCACAGACCGTACGTCTGCCAGCCCGAACGCCCGTGCCATGTCGGCCTGCTTGGCCGTCACCGACCACGAGGCGTTCGGGTTCTGCGCCGACGCATACTTCGACGGCGAGTCATCGACCGAGACCAAGTAGGGCACAGCTGAACCCCACACCTCAGCTGCAGAATGCGTCTTCGACCCGGCAGACGACGAGTAGACGGCATCGATGAGTCCGCCCTTGAACGTGGCGACTCGTGCCGATTTCACCATTGACCCGCTCGTGGTCTGAGTTGCGGCTACGGCTTTGCGCCACGGACCGGAGTCCTTCGCATTCTCATGATTCCACCCGAGGAAGCGCTGCGAAGCCACCTCGTCATAGACGTTGCATCCGCACGCCGGCTTCACCGCACCGAGATTGCGGTAGGCGTAGGTGCGAGAAGCAATGGCCTGACTGCGCAGGGCTTCGGACTGCCACGACGCCGGCATCTCGGCGATGCCCGGCAGATACTCCTTGTTGAGCTTGACTACATTGACGACATTGAGCGAGGACTTCAGCTGCCCGATCTCGATTCGCCCGTGCCGGTAGGTGCCTGTCATCCCGTTCTGCGCACCGCTGATCGACACCGTCGTCGCAGGCGTTCCCTTCCAATACCGAGTGCCCTGCCATTCGACGATGAGCTTCGAACCCGAATAGCTCTTCGACCCGATGATCGCTTTGACCGAACCGGACGGAGTCCGTTCGATCGTGACCTTCGATCCTGATTCGATGGTCTTCGACCCGACCTTGATCCGCAGACGACCGGAACGTGGAGCGATGGTCACGGACTTCTTCCCGGTCAGCAGCTGGACCTTGAGACTGGCGTCGGCGTTACTCGACATCGTCTTGACCTTTGCGCCTGTGTAGTAGTGCTGCAGTATCTGCGTCGACGACTTTCCGGCTGCCGCCATTCCTCGTGCGCCGTACTGGCTCATCCCGACCCCGTGGCCGAACCCCGAACCCTTGATCGCGAACGACGACGGCGCTTTCGCCGTCTCCACTTTCGCCCCGGACTTCGCCGTCCACACGATCCTGCCGTTCTGGAACTTCTGCCGGGACTCGGACCCGGACCGATACTCACGGCTCGTCGGATAGCCCAAGGGGCCGCGTTCCCATCCGGACTTCTTCCACGCCGTGCGGATCGCACCCAGAGTCGCATGAGCGCCCGTGGACTTCGTCCAATGAATGCTGCCGTGTTTGAACGACTGATAGCAGCCTTTCTGGATCAGAGTGCACCGCTGCGGGCCGGTCGCGGGACCGACCTTGCCCGCATTCCCGCCGAGAGACTTGTGCATCGTACCGATCGCGCCTGAGGTCGCATAGGCGGCATGGGCAGGAGGAGGTGTGGAGCAGAGAACGAGGAGGAGCCCGACGAACAGCACCGCGAGGGCAGGAGTCGTCGCCTTGACGAACGGGGAAGGCGGCATGAGTTGATCATAAGCGCGGTTGTCAATACCTCAGGTGACGAACAGAGGAACTCCCCGAAACGATCGTTTCGGGGAGTTCCTCACCGAGGTGACCCCACCTCGGTGGGTGAGGCATCGTTCCAGCTCAGCTCAGCTGTTCGGCGATCGCCTTGTTGAAGGCATCCAGATCGCCGGGGTTGCGGGAGGTGATGAGGTCGCCGTCGACGACCACCTCGGCGTCGGTCCAGTCGGCTCCGGCGTTGATGAGGTCGGTCTTCGTCGAAATGAAGGACGTCAGCTTCCGTCCCTTCGCCACACCCGCCTCGGCGAGGATCCACGGCGCATGGCAGATGGCCGCGACCGGCTTGTCGGCGGCGAAGAACGCCTTGACGAGATTGACGGCGTCCTCATTCAGGCGCAGGGCGTCGGCGTTGAGGGTGCCGCCGGGAAGGACGAGGGCGTCGAAGTCCTCGACCGAGGCTTCGGCGACGGGAACGTCGACGTCGAAGGCCTTCGCATGCTCCCAATCGCCTTCCATCGCCTGCAGAGTTCCTTCGGACGGGGAGACGATGACGGTCGTCGCTCCCGCCTCGTCGAGAGCGGCGCGGGGGCTGGTGAGTTCGACCTGCTCGACTCCGCGAGTGAGGAGGAATGCGATCTTCTTATCGGAGATGGCCATGATGATGCTCCTTTGTCTCTGCCGTGAAATCTGTCAGTCGTGGCGGCTGCCGTCTGTGCGAACAGCCGCCTCACACACGACAACACTGTAGGAAGCCGACTTGTTCCACGACACGAATGACCGCACTCCCCGGGCCGCAGCGGGCCAGGGGAGTGCGGGTGGGGGAGGCGCGGATTTCGTCAGGCGAATCGCGGCTGCTCGAGGGGAGCGGATCGGGGTGGTCGAGTCAGAGTCGCGACCGCACAGAGTCGGCTCAGATGTTCGGGAATTCGAGGCTGTAGCCGATTCCGGACTGCGATGCCGAAGTGATCTTCACGGTGCCGTAGTGATTCTTGCCGGCAGCGGTGACGGTGCAGTTCTGCGAGCCGCTGTGGGAGAAGATCCGCAGGTCGGAGTAGCAGTCGACGGTGTCGACTGTGGTGCCCTGCTTGGCGTAGGCGTTCTTAATGTCCGCCTCGAGGACGTCGGCGGGGATCTTGCCGTTGCCGTCGGCGTCGAGTTCGACTCCGTCTTCGCCGATCCGCGGGCCCTGGTAGCCGTTGTCGGTCGTGTCGCTCGACGGCGAAGATCCGCTCGAGGTGGAGTCGCTCGAGGACGACGATCCGGTCGACGACGTCCCGTCCGAGTTGGAGCCCGCATCCGATGCCGGTTCTTCGGCGGTCGTCTCGGTGGCCTCGGTCTCCTGCGCCTGCTGGCCGTCCTGCTCCTGGCCCTGTTCCAGACCCTGGCCTTCTGGGCCGAAGGTGATGTTCATATCGCAGGCCGAGAGTGTGAGAGTCGCGGCGAGAGCTCCGGCAACGGTGATGGTCTTGAGAAGTGTCTGTGCCTTCATGTCTGCTCCTTGGCGCGTGTGCTGAGAAAGTGTCGTTGTCGCATACAAGACAAGCCTCTCAGCACGGAGCCGTGACCTGGGCCGATTGGTGTTCGGATCCGGTGACGCATGTTCCAGGACGGACACATCGGCCTATTCTGGGACTGTGTTCGATGACCGGAGTCGAAGAAGATCGAGAAATCTTCTCCGGCGATGTCGAGAACACTTGTCCGGCTGCGTCCCAGACATGTCAGCGAGCACAACCCGTGCGAGCGACACGAGACAAGGAGACCGTCATGGTCAAGTACCTCATGCTCAAGCACTATCGGATGTCGAGCGACCTCATGGACTACACCCCGATGGATCAGTGGAGTCCCGACGAGGTCGACGCGCATATGGCGTACATGAACGCCTTCGCCGACAAACTCAAGGACTCCGGCGAATTCGTCGACTCCCAGGCACTCTCGCCCGAGGGCACCTTCGTCCAATCCGGCGGACCGGGCAAGCCCCCGGTCACCGACGGTCCCTTCCCGGAGACGAAGGACCTCATCGCCGGGTGGATGGTCATCGACGTCGAGAACTACGACAGGGCTCTCGAACTCGCCGGTGAGCTGTCCGCCGCACCGGGCAAGGATGGAGAGCCGATCAACGAATGGCTCGAACTGCGCCCCTTCCTCGACCACGCACCCAGCGTGGACGAATGATCAGGGACGCGTACGGAGTCCGCGATGATCGATCCGGATCCCCTCGCCGAGGCGGAGCTGCGTGAGCTCGTCCCCGCCGTGATCGGCATCCTCGTCAGTCGTGGAGCAGACTTCGCGACCGCCGAGGATGCCGTTCAGGACGCCCTCATCGAGGCCCTGCGCTCGTGGCCGTCGGACCCGCCCCGCGACCGGCGGGGCTGGCTCGTGACGGTGGCGTGGCGGAAGTTCCTCGACATTGTGCGATCTGAAGGATCGCGGATGAAACGCGAGGAACGGGTCATGGCCGCCACGCTCGCCGAGCCCGAAACCTCGGCCGAACCCGGGACGGACGGCGTCCCGAAAGCCGATGACACCCTCTACCTCGTGTTCAACGAAGGCCACTCGGGCGATGTCGACCTCGTAGCCGAGGCGATCCGGCTGACCCGCAGCCTGCGGGCGATGATCGACTCCGCCGAGGTGGACGGACTGCTCGCCCTGATGCTCCTCAACCACGCCCGCCGCGACGCCCGTTTCGGTCCGGACGGACGACTCATCGCCCTGGCCGATCAGGACCGCATCCTGTGGAATCGACGGCTCATCGTCGAGGGCATCGAGATCCTGCAGGCCGCCCTTGGTCGGGATGAACTCGGCCAATATCAGGCACAGGCCGCCATCGCGGCACTCCACGCTGATGCACAGACGGTCGAGGACACCGACTGGGTGCAGATCGTTCAGTGGTACGACGAACTTCTGGCCCTGCGAGATACCCCGATTGTGCGACTCAACCGTGCCGTGGCCGTCGGGGAAGCCGACGGACCCGCGGCGGGCCTGGCGGAACTGCAGGGCCTGGACAAGAGCCTGCCGCGCTACTTCGCCGTCGAAGCGCACCTGCGCGAACGGACAGGGGAGTCACAGCGGGCCGCCGAGCTCTACGTACGAGCCGCCGAACGGGCTGGCAGCCTCGCCGAACGCGCCCATCTCAACCGGCAGGCGGCACGCGTTCGGTCGTGGCAGGGGCATCGACCGTGACCGAGACGTCGATGACGGCGGTGATCACGGTCTCGGTGGACCGCCTCGGCGAGCGAGGTTGATCACTCCTGTCGGCAGAAGACATTTGTCAGCGCCGATGGCGGACTACGATCGAAGGGAGCCTTCAGCTCACCAATCCATGACAGCGATCCCGTCACCGGGGTCCGTTCCCGATGACGAAAGAGGCCGAACCCGTTTGAGCCACATGCAGGAGTTCTTCCGCATCCCACCGGGCGAACGCGACCATATTCCCGCGTTCCGCATCGCCCTGGGAGTCGCCATCCCGCTTCTCGTGCTGCTCGGAATCGACCGCCTCGACCTCGCCGTCTATGCCGCTTTCGGCGCCTTCACCGGCATCTACGCGCGCTTCGAGTCCCCACGATCGCGGACCAGACGCCAGTCGATCGCTGCCGCCGTCCTCGTCGTCTGCGTGGGCATCGGCGCCCTGCTCAGCAGCCTCGGAGCTTCGGTTTGGGTGCTCGTCGTCATCACCTCACTCGTGTCCGGTGCGGGTGCTGCCATCGCCCTGCGCTTCCGGCTCAAACCCGGCGGGTCGATCTTCTTCATCTTCGCCACCGGAGCCGTCGGATCCATTCCGGGCGGCGCATCGGTGCCGGTGGCAATGGGTGTGGCGGCCGCCTCGGCGCTGGTGTGCATCGGTCTCGGAGCGCTCGCCCACTATGCCGGCGAACGCATGCCTCCGGAGAAGGAGACCTATGTGCGGGTCGGGCTGTCACCGGTGGGCAAGGCTGATCTGGCAGCCCACGCCGCCCGATTCACGATCGCCCCGTTCATCGCCGGAGTTCTCGGCACCCTGCTCATCGATGTGCTCCCGCTTCTGTCCCACAGCTATTGGGCGATGGTCGCAGCGGTCGCACCGATCACTCCGCCCGGTCGTTCGGCCCGTCTCAAGCGCGGCGTCCACCGGGTGGTCGGAACCCTGCTGGGCGTGATCGTCACAGCGTTCCTGCTGTCGTTCCCCACCGAGGCGTGGCAGCTGGTGGTGTGGGTGATCCTGCTGCAGTTCCTCGCCGAGATCTTCGTGCTGCGCAACTATTCGGTGGCTCTGCTCTTCATCACCCCGTTGGCCCTTCTTATGACCCAGATCGGCAGCCCCCACTCGGTTCCAGAGCTGTTGGCCTCGCGTGCCATCGAAACCGTCATCGGCGCAGTTGTCGGCATGCTCGTCGTCATCGTCGGGTTCAGCAGTGTGAAGAGGACGCGCGCTGAAATCGATTCCTCGCCGCACGCCGATGACGATGACTGACTTCAGCAGCGGGTCCTCGGCTCACACCGATGTGCGCATTCGGCGCCCGCGCGGATCCAGTGGTCGCCTCCGCAGGATGGGCGATGAACGAAACACTGTCGTATATCGGTATCGAGAACCCTGACCAGCGCAAACGTGCCATCGAGATCGGCGAGCGCCTCGGCGTGCTCCGCGACTACCCGACACCTCCCGGGTGCACTTCACCCTTCGCCCCGACCTGGATCACGGAGATGGTGGCCCGCAACGCGGCGAAGTGAGTTGGGGTGCCGCGTCTACATCTCTGGGTGGCTGGTGTGGAAGTCTGTGGCCTGCTGGAAGGCGTGACCGGCGGCCAAGACCAAGGGCTCGGTGAAGTCACCGCCGACGAGCTGGGCGGCCAGGGGAGTGCCCCGGTCGGTGAACCCTGCGGGCAGGGTGATCGACGGCATTCCGCAGTTGTCGATCGGAGCCGTCGGAATCGTGACCGCGGCGAACAGCTTCTGGTCGGATCCCAGATTCGCCATCTGTGCGATCGTCGGCGAACCGACGCCGATTCCCGGCAGCAGGAGCAGATCGATATCGGCCATGAGCGCGCGCATGCGGCCGATGAAGTCCCGCCGTGATTCGAGCAGCCGGTGGTAGTCGACGGCGGTCAGTCCGCGTCCGACCTCGATGAGACCGGATAGGTCGGGTCCGTATTCGGCGGCCCGTGAGGGATAGGTTTCGGCGTGGACGCCGGCGGTCTCGACCCCGCACAGAGCCGTCCATTCTTCGGCCGCAGCCTCAAAACCGGGAGTCTCGACCTCGAGTACCCGCCATCCCAGGCCGGTCACTGTCTCGATGGTGTCCTTGAGCATCGCATTCGTCGCAGCGTCGAAGTGCTCTTCGGCCAATGCATGGTCGAAGCCGACTACAGGGGCTCGATCGAGGAGCAGCTGCTGGGGATAGTCGGGCACAGGTTCGAGCGATGAGGTGGGATCGGCAGGATCGTGTCCGGCGATGGCTTGCAGCACGATTGCCGCATCGCGGGAGCTGCGAGTCATCGGCCCGATGTGGTCGAGGCTGGGCGCAAGAGCGAAGATGCCATGGCGGGAGACTCGGCCCCAGGTCGGTTTGAGTCCCGTGACGCCGTTGGCCGAGGACGGCAGGCGGATCGACCCGCCGGTGTCTGAGCCGAGAGAGGCGAAGCAGAGTCCGGCCGCGGTAGCCACACCGGATCCCGATGAAGAGACTCCCGACCAGGTGTCGGCATCCCAGGGGTTGACCGGTGTCGGCAGGTCCGGATGATGGCCGGTGAACGCACCCTCGGTCAGGCGCAGTTTGCCGAGGATGACGGCTCCGGCGGACCGCAGCCGGGCGACGACGGTGGCATCGAAGTCGGGGCGGAATTCCGCATGGATCGTGGTGCCCGCTCCCGTCGGTGCATCGTGGGTGTTCGCGAGGTCCTTGACCGCCACGGGGACACCGTGCAGATCGCCGAGCCAGTTCCCCCGGGCCAGCAGCGAATCGGCGCGGTCGGCCTCAGCGCGTGCGGATTCGGCCATGACTGTGGCGAAGGACTGCAACCGGGGCTCGAGGTGCTCGATGCGCTCGAGCATCGCCTCGGTGACCTCACGGGAGGACAGCTGCCTGGTTCGGATGAGAGTCGAGACTTCGTGGAGTTCGAGGAACGGGATCTCGCTGGTCGTCGGTGTGGTCATCATGCCTCCTTGCATCGGTTCCCATCACCCTATCCGATGCCCTCGTCCCCCTTAATTGCTACGTGACGGCGGCGCAGCAACCTGGCGCCAGGTTGCTGCGCCGCCGTCACGTAGCAATTAAGGGGTGGTGGCGGCTACTGTGGCGGCCAGCTCCGTGGCCTTTTCCAAGTGGGCGTCTGTGACCTCGCCGGTGAACACGAGCGGATCGAAGGCGAGCTTCCAGCCCAGACCCGTCGTGATCTGCTTCATCGCGGTCTCGGCCCCGGTCGTGTCATAGCCGCCGTGGATCCAATAGGAGAACGGCCTGCCTGCGGTCGGTTCGCGCACTGCGTCATAAGTGGTGTCGAAGAAGTGCTTGAGGGCACCGGAGATATAGCCGAAGTTCGCGGTCGTGCCGAGCACATAGGCATCGGCGGCGAGCACATCTTCGGCGCTCGCCTCCAGAGCCGCACGGACGGTGACGTCGATGTCGCCGAGCTCTGGCATGCGCAGTCCGGACTCGGCCGCCTCGGCGATCTGTGCGGTCGCAGCAGACGGGGAATGATGGACGAGCAGAACGTTGACCATGCCCCCACCATAGACCTCTGCGAGCGCCAGGTCAGCTGTGTACTGTCGAAGGCGGACCTTGGCGGTGAGACTTAAGTGGGTTCAGAGTGCACATTTTCTGCGTGAGAATGGCAATCTGGACCCACTTAACTGGGAGACGGGGCGGATCCCATGTCTATGGTGGAGCCATGGCAGTCATCTTCGACCCCCTGCGCGGACGCGTGCGTCCGGAAGCCAGTCACTCCGACGCCGAGATCGTCGACGTCCTCACCAGGCAGCACGCGACCTCAGACTGGGCGGTGCTCACCGGGGCGGGGATGAGCACGGACTCCGGCGTCCCCGACTACCGCGGACCGGATTCCCCGCCGCGGAACCCGATGACGATCCAGACCTTCCTCTCACACCCCGATCAGCGCGCCAGATACTGGGCACGGTCATGGATGGGTTGGCCGCGGATGCGCAGCACCCGACCCAACCGGGCCCACCTCGCCCTGGCCGGGCTGTCCGTGGCCGGGATCATCACCCAGAACGTCGACGGTCTCCACCAGGCTGCCGCCGAGGCGGTCGCCGCCGCCCGTGGCAACGGTGCCGGAACACCGGCGCCGAGTTCCGTCATCGACCTCCATGGCAGCCTCGACCGGGTGATCTGTCTGAGCAATGGGCACCTGTTCGACCGCGATCGGGTGCAGCGGAGGCTGAGCGAACTCAATCCGGCCTTCGCCGCGGAGGTCGGCATCGATCCGATCGACGTCGAAACCGCACCTGACGGCGACGTCGAACTCGAGGACACCGCCGGTTTCATCGTTCTCGATTGCCCGGAATGCGGCGGGCTGCTCAAGCCCGATGTCGTCTACTTCGGCGATTCGGTCCCGGCAGCCAGGGTCCAGGACGCCAACCGGATCGTCGACGACGCCGCAGGCCTCGTGGTGCTCGGGTCCTCGCTGGCCGTGCTGTCCGGTCTGCGGTTCGTCCGGACTGCAGCGAAGGAGGGCAAACCCGTCGTCATCGTCACCGACGGGCCGACCCGCGGAGACGAGCTCGCCGATTTCCGGTCGATCTCTCGCGTCGCCGACTTCGTCACCGCGTGGGCAGACCGGTGAGGCGATCGGGCGGCGAGTGGGCCCGGCATCCAGGGGAGTCCAAGCCGAGGATGGAAGACTGAGCAGCATGAGAGACAATCTGGCTCGCGCCGAACGACTGCGCCTCGTCGACACCGCCCGCCGCGCCGGCGACGACGCCCCCACGCTCTGTGAAGGATGGACGGTCAGGGACCTGGCCACCCACCTTGTCATCCGCGAACGTCATCCCCGCGCTGCCGCGGGTATCTTCATGTCGAAGTTCGCCGACCGTCTGCAGGCGAAGGAAGACGAGTACGCCGAGACGCCGTTCAGTCGGCTGCTCGGTCTCGTCGCCGCTCCTCCGAAGTGGACTCCAGGTGCCCTGCCGGGAGTGGAGTCCGTGATGAACACGACCGAGTTCCTCGTCCACCACGAAGACATCCGCCGGGCCGCGATCGAATGGATTCCGCGTCAGCTGTCGAAAGCAGAGACCGCGACCGTCTGGGCCCAGACGAAGGTTGCGCTCCTCCCGTACGCAGCGAAGGCGAAGGGGCCGGTGACGATCGCAGCACCGGGCTTAGGGTCCCGCACTGCGGGGAAGAAAGGCAGCGGCCGGGCCACGACGATCACCGGAGCACCGCTCGAGCTGCTTCTCTACCTCATGGGACGTGCTGACCATGCACTCGTCGACGTGCGCTGAACGTCGGGAAAACCCCATCCAGGTCGGGGGATTGGTCCCTGTCGGCGGCAGGTGAAGTGTTCCTAGGCTGGTGTCAACAGCCGATACCAAGGAGACCAGCACCATGAACGCAGCACCCACCCCGACCCCCGATCAGTTCGACCATCCCTCCACCGGACAATACGCCCACCCGTCCACCGGACAGTACGAGACACCACAGAGCTACCCGACGCAGCACCGCTATAGCCAGCGCGCCGAGGAGGATCCGGGCAAGGTGCTCGGCATCGTCTCGCTCGTGGCAACCCTGTCGACCTTCCTCGGATTCAACTTCATCGGGCCCGTCATCGGCATCATCACCGGTCACATGGCGCGCAAGCGTTCACAGGAAACCGGTTTCGGAGACAACGAGATGGGCAAGTGGGGATTCCTCCTGGGCCTCGTCTTCCTCGGACTCCTCGTCCTCGGATGGGCTCTCGGAATCTCCTTCGGAATCGTCGGCGGCCTGGCCAGCCTCATGGCCGCCTGAACCCGGCCGAGCGACAGCTGAGGGCCGACCCGATCGGGTCGGCCCTCTAGCGTTGTCAGAAGCTGTTGTCAGAAGCCGCTGTCGGACGCCGTCGTCAATAGCCGACCCACGCTCCGCGTTCCTGGTCGAGCACTCGCGGGTGCAACAGCGTCGAGGCTTCGACCTTGCCCACTGACGAGCGATCGCGGTCCGGTGGGAAAGTCGTCGAGACGGCGAGCACCTCGGCGGTGGCGAATCTCAGGTCTTGCGGGGCATCCTCGGGCACAGTCACCTCGGGGCCCTCTCCACCGAGGTCTGCGAGGAAATAGCCCCAATCGCCGAAGCTGGGAACATCGACGTGATACGGAGTCGTCGACAGCCCCGCCTCGGTGACGGCCTGCCCGATGCCCCAGTAGGCCTCAGGAGCGAAATACGGGGATCCGGCCTGGACGACGAGACGAGCCTCCGGCGACATCACCTGGCGGATGAGCCCATAGAACTCGATGCAGTAGAGCTTCGACGTCGCCACATCATCCGGGTCGGGCAGATCGGCGATGACCGCGTCATAAGCCGAATGCTGCGCCTCCCGCAGCCACGTGAAGGCATCGGCGGCGATCGTCTTCACTCGCGGATCGTCGAGCGAATCATCGTTGAACTCGGTGAAATGCTCCGAAGTCTTCGCGAGCTCCAACACCTTCGGGTCGAGGTCGACCAGGGTGATGGACTCGACATCGGGGTACTTGAGAATTTCGCGCACGGCCAAGCCGTCACCGCCGCCGAGGACGAGGACATTGCGGCGCGGACCGTTCAGCAGCGGATGGACGAGGCTTTCGTGATAGCGGTACTCATCGGCCGAAGCGAACTGCAGATCCCCGTTGAGGAACAGCCGCGTATCACCGGTCCGCTTGGCCTCGGTGAGCACGATCTCCTGATAGTCCGAGCGCTGCGAATACACGATCGGATCCCGGTAGAGACGCTGCCGGGCGGTGACTTCGATATCGTCGGTGTACACCCACACCGCGGTGAGTCCGCCGAGGATGACGACGAGCAGGCCCGCCAACATGAGCTGCGCGGTGCGAGTGAGTTCAGTGCGGAAGAGCCAGAGGACGATGAGGATGCCCACCAGAGCATTCGTCATCCCCACCGCCAGCGCACCGCGCGGCAGACCGAGCAGTGGCAGCAGGAGGAAGGGGAACGCGAGTCCGCCGACGAGTCCGCCCACATAGTCGGCGGCGAAGAGGTCGGCCACCGCGCTCGAGGCCTTCTGGGCGCGGATACGTTGGACGAGCTCCATGAGCAGAGGGATCTCCGCGCCGATGAGGGCGCCGATGACGAACGCGAGGACCACCATGGCGACGGTGTAGACGTCGGCGAAGGCGAACGCGAGGTAGAGGAGGATGACGGAGAGCCCGCCGATGATGCCCAGAGCCGCCTCGATGAGTGCGAAGGAGACCGCCGCGAACCCGGTCAGCCGCTTGGTCGCGAGCGATCCGATGCCCATCGCGAAGACCATGACGGACAGGACGATGGAGGCCTGGACGATGGTGTCGCCGAGCAGATAGGAGCCCAGGGCCACGAGCGCGAGCTCGTAGACCATTCCGCAGCTCGCACAGATGAACACCGCGAGCAGGACGAAGAACCGGGCCGGACCCGGACGCATCGGCAGGGTGATGGGGCGGGCCGCCTCGGCGGTGGTGCCGGTCGGAGGGGTCCCGGCCGAAGCCGAACCGGATTCGTCAGCGGTACTCAAAGGAGGGCTGCGGCCATGATGCCCGCAATGCCCAGGTGAGCGGTGGCGTTGACCCAGACCTCGGGGTGCATCTGTGAGGAGTTGATGATGTCGCCTGTCCTGCCCGGGGTGAGCATACCGATGAGCAGGAAGCTCACGGCCATGAGGATGATGCCGACGATGCCGAAGACGAGGGTGGACAGGATGCCTGCGGCCAGATCATCGGAACTGGCGCGGATGGCGGCGATGACGATGATCGCGACTCCGGCCAGGTCGGAAGCGACGAGGACCGCGGCATTGCGCGACTTCTGCTCCCACAAGATGACGTGGAGTTTGCCCGGAGTGAGCAGGTCGACGACGAAGTAGCCGATGACCATGAGGAGGAGACCACAGCCCGCATAGGAGAGGACGACTCCGGTTTCGAAGAGAAGGTAGTTCAGAAGCATGTCTGCCTTTCGCTGTGCCTATTTTCCGGTGCCCGGTCCGCCGCCGCGGAAGCCCGAGCCGTCGCCGTAGTTCGATCCGCCGCCGGAGAAGAACGGGAGGAAGAAGAATCCGCCGCCTCCGGATCGGGACGTGTCGCAGCCGACGTAGTCATAGCTGCTGCCGTTCTTCTCGTAATCGCCCTTGCCGGGGTTCGAGACGTATTGGCCGTTCGAGAGGTCATAGTCACCGCAATTCGCCGCCCCGGAGGACCCGCAGCTGCGGAAGACATTGCCGAGGACGACGAGGACGATGACGATTCCGATGATCGTTCCGCATCCGAAACGCCGCGGTTTCCGCCCCGAGCCGCCACCGGGCCGATGGGGCCCGCCGGGCCGCTGCGGACCGTTCCCGCCGCCGTTGTTCGCACGATCGAAGTCGAAGGAGCCTCCGCTCATCGAGACGTTCGGTCCCTGGCTCATGTCGACCTCCTCAATTCGCTGCTGCTGTGGACGATCTCCTGATGCTGCGGGTAGCAGTGCCACGACTGCCACGCGATCAGTTCGGACTCAGCGCAGATCAGCGACAGCGCCGTCAGCGCTCCGGGCTGACCGGGGAACACGACCGAGAGGTGGTCGTCAGCGGTACGGGCACGGTCGGCACTGATGGTAAGCACCTCGGCGGCAGCGGTCGGGAAGTCACCGCGGACTTTCGTGCGGGTCGCGGTGAACCGATGTTCGGTGAAACCGGCCCACCGGCCGCGGCGGACGTCCTCGTGGTCCCACTGCGGTCGTGACGGCGAAGGACCGTCGGCATTCTCGCCGAGGCAGGCGAAGGTCTCGATGAACGCATCGTTGGTGCGCTCAACCAGAATCGCCTGGTGGGAGGAGCCGATGACGGTCAGAGTGAGGGTCAGCCGAGGTGCCGCCTCGGTGCCGGTGGACACTTCGATGCTGCGGGAAGCCAACGGGGCGATCCGGCCGTGGTCGAGGCTGAGCCGCAGCGCCTCGGCACTGGTGTCGGTGAAGGGTACATCGAGCGGGCGGGGGAGGGTGAGCATCAGCTGCCGGAGTAGATGGTGAAGGAACCGGTCGGGATGGTCTCCCCGGTGCTGACTTCCCAGCGTCCGTGGTCGAAGCGCTCGAAGGCGAGCAGGCGGCCGTCGCCGGATTCGTAGTCGACATAGTCGACTCCGCCTTTCTCGTTCAGCCCCGTGGTGCCTTCGGACCGGTAGGAGGCGGTGCCGTGTTCGACGAGGTCGTAATCGGTGCCGTCGACGGTGATGGTCCGTGCCTTCGGCTCGATGTCGAGGTCGGGGCGGTCGCGCCAGCGGGCGACCTGCACATCGGGGTCACGTTCGACGCTCAGCCACATGCGGGTCGCCGAGGCATCGGCCTGGAAGAAGTGCTCGGCCCAGTCGTAGCCGCCCTCGGAGATGCGCAGAGTCCCGCGGACGAAGAACTTCTCATTGCCGAATTCCAGGAGGTCACCGGCCTTGATGGTTTCCGGGTCGCCGCCGGTGTTCTGATCGGCGGCGAAAGGGTCGCGCGGGGCGGCCGGCTGCTGTGACTGCTCCTGCTGCTTCTGTGTCTTGTTGGTACGTGTTCGGATGACGAGCACGGTCACGAGGACGACGACGATGAAGACGAGGACGGCGATGAGGAGTTCTGAAGGCACGACGGTCTGCTTCGTTTCGGTGGCCGGACGGGTCTTCGACAAGTCTAGTCGACCGGGCGCTCAAGCGCGGCTGGACACGTCCTTCTTCTCGAGTGCGGTCATCGTATCGGCTACGAAGAACCCGAGATCCCGATTGAGCGCGAGCATCGGCTCGTTGTCCGTCGCCGTGTACGTCTGCACCCATTCAGCCGAGGTGGTCGCCGCGACCGCGGGCAGCTGGCGCAGGTTCGCGACCTTGAGCGCGCGACTGATTCCGCGCCCCCGATAGGCACGGTCGACCAGGGTGTCCTCCTGGATGACGATCTGCGGATCGTGGGAGGAGACCATGATCTCCGTGTAGCCGACGGCGAGTTCGCCCACATGCGCCATCGAGCTCACCAGGGTCCAGCCTTGTTCTTCCATCCGCTCCTCGTGGCTGCGGATCGCCGCGGTGCTGGCGTGGCTGGCGGTGCGGGTGAGATCGCCGATGGGCACGTCCTCATCCATCTGCTCCCGCAGCTGAGTCCAGGCTTCCAGCACCTCTTCGGGGCAGGCCCCAATCCACGAGGTGACCGAGAAGTCCGGGTCCTCCCTGATCACGGGCACAACCGTCGACGCGCCCGAATCCTTGTACCGATTCGCATCGGCCTCCAGATAGGCAGGCAGATCGAGCAAAAGCCGGTGCTCTTCATTGCCGACGCTCATCCCGTGCGCCTGCGCGAAGGCGACACCTGCCGGGCAGTAGGTCTCGGTCTGCACGATCGCCGAGGCTCGGTCACTCTCACACAGGAACTGTGCGGCCGCCTCGGCGAGGGCTGTGCCGAAACCCCGTCGACGGTGATCGGTGAGAACACCGAGTTCGATATCGGTCGGATTTTCGGGAGAAAGGCTGATCTCGACACCGCCGATGATCTCCTCGCCGAGGCGGCCCACCAGGGCGATGTCCTGCCCTCCGGGGCGCGGGTTGGCGAATTGGGTCAGCGTCGTCTCGGCGCTGCGCCACCAGGCGGCGGTGCGATCGTGCGTGTAGGCGGTGCGCATGACGTCGTTCCATGTCAGCAGTGCAGACTCATCGTCGGCAGCGATGCGAGTGATCTGAATCTCAGACATAGTGAAAGTCGATCACGGCAGGTACCGGTTTTCAAGGACACCGATACCCGGTTTCAGGACTGCCGGGGCCCGTCGGGGTCGTCGGTTCCGCTGGGACCGTCGGGTCCGTCCCGGCCCTCAGCGGGTCCGCGGTCGCGTGGATCGGTGGGGTCCGCCTCGGCGTGGGGATCGTGTTTGGGCAGGCGGGAGCCGATATGCGAACCGGGGGTGTTCATCACCCGGTAGACGAGGAAGGCGCCGACGCTGAAGACGACGATGATGCACAGAGTGAGGAAGATGATCGCGCCGAGTCCGGGCTGCATCATTTCGCCATTCGACGGCGGTCGAAGTAGTTCGCGAACCGGGCCTTGAAGGACCCCATCCCGATCGATCCGCCCACGCGCACGAGGGGGCGACGGCCGGTCGGCACCGCATCGACGACTGATTTCACGCTGCCCCAGGTCTTCGACAGCTGGTCGACGTTGACGGCCCAGTCGTCCGGGATGACGACGACGACCGCACCCATTCCGGCGATGATCTCGACTTCGATGACCTCGAGATCGGTCTCGACCTCGAGGAAGTTCAGTTCGATGTTCGACATCGACGGCTCGCAGCGAATGTAGGGCGGGACGAACCATCTGGCGCGGCGGACCTCGGATTCCCAGCCCGCCTTGATGACGAGCGGATCGAATCGATCATGGCCTTGGATCGCCATCGCGCGACCGGCGGCGGGGGCGACCGCTGAAGCGGGGCGGAAGCGATCGGAGGGCAGTTCGGTGGTGAGGTCGGAGAGCACCTCGTCGAGGTCGATGGGGAACTTCGCGGACTGGACCTTCTCCATCCGCTCATCGAGCTCGTCGACGGTGATCCGACCGTCGCCGGCGGCTTCGCGCAGCATCTCGATCGCTTCGTCGCGCTCCTTGTGGCCGATGCGGAAGGTCTTCGCGGGGTCGTTCTCGTCGGGGGAGGGGGTGGCTGAGCTCATGATCTCTATCGTGCCTGATCGGGAAGTCAGCGACAACGGCGGGAGTCCGGGGGCCGTGTCTCGTGTCAGTTCTTGGCATTAGGCTAGGGGACGTGTCCACCGCACTGTACAGAAGATACCGCCCAGAGACCTTCGACGAGGTCATCGGTCAAGAGCATGTGACCGATCCGCTGAAGGCCGCCATCGAACGTGGCCGCATCAACCATGCCTACCTGTTCTCGGGCCCGCGCGGGTGTGGAAAGACCACCTCGGCGCGGATCCTGGCCCGGTGCCTCAATTGTGAGCAGGGGCCGACTCCGGTGCCGTGCGGGGAATGCCCGAGCTGTCGGGATCTGGCCAACGGCGGACCCGGTTCGCTCGATGTCGTTGAGATCGACGCGGCCAGCCACAACGGCGTCGATGACGCTCGTGACCTGCGTGAGCGCGCCGTCTATGCGCCCGCGCGCGACCGGTACAAGGTGTTCATCCTCGATGAGGCGCACATGGTCACCTCGCAGGGCTTCAACGCTCTGCTCAAGATCGTCGAAGAGCCGCCGCCGCACATCAAATTCGTCTTCGCCACGACCGAGCCCGAGAAGGTCATCGGCACGATACGGTCCAGGACCCACCACTATCCGTTCCGCCTGGTGCCGCCGGAGGCTTTGGGCAACTATCTCGACGAGCTGTGCACGCGTGAGGGTGTGCAGGTGGCCAAGGGCGTGCTGCCGTTGGTCGTTCGAGCCGGCGGGGGATCGGTGCGTGACACGCTGTCCGTCCTCGACCAGCTCATCGCCGGTTCAGGACCCGACGGGGTCGACTACGGTCGGGCCATCGCGCTGCTCGGATACACTCCGGATTCGCTGGTGTCCGACATCGTCGATGCGTTCTCCGCTGGTGATGGGGCAGGGGTGTACCGCGCGGTGGAGCGGGTCATCGAATCCGGTCAGGATCCGCGGCGCTTCGTCGAAGATCTGCTGGAGCGCTTCCGCGATCTCATCGTCATCAATGCCGCCCCCGAGGCGGCCCATGCCTTCCTGCCCGAAGTTCCGCCGGATCGTCTGGAGAGGCTGACTCTGCAGGCCAACGGCTTCGGACAGGGTGAGCTCTCCCGTGCCGCGGACCTGCTCAACGTGGGCCTGACGGAGATGTCGGGGGCGACCTCGCCGAGGCTGCAGCTCGAACTCATCTGTGCCCGAATTCTGCTGCCTGGTTCCGGTCGCAGCCGGGACGCCGTGCTCAGCCGCGTCGAGCGGATGGAACGTCGCATCGGAATGTCGGCCACAGGTGTGGCCGCGAACGTGCCTCCGGTACAGGCCGCTCCGGATCAGGGAGCTGTTCAGGGACAAGGCGCTCCGGTCGGTGGAACAGGTCAGGTGCAGGCACCTGCCGGCGATCAGGGACAGGCGACCGGTCGGCCGTCTACCGGTGGACAGACTGCTGGTGGGGCAGGTCATGGAGCCGGGGCACCGGCTGCGAACGCGTCCGCCGGACAGCCCCAGAGCGCCGCTCATGACGACTTCGACGACATCGCGGCCATGGCCGCGGCCGCCGAGTCGATGCTCAACGAACCTCCGGCGCAGCCAGAGCAGCAGGGACAGCCGGATCAGCCAGCTCAGCAAGAGCGGCAGGGGCAGTCGGGACAACGGGCGCAACAGGAACAGCCGTCGCGGCGCGAGCCTGAACCTCAGTCGGCACCGGCGGAACCCACGCAGCAGCAGTCTGTCGAAGACACTCCGGCCGCAGCCGAGCGCCAGCCAGCGCAGAATCAGCAGCCGTCTTCCGAGCCCTCGCCCCAGGTGGGGCGTGCGCCGGATACCGAGCCGCAGCCTGAGCGAAGCAATCAGCAGCGGCCGGGTCCTGCCGGTGCCCCTTCCTCCGGCTCCGCGCCGGGGAACCAGCCTCAGCGCCAAGCCGGCGAGCAGTCTCTGGACCAGTCTGCGCCATCGCCGACGTCTGGGGCGCCGACGGGACCGGGGGAAGCCTCGCGGTCAGAGCAGGCTGCGGCACCGGAAGCCACCTCGGTCGCAGGATCCGGTGATATCGGCGGTGAGATCGAAGCCATCCGTCGTGCCTGGCCGAGCATCCTCGCCTCGGTGGAGAAGCGCAGCCGTCTGACTCGTGCAATCATCGCGGCCAATGCGATCCCGCAGTCGTTCTCCGACGGAGTCGTCTACCTCGGCTTCAACAACGCCGGATCCGTGCAGGGATTCCAGCAGCGCGACCACGCAGCCAAACTCGCTGCGGCGATCAACGACGTCCTCGGCATCCAGGCCCGTATCGACATCGGCGATGTCGGTCGGATCGGTGGAGGAACTGCCGGAGGCGGCAGCCAGGGCAAAGTCTCCTCGGCTCCGCCGATGAACGACTCCGGAAGCAACCACGGACCGGCACCCAGCCAGCGCCGCCCGAGCCCGCAGGAAGTCGCCGCAGTCGTCGGCACCCGCGAGGTCGACAAGCCGCAGGTCGATCACGAGAAGTTCTGGGAACCCAGCGGCCCGCCCCAGGGACCCTGGTCCTCCGACGACGAGGAGGGAGAACAGCCGGGTCCGACGACTGAACACACGACACACAGCAACCACTCTGGTGAGGCCGAGCAAGCCGATGAGGGATCTGCGGATACTGCGCAGTCCGATAGCCACGACGCGAGCGCGAACCCACAATACGATGGCGCGGGTCCGGGAGAAGAGTCGGCACTCGAAGCTCAAACGTGGAACGCTGATGAACCGAGCGTTCCTGACCACGATTCTTCCGAAACAGTCGCCCCGGACACCGTTGTGCCCGACCTCTCTGACGACGACTTCTTCGGTCCACCGGCCGACGTCGGAACTGAACCAACCGACGCTGGTACCAATTCGGCAGGCACTTCAGCGGCCGACGACTTCGGCCATCCTGATCCTTCCCCTCAGCAAGGATCTGCAACAGTGGGTTCGTCCGGCGTCGCCGACGATTCGCCAATGGAGTACGTCGAACCGAGGTGGGAAGAACCGAACTGGAACGACGGTCCCTCACCGATCGACACCTCGCCGGCTGACCACGAATCGACTGGCACCGCCTCGGCTGACGTGGACGAGACGAGCGCAGGCAGCGGCGCCGTCGACGTCGGAGCCGTCGTCGTACCACCGCCCGATGACGATCTCGACTACCCCGATCTCGCCGACAACTCCGGCGACTTCGGGGGAGGCGCCTTCGAGCAGCAGCCACCGGCCGTGCAGTCTCCGCCACCGGCATCGACCAGCGGGGGAGAGAAACCGTTCAAATCGCGCTTCGCCGCACTCGCCGAGAAGCACGGTGTCACCACCACTCCGCCGGCCGGATCCGGATTTGGATCTGCACCACAGGGCAACCCGGCGGGCGGGCCGGCACCTGGAGCCGCCTCGGCGCCGGAATCGACCCCCTACCCGCAGCGGTCGGGATCGGACGAGGACGAGTATGATCCGGAAACGGACCTCGACGTCTCCGAAGCGCCGCAGATGGGCGTCGACGTGATCGCTCGGGTCCTCGGCGGCGAAATCATTGACGAAAGAGAAGTATGAGCGCTGTATACGAAGGTGCCCTCCAGGACTTGGTCGAAGAGTTCGGCAAGCTTCCGGGCATCGGGCCGAAATCGGCCCAGCGTCTGGCGTTCCACATCCTGCAGACGGACTCGCAGGACGTCAATGCGCTGGCACAGGCGCTCACAGACGTGAAGAAGCGGGTGCGGTTCTGCGAGATCTGCGGAAACGTCTCCGAAGAAGCCGAATGCACGGTGTGCCAGGATCCGCGCCGCGATCGGTCGATGATCTGCGTGGTCGAAGAGCCCAAGGACGTCGTCGCAATCGAACGGACCAGGGAATACCGGGGTCTCTACCACGTCCTCGGTGGAGCCATCGACCCGATGGCAGGGGTCGGGCCAGACAATCTGCGGATCAAGGAGCTCATGACCCGCCTGCAGGACGGTGAGGTCAAGGAGACCGTCATCGCCACCGACCCGAACCTCGAAGGCGAAGCCACCGCCACTTACCTCGTCCGGCTGCTCGGATCACTCGGTGTGACCGTCACGCGCCTGGCCTCGGGGCTGCCCGTCGGTGGTGACCTCGAATACGCCGACGAGGTCACCCTCGGACGAGCATTCTCCGGTCGCCGCGAAATCGACTGACCGCCTCGGCGAGGGGATGCGAACCGGGGTTCGCGGTCCCGGAGTATAACGATTTCTGAGCAGAGGCTGAACGGCTTGTGGTCGACCCCGGACTCGCCCATGTGCGCGCTGATCGAGCGGGGTGCGGACAGGTGACATTCGGCCCGGTCAGGCGGTGTCTGAATGGCGGCCGAAGGTGAACCGAAATGACCTACCTCATACAATGGTTCAGGTGCCGGGAGCCCGACACGGCTGAAATCCTGATCGATGCAGCACGAGACCTCCATGTTTGGAACCATGGAATCGATCGCCTGGCACGGAACTTATCAGCGATAAGGAAGATACTGCAGTGAGCATAGTCGTCCAGAAGTTCGGTGGGTCCTCGGTAGCCGATGCGGAATCGGTCAAGCGAGTGGCCAAACGAATTGTCGAGTACCGTCAAGCCGGCCACGAAGTAGTTGTCGTGGTGTCGGCCATGGGTGACAGTACCGATGATCTCATCGACTTGGCCCAACAGGTTTCCCCCATGCCACCCGCCCGCGAACTCGACATGCTGCTGACCGCCGGTGAGCGCATCTCGATGGCGGTCCTGGCCATGGCGATCGCCAACCTCGGCTTCGAAGCCCAATCATTCACCGGTTCCCAGGCCGGCGTCATCACCGATGAGCAGTTCGGCAAGGCCCGTATCATCGACGTCACCCCCGGCCGGATCCGCTCCTCCCTCGACGAGGGATACGTCGCCATCGTCGCCGGATTCCAGGGAGTCAGCCAGACAGCGAAGAACATCACCACTCTCGGTCGCGGCGGTTCCGACACCACGGCAGTGGCATTGGCCGCGTCGCTCGATGCCGATGTGTGCGAGATCTACACCGACGTCGACGGCGTCTTCACCGCCGATCCGCGCATCGTGCCCACCGCACGCAAGATCGATGAGATCGGCTACGAAGAGATGATGGAGATGGCCGCCTCGGGTGCCAAGGTCCTCATGCTTCGCTGCGTCGAATACGCCCGCCGTTACAACGTGCCGGTGCACGTGCGGTCCTCATTCTCTCGCAACCAAGGAACCTGGGTGACCGATTCACCCATCCCCGAAGCCTTCCGCCAGGGCCGGGGATCATCGACCCCGGCAGCGGAACCAGAAACGGAGCCCACCATGGAACAGGCAATCATCTCCGGCGTCGCTCACGACCGCTCGGAAGCCAAGGTCACGATCGTCGGTGTTCCCGATGTCCCCGGCAAAGCCGCCGAGATCTTCAAGACTCTGGCGAAGCAGGAAGCCAACATCGACATGATCGTCCAGAACATCTCGACCCGTGAGCCGGGGAAGACGGACATCTCCTTCACTCTGCCTATGGACGACGGAGCCAAGGCGCTCGAGGCACTCGATGCGGTCAAGGCCTCGATCGGCTTCGACCAGGTCCGCTACGACGACCAGATCGGCAAGCTCTCCGTCGTCGGCGCCGGAATGCGCTCCCACCCAGGAGTGACCGCGACCCTGTTCGAATCGCTCAGCGAAGCCCAGGTCAACATCGACATGATCTCCACCTCGGAGATCCGAATCAGCGTCGTCACCCGAGCAGACCTGCTCGACGACGCGGTCCGTGCCGCCCATGCCGCGTACGGACTCGACAGCGAAGACAACGAAGCAGTGGTGTACGGAGGTACCGGACGATGAGCGTCAATATCGGAGTAGTCGGTGCGACCGGTCAGGTCGGCGGAGTCATGCTCGACCTCTTGGCCGATGATCCCGGATTCGAGATCGGTTCGCTGAGGCTCTTTGCCTCGGCCCGTTCGGCAGGGAAGACGGTCGACTTCAAGGGCCAGTCCATCACCGTCGAAGACGCCGCCGAGGCGGACCCGAGCGGACTCGATATCGCTCTGTTCTCCGCCGGTGGAGCAACGTCGAAGGCACAGGCCGAGCGTTTCGCGGCCGCCGGCGCCCTCGTCGTCGACAACTCCTCGGCGTGGCGTTCGGACCCGGAGGTTCCGCTCGTCGTCAGCGAGGTCAACCCCGATGCCCTTGACGAGCCGCCCAAGGGCATCATCGCGAACCCGAACTGCACGACCATGGCCGCCATGCCCGTGCTCAAGGCACTCCATGACAAGGCCGGTCTCAGCCGCCTCATCGTGGCCACCTACCAGGCCGTGTCCGGTTCGGGGCTGTCCGGAGTCGAGGAACTCGCCGGTCAGCTCGAAGCCGGTCTGCCCGACGCCCGCAAGCTCACCACCGACGGAAACGCGGTGAACCTGCCGGAGCCGAACAACTACGTCGAACCGATCGCGTTCAACGTGCTGCCGATGGCCGGATCGGTCGTCGACGATGGGCAGAACGAAACCGATGAAGAGAAGAAGCTGCGCAATGAGAGCCGGAAGATCCTCGGCCTGCCTGACCTCCTGGTCGCCGGTACCTGCGTGCGTGTTCCCGTCTTCACTGGACACAGCCTGAGCATCCACGCCGAATTCGACTCCGCGATCAGCCCCGAGCAGGCCACCGAGATCCTGTCGCAGGCTCCCGGAGTCTCCCTCGACGAGGTTCCGACCCCGCTCAAGGCCGCGGGTCAGAACGCCAGCTTCGTCGGACGCATCCGCGCCGACCAGTCGGCACCGGAGGGCAAGGGACTCGTCCTCTTCGTCTCCAACGACAACCTGCGCAAGGGTGCGGCACTCAATACCGTGCAGATCGCCGCCCTGCTGGCTGCCAAGCTCGAAGCGAAAGCCGCCTGAGACGTTCTGCCGCTGAGTAATCGCAATCAGCGGCTGACTGAAGATCGCAACCGCCCGGGAGGAGACTCCCGGGCGGTTCTGCGTCCCTCGATGTATTTGGGGTGCTCAGTCAACGCGAAAATTGAAAAAGTCGTCGCCAGCGACGTTCTTTTCAAAGTTCGCGTTGATCGAGAGATTTGCAGTTTCGGGTCCGGTCGAAGCGAGGGAAGACGCACCGACAGCGACATATAAAAGCGTTGCTATATATAAATATTTATATTAGTGGCGAACCTCTGATCTGAGTATCGTCGACGATGTTGCTTGAACCTCGATGCCTTAGAAAGGCTCCACATGACCTCGTCGCGCATTCTTCTCACCACCGCTGCCATCGCCTCCTCGGCGACATTGGTTCTCAGCGGCTGCGGTGGACAAGCCTCCGAAGCCGATACGGGGGCACTACGCGTCGTGACCTCGACCAACGTCTACGCCGATATCGTCTCCCAGGTCGCCGGCGACTTCGCCGATGTCAGCCCGATCATCGATGATCCGAACCAGGACCCGCACTCCTACGAAGCGACCACTCAGGACCGCCTCAAGTTGTCAAAGGCTGACCTCGTGGTTCAGAACGGCGGCGGCTACGACGCATTCATGACCGGTATGCTCGACGCCTCCGGCGCTGAAGTCGACATCATCGACACCGTCTCGATCTCCGGACTGCCCGGCTCGGAAGGTCTCGGCAACGAACCGCACGATCACGATCACGGTGACGGTCATGACGAAGAGGAAGCTCACGGGGGCGGGCACAGCCACGAGGACGAGGAAGCCCATGACCACGAGCACGCTGATGAAGTCAACGAGGAAGAGGGCCACGAAGGCCACGATCACGGATCATTCAACGAACATCTGTGGTACTCGGTCCCGACGATGACGAAACTCGTCGACGAGGCTGCGACCCACCTCGGCGAGGCCCTGCCTGAACATCAGGGTGAGTTCGAGGCGAACGCGAAGGAGTACAAGGCGCAGCTGTCTGAGCTGCAGGATGACATCGATGCGGTGAAGAAGGAGCACGGCGGTGAGAATGTCGCCGCGACCGAACCGATTCCGCTGTGGCTGTTCGACGATATGGGGTTGGAGAACGTCACGTCGATGGAGTTCCTCGCCGCCGTCGAAGAGGGCAATGATGTGCCGCCGCTGGTGCTCAAGGCCGCGGAGAAGCAGATCTCCGATGGCGACGCCGTGCTGCTTGGATACAATACTCAAGCGGCAGGTCCGCAGGCAGAGGCCTTGAAGTCCACCGCGGAGGACTCCGACGTCCCGGTCGTCGATCTTGCCGAGACCATGCCTTCGGGAACGCACTACGCCGACTGGATGGGTGGCTACATCACCGATATCTCAACCGCACTCGAAGGGCACAAGCACTGACTATGGCGAAGGAATCCGACGCTTCCGCACCGGCAACATCACGGGAGCCGGTGGTTCGACTGCGCGATGCCGAACTGCGGTTCGGTCCGCGCGTGCTCTGGCACGATCTCGACCTCGATGTCGCGCCGGGGGAGTTCCTCGCCGTGCTCGGTCCCAACGGCACCGGCAAGACCTCGCTGCTCAAGGTGCTGCTGGGACAGAACTCGCTGTCAGCCGGCACCGCTGAGGTCGGCGGTCGACAAATCCACAAGGGCAACCCTGCCATCGGCTATATTCCGCAGCAGCGCGGAATCGACCCGCACACTCCGATGCGCGGCCGCGATCTGGTGCGTATGGGCATCGACGGGCACAGGTGGGGGATGGGCCTGCTGTCCCGGGGTCGGAAGAGGAAAGTCGAGGACCTTTTGGCCTCCGTCGGCGCCACCGACTATGCCGATGCTCCTGCCGGCACGGTCTCCGGCGGTGAGTTGCAGCGGCTGCGTGTGGCGCAGTCCCTGGCCAACGATCCCACGGTGCTGCTCTGCGATGAACCGTTGCTGTCGCTCGACCTGCACCACCAGCAGGTGGTGGCTGCGCTGCTGCATGAGCAGCGGGTCAAACGCGATGCCGCCGTCGTCTTCGTCACTCACGAGATCAACCCGATCCTGCCGTATGTCGACCGGGTCCTCTACATCGTCGGCGGGCACTTCCTCATCGGCACCCCCGCCGAGGTGATGACCACCGAATCGCTGTCCCGCCTCTACGGCTCTCAGGTCGAAGTCGTCCGTGTCGGCGGACGCCTTGTCGTCGTCGGCGGTGAGGAGGAGTGCGTCGATCACCACGACCTGCCCGATGATTCCTTCGACCTCGACGGGACGGTGGTGAACCGATGAGCATTCCTGAGATCTTTGCCAACCTCTTCACCTTTGAGGACTACGGCGAGCTGGTCGCGCTGTTGGCCAATTCGCTCATCGCCGCGGCACTCTTGGGTGTCGTCGGGGGTCTCATCAGCGTCTTCGTCATGGCCCGCGACATTCCCTTCGCCGTCCACGGAGTCTCCGAACTCTCCTTCGCCGGTGCCGCCTTCGCCCTGCTCATCGGCTTCGACGTCGTGACCGGGTCGATCGTCGGATCTGTCGTCGCTGCACTCATCATCGGCGTCGGTGGGGCCAAAGATTCGGAGAAGAACGCGATCATCGGCGTCCTCATGCCCTTCGGTCTGGGCCTGGCGATCCTCTTCCTGGCCCTCTACGACGGGCGAGCGGCAAGCAAATTCGGGCTGCTCACCGGCCAGATCGTCGCTATCACCCCCGGCCAGATCCTCACCCTCATCATCTGCGCCCTCGCCGTGCTCGTGGTCCTGGCGATCGTGTGGCGTCCGCTCATGTTCGCAAGCCTCGACCCCGAAGTGGCTCGGGCCAAGGGCGTGCCGGTCAGTGTGCTCACCATCATCTTCATGCTCACTCTCGGACTCGCCGTGGCGCTGAGCGTGCAGGTCGTCGGGGTCCTCCTCGTGCTCGCGCTGCTCATCACTCCGGCAGCCGCGGCGACTCAGCTCTCGGCCTCCCCGGTGTGGGTGCCGGTGCTCAGCATGATCTTCGCCGTCACTGCCTCGGTCGGCGGCATCCTCATCGCGCTCGGCTCGCCGGTGGTGCCGATCAGCCCATTCGTCACGACGATCTCGTTCCTCATCTACGTCATCTGCCGGCTCGTCGGCGGTCGCCGCATGAAATCCCTGCACCGTCGCCGCGCCCACCGTGCGGCAGAAGAGCACAACACCCCCATCCCCACCCCCTAATTGCTACCTGACGGCGGCTCAGATACCTCGCGCGAGGTATCTGAGCCGCCGTCAGGTAGCAATGGGAGCGGATAGAGTTGGGGGAATGAAGAAGCGCGCTCTCCTCGCCGGTGCTCTCGTCGTCCCCGCGGCCGCCGGAATCTGGGGTGCGGTCATCGAACCGCATCTCTTCGCCATCCGCCGTCACACCCTGCCGATCCTGCCGGCAGGCGCGAAGAACATCCGAGTTCTCCACGTCGCCGACCTCCATCTGGCGCCCTGGCAGCAACACCGTGCCGCCTGGGTCAAAGCGCTCACTCGTCTGGAGCCCGATCTTGTGGTCAACACCGGCGACAACCTCTCCGCCGATATCGTGCCCGAAGTCCTCGACGTCTTCTCGGGACTGCTCGACACTCCCGGTGTCTTCGTCCTCGGGTCGAATGACTTCTTCTCCCCGCAGGCGAAGAACCCTGCGAAGTATCTGCGCTCACCGTCCCAGGTCAAACATCGAGTGAACCCCGACCTCGACGTCAAGGCCCTCGTGCGCGGGTTCGAAGAGCCGACGTCCGATTCGGGCTCCGCCGCTGGTGTTCAGGGATGGCATTTCCTCGACAACACCGAGGCGGCCCTGACGATCAAAGGCACCCGGATCCACTTCACCGGGCTCGGCGACGCCCATATCGACCGAGACCGGATCCGATGGAGCGGGGGAGGACCAGGCGAAGGCGTCCTCGAACATCCGCGGTTCGAACCCGAGGCCGGGCTCAAGGTCGGCGTCACGCATGCCCCGTATTCGCGGACCTTGGAGGCGTTTGCCTCGGCGGGGGCGGATCTCATCTTGGCCGGACACACGCACGGCGGACAGATCCGTGTGCCTTTCTGGGGTGCGCCGGTGACAAACTGCGACCTCGATCGGACACGCGCACGCGGAGTTTTCCCGTACCGTAAGAGTCTCGTCGCCATCTCTGCGGGACTCGGCTTCTCACCGTACTCACCAGTGCGTTTCGCCTGCCGACCGGAAGTCAGCGTCTTGGAACTCGTCGCGAAGGCCTAGTCCGTTCAGCGATTTCTGAAGAATTGCACAAGGCGAATTCGTTAAACTGGCTATCATGGTGTCTCCTGAGTCAAACGCCCCACCCACCAAAATGGGCGCGTTCATGCAGTTCGTGGCCGTCAGTGCGGTGGCGGGAATCGTCGCTGCCGGTCTGGCCATTCCCGGCGTCGGCGTCGCAACAGCCAGCGCGAACAGTGCTGTCGAGATCTTCGATTCACTTCCCGCGACCTTGGAGATCAAGGACCTGGGCGAGAAGTCGACGATGCTTGCCTCCGACGGGTCCGAGCTTGCGGAATTCTACTGGCAGAACCGCCAGGAGGTTCCGTTGGATAAGATCTCGCAGGATATGCAGAACGCAACGATCGCTGTCGAGGACTACCGGTACTTCGAACACGGCGGCGTCGACATCGAGGGCATCGCGCGTGCGGCGGTACACAATATGGTGTCCTCGACGACTCAGGGCGGATCGACGCTGACACAGCAGTATGTGAAGAACGTGCTCGCTGAGAACGCGCACGCCGAGGAAGACGCCGAAGGTGTGGCAGCGGCGAAGGAATCCGATGGCACAGCCGGCTATGCGCGCAAACTGCGCGAAGCCAAACTCGCTGTCGCGGTTGAGAAGAAGTACGACAAGAAGGAAATCCTCAACCGCTATATGAACATCAACAACTATTCGGGCTCCCCGAACGTCTACGGCGTCGAAGCGGCCGCCTACCGATATTGGGGCATCCACGCCAAGGACCTCAATATCCAGCAGTCGGCGATGCTCGCCGGAATCGTTCAGAACCCTTCGGCATTCAACCCGCAGCGGTTCCCAGATCAGGTGCTCAAGCGTCGCAACACCGTGCTCGGACAGATGCTCAAATACGACCACATCACGCAGAAGGAATACGACAAAGCTGTCAAGACCGACCTCGACCTCGACCTGCACGAGACCCCGAACGGCTGTTCGGCAGCCAAGAGCAAGGGCGAGTTCTTCTGCAACTATGTCCAGAATGTCATCATGAACGACGAGACGTTCGGCGACACCGCCGATGAACGGCTGGCCTTCCTCCAACGTGGCGGTCTGACGATCAAGACCAGCCTCGATCCCGATATCCAGAAGATTGCGGACAAAGAGATCAAAAAGCGGGTTCCCGTAGGCGATCCCTCGGGAGCCGGCCATGCGCTGGTGACCATCGAACCGGGCACCGGTGAGGTGATCGCCATGGCCGAGAACCGTGAATACACTGCAGGAGAGGTCAAGAAGAAGGATAAGAACAAAAAGACCTCGATCAACTACACCGTTGACAAGAAGCACAACGGCGGCGGTGGCTTCCAGGTCGGTTCAACGTGGAAGCCCTTCGTCCTGACGGCCTGGTTGAGGGAAGGCAAGAGCCTCAACACCACTGTCAATGCCACGAAACGTAACTTCCCGGCCAGCTCGTGGAAGTACGACGGTTGCCCGAGTATGGCCGGAGACTGGGACCCGAACAACGCCGCAGACGGTGAAGGCAGGGGCTCGATGACCGCGCTGGAGGCGACGAAGAAGTCCGTCAACACGGGCTACGCAGCCATGGGCAACCAGATGAACATGTGCGACATCCTGGACGCTGCAATGGATTTGGGTATTCGCTACGGCAGTGGCGAACCCCTCGATTACAAGAACAAGCAGGGCTTTATCCAGGCACTGTCGCCGTCGTCGATCCTCGGTACGACGGAGACGACCCCGATCGCCATGGCCGCAGCGTATGCGACGTTCGCAAACGAAGGCGAGTTCTGCGGACCGAAACCGATCACAGAGATCAAGGACCGCAACGGCAAGAAGCTTGATCTGCCGGGCGAGGGTTGCAAGCGCGTGCTGGACAAGGAAGTGGCCAAGGGCGTCGCTTACGCACTGTCACAGACGTTCAACGGTGGCACGACAAGCTCGCTGAAGATCGGAGTTCCGGCGGGTGCCAAGACTGGTACGACGAACTTCGAGGTCGGTCACACGTGGCTGCTCGGATTCACAAAGACGCTGTCGACCGCGGTCTGGACCGGCGATCCGGGCGGTACTCGCGACTGGCGCACGAACGGCGCCGGCGCCGTCAGAGGCCACATCTACGGTGCGACGATCTCCGGTAAGACCTGGCAAGCGTACATGAGCCAAGCGGTAAAGGAGACCAAAGGCAATACCGGCTTCCCGAAGCCCAGCAGCAAGTACTTCTCCGGCGGCGGCTCTGGCGGCGGTGGCGGTTCGTCCACAGGCGGCAGCGGAACCGGCGGCGGAGGCGGCGGCAACTCTGGCAACGGCGGAGGCGGCGGCAACTCCGGCAACGGCGGCGGTGGCAACGGAGGCGGCGGCAACTCCGGCAACAACGGAGGCGGCGACAACAACGGCGACAACGGAGGCAGCGACGGCGGCGGTGAGGCGCCCGGCCTCGGCGGCAACTGAGCCGATGAGATACCGGCCGTGACCGGCCGTGAGAACCCACCGGACATCACGACGGCGAAGGCGGGGAGGACCAGATCCTCCCCGCCTTCGCCGTCCCGTCTGCCAGCGGCCCGCAATCGCTCGATCACAGTCTCACGACCATCTCGGAACGCAGGTGCCCGGTCCACCCGGTCTGGGCTAGTGTGGGGAACGGACCAGCGTCGTCGCTCACAGGGAATGGCCAGCACCCCGGATCACCTCCGGACCGCCTCGGCGACGCACCGATAACTGAGGAGAATCATGACCAAGTGGGAATACGTCACCGTGCCGCTCATCGTCCATGCGACGAAGCAGATCCTCGACCAGTGGGGCGAAGACGGATACGAACTCGTGCAGGTCGTTCCCGGCCCGGACAACAACGGACTAGTGGCCTACCTCAAGCGCCCCAAGGAATGAGCTGAACCGGCTGGACCGCTGACACCCGAACTCACCGAAAGAAGGATCATGTCGAAGACCCTTGAGCGTCTCACCGAACTCGGCCTCGAACTGCCCGAGATCGCCACACCAGCCGGAGCCTACGTCCCCGCGCTGCGCACCGGGAACTACGTCTATACCTCCGGCCAGCTGCCTGTCGTCGACGGCAAGCTGCCCGCCACCGGTCACCTGGGCACGGATGTCGACCTCGACACCGGCTACCAGCTGGCACGCACCGCCGGGCTCAACGCTCTGGCCGCCATCGCCGGAGTGATCGGTGACCTCGACAATATCGTGCGCATCGTCAAGGTCACCGGCTTCGTCAACTCCGCTGATGACTTCACCCAGCAGCCGGCCGTCATCAACGGCGTGTCCGAGCTGTACGGTGAGATCTTCGGAGACCGCGGGCAGCACGCCCGCAGCGCCGTCGGTGTCAACACTCTGCCGTTGGGCACGCCCGTCGAGGTCGAGGTCATCGTCGAGGTCTCGGGCGATGCCGCTTAGCGGACGCACTCTTCCCGTCTCGTCGGAACTGCGGTGGCTGCTCGACCACTGGCAGTCCGACGGACGGTGGCCCGTCCCCGAAGCCCCGCGCCCCACCTCGGCGATCGTGCTGATCCGAGACTCCGCAGACGGGCTGGAGCTCTTCATCACCCGGCAGCTCGACGCCCGCGGCGTCGAGGACCGCAACCGGTGGGCATTCCCCACCAGCAGCCTGCGCCCGGGAGATGTGCGGAAGCTGCCTTTGGCCGGATGGAATTCGGCCCGGTGCGCGCGTGCGCTGAGCATCGAGAACAAATCCCGCGCTCTCCACCACTTCTCCGCGGCCGCCCGCATCACCTTCGCCGCCACCGGAATTCTGCTTGCCGAGGATGTCGACCGCGAGATCGTGGCCGCACCGCAGACGGACTGGCACACCACCCGCTCGAGGCTGTTCTCGAACGAAGTGTCCTGGTCACAGGTCCTGCGTGACCGCGACCTGCGCCTGCGCCCCGACCTGTGCAAACCGTGGCTGCGCTGGATCAACACTCCCACCCAGCTGCACCGGTTCGACACCACCTACTTCATTGCCACCGTGCCCTTCGGCCAGGACGTCGACTTCCTGTCACCGAACGAGACCTCCGCCGGGTGGAAAAGCCCTGGCCAGATCCTCGCCGAGGTGGGAGGAGATCCCAACCGCATCAGTGCGGCCGCCCGCATCATCGTCGAAAGCCTTGCCGAGGTCCCGACCGTGGGCGCGGCCATGGCACAGATCCGCAACGTCCACCCGCTGCGTCCGGAGATCATCGACGACGACGGCGATTGGAAAGTCGTCATCCACACGGGCAAGGACCCCCACAGCAAAGGCAGCCTGCGTGATCGAGCCGTGGCCGTCGGCGAGACCGACAACGACCAGAGCCCCGGTTTTCTGACATTCAGCGGCGACGCAGATGACGAAACGACAGACGAGGAGAGCGACGACTCATGAGAATCCGTGCGAACAACCCCGGACCGATGACCCTGACCGGAACGAACACCTACGTGCTCACCAGCCAGGACGACGCTACCGCGGTCGTCATCGATCCCGGTCCGGAGATGGCCGACCACCGGCGGGCCTTCCTCGCCGTGGTGGCCGACCGTGATCTGACAGCGATCGTTCTCACCCACCAGCACGCGGACCATTCCGAGATGCTCGGAAGCATCGAGCAGTGGGCTCCCGAGGTGCCCGTGTTCGCCGTGCTCGAACGTTTCGCCCGCCATGCCGATCCGGTGAAAGACGGCGATGAGATCACCTTCGGCAGCTCCCCGGCCGATGTTCTGAGCGTCGTCGCCACTCCCGGACACACGAGCGACAGCATCAGCCTCATCCACGCCGGAGCCCTCTACAGCGGCGACACGATCCTGGGGGAGGGGACAACGATCGTCACACACCCGGAAGGGTCCCTGCGCGACTATCTGAACTCCCTCGACCGGTTGAAGGAGCTGCTCGACGCCGGTGAGTTCGCGATCATCGAGCCGGCTCACGGTGAGCGCATCGACGCCCCCTCCGAGGTGATCGACTACTACCGTTCCCACCGACTCGAACGCGTCGAGCAGGTCAAGGCAGCACTCGGGCAGGGGGCGAGCACCGCCTCGGAGGTCTGCGACATCGTCTACCACGACGTCGACCCGAGTGTGCGCCCCGCTGCCGAGCAGATCGTCAAGGCCCAGCTGGCCTTTCTCGGCGCCCTGCCCGCCGCCGACGACGCCTGAGCCCCGCAGAGGACCACGCTCAACGCTCCCGAGTTCTGCACGAACACGAAGGACGCCCCAGCCGAATCGGCTAGGGCGTCCTTTCATCGCGGCGTCCACGCGGCCTCAGCGGCCGGACGTCGCTGGGAGGATCAGCGGGCGCGGTTGCGCATCCGGTCCATGTCGAGGATGACGACGGAGCGGGCCTCGAGGCGGATGAAGCCGCGGGCGGCGAAGTCGGCCAGCGCCTTGTTCACGGTCTCACGGGAAGCACCGACGAGCTGAGCAAGCTCTTCCTGGGTGAGGTCGTGAGCGACGAGCACACCGTCGGGAGCTGGCTTCGAGAAGCGGGCGGCCAGGTCGAGCAGCGCCTTGGCGACGCGGCCGGGCACATCGGAGAAGACGAGGTCGCCGACGGTCTCGTTCGTGCGGCGCAGACGCTGGGCAAGAGCCTTGAGCAGGTTCATTGCGGCCTGCGGGCGCTCGTTGAGCCAGGTGGTGAGGTCGTCGTGCTTGAGGCTGAGCAGCTCCGACTGGGACACAGCGGTGACGGAAGTCGAGCGTGGGCCCGGATCGAAGAGGCTGAGCTCACCGATGATCTCGCCGGGGCCGACCACGGACAGCAAGTTCTCGCGGCCGTCGGAGGACTCACGGCCGATCTTGAGCTTGCCTGAGGAGACGATGTAGAGCTCGTCACCGGCATCGCCCTCATGGAAGAGCACGGTTCCCCGACGGAGACTCCGCGGGTTCATGAACTTCATCAATGCACTGGTGGCTTCATCGTCCAGACCTGCGAAGAGCGTCGCGCCCCGCACCACTTCAATATCCACTGGTTCCTCCTTGTCGTGATAATCACACACAAATCTACCTGGTCATCTGCATCGATACCAGCAAAGACGCGGGAGTGTGGCCCATCAGTGCGAAAACGTCTTTCACATCAACCAACACGACTTCCGCTCACCGCCATTCCAGCAGAAATCCAGAACCTGAGACCGCGGGCATGATTCGTGGGTGTGATGGGCATGACTGCGGAATGACGGGGCACGGATTAGGATGGTGAGTCGTGTTGACTGTGGCAGAGAAGAGCGCGCGGAAATTCGCGAAGGAGACCCCGCTGGGGCGGACCCGCCGGGCACGGAAGATCCATCGCATCCTCGCCGAGGTTTATCCGAACGCCAAGTGCGAGCTTGACTTCGAGACGCCGTTCCAGCTGCTCATCGCCACCGTCCTGTCCGCCCAGACCACCGATATCCGCGTCAACTCGGTCACCCCGAGTCTCTTCGCCGCCTTCCCCGACGCTCACGCCCTGGCCGTGGCCAACCTCATCGAGGTCGAGGAGCACATCCGCTCCACCGGGTTCTACCGGGCGAAGGCCCGCAACATCGTCAAACTCGCGAACGAACTCGTCGACGAATACGACGGTGAGGTGCCGAACAACCTGGACAAGCTCGTCAAGCTCGCCGGGGTCGGCCGCAAGACCGCGAACGTCGTCCTCGGCAACGCCTTCGACACCCCCGGCCTGACCGTCGACACACATATGGGACGGCTGGCCCGCCGCTTCGGCTGGACCCAGGAGACCGACGCGGTCAAGGCCGAACACGAGATCGCGGCCCTGTTCCCGAAGAAGGACCTCACCATGCTTTCGCATCGGGTGATCTTCCACGGCCGCCGCATCTGCCATTCCCGCAAACCCGCCTGCGGAGCCTGTCCGCTGACCGAGCTGTGCCCTTCGTTCGGCATCGGGGAACTCGACCCGGATAAGGCGCGCTCCATGCTCCGTTTCGAAATGGCTCCCCTGGCCACCCCCGCCGAGGAGGCTTCCTCCGAGGACGGACAGTGAGCTTCCGAATCCCCGACATTCCACCCGAATCGGCGACGATCGCCGATGGTGCCCTGCGCGGACAGCTCGAAGACCTCGCCACCTCGCACGGGTCCCCGCTGTGGTTGCGCCGTCAGAAGGACTCGGCGGAGGAAGCCGCCCGCGGTGCCGCCGTGCTCCTGCTCTTCGGTCGTGGGGGACAAGCACGCACCGAGGCGGGGCGAGCAGAAGAGAGGCGACTGGCCGAACTCGGAGTCGCCGATGTCGACATCGTGCTGCTGCAGCGGGCAGCGACCCTGCGCCACCATCCCGGACAGGTCGCCTTCCCCGGCGGCGGACGCGATCCGGAGGACGACTCGATGACCGCGGCCGCACTGCGCGAAGCAGAGGAAGAAGCAGGAATCTCCCGAACACCGTCGAGGTGCTCGGGAGATGGACCCGCTCTATATACCCGTCTCGAAGTTCGAGGTCACGCCGGTCGTCGGCTACTGGCGACAGCCGGGTACCGTGCGGGTGATGGACGAACGGGAGTCCTATTCCGTCTACCGTGTGGCCATCGCCGATCTAGTCGCCCCTGCAAATCGCGGCACCTTCGCCCGCCCCGATCTCAAGATCTCGACCCCGGCCTTCGACGTCGGAGTCCTCAAGGTCTGGGGCTTCACCGCCGGCATCCTCGACTTCGCCCTCGACCATCTCGGCTGGGCCGGAGACTGGGACAAGAAGGCTCCCATCGCGATCGATTTCTGAAGCATCGACGTTCGCAGCAGAGACGAAGGCGGCGCCGGACAAGATGTCCGGCGCCGCCTTCGTCTCTGCCGTTCTCTGATTGGAGAGGTATCAGTACCTGGGACCCGAGGGGTTCTTCACTGCGCGCTTGACGGATGCCACCAGCGATTTGGCCGAACCGATCGCGGTGCCCGGAACCGGGTTGCCCTTCTTGAACAGCGGGAGGGCGACGAGGACGAGGATGATCGCGATGACGGCGAGGATTCCGAAGATGATGAGGAAACTGCCCCACCAGGGCCAACCCAGGCCCTCATGGAACGCGGCCGCACCGGCGAAGATCACCATGAACGAGGACAGGAAGAGCAGGAAGAGTGCGACGATGGCCAGTCCGGCACCGATGCCCAGGTTCTTCGCACCGGCAGTGGCCTCGGCCTTGGCGAGGGCAATCTCTTCTTCGGCAATCGCTTTGGAATCGTCGCTGATGCCTTTGATCAGTTCGCTGATGGACCGTTCGGCCATGAGAACTCCTAAATCGAGAACGCGGACAATCTAGCTTAAGAGTAGTCTGAACGTGCCCTGCGGCCAAAGGCGAATCGGCGGAGAACCGGGAAAACCCGTCGGATCCGGACGACGGCCGCTATGCGGCAGGGTCGTCTGTCACCGACGGGTCAACCGATCTCGCGTCCGCAGGCGGTACGCAGAGCGTGCGGATCAGGCTCCTGAGACGGACTTTTCGATCTGGTCCATCACCGAGGCGTCGGCGAGAGTCATCGTATTGCCGACCTCGCGGTTCTCGGCGACGTCCTTGAGCAGGCGGCGCATGATCTTGCCCGAACGGGTCTTGGGCAGATCCGTGACGATGTGGACCTTCTTCGGCTTCGCGATCGGGCCGATGTCCTTGCCCACATGCTGGCGCAGCTCCTCAGCGGTCTCGGGCGAGTCCTCGACACCGTTGGAGACGATGACGAAGGCGACGACGGCCTGACCGGACGTGTCGTCGGCGGCTCCGACAACAGCCGCCTCGGCGACCTTGGAATGGGCGACCAGCGAAGATTCGATCTCAGCGGTGGACAGTCGGTGGCCGGACACGTTCATGACATCGTCGACGCGGCCGAGGAACCAGATGTCACCGTCGGCGTCACGGCGGGCTCCGTCGCCGGCGAAGTACGTGTCCTCGAAGCGTGACCAGTAGGTCTCCTTGAAGCGCTCCGGGTCTTTCCAGATTCCGCGCAGCATCGCAGGCCACGGCTGGCGGATGACGAGCAGACCGCCTTCGGGACCGGCCGGATTCTCACCCGAGTCGTCGACGACGTCGACGGAGATGCCGGGGATGGGGCGTTGGGAGGAACCGGGCTTGGTCGAGAGCACACCCGGCAGGGGAGCGATCATGTGGGCTCCGGTCTCCGTCTGCCACCAGGTATCGACGATGGGCAGCGTTCGCCGCCGATGACGCGGTGGTACCAGCGCCAGGCCTCGGGGTTGATCGGCTCGCCCACGCTGCCGAGCAGACGCAGACTGGACAGATCGTACTTGGCCGGAATCTCCTCGCCCCATTTCATGCAGGTGCGGATCGCCGTCGGTGCGGCGTAGAGGGTCGTCACCTTGTACTTCTCGATGATCTCCCACCAGCGACCCTGATGCGGGGTGTCCGGGGTGCCTTCGTAGACGACCTGCGTCATTCCTGCCGCGAGCGGACCGTAGGTGACGTACGAATGACCGGTGACCCAGCCGACGTCTGCGGTGCACCAGAAGACATCGGTCTCGGGCTTGGCGTCGAAGACAGCCTTCATCGAGTACAGCACCTGAGTGAGGTAACCGCCGGAGGTGTGGAGGATGCCCTTGGGCTTGCCCGTGGTGCCGGAGGTGTAAAGGACGAACAGGGGGTTCTCCGAATCGAAGAATTCGCATTCGTGCTTGTCGCTGGCCTGGCCGACCGAGTCCTCCCACCACTGGTCGCGGCCCTCGACCCAGTCGACGTCCTGACCGGTGCGCTTGACGACTATGACGTGCTCGACCGGGGTGTCACCCGCCGAAAGTGCTTCATCGACTGCAGGTTTGAGGCTCGTGGGCTTGGCGCGACGGTAGCTGCCGTCGGCGGTGATGACGACGCGGGCTTCGGCGTCGATGATGCGGGAGCGCAGAGCATCGGCGGAGAATCCGCCGAATACGACCGAATGCGCGGCGCCGAGGCGGGCGCAGGCGAGCATCGAGATCATCGCCTCGGGAATCATCGGCAGGTAGATGGCCACCCGGTCTCCGGCCTTGACTCCGAGGTCGGTCAGAGTGTTCGCGGCCTTCGACACCTCGGCGAGGAGTTCGGCATAGGTGAAGCTGCGGGAGTCGCCGGGTTCGCCTTCGAAATTGATGGCCACCCGGTCGCCGTTGCCGGCGAGGACATGACGGTCGAGGCAGTTATAGGCGATGTTCAGCTTGCCGCCGACGAACCATTTGGCGAAGGGCGGGTTCGTCCAGTCGAGGACCTCGCCGAAGTCTGCGTTCCAGTCGACGAGCTCACGTGACTGTTCGGCCCAGAAACCCAGATAGTCGGTTTCGGCGCGCTCGTATTCGTCGGCCTTGACGTTGGCGTCTGCGGCGAACTGCTCAGGTGGGGCAAACGTCTCGGTCTGCGCGGCAGCGGTTTCGGTCATGCTTTCCCTCCGACTTCTTTGGTGGATCGAAAATTCTAGTTGCACTGTATACCGGCGGGCGGGAGCAGTGGAGGGCAGTTTCACTCGATGAACGGGGCAATCGGGGTAGCCATCGACGATTTGGTGTGGTATCAGCCACATAGTTTCGGTCGTTCTGGGACGGTCGAGGGGCCGCCTCGGCGAGGGAATGAGGGCCATTCGACGTACCTGAGAATGCGCATATGAGTGCACAGGAGGCCTGTGTTCTGCAAGGATGGGGTCAGAGTCTGTCGGGATCCGTCCCGCGCGGACGCGGAAACACAGCTACCTTTCCCCGAGATCGACTGGAGTCAGCGATGAGTTCGCCGCAGCATCCAACCGGGTCCGGGCCACAGCCGTGGCAGGATCAGCCCCCGCAGTACCCGGGCCAGAACGCGCAGCAGCCCGGCGGTCAGCCGCCGGCCTACGGTTCGGGATCGGGTCAGTTCGGTTCGGCCCCCGGGCCGGCCTATGGTTCCGCGCCGGGACCCTACGGTTCGGCTCCCGGACAGCCCGCCGCACAGGGACCCTATGGTTCGGCTCCGGCCCAGTACGGGTCGGGACCCGGCCCCTACGGTTCCGGTCCGGGACAGTACGGATCCGCGCCGGGACCCTACGGTTCGGCACCCGGCCAATTCGGTCAGACACCTGCGCCCAAGCAGAAGACCGGCCCGGGAATCCTCGGACCGCTGACTCTGCGCGACCTCTTTCTCCTCTTCGCTGGGCTCCTTGCCTTCATCGCTCTGTTCGTGCCCTACCGTGGTTACAGCTACGGCTTCGGACATGAGACGACGACTCTGTGGCATTGGAATGTCGCGGACATGGGCGCACTCGTGTTCGGAGTGCTCACTATCCTGCTCATCGTGGCGGCCGTGCTCGTCAACAAGCTCGGCAACAGCCGACTGCGGGTCGGATCGCTGAGCCTCGACCAGTTCATCTCCGTGCTCTCGGCGATCGCTTTCACCTATGTGTTCATCGATCTGCTCACCTCGGCTGTCTACTGGCATGTGGGCTCGTACCTGACGTTCTTCGCCGCACTCATCGCGTTCTTCGCCGGAGTGTTCACGATGCTTCCGTTCTTCGCCAAGGAATTCGCCGGCCGCGAGGACATCGAAACTCATCCGAAGGCTCGCCCCGTCGCCAAGCACACCCAGCATCCGGCGCCGGTGGCCAATGTGCCCGGTGCCGGCGGCCCGGGCACCGGTGCACCCGGATTCGCACCCGGATTCGCACCCTATGGCGCGGCTCCGGCAGGTGCGGAGCAGGCAGGACCCGGTCAGCAGGGTCAGTTCGGTCAGCAGGGCGGACCGATACAGTCCGGCCAGCCGGCACAGTTCGGTGCGCCCGGACAGCAGAACCAGCAGGACCAGTTCGGCGGACCGGGTCAGTCTGCACAGGCGGGTCAGTACGGAGCTCCCGGTCAGCAGGACCAGTTCTCCGCGCCCGACCAGCAGGGTCAGCCCAGCCCCTATACTCCGCCGCAGGAACAGGACGCCGAGCGTTCGGCCAGCTCCTTCGCGGCCCCCGCTGCAGGCGCACCGGACCAAGGTGCTTCGCCCGAATCCGCAGGAGCATCGGACCAGGACTCCGCTGACGGACCAGTCCACAGCACCGGCGACGGTCAGACCTATCTGGGCCGACACGATTCGGAGGCCCCGCAGCATTCGCAGAGCGAACCGACTCAGGCCTTCGGAGTCGGAGCTGGTCAGCCGCAGGCTGAAGCGGCCGGCGAACAGATCGGCTCGAGCGACGACACGACCGGCCAGACCAGTGCGGGCGACGACCAGCCGACTGCGACCGACGGCCCGGCTGCTGAGGCCGACGTCCAGTCCGCCGAGTCAGACGACAAGTCACACTCGGGTGTTGCGGCCGCTGCTGCAGGCGCCGGAGTGATCGGCGCCGGTGCTGCCGGTGTCGCTGCCGCGCATTCGGACTCCGACCGTCCCCGTGGCCGCCACGCCGCTCCCGAACCGGAGGCCGGAGCGGAATCGACCGACACCGCGTCGGCTCCTCAGCAGGACGAGGCGAACGAGGGCGCGTCTGCGGACAGGTCCACGACTGCCTCGGCGAGGGACGACGAAAGCCCGACGGCCGTGTCACCGGCGGAGAGCAGCGACCTGGTCTCTAAGGTCAATTCGAAAACCTCGGACACGAACGCCGCCGAAGGCGCGAACGTCACTGAAGGCACGAACGCCTCGCCATCGGATTCCTCTGCCTCGGCTGACGACGCCGCGGAACAGAGTCCGGACGACGATGCGAACGTTCGCTCCACCGTCGTCAGCACCCCGGCTGGCAATGAAGTCGTGGCAGACGATAAGCCCACGGCTGATAACAACGTGACCGCGGACGACGATGCTCAGGCGACCGCTGTCATGGAGCCGGCCGACCGTGCCGAGCGGACGGCCGCTCCCGAAAGCGAAGAGCCGACTCAGTACGTTCCCGTCGCCGACTACGCCAACCGTCCGGACACAGCCGGGCGTGCTGACAGGTCGAACGACGAGACCATGGCACAGACGGCTGTCGACAACCAGCCGGTACCCGCCGATGCCGGTCAGAATCGACCGGATGGTGCGCAGAACGACAACCGGAACGCCGATCAGAGCAATGATCAGGACACCGGTCAGGCTCAGAACCAGGGCGGTGGACGCCCCATCATCCAGGCGTTCTGGTTCGCCGTTCCCGAACCGCGCGAAGCCGTGGACGAGACCACCGGAATGCCGGTGTTTACGATCTACCCCGGCGACTGGTACCTCAGCCTCGAGGATAACGGATCCTGGTTCAAAGTCCGTGACTCCGACGGCAGCACCACGGGTATCCTGCGCAATATCGAAGGAATCCAGCGCGGCTGATTCGGTCTGCGGCCACTCGCACGTCAACGCTGTGGACAGTTCCCGGTCGACTCGGTGCATATCGGCACCACTTTGAATGATCGACCGGGCAACCCGCCGCGGCTGACCTGGTCGAAGGCCGTAGCGCACACCAAGGGGCGCTTCCTGTGACTCAACCTCACAGGAGGCGCCCCTTGGTCGTCTCCTCCACAGGGCAGCGAACCTGTCTGGCCGGATTCGACCGGTCGAGCCCAGGCTCGGTGCATGCAGGTAGCCCTTATCACCGACCTCGGCGCGATCACCGAAGAATGCGCCCGAGTGGCCGAAAGCATCGGCATCTCACTGACCGTTCTGCCTCCCGACTCCGGAGGCTGGCAGTCCGCGTCGCTCATCCTCCTCGGCGAAGACGTCCGCGAAGCTCCCGCCACGGACCGGGCGGACAAGATCCTCGTCGTCCTCGACGATGACGAACCTTCCTCGACCTGGGCGCGGGCCGCCCACCTCGGCGTCGACCAGCTCGCCGTGCTGCCCGCTGCAGCGGAATGGCTGAGCGGGCGGATGATCGCCGCTGTCGAACCGCCGAGCGCACCCGGAACCACCGTCGGCGTCGTCGCCGGCTGCGGAGGAGCCGGAGCCTCCGTCCTCGCTTGCGCACTCGCCCGACGGGCCGGCGCCGATCACAGCACCGTCCTCGTCGACGCCGATCCGCTCGGTGGGGGACTCGACCTCGTCCTCGGCGCCGAAGCGGTGCCCGGGCCCCGGTGGACCGACCTCAGCGCCTCCCGCGGACAGCTGCGCCCCTCCACTCTGGCTGAGGCGCTGCCCCGCCACGACGGACTCGCCCTGCTGTCCTGGGGGCGAGACGACACGGTCGACCTCGACCCGGACGTCTTCGACGACTTCCTCGCCGCGGCCGGTCAGGCCTTCGACCTTGTCATCGTCGATCTGCCCCGCCACGCCCCACCGCAATGGACCAGACGCTGCCATCATGTCCTCCTCGTCTCCCCAGCCCGAGTCAGGTCCGCCGTCGCCTCCTCCCAAGTGGCCAAGCGGCTCTCCCAGGCCCATCCGGATGTGCGCCTCGTCGTCCGTGAAACCGGGGCCGGCGGACTCGACGCCGACCTCCTCGCCGACTCCATCGGACTGAACCTGGCCGGGAGCATCCGCGACGATCGGGGCCTGTCCGCCGCCGTCGACCGCGGCGAGGGAATCCCGGGAGGCGCGCACCTCGGCCGCCTCGTCGATCGCCTGCTGGGGAGTGGGTGGAATGAGCGAATGGCTCGACGCCTCGCTGGTCGCCGATGTCCGCAAAACGCTGCTCGACAACCCGGGACCGGTGACTACAGCTGCCGTCGCCGAGGCGGTCCAGCGCACCGGACGCGTGCTCGGCTCCTCCGCCCTGCTCGAACTCGTCAACCGACTGTCCGCGCAGCTGTCCGGAGCCGGACCCCTGCAGTCCGTCCTCGAAGTGCCCGGCACCACGGACGTATTCGTCAACGGGCCGCGCGAGATCTTCGCTGACACCGGTGACGGACCCCGCCTGCTCGACCTCACGCTCGGGTCCGAAGAGGACGTGCGGTCCTTGGCGGTGCGATTGGCCGCACTCGGCGGGCGCCGCCTCGACGATTCGAGTCCCTATGTCGATGTGCGCCTGCCCGACGGGGTGCGGATGAACGCGATCGTCCCACCCATCTCCGGGGAGACGACGACGATCAGCTTCCGCGTGCCCAAACGTGCCGGATTCCCCTATTCCCAGCTCTGCGCCGAGGGATTCGTCCCCGATGAGATCAGCCCCCTCATCGCCGAGGCGGTCACCTCCCGTGCGAACATCCTCATCTCCGGCGGCACGGGCACAGGAAAGACCGTCCTTCTCGGCGCTCTGCTGTCACTGGTCGAGACGATCCAGCGCATCGTCATCGTCGAGGACTCCCGCGAGCTCATCGTCACCCACCCGCACACCGTCCAGCTCGCCACCCGACAGGCCAATGTAGAAGGCGGCGGCGAGGTGACCCTGACCGACCTCGTGCGCAACGCCCTGCGGATGCGGCCCGACCGCCTCGTTGTCGGGGAATGCCGTGGCGCCGAGGTCCGGGACATGCTCACCGCTCTCAACACCGGTCATGAGGGCGGGTGCGCGACTATCCACGCGAACACCGCCGAGGCCGTGCCCAGCCGGGTGGCCGCGCTCGGTGCTCTGGCGAAGATGAGCCCGGACGCCGTGTATTCACAGTTCTCCACCGCCATCGACCTCGTCATCCATCTGCGTCGCACCGGTTCCGAACGGGGAATCACGGAACTGGCGATCCCGACGAGAACCGGAGCCGGGGGAGTAGTCATGGAACCGGTGTGGGGTCGCCCTTCGCCGTCGACGACGGGCACCGTCAATCGGCGTGCCCTGGCCCGGTTCGAAGCCGTTCTCGAGCAGAAATCCGCCCGATGATCATCGTCACCGCCGCCCTGATCGCTGCAGGGATCATCCTCGCAGCACCCCCGGATCCGGGGTCCAGACTGCGGGAGCTCCTGCACCGTGCCGAGGGCAGTGAGTCGGTGCGAAACAGGGCGCGTGCCTTCTTTCGCCGAGGCGGCCACACCGACGATGATCAGGCCGAACGCCTGTGGGCGATCGCCGCAGTGGAGAACTGCGCTCACCTGCTCAAAGTGGGGATGACTCCGCAGGCGGTGATGACCACCTTGAGTCGTCACAACGACGCTTTGGCCCCGATCTCACGAGCGATCTCCCTGGGCGAAGAGCCCGGACGCGCCATCGCCACCCGAAGCAGCGCGCTGTCGGAGACCGCCGCTCATGTGCTGTCCGGAATGGCCGCCGTGTGGACGGTGTCCGAACGCTCCGGAGCACCTGCTGCCGAGATGATCCTGCGTTATGCGGCAGCTCAGAGAGACGCCCTCGACGCCGAACGGGAACGCCGCATCGCCATGGCCGGACCGAGGTCGACGGTGCGGGTGCTCAGCTGGCTGCCGCTCATCGGCGTCGGTCTCGGCCTGCTCATCGGCGTCCGACCTCTCGAACTGATCACCGGGCTGCCCGGACAGCTGAGCATCGGAGCCGGAATCGTGCTGTACGGGACCGGCCGATGGTGGATGCGGACGATGATGCTGCGGGCACAGAGGTGACCATGCTTCCCATGCTCATCGGAGTCTGTGTCGGACTGGGCGTACTCCTATGGTCCGGATCGACCCGCGGGCGACTGCAGAGCCTCCTCAGTGAGAGCAGGGTCGAACCCACCGGCACCGAGGCGACCGACCGGGAGGCTGAATTGCCGGGATCGGGGACCGCGCGGGCGGTGGCCGACGATCAGCTGGCGTTCGACCTCGACCTCGTGGCGATCTGCCTGACTTCGGGTCTGCCGATACCCGTGGCGCTGACCTTGACCGCCGATGCGACCGACGACCGATCGGGCCTGCAGAGAATCGCCCGTGCGATGACGATCGGGGGACGCAGACTCGCCGACGATGACCGGCTGCTGCCCGTGCTCGAGGTCTTCGAGTTCTCCGAACACACAGGTGTCGGCCCGGCACCTCTCATCGAGTCCGTGGCTGAGGAGCTGCGTGCTTCCTCCCGCCGACGCCGGCAGGAGGCGGCCGCCTCGTTGGGTGTGCAGCTGGTGCTGCCCTTGGGAGTGTGCATTCTGCCGGCGTTCCTGCTGCTCTCGGTCGTCCCGGTGCTCATCTCGCTGCTCTCCGATCTCACGACCGTGTTCTTCTGACGTGTGCACGGTCGTCGCCGGGCGCTGTTTTCGCCCGGTCCTGAAACGGCGGTGACCTGGTTTTCAGGCTCGACCGATAGGCTCGGAACATGGCACCGGTCACACCCTTCAATCAGCTGTCCAATGTCGAACAAGCCGAGGACTACGCCGAGAACCTCTTCGTCGGTCGATCCGTGCGTCTGCGCCCCTTGAGGGAGGATGATCTGCCGTATCTCGAACAGTGGTGGTTCGATCCCTCGATCGTCGTCTTGCAGAACCACACGGTTCTGCCACGGCCGGAAGGGGGAGTGTCCGAACAGTTCTCGCAGTGGAGCGCGAACACCTCGAGCGAAGCAGTCGGCTTCAGCATCGAACTGACCGAAACCGAAGAGTTCGTCGGCCACGTCACCCTCTACGGACGCAACCCCATCAACCAGTCGGCAACTCTGGCGATCGTCCTCGGCCCCGAATTCCACGGCCGCGGATACGGTTCGGATGCGGTGCGACTGGCCGTGAAATACGGGTTCCTCCAATTGGGACTCAACCGCATCGAGCTGCAGACATGGGCATTCAACACCCGCGGAATCGCCTCCTATACGAAGGCCGGATTCGTCGAAGAGGGCCGTCGACGGGAAGCAGTGTTCTTCAACGGCCGTCGCCACGACGAAGTGATCATGGCCATCCTCAGAGACGACTGGGCCGGCAACAGCTGATGCGCCGGAGCCGCTGACTCGTACGCCTTTTCCTGTGGACGGACTCTCCACTCGACCACGGTGAGCCTGTGGATGCAGAACCCCTTTCCACAGGCCATATTCCGACCCTGGACACGGCAGTGCGCTCACTCCCAGGCTGAAGGTCCGCTCGCAGAGTGCGAACGGCGCTTCAGCCAAGGAGGAGAGCATGGCCACTACATCACCGCCCCCGGAGATCGACGATCCGCCGACGGGGCAGATCGAACCTGTCGAGGACCACAGCGCGATCGAAGAGTTCTGGGACTCCGACACCGGAGCGACCACCGCCGAATACGCGATCACCACTCTGGCAGCATGCGGTTTCGCCGCACTGCTCGTCGTGGTCCTCAAATCCGAACCGATCAAAGAACTCATCACCGGGGTCATCTCCTCGGCGCTCGGGCTGGGAAGCTGAACCGTCATGGCACGCGGACGCTCCCGTGCGCGGCAGCGAGGAGGGGAAAGCGATACGGGAACGGCGACGGCAGAGTTCGCCGTCGTCATGCCCGCCGTCGTGCTTCTCATCGTGCTGCTCACGGGAGCCGCCGCGGTCGGATTCTCTCAGCTGCGAGCCTTCGACGCGGCACGGTCCGCGGCCCGTGAGATCGCCCGTGGCGAACCCCAAGCCGCAGTCGTGTCCGAAGCGAAGAAGCACGCGGGTGACTCCTCAACGGTTCGCGTCCGAGCCGACGGAGGATATTCGGTCGTCACCGTCACGATCGAACTGCCGGCCGCGATCTTCTTCCTCGACACCGTCGACGCAAATGCCACCGCGCGGTTCGAAGGAGACAGAGGAGGACCGTCATGACGAACCTCGTCGTGGGATTCTGCTCGATCGTGTTCGTCCTCGTCGCCGCCATCGGCAGCCTCAGCCAGGCCTTTGTCGCTCACAGCCGGGCGCAGAGCGCCGCAGACCTGGCGGCACTCGCTGCCGCGGACGCAGTCCGGGGACTGGCCACCGGAGAACCGTGTGAGACGGCGAAGGAGGTCGCGAAACGCAATGGCGGCCGTCTCAAGGACTGCCGTGCCTCGCTAGGTGAACAGTCTGCCTATGTCGTCATCGAAGTCGACATCCCCGGGCCTCTGCCGAAGGTCAGGGAGGAGGCTGTCGCCGGTAGATGACGGGCTTCGCTACCTGAGCACGGTGCGCAGCAGCCGCAGCGCAGCGTCCTTTTCCAACGGTTCGTTCCCGTTGCCGCACTTCGGCGACTGTACACACGACGGGCAGCCCTCGATGCACTCACATGCGGCGATGGCATCCCGGGTCGCGCCCAGCCACTCTTCGATGACCTCGCTGCCGCGTTCGGCGAAGCCGGCGCCGCCGGCCAGTCCGTCGTAGACGAACACCGTCGCTAATCCGGTGTCGGCATGCAGTGCCGTCGACACGCCGCCGATATCCCAACGGTCACAGCCGGCGAAGAGCGGCAGCAGACCGATCGAGGCATGCTCGGCAGCATGGACGGCGCCGGGCAGGTCGCCGGAGACGACTTCGGCCTCGTCGAGGAGGTTCTGCGGGACCGTCCACCACACGGCCTTTGTCCGAAGAGTGCGCTCCGGCAGGTCGAGTTCGTGTTCGGCGATGATCGCCCCACCGCGCTTGGCCCGCATCCGATAGGCCACGACCTGATCCTTGACGTCGACGGTGCCGCTGCACACAGCCACCCCGGAGGGCAGAACGCGCTGCGCATCCGTATCGACGATCGAGATCTCCGTCTGCGAGCGCGGCTGAGTCGTGTAGTCGACCTCGGCGCGTTCGACGGCGACGATCCGATCCTCGAGGTCGAGATCGAGGACGGTGAAGTCGATGCCCTGATGCGTATACACCGCTCCCGGGTGGGCGCCGGTATGTGCTCCCGATTCGTCGACCGTGCCCAGCAGGGTGCCGGTGCTCGCCTCGACCAGACTGAACTGTCTGCCGCCGGAACCGCGGATATCGGACAGATCGGTCGCAGGTTGGTCTTTGGCCCAGAACCATCCGGTCGGTCGTGCCCGCAGCAGCTTCCGCTCCACGAGGTCGTCAATGACCTCGGACGAATTGTCCGGGAAGTGCACTAGGTCGGCCGACTTCAGAGGCACCTCGGCGGCGGCCGCACACAGGTGGCCGGAGAGCACATGCGGATTGCCCGGATGGATGACACCGGCATCGACGGGAGAGTCGAAGATGACTGCGGGATGATGGACGACGAACGTATCGAGCGGATCATCGCGGGCGATGAACACGGCCATCCACCGCTGACCGGCCCTGCCGGCACGTCCCGCCTGCTGCCACAGGGAAGCCAGTGTTCCGGGCCAGCCTGAGATGATGACGAGGTCGAGCCCGGAGATGTCGATGCCCAGCTCCAAGGCATTCGTCGACGCCACGGCCAGCAGCTGACCCGAACGCAGAGCGGTCTCGAGCATCCTGCGCTCTTCGGCCAGATACCCGCCCCGGTAAGCGGCGACCTTGCCCATCAGGGTCTCATCCACCTGCCCCACCTGGTCGCGGACCGTCTGCGCGAGGGCTTCGGTGCCGCGGCGGGAGGCGATGAACGTGATCGACCGGAAGCCGGCGCACATCGAATCGGTGATGACATCGGCGGCCTCGACCAGACCGCTGCGTCGGTCGCCGCCGGGAGACACCGGAGGCTCCCACAGGGCGAAACTGCCGGCCGCCCGCGGGGACGAGTCCTCGGTCACCGCATGCGCGGGCCGCCCTGTCAGCTTCGCAAAGGCCGCATCCGGGTCGGCCATCGTTGCCGAGGCTCCGATGACGACCGGTGCCGCTCCGTAATGGGCGGCGATGCGCAGCAGTCTGCGGAGGATGAGCGCGACATGGGATCCGAACACTCCGCGGTACCGGTGGGCCTCATCGATGACGATGAAGCGCAGATTCTTGAACATCCGGGCGAAGCGCTCATGCTGTGGCAGGATGCTGCGGTGGAGCATGTCCGGGTTGGTGAAGATGATGTTCGCATGGCGTCTGGCCCAGTCCTTCGAGACCTGCGCGGTGTCCCCGTCATAGCTGGCCGGACGCATCCCCTGGATGACGAACCGTTCGAGCTTGGCTAACTGGTCGGCGGCCAGGGCCTTCGTCGGCGCGATGTAGATCGCCGAGGCGGTGCGCAGCTTCCCGCGAGTCGATTGGATCGCTTCGAGCACCGGCAGCCAGAATCCCAATGACTTACCCGAAGCCGTGGGAGTGGCGATGACGACGTCGGAACCGTCCCTGGCCGTCTGCGCAGCCTCGAGCTGGTGCTGCCACAGGGCATCGACGCCGATGGAGTGGCATGCGTGCTTGAGCTCATCGTCGATCCAGTCCGGCCACTCGGCGTCGCGTTCGAAACGCTGCGGAATGTCGCGGACATGGACGATCCGCTCATCCCGGGCACCGAAACCGGTGACGATGTCGAGAAGAGCGGAGGAGGCCATGAGCCAATTATGGCGCAGTCGCTAGGATTCTTCTGTGACTGATCTGCCGTTGGCCCACCTGGGCGAGACCCTCTACCGTTCCGGATACACCGAACCGCGGCTGCGCCAGTTCTGGGGTGCCGCGACCTCGGAGGCGCTGCTGCGCAACAATGCCGCACCCGCCATCCACCACTGCACCCGGGTGCTGGACGATGAGTCGTCGACGGCGGCCGAGCGCGCAATGGCCTGCGCTGCTCTGCTCTTCCACTTCCACCGCGCCGTCCCGGTCACCGAGGTCCGGGCCCTGCTGGGGGAGTCCTTCGACACCGCCGCCGAGGCGGGGCTGATCGCCGTGGACGACGAGGTGACCGCCCCGTTCGCGCTGACCCCCTATGATCTCCCGCTCGGTGTACCGCGCGGCTTCCGTTCCGGGGACGAGAACCTCTACCTCGTGGCCGACCACGGCACTCTGACCACCCCGGATGTCCTCGACGGCGAGTTCGTGCTCGGACTCGGCGGCGCCGGCCGCACTCTGGTGTCCATCACCCCGCGCGACCATGTGGGTACGGCCGCCGACATCGGCACCGGCTGCGGAATCCAAGCGCTTCTCCTGGCCCGCCACAGCGACCGGGTCATCGCCACCGACATCTCCCACCGAGCTCTGCGCCTGGCCGAACTCTCGGCCGGACTCAACAGTGTGACGACGATCGAGTTCCGGCACGGGTCTCTCCTCGAACCGCTGAGCGAACCCGTGGATCTGCTCGTGTCGAATCCGCCGTTCGTCATCACCCCGCGCAGCACGGACACCACCTTCGAATACCGGGACGGCGGAAGGACCGGCGACCACCTCGTCCGTGAGCTCTTCACCCAGATCCCTGCGCACCTCACCCCGGGCGGACGCAGCGTCTGCCTCGGAAACTGGGAGGCTGCCTCGGGGAAGGACGAAGGACCGGAGAAATGGGTCGGCGATGACGACACCTCGGTGTTCGTCATCGAACGCGAGGCACTCGACCCCATCGCCTACGCTGAGACGTGGATCCGCGACGGAGGAATCCCTCGCTCCAGCACCGCCTGGAACGAGGCAGCTGCGGCATGGATCGACGACTTCGCCACCAGAGCTGTGGACGAAATCGTCTTCGGGTACGTGCTGATGACTCGGTCCGATAACGATGTGCCAACGATTGACTCTTCTGACTCCACGGTCGGCGACAACATGTCGGGTTTCGACCGTGGACCGTCGGGGTTAGCCGAGGGAGTGTTCAAGACCCGGGTCAGAGTCACCTCGGCGCCGGCGAACAATCCGCACGGGCTCGCGGAGTTCCTCACCACGATCATCGCGATCCGATCCTGGCTGGCATCGGCCGGACCGGAGGAGATCGCGGCGACCGCATTCACCCGTTCACCCGACCTCGTCGAACATCGTCATTTCGTTCCCGGAGCACCGGAACCCAACTCGATCACCTTGGAACAGGGGATCGGATTCGGGCAGGTCTTCGACCTCGACACGGCGCTGGCCGGGTTCGTGTCCGTCGCGGATGGGACGCTGACGCTGAGGCAGACGGCCGGGGCTCTGGCACAGCTTCTCGAGGTTGATCCCACCGCATTGGAAGATCAGCTAGTGGCACAAGTCAGAGCCCTGTGCGCGGCGGGTGCACTGCTGCCCGACAGCGGTTCCGTCGAGACCTCGACGACTCGGTCGGCCGTGGAATAGGGATAGGATCGGAAACCGTTGACCCCGTGTCCGAGCCGATACCGGACGAGGTCCGGGCGGTCGCCGGGCCGCAAGGGCCGATGAGGAACGTGTCTGATCAACAGTGTTACATTGGGCCGGATCGCCCGTTGCAGCAGGCAAACGATGCCGTGAGAGGAATGTGAAAGCGTGACCACAACCGAGAAGAAGCCCCGTCGCCTCGTCATCGTCGAGTCTCCGACGAAGGCGCGAACGATTGTGGGATACCTCGGCGACGGTTATGACGTCGAGGCCTCCGTCGGCCATATCCGCGACCTGCCCACCCCCTCTGAGCTGCCCGCGGATATGAAGAAGGGGCCGTACGGAAAGTTCGCTGTCGATGTCGACAACAACTTCGATCCCTACTATCGGATCGATCCGGGCAAGAAGAAGAAGGTCACCGAACTCAAGCGTCTGCTGAAAGACGCCGACGAACTCTATCTGGCAACGGATGAGGACCGCGAGGGAGAGGCCATCGCCTGGCATCTGCTCGAAGTCCTCAAGCCGAAGATCCCGGTCAAGCGCATGGTCTTCCACGAGATCACGCCCGAGGCGATCGAACGTGCCCTGGAGAACACCCGCGAAATCGACACCTCACTCGTCGATGCGCAGGAGACCCGCCGCATCCTCGACCGTCTCTACGGCTACGAGGTCTCACCAGTTCTGTGGCGCAAGATCCGTGCCGGGCTCTCGGCCGGACGTGTCCAGTCCGTGGCCACCCGACTCGTCGTCGAACGCGAACGCGAACGCATGGCCTTCGTGCCCGCCGACTACTGGGACCTCGACATCGATCTCGGCCTGCCGGACGGGACGAACCCGTTCGCCGCGAACCTCACCACCCTCGACGGGTCGCGGGTGGCCAGCGGGCGCGACTTCAACGACAAGGGCGAGCTGAAGAACACCTCGACGACGATCGTCGACCAGGCACGCGCGGAATCCCTGGCCGCGGAACTCAACGGCAGCGCCAAGAACGCGCTGACGGTGACCGCGGTGGAGTCGAAGCCGTACTCCCGCCGCCCGGCCGCGCCGTTCACGACCTCGACCCTGCAGCAGGAGGCCGGACGCAAACTGCGTATGAGCGCCCGTCAGGCGATGCGCACCGCCCAGTCGCTGTATGAGCACGGCTACATCACCTATATGCGTACTGACTCCTCGGCGCTGTCGGGTCAGGCCATCGCCGCCGCCCGCAAGCAGGTGACCGAACTCTACGGCCCCGAATTCGTTCCGCAGTCGCCGCGCCAGTACGCGAGCAAGCAGAAGTCGGCGCAGGAGGCCCACGAGGCGATCCGTCCCGCCGGTGACTCCTTCCGCACCCCGGCGCAGGTGTCCAAGCAGCTGAACGGTGATGAGTTCCGACTCTACGACCTCATCTGGAAGCGCACCGTCGCCAGCCAGATGTCCGATGCGAAGGGCAAGACCGCGACCATCAAGGTCAGCGCGGCTCTTGCCCACGGTCATGAGGCCGGATTCAGCGCCAGCGGCACCGTCATCACCTTCCGCGGATTCCTCGCCGCATATGAAGAGGGTCAGGATGCATCTCGCTACGACACGAAGTCCGGTGAGTCGCGGCTGCCGCAGGTCGAAGAGGGCCAGTCGCTGTCGGTCGTCAAGGCCGAAGCCGACGGACACACCACCGCTCCGCCGCCGCGTTTCACCGAAGCCAGCCTGGTCAAGCAGCTCGAAGAGCTCGGCATCGGCCGTCCCTCGACCTATGCGGCGACCATCTCCGTCATCCAGGACCGCGGATACGTGACCACTCGCGGCAATGCACTTGTGCCCAGCTGGTTGGCGTTCTCCGTCGTTCGTCTGCTCGAGGAGCACTTCACGGGTCTGGTCGACTACGCGTTCACTGCCGACCTCGAATCCGAACTCGACCGGATCGCGATGGGCGAAGAGGACCGCAACGACTGGTTGGCCGGGTTCTACTTCGGCGACAAGGACCAGGACCGGGAGGGACTCAAGGCCATAGTCGACGACCTCGGCGATATCGATGCCCGCGAGGTCAACACCGTCGCCATCAGCGAAGGTGTGAACCTGCGCGTGGGCCGCTACGGTCCTTACCTCGAGGTCGCCTCGGAGAAGGAAGGCGAGGACCCGAAGCGGGTCTCCGTTCCCGACGATCTGGCACCCGATGAGCTGACGGCGGCTAAGGCGGCCGAACTCATCGAATCCCAGGGCGACGGCGACCGTGAGCTCGGAGTCGACCCGGAGACCGGACACACCATCGTGGCGAAGAACGGCCGTTTCGGACCCTATGTCTCAGAGGTGCTGCCCGAGCCCGAGGAGAAGCCGAAGCGGGGCGCGAAGAAACCGAAGCCGCGCACCGGTTCCCTGTTCAAATCGATGGATCTGAACTCGATCGACCTCGAGACCGCGCTCAAACTGCTCAGCCTGCCGCGTGTGGTCGGCCAGGATGAAGAGGGCACGGACATCACCGCGCAGAACGGCCGCTACGGACCGTACCTGAAGAAGGGCACGGACTCCCGCTCCCTGACGGATGAGGAGCAGATCTTCAACATCACCCTCGAAGAGGCGCTGAAGATCTATTCCGAGCCGAAGCAGCGCGGCGGTCGGCGTGCCGCGGCACCGCTCAAGGAACTCGGTGAAGACCCGGAGACGAAGAAGCCCGTCGTCGTCAAGGACGGCCGCTTCGGACCTTATGTCACCGACGGTGAGACGAACGCGACTCTGCGCAAGGACGACTCCGTTGAAGCCGTGACCCTCGAGCGAGCCGCGACTCTGCTCGCTGAGAAGCGCGCGAAGGGCCCGGCGAAGAAGAAGACGACGACGCGCAAGGCTCCGGCGAAGAAGGCACCTGCCAAGAAGACGACGGCAGCCAAGACGACGGCAGCCAAGACGACGGCAGCGAAGAAGACCACGGCGTCCAAGTCGACAGCGTCGAAGACCACTGCTGCGAAGAAGACCACGGCGTCCAAGTCGACAGCGTCGAAGACCACGGCAGCGAAGAAAACGAGCACGGCCAAGCCGAAGACCCCCTGAGGCCTCGGCCGCCGAGTCCGCAGCATTCACTTCCGCCCTCTGTCTGAAGCATCAGGCAGAGGGCGGAAGTCGTCTCTGCTCCCTTGGCATCAGGGACGAAGTCAGCCGCGCGATGAATCCGCGAAGTCGGTGAGCGCCTTGCCGTCGAGGCGGTAGGTCTCCCACTCGTCCTGCGGCTTCGCGCCCAGCGATTCGTAGAACCCGATCGATGGCTTGTTCCATTTGAGCACGCACCATTCGAGCCGGGGCAGCCCACGCTCTTGGCAGATCTGTGCCAGCCGGCCGAGCAGCGCCTTGCCCGCTCCCGAACCGCGATGTTCAGGAGCCACGAAGAGGTCCTCGAGCCAGATGCCGTTCCTGCCCGTCCAGGTGGAGAACGAATGGAACCAGATCGCAATGCCGATGACCTCGCCGGCGAACTCGGCCACGAGGCCGAACGTGTTCGCATGACCATTCTCGGGGAACATCACAGCCGCGAAGTCCGCTTCGGTGGCTTCGACTGCGTCCGGTTCCTTCTCATAGACGGCCAGCGCGTGTACGAGCCGCAGGATGTCGGGCAGGTCGGTCGGTTCTGCTTCACGAATGGTGACGGTCATGGTGAGTCCTCAGAGTCGGTGCTTGTCCGCATGGGCGGCCACCTCGGCCAGCTCCTCGGCGGTGGGGGATAGGGGCGTATCCGGATGTGCGTCGGCGTAGTAGGCGGCGAACGCCTCGGCGACGGAATCGATCGTCACCTCGGGGTGGATCTCGCTGATCGATCCGCCCGTCGACGGATCCCAATCGATCCCGAGGGCGGCTTCGACATCGGTGAGCACCGCGCGGATCGGATCCGGATCCTCGACGACGACGGACGACGAGAACAGCCACGCCCCGGAGACCACACGCTGCGCGGTCCCGATCGCCTTGATCCGCCCGGCCACGTTGACGCTGTGCTCACCCGGACAGTACTCGCCGGGGATCTCGCCGAGGCGGGCATCGATGCCCAGCCTCCGCAGCACCTCGACATAGTCCTGACCGAAACCGGTGAACCGTGCGTTGGTGTTCGTGATGAACGAATCACTCGGTTCAATGTGATCGATGACCAGGGACCCCGGATGGTAGGCAGCCGCACGCCCGCCGAGGCTGCGCAGAGCAGGCGTGAACCCGTGGTCCCGGGCCGCTTCGATGGCGGTGGCGAAACCGGGCAGGAAACGATCCCGAGCACCGAACGCCAAAGTCGGAGCCGGTCGGTACATCCGCAGAGTCGCCCCGCGACGTCCGGCCTTGACCGAATCGAGAAGGACGCGAGCGAACGCGAGCTCTTCCACCGGGCTCAAGCCTTCTGCGGCCACCGTGGTCATCGCCAGTCTGTCTGTGTGCACGAGTTCAAGGGTAGAGGATCGTCAGACTCGGGGTCGGTTCGGGTTGTCGCAGATCGCACTCGTTTCCAAGAGATATGTCAGTTCGGGCAGATAGTGTAGGGCTGTGAGCATGTTGACGACTACAGGACACCGACTGCCCGGAGCCCCCGGCCGCCTGGTCACCGAGACCGCCGCCTGGGGTGCCCTGATCGTTCTTGTCGCGATCAGCTACGTCGTGGCAGGAACCAGCGGACTCGTCGCGACGGTGGGCGGACGCGCCTTCACCGCCATGGGGGAGTCCCTCAGCGCCGGAGAAATCGACAACCAGATGGGCAGCCTGTCGCTGCTCATCGTCTTCGCTCTCTCCTGCGCGGGCCTCTTCATCCCCGCCAAGGTCTTCGCCTCTCGACCGCCGGCGGTGCGCAAGACTGCTCTGTCGATCTCCGCGATCGTCGAAGCCGCGCTCCTCGTCGTCCTCAGCCTCGCTCCCAGCGCCTGGCTGACCTGGGTCGCGGCACTGTTCCTCGGTGCCGTGGTGGGCCTGCTCATGAGCATCAACCCTTTCAGACACGAGAAGCCATGGCGTCGAGTCGGTATCCCTGCAGCCGTCCTCGTCTTCGTCTCCTGCGCCTTCCAGATCCTCGGCGGCTCCGCTGCGGGAACCCAAGCACTCGGCTGGGCGTCTCTGCTGGTGGGCATCGGCATGGCCGCCGGTTCCGTCATCATCTTCCTCACTCCTGAACGTGCCCTGCACGCGGAGTCCGCGACGACCGGGCAGTTCCCCGAACTCAAGGCCCGGGTGGCCCGTCCCGCCGAGGCGATCGCGAACCCGTGGGTGTGCATCGGTCTCTTCGTCGTGCTCGGTGCGACCTTCATGCTCGCTCAGCCGACGGCGATCGGCCACGGCTACGGTCAGGCCGGCTTCGCGGTCATCATCGCCTGCTGCCTCGTCGGCTGGGCCATCGGATTCGAGATGGGACCGACCTTCGCGCCCGGAATGTCCCGTCCGCGCGTGTCCACCTTCGCTCTGCTCGTCTCCGGTGTGCTGCTGCTGGCTACCGGCAGCATCAACGAACTTTCCGGCAAGGTCGTGCTCTCGGCTGCGATCGCGTTCCTCGTCGGCATCGGCGTGCGTGCTCAGCCCTATGACTTCTCCCGCCGCTACGGTGCCGTCGCCGGTGCCGGCCTGGCACTGGCGATCAACGCGCTCGACCTCGGAGGCACAGTCGAAGTCGGCTCGAGCCCCGACTGGGTTCTGGCACCCAGTGACGTCGCGTTCCTCATCTTCGGCATCGCCGCCCTCATCGCCGGAGTCATCGGACTCTTCACCTTCGACCCGCACAAGCTGCAGGGGCTGTCCGTCGATATCGTCCACGGCTTCCGTCCGCCCAGCCCGCCCGAGACTGCGGCCGGCGGACTCGGAAACTCGGCCGAACGCCTCGGCGCCGGGTTCTTCATCGCCATCGAAGGCGGAGACGGCTCAGGCAAGTCCACGCAGATCAAACGCATTTCCGCTGCATTGGCCGATGACGGCTATCACGTGGAGTCCACACGCGAACCCGGCGGCACCGAACTGGGAACGAAGATCCGCTCCGTCCTCTTCGACTCGGATCCGCCGAGCCCGCGCACCGAAGCCCTGCTCTTCGCAGCCGACCGTGCCCACCATGTGGCGTCACTGGTCGACCCCAGCCTCGACGCCGGAAACATCGTCATCACCGACCGATACATCGATTCGACGATCGCCTACCAGTCGGCCGGCCGCAGCTTCGACGAGAAGACGATCCTCGCGCTGAGCCAGTGGGCCACCCAGGGACTCGTGCCGAACCTGACGATCGTCCTCGACATCGAACCCGAGGTCGCGGCCGAGCGGATGGGCAAGCGCGGTGACAGCAACTACCTCGACGAGGAGGATCAGCAGTTCCACCAGCGGGTGCGCCAGACCTATCTGTCCCGTGCGCACAAGGAACTCGACCGGTACGTTGTCCTCGACGCATCGGTCAGTGCCGATGAGCTCACCGAGGAGATCCTCGCGGCCATCCGCGCCCGCCTTCCGCAGACCCTGGTCAAGCGCGACCCCGGCACCGAGGCGGCCCCCGCCTCAACGTCGACTGCTGAGGCCGACAGCGGTCCGGAACGCACTTCCGTGCCGATCGCAGCCGTGGCCGCCGGGACCGAGCCCGAAGACGACGTGTCCGGGACGAGCGATGACAAGGACGACGCGGACTCCGCTGTCTCCTCCGCCGATGCGGTCGATGACCGCGGGGCTGAAAACGATTCGGTCGACGGCAGAGATGAGACAGACGCAGCCGCCGCAGACGACACAGACGCAAGCGACGACGGCGACAGCGACGACGAGGTGCACAAACGTGGACCGCGGTTCGTCCCTGCCTCCGGCGATCGCTTCGTTCCCTCCGCCATCACCGACGCCGAGGCCGAGATCTCTGGTGCCGTTCCCACCGAACGTGTCGACCTCGGCGCCGATCTGCGAGAGGATCCGGCCGCCTCGGCGAGTGCGGAACAGTCCGATGCTCCGGGTACTCCGGAACCTGCAGACGAGACCTCGGACCGGGATTCGGAAGACGACGAGGAGGAACTCCCGTCATTTCTGGAATCGAAGGACTCGCGCAGTTCCGATGAGAACGTGAACCGTTCCGATGAGGATGCTGCGACCACGGTCCTGCCGGCCAGCGGGACCACCTCGGAGTCCCTCGTCGACGACAGCGACGAGGCTGACGGCGTACCGACGGATCGAATCGCAGCAAACGACGATGCCGAGACCCGGATCGTCAACCGCGTCGACCCCGAAGAAGCCGAAACTCGCGTCGTACACCGCTCCGAACCTACTGCTGAGGCCGGCGCGGATGACGCAGCTGATGACTCTGCAGATGGCGGGAACGACCCGGCCGACGACGGGGACGCAGAGACCACGGTTCTGCCAGCTCGCAGTGCACGCCAGATGAGCCGTGAACGGCTGCAGGCCCAGGCCGAGATCGAACGTCAGGCGCGGGAGCGTCTGCGCAGGCAGCGCGAACGCAGCAACCGTCGCTTCACCAACCCGGAGGAATCCTGAAGTGAGCGTCTTCGACGAACTCGTCGGCCAGGATGACGTCATCACCCAGCTCGGCTACGCCCTCGACAACCCGGCGGCGATGACCCATGCGTGGCTGTTCACCGGACCGCCCGGGTCTGGCCGGTCGAATGCGGCACGCGCTTTCGCCGCCGCCCTCATCTCCGGGGGCACGGAATCCAACGAAGTGACCGCCCGCGTGCTGTCGGGCCATCACGAGTCCCTGACGATCATGTCGACGCAGAAATCGGTCATCTCGATCGAAGAGGTCCGTGAGCTCGTGTCCAAGGCACAAGCGTCGCCGGTGAACTCGAAATGGCGTGTCGTCATCATCGAAGATGCCGATCGGATGATGGAGCGCACCGCGAACGTGCTGCTCAAAGCCATCGAAGAGCCGCCTCCGGGAACCGTGTGGCTGCTGTGCGCGCCGAGTCCGATCGATGTGCTCACCACCATCCGATCGCGGTGTCGGCCTGTGCGCCTGCGCATCCCCTCGCGGGATGCCGTGGCGCAGCTGCTGATGCAGCGTGACAACGTCTCTGAGGACCGTGCCCATTGGGCTGCGGCCGTGGCCCAGAATCACATCGGGCGCGCGAAATACCTGGCGCTCAACGAGTCGGCCGATGCCGAGCGGAAGCAGATCCTCGCCATTCCCGGAAAACTCACCTCCGTGGGGGCGACGATCCGATTGGCTGGTCGCATCGTCGATGCCGCCGCAGAGACCGCGAAATCACGAGTCGAAGAACGCAATGCCGCCGAGCGGACTCAGCTTCTGACCACATTGGGGGTCGAGGGGGAGAAGACGATTCCACCCTCAGCCCGAGCACAGATCAGGAAGCTTGAAGAAGAGCAGAAACGCCGTTCGGTGCGGGCGCGCAACGATGAGCTCGACCGGATCTTCCTCGAACTCATGAGCCTCTACCGCGACATCCTCATGTACCAGCTGGGGATCCGAGACGGGTGGATCAATGCAGGCGAAGTCGACCTCATTGCCGAACAGGCGAACCGAGACGGTCCCGACACCACGTTGCTGCGCATCGACGCCATCACCGAAGCCCGGCAGCGTCTGCAGACGAACATGTCGCCGGTTCTCATCGTCGAAGCGGCGTTCGTGCTGCTGTCGAATCCGTGGCTGCAGGAAGACCGCACCGGCGCGATCTGAGCGCCAGACGTCCGAACTGCCGGGGGTCGGTCCCTCAGACTTCGCCGAGGAGCTCTGTGACGAGTGCGGCGGTGAGTTCGATGCGGCGGGGTATCCAGATCTGCAGGGCATGTTCGGTGCGAGCGTGGGATCCTCCGCCGACTGTGCCCAGACCGTCCAGGGTCGGGGTGCCGACTCCGGCGGTGAAGTTGCCGTCAGATCCTCCGCCGACGGCGACCGACCGCAGCGGGGGATGTCCGAGCCGACCGGCCAGCCGTTGAGCTCGGGCATAGAGGCCCATCGCCATGTCCTCTTCGAGCGGAGCGCGGTTGATTCCGCCTTTGAGTTCGATCTTCGCCCCGGCGACTGTGGGCGTCAGGGCCCGCAGAGCCTCATCGATGCGTACCTGTTCATTCGCCGAGGCTGCTCTGGAGTCGATGCCGACGACAGCTTTGGCCGGAACGGTGTTCGTGGTCGATCCGCTGGTCATCACGGTCGGGACGACGGAGGTGCCGACGGAAGGTTTGTGCAGTGCAGCTATCTCGATGACCTGGTTGGCCACCTCGATGGTGGCGTTGATGCCCTTTTCCGGTTCGACTCCGGCATGCGATGCCAGACCGGTGACTTCGAGTTGGTAGATCGCCACCCCCTTGCGGGCGATCTTGACGGCACCGTCTGAGGCGCCGCTTTCGAAGACGAGAGCAGCCTTCGCTTCGCGCGCTTCGTCTTCGATGATCTGCCGTGAGCCTGGTGAGCCGAGTTCTTCATCGGCGGTGATGAGGAGGCTGACGCCGTCGAGGCTGCCGAGTTCGGCGCGGACCATCGACAGCGCATAGATGGCGATGAGCAGCCCGCCCTTCATATCATCGGCGCCTGGTCCGCGGACCACTCCGTCATTGACCGAGTACGGGAAGTCGGCGAGGGTGCCAGTGGGCCAGACGGTGTCGTGGTGGCCGATGAGCACGACCTTGCGCGGGCCGGTGCCGAATCGCCAGAGCACATGCGGGTGACCGTCGGTCTCGATGATCTGAGGCGCTGCGCCGAGCATTCCGGTGCCGATGCGCGAGACGAGTCGGGCGCTGCGGGCCAGCGAAGAGAGGTCGTTGGAGAACGACTCGCATTCGATGAGCGCCTGGAAATCGCTCATGAAGTCGTCGGAGTCGAACTCTGCCATGGATGTCTCTCCCGCGTATTTGTGCACCAACTGTCCTTTCAAGGTTAACGGGTGTCGAGACCAGGCCCGGTGGCACCCATTCGAAGGCGGGCCCGGTGCTCGACTTTCGCCTATCGGCGAGGGGGTGACGAAGCTCTCTGTCGGAACCGCCGAGGAGGGCGATCTTCGTTTTGACCGCTGGCAGAGAAGTTGGCTAAAGTTGGTTCGGTTGCCGCCTTAGCTCAGTCGGCAGAGCGATTCACTCGTAATGAATAGGTCGCGGGTTCGATTCCCGCAGGCGGCTCGGCAACAGCCCCTCTGATCAGCAGAAATGATGATCAGAGGGGCTTTTTCGTGGTCGAGTCTGCGCCGAGGACGCGAGACCCTCAGACGCTCAGCGCTTCTTCACCGGCTTGAACGACGTCGAGCACTTCCACGTTGTCTTGCCCTTCTTTGCGGTGACGGTCACGGAAACCTTCTTGCCCGGTGTCGCCCCTGAGATGTAGTACTTCAGAGAGGCCCTGCCCTTCTTCGATGCGGTGGCCTTCTTCTTCGTCTTCGTTGTCTTGTAGTGAGCGATGGTCTCAACCTTGGCCTTCGACCCGACCTTCGAGACGTTGACCCAGGTGTTCGAGTACTGGCGGGGCTTCGAGTTCGACATCTTCACTGCGCATTTCTTCGTCGCAGCTTCGGCGGGTGCCGCGTCGACGGCGATGGGGCCGGCGAGCAGGCCGGCCGCAAGGGTCAGCGCCATCAGCTTCGAGCCCATCTTCGTGCGGGCAGGGGTGGTCAAGGACATGATTCTCCAGGGGGTCAGAAATGATGAGTCGAGCCATCTTAACCACACCTGCTGTATTCCGGAGCCGCCGAAACGACTCGGCCGGAGAACTGTTATCAGTTCGAGAGATCGGAGGAGACTGTCGTCTCAATCCGCGCCTCTCCGATCGGCGGTCGCACCATGCTCCGAGCGAGATCAGCGAGTGTTGCTCGTCACCCGAAACCGGGGCACAATGGGACGTGCGAATGTTACTGAACGATCGATCAGATCTCAGGGTCGATCTTCCATCCAGTCTGTGAGGAATTCATGAGCGAAGCGTTCATCTACGACGCGGTGCGCACCCCACGCGGCAAGAACCGCGGCGGCGCGTTGCACAGCGTCAAACCCATCGATCTCGTGACCGGGCTCATCGACGCCCTCCGCGAGCGCAACCCCGATCTCGACGACAAGGCCATCGACGACATCGTGCTCGGCGTCGTATCGCCGGTCGGCGAGCAGGGGTCGGATATCGCCCGCGTCGCCGCCATCGTCGCAGGACTCGACGAGTCCGTCGCCGGCGTCCAGGTCAACCGGTTCTGCGCCTCTGGGCTCGAAGCCGTCAACCTCGCCGCCCAGAAGGTCGGCTCCGGATTTGAGAACCTCGTTCTCGCCGGAGGCGTCGAGTCGATGTCACGTGTGCCGTTGGGATCCGACGGCGGAGCGTGGGCGCAGGACCCGACAACGAACTACGACACCTACTTCGTCCCGCAGGGAATCGGTGCCGACCTCATCGCCACCACAGAGGGCTTCACTCGCACAGACGTGGACGCCTTCGCCGCCGAATCGCAGAAGCGGGCCGCCGCGGCCTGGGAGAACAGCCTCTTCGAGAACTCGATCATCCCGGTCAAGGACATCAACGGCATCACCGTGCTCGACCGTGACGAGCACATGCGTCCCGGCTCGACCGTCGAATCGCTTTCGCAGCTGCCCCCGGCTTTCGCCAAGCTCGCCGCTCAGACCGGATTCGACGAGGTGGCTCTGCAGAAGTACCACTGGATCGAAGCCATCGACCACGTCCACACCGCCGCGAACTCCTCCGGAATCGTCGACGGAGCTTCGCTGGTCATCCTCGGCGACGAGGAAGTCGGTCAGAAGATGGGGATGAAGCCCCGCGCCCGGATCGTCTCCACCGCAGTCACCGGGTCCGAACCCACCATCATGCTCACCGGTCCGACCCCGGCGACGCAGAAGGCCCTCGACAAAGCGGGACTGACAGTCGATGACATCGATCTGTTCGAACTCAATGAGGCATTCGCCGCCGTCGTGCTCAAGTGGATGAAGGATCTCGACATCCCTCATGAGAAGGTCAACGTCAACGGCGGAGCCATCGCCATGGGTCACCCGCTGGGAGCCACCGGCGCCATGATTCTGGGCACTGTCCTCGACGAACTCGAGCGCCGCGACCTCAAGCGTGGACTCGTCACCCTGTGCATCGGCGCAGGCATGGGCATCGCGACGATCATCGAAAGGGTCTGACATGACGAACACTGAAACCACTGCTGCCGACTACCAGCGCACAACCGACGCCGATGGCATCGTCACCGTCGTCATCGACGAGCCCGGCGCCAAGGTCAACACCATGAACGACTATTTCTCGGAGGCCCTCGAGGCGACCGTGGAATGGCTGGAAGCCAACGTCGATGACATCACCGGTGTCGTCCTCACCTCCCCGAAGAAGACCTTCTTCGCCGGGGGCAACCTCAACAAGCTGCGCGAGGCGGACCCGTCCAATGCGGCAGAGGAGTTCGAAGCGGTCGAACACCTCAAGAAGGTGCTGCGCCGCCTCGAGACCTTCGGCAAGCCGGTCGTCGCCGCGCTCGGAGGTGCGGCGCTCGGCGGCGGACTCGAGCTCGCCCTGGCCGCTCATCACCGGATCGCCGCCGATGACAATCCCAGCGCCCGCTTCGGCTTCCCCGAAGTCTCCCTCGGCCTGCTGCCCGGAGGGGGTGGAGTCGCCCGGTCGGTGCGCATTCTCGGCATCCAGACTGCTCTGCAGAAGGCCATACTTCCGTCGACGAAGTTCAAGGCCGCCGATGCCCAGGCGCTCGGCCTCATCGACGAACTCGCTCCTGCGGCCGAACTCGAGTCCAAGGCCAAGGCCTGGATCAAGGCCAACCCTGAGGCTGTGCAGCCGTGGGACGTCAAGGGCTTCAAGATCCCCGGGGGCTCGCCGTCCTCGCCGAAGATCGGCGCCATGCTTCCCGCACTGCCGTCCCTGCTGCGCAAGCAGGGCAAAGGTGCACCGATGCCGGCTCCCCGAGCCGTGGTCGCCGCTGCAGTCGAAGGTGCACTGGTCGACATCGACACCGCGCTGACGGTCGAATCCCGCTACTTCGTCAATGTCACTCATACTCCGGTGGCGAAGAACATGATCAAAGCGTTCTTCTTCGACCTCGGCCACATCAACTCCGGCGGCTCGCGCCCCGAGGGCTTCGAACCGCGCCTGGTGAAGAAGCTCGGCGTGATCGGTGCCGGAATGATGGGCGCCGCGATCGCCTACAGCGCCGCGAAATCCGGCATCGACGTCGTGCTCAAGGACGTCGAGCTCGCCAATGCGGAGAAGGGCAAGGCCTACGCCGCCAAGCGTGAGGAATCGGCCGTGGCCAAGGGCAAGACCACCGAGGCGAAATCGCAGGCCGTTCTCGATCGGATCACCCCGAGCGCCTCGGCCGAGGACTTCGCCGGAGTCGACTTCGTCATCGAGGCGGTCTTCGAATCCGTCGACCTCAAGCAGAAGGTGTTCCAGGAGATCCAGGACATCGTCGAACCCGATGCGGTCCTCGGTTCGAACACCTCGACTCTGCCGATCACGGACCTGGCCAAGGGGGTCACCCGCGACAAGGACTTCATCGGCGTCCACTTCTTCTCACCGGCCGACAAGATGCCGTTGGTCGAGATCATCTGTGGTGAGAACACCTCCGACGAGGTCCTCGCCCGCACTTTCGACCTCGTGCAGCAGATCCGGAAGACCCCGATCGTCGTCAACGACTCGCGCGGATTCTTCACCTCCCGGGTCATCGGAACCTTCATCGCCGAGGCGGTCGCCGCCGTCGGTGAAGGCGTGGAGCCGGCCAGCGTGGAACAGGCAGCACTGCAGGCCGGATACCCCACCGGCGCCCTGCAGCTGCTCGACGAACTGACGCTGACCCTGTCGCAGAAGATCAATAAGGAGACTCGCGACGCCGTCGAGGCCGCAGGCGGCACCTGGGTCACCCACCCCTCGGAAGCGGTCTTCGACTGGATGGTCGAGCAGGGGCGGACCGGCCGCAAGGACGGCGCCGGCTTCTACGACTACGACGAGAACGGCAAGCGCACCACTCTGTGGCAGGGTGTGCGTGAGAAGTACGAGTCCGGGTCGAATGATCAGCCCTTCGCCGATCTGCAGGAACGGATGCTCTTCGCCGAGGCGATCGAGACGATCAAGTGCCTCGACGAGGGGGTGCTCACCTCGGTGCCGGATGCGAACATCGGTTCGATATTCGGCATCGGATTCCCCGCCTGGACCGGCGGCGTCCTCCAGTACGTCAACCAGTACGAAGGCGGACTGGCAGGTTTCGTCGATCGGGCGAATGATCTGGCCGCGAAATACGGCGAGCACTTCACCCCGCCGGCCTCGCTGGTCGAGCGTGCGAAGACCGGGGAGACCTACGAGTAATTCGCAGGCCGGCTAGGCCCCTGCCTCGACCATCGCCGAGGCAGGCCCGGCACCTGGAATAGCCACATGGCCTTCCGGTGTTGTCCAGTCACACTGAGAAACACAGTGTCACTGACATCTACCGGAAGGCCATTGCTATGCGCGCCGCCGTCTACGACGCCTACACCGAGAACTTCGACGACATCACGGTCCGGGAGCTGCCCGACCCCAAGGTGCCGCCGGCCTCCGTGCTCATCGAGGTCAGGGCCGCCGGAGTCAACCCGGTCGACTGGAAGCTCGTCGGCGGTCACCTCGACCCGATCATGCCCACGCAGTTCCCCGTCATCCCGGGCTGGGATGTCGCGGGTGTTGTCGTCGGACTCGGCTTCGACACCCCGGAATTCTCCATCGGCGATGAGGTCGTCGCCTATGCCCGCAAGGATGTACTGGGCGGCGGAACCTTCGCCGAGAAGGTCGCAGTCCCGGTCCATGCGGTAGCTCCGAAGCCGAAGAGCCTCAGCTGGGAACAGGCAGGCGGTCTGCCATTGGCCGGCGGCACCGCTCTGCGCACCCTCGAATCCCTCGGCGACTTGGAAGGCAGGACCGTGCTCATCCACGGGGCATCCGGGGGAGTCGGCAGCTTCGCCGTGCAGATTGCCCGAGCCGCCGGCGCCCGAGTCATCGGCACTGCCTCTGAGGCCAACCACGAGTACCTGCGTGGGCTCGGCGCCGAACCCGTGACCTACGGCGATGGTCTGGTCGAGCGTGTCCGCGAGGCCGCTGGCGGGAAGGTCGACGCAGTCGCGGACTTCGTCGGCGGAGTGCGCGACGACACCCTGGCAGTGCTCGCCGAGGACGGGTCGCACGCCTCCGTGGCCGATCCCAGCGTCGCCGAACACGACGGACGCTACGTCTGGGTGCGCCCCGACGGCTCCGAGACTGCCAGGCTCGGCCTCCTCGTCGACGAGGGCAAACTCACCGTCGACGTCGCCGGCACCTTTGGCCTCGACGACGTGCCGCAAGCCTTCAGGGACAGCGCCACCGGCCACGTGCGCGGCAAACTCGTCATCGTCCCCTGATCATCGGACGACGGTCCGCTGTAATCGAAAGATTGCCGAGGCGGGGCTTGGCCGATCCGGTCAGGTTGAGTCGAGCCCCAGCGCCGCGGCCGCTGCGGCGCGCAATTCGACCCCGACCACCTCGGCGCTGGAGCGGCGAGCCTGGTGCGGGGTCGAATTCATCATTCCGAACGCCGCGTGCACGCGCACCGTGGCCGTCTCCAGCGTCCACGTCGGATGGGCAGCTTCGACGACCTCTGCCCACCTGCTGACATAGGCCCGCTGCAGACGGCGTACGGTTCGTCGCGATTCGTCCGGCAGCGCCTCGAGGTCACGATCCTGGATGCGGATGAGCTCGGGCTCGCCCATGGCGAAGTCGACATGGAAGTCGATGAGACGACGAAGGGTCCGGGCCGCCTCGGCGGGGGAGATCCCCGAGGCGGTGTCCCAGGCGGCGGAGACGATCTCCTCGCCCCCGGACTGAAGATAGGCGGAGATGCCGACGAGGAGTTCTTCGAGAACGGCCTCCTTCGACGAGAAGTGCCGATAGACCGCCGGCGCCGAGATTCCCGCACCTTTGCCCAGGTCATCGAGGCGCACTCCGTGGAAGCCGTGCCGAGCATAGAGCGTCTTCGCGACCGCGAGCAGCTGCTCGCGTCTGGCTGCCTTCGCGGCTGCGCGCGCCGTCGGTTTGGCCGCGTCCGGACTCGACATGCGGCTTCCCTCCCTGAGTCCCATTCCCGCTGCCGCGGAACCTCTCGGTGCGGTCGAACTCATGCGTTGTCAGTTTTGCCTGTGAGCAGTATCATAGCAGTCAGTTAAGAGTTATTAACTGAAATGAGGATGGAATGAGAGCAGTGGGAACTGCGGTCAGTCCGGCAACGGGGCAGGTCAACGCCGACGCCCACGCCGAACTCATCGCTGAACTCCGGGAACGTATCGCGGCGACGTCCCGCGGCGGGTCCGAGAAGTCGAGGCAGCGCCATGTCGACCGCGGAAAGCTTCTGCCCCGTGACCGTGTCGAGCATCTCCTCGACCCCGGAACTCCCTTCCTCGAACTCTCCCCGCTGGCCGCCAACGGCATGTACGACGACGCCAGCCCCGGAGCCGGAATCATCACCGGCATCGGTCGAGTCAATGGTCGCGAATGCGTGATCGTGGCCAATGACGCCACCGTCAAGGGCGGCACCTACTACCCGGTGACCGTGAAGAAGCACCTGCGGGCTCAGGAAGTCGCAAAAGAGAACAATCTCCCGTGCATCTACCTCGTCGACTCCGGCGGCGCGAACCTGCCGAATCAGGACGACGTGTTCCCCGACCGTGAGCACTTCGGGCGGATCTTCTACAACCAGGCCACGCTCTCCGCGGCAGGAATTCCGCAGCTGGCAGCCGTCCTCGGCTCGTGCACTGCCGGCGGCGCCTATGTCCCGGCCATGGCCGATGAATCGATCATCGTCTCCGAACAGGGCACGATCTTCCTCGGCGGACCACCCCTGGTCAAAGCCGCGACAGGAGAAGAAGTCACCGCCGAAGAGCTCGGCGGCGGAGCGCTGCATTCCCGCGTCTCCGGCGTCACCGACCACCTCGCCGCCAATGACCCCCACGCACTGGAGATCATGCGCGACATCGTCTCCACACTCGGACCGAAGAACACTCCGAACTGGGAGGTCATCGAGTCCCGTCCGCCCGCATATTCTCCGGACGAGCTGACCTCCGTCGTACCCGTCGATTCGCGTACCCCTTACGACGTCCGCGAGGTCATCGCCCGCCTCGTCGACGGTTCCGAGTTCCACGAGTTCAAGGCCGAATACGGCACGAGCCTCGTCACCGGATTCGCTCACCTCGACGGACACCCCGTTGGAATCGTCGCCAACAACGGCATCCTCTTCGGCGAATCCGCGCAGAAGGGCGCCCATTTCATCGAGCTCTGCGACCAGCGCAACGTGCCACTGGTTTTCCTGCAGAACATATCCGGCTTCATGGTCGGCCGTGACTACGAAGCCGGCGGCATCGCCAAACATGGAGCGAAGATGGTCAACGCCGTCGCCACCGCGCGCGTCCCGAAGTTCACCGTCGTCATCGGGGCTCCTTCGGTGCCGGAAACTACTCGATGTGCGGCCGCGCGTACTCCCCGCGGTTTTTGTGGATGTGGCCCAATGCCCGCATCTCCGTGATGGGCGGTGAGCAGGCCGCCAGCGTGCTCTCCACCGTCAGGCGCGATCAGCTCGAGGCTCGAGGCGAAGACTGGAGCGCTGAAGCTGAAGATGAGTTCAAACAGCCCATCCGCGACCAGTACGAAGCTCAGGGCAACCCGTACTACTCGACGGCGCGGCTGTGGGATGACGGCATCATCGAACCCGCAGACACCCGCCAGGTGCTCTCCCTGGCCCTCGAACTCGCCCGCTTCGGACCGATGGAACGCCCGCTGAATGCCAGCGGCTACGGCGTCTTCAGAATGTGAGCCCCTCCATGACGACTTCCACCTTGTTCACAACCGTCCTCATCGCCAACCGCGGCGAGATCGCCCTGCGCGTCATCCGCACCTGCCGCCGACTGGGCATCCGCACCGTCGCCGTCTACTCCGATGCCGATGCCCACGCGGCCCATGTCAGGGCCGCAGACACCGCAGTCCACCTGGGTCCGGCCGCCGCATCCGAGTCCTACCTGCGCATCGACAAGGTCATCGCCGCAGCACAGGCGACCGGCGCCGAGGCCATACACCCCGGCTACGGGTTCCTGTCGGAGAACGCCGAATTCTCCGCCGCCTGTGTCGATGCCGGAATCGTCTTCCTCGGCCCGGGAGCAGACGCGATCCGGACGATGGGCGACAAGATCACCGCGAAGCAGGCAGTGTCCTCCCGCGGAGTCCCGCTCGTGCCCGGCACGAAGGACGCAGCCATGAGCGACGAAGCCCTCATCGAGGCCGCGACAGATATCGGCTTCCCCGTGCTCATCAAGCCCTCAGCCGGCGGCGGAGGCAAGGGCATGCACGCTGTCTTCGAAGCCGACAAGTTCGCCGAGGCGCTGAAGACCGCCCGTCGTGAAGCCGCGAGCTCGTTCGGCGACGACACCCTGTTCCTCGAACGCCTCGTCGCGACCCCGCGTCATATCGAGGTCCAGATCATGGCCGACTCGCACGGTAACGTCATCCACCTCGGCGAACGCGAATGCTCCCTGCAGCGTCGCCACCAGAAGGTCATCGAGGAGGCCCCGTCGGCACTGCTCGACGAGGCGACCCGCGTTCGCATCGGTCAAGCGGCCTGCGAGACCGCGAAGTCGGTCGGCTATGTCGGAGCCGGCACCGTCGAATTCATCGTCGGCGCCGACCGTCCGGACGAGTTCTTCTTCATGGAGATGAACACCCGCCTGCAGGTCGAGCACCCCGTCACCGAGGAGGTCACCGGAGTCGACCTCGTCGAACTCCAGCTGCTCGTCGGCACCGGTGCACCGCTGCCGCTGACCCAGGACGACATCACGATGACCGGGCATTCGATCGAGGCTCGCATCTACGCCGAGGATCCCTCGCGCGGATTCCTGCCCACCGGCGGTCGGGCCCTCGACGTCGTCTTCCCCGAGGGGGAGGGCATCCGTGTCGACGCCGGACTCGAAGCAGGGCAGACCATCGCCTCGGACTACGACCCGATGATCGCGAAGCTCATCGTCAGTGCCGATGACCGTGCCCAGGCGATCGCCCGCCTCGACTCCGCGCTCGCCGCCTCGGCGGTGCCGGGAATCGTGACGAACATCGACTTCCTGCGGACCCTGCTGGCCCTGCCCGAAGTCGTGTCCGGTGATCTCGACACCTCGATCATCGACAACCTCGATGATGAGCAGCTGGCGCACCCCGCCAGTGAGCTGCACGCGCAGCTGGCGGCGGCAGCCGTCACGGTCACCGGGGGCGCGGCAGGCACAAGCCTGACCGGGCCGGTCGCGGCTGCTGAGCTCCCAGCGAATCGGTCGACCGCCTCGGCGTGGGCCGGACCGAGTGCCTGGCGCACCTCGCGTCCGGACTTCCGTCCCACAGTCACCCTGGCCGTCGGCGGACAGACGAACGAGGTCGAGAACCGAGCGGGAGCCGTCGACATCGACGCCGACGGACTGTGGCACGTCACCCTCGACGGAGTCCAGCACAGCGCCCGGATCTTCTCCGACGCCGGTGACCGCAGCATCTGGGTGAGCACACACGAAGGCATCCACGTCTTCACTCGCCCCCTGGCCGACGCGTCTCTGACTCCGGGACTCGAAGGCGCGGAGGTGCTCGCCCCGATGCCCGGTTCCGTCGTCGACATCAAGGTCGAGACCGGGGATGCAGTGGAGCAGGGGGACCCTCTCGTCGTCGTCGAGGCGATGAAGATGGAACACGTGCTCACCGCGCCCGCTGCCGGAATCGTCACCGTCGCAGTCGTCGAGGGCGCTCAGGTCGGACTCGATGAGGTGCTCGCCACCGTCGTGGACGAAGAAGCCAGCGCAGAAGCCGCCGACTAGCCACTCACACCACAACCACGCCACAAGCGGGGAGGAAACCATGGAAACCTTTGTTCCGGGCATGCTGCCTGAAGAATATGAAGACCTGCGCCAGGGTGTCGCGAAGTTCGCCGACGAAGAGGTCGCGCCCGTCTCGGCCGAACTCGATGCCAAGCACGAGTTCCCCTACGATCTCGTTGCGAAGATGGGCGAAATGGGCCTGTTCGGTCTGCCCTTCGACGAAGAGTACGGCGGAATGGGCGGCGACTACTTCGCCCTGTGCCTGGCCATCGAGGAACTCGCCAGAGTCAACCAGTCCCTGGCCATCACGCTGGAGGCCGGGGTCTCGCTCGGTGCGATGCCGATCTATCGCTTCGGCACCGAGGAACAGAAGAAGGAATGGCTGCCGAAGCTCACCGACGCCTCGGGCCTAGCCGCCTTCGGCCTGACCGAACCCGAAGCCGGATCCGATGCCGGAGGTACCCGGACCAAGGCCACGCTGGAAAACGGCACGTGGACGATCAACGGCGGCAAGTGCTTCATCACGAACTCGGGCACCGACATTACCCGACTCGTTACCGCCACCGCCGTGACCGGGACCCGGACCTCGAAGTCCGGCCGCGAGGTTCCCGAGATCTCGACGATCATGATTCCCAGCGGCACCCCCGGCTTCACCGCCGAACCGGCCTATGACAAGGTCGGCTGGAACTCCTCGGATACACACCCGCTGACCTTCGACAATGTGCAGGTGCCCGAAGAGAACCTCCTCGGCGAGCGCGGCCGCGGATACGCGAACTTCCTGCGCATCCTCGACGAAGGCCGCATCGCCGTGGGCGCCCTGTCCGTGGGCGCCGCTCAGGGCTGCGTCGACGAATCCGTGAAGTACGCGAAGGAACGTCGGGCCTTCGGCAAACCGATCGCCGACTTCCAGGGCATCTCCTTCAAGATCGCCCGCATGGAAGCTCGGGTCGTCGCCGCGCGCTCGGCGTACTACCTCGCCGCCTCACGGATGCTCGCCGGACTGCCTTTCAAGAAAGAAGCCGCGATCGCGAAGATGATCGCCGGTGAAGCCGCGATGGACAACGCGCGTGACGCCACCCAGATCCACGGCGGGTACGGGTTCATGAATGAATACCTTGTCGCTCGCCACTACCGCGATTCGAAGATCCTCGAGGTCGGCGAGGGCACCACCGAGGTCCAGCTCATGCTCATCGCTCGCGAACTCGGGCTCTGATCCGGTTCACCCTCTGACTCACGCTCAGGCGGCGACTCTCGGCCGGTCACCTGCCCGAACTCATCCGCCATCACCGCCCGCCGAGGCGGCCGCCGCAACTTCGTACGGACGTGCAGGGCCGCCTCGGCGGGCGATATTCTGGAGCGATATCACCGTGAGGTGAGACAGCGGCCGAAGGGAAGTGGGAGCAGATGGACCTCAGCATGGTGGCATCGGTGGCGACGACGACCTGGATCGTCATCGAATACATCGTGAAGATCATCGCGGTCGGTGTGGTGCCGGAGAACCGTCGCCCGTCATCGTCATCGGCGTGGCTGCTGCTCATCCTGTTCGTGCCGATCGTCGGCATTCCCGCGTTTCTGCTGCTCGGCAGCCCCTATATCAATCAGCGACGCGCCCGGATCCAGGCCGAAGCCAACGAACTCATGCATGAAGGTGCCGATGACCTGCCGGACGTGCCGCCGTCGCTGGTCGCCGCGCCGGAATTCGTATCGGTCGCTCAGCTGGGACGCGCACTGACCGCGCTGCCGATGGTCACCGGTGACAGCCATGGGGTGATATCGGACTACGAAGCCTCGATCGAACGGATGGCCGAGCTCGTCGACGACGCCTCCGATTATGTTCACGTCGAAATCTACATCATGGCGTGGGATTCGACGACGGATGTCTTCTTCAGGGCCTTGGAACGGGCGGCGGAGCGCGGAGTCGAAGTCCGAGTCCTCTTCGACCATATCGGGTCGCGGAAATACCCGGGATTCCATCGGCTGGGCAAGCGGCTGAGCGCCGCGGGAATCGACTGGCGACTGATGCTGCCGTTCATTCCGTGGCGAGGCAAAGCCCGTCGCATCGACCTGCGCAACCATCGCAAGCTGCTCGTCATCGATGGCAGACGAGCGATGATGGGTTCGCAGAACATGATCGATTCGAGCTACCTCAACAGGAAGAACTCACAGATCGGCCGGAACTGGCATGACATCATGGTCGAACTCTCTGGACCCATCGTCGCCGGAATCGAAGCGGCTTTCTCCACTGACTGGTACTCCGAATCGGGGCAGGCACTGGGCATCCGCCCCTACGAACGCGACGGCAATGAGCCCGAGGTCGGTGGGGCGACGAGTGCGATGCAGCTGGTTCCCTCCGGGCCCGGGTATACGACTTCGCCGAACCTCAAGGTCTTCACCTCGATGATGTACCTGGCGCAGAAGCGACTGGCCATCGTCAGCCCCTACTTCGTGCCGGACGAGTCGCTGCTGGCCGCAGTGGAGACCGCGGCTCGGCGCGGAGTCGATGTCGAGCTCTACGTCAGTGAACAGGCCGACCAGTATATGGTCGACCGGGCGCAGTCGTCCTACTACCGGTCGCTGCTCGAAGCCGGGGTGCGGATCTTCCTGTACCCGAAGCCCGCTGTCCTGCACACGAAGTGCTTCATTGTCGACGACCTCTATGCCGTGATGGGTTCATCGAATATGGACATGCGCTCCTTCGGCCTCAACTACGAGATCAGCCTGCTGACCACCGGCGGGGACTTGGTCGATGACATTATCGACGTCGTCGCCGACTACCAGGACGTCAGCCGCGAACTCACCCTGGAGGAATGGGAGAAGCGGCCATGGCCCCGTCGCTACATGGAGTCCGTCATGCGCCTGACATCTTCGCTGCAGTGAGGGCGAAGCGGTGTGTGCCTCAGGCGGAGCCGGTGGGGTCGGGGCCGAGTTCGCCGCGGTTCTCCAGCGGTACTTCGAGCAGCTCGTGGACTCCGTTGACGATCTCGTTGGGGCGGAACGGGAAACGGCGGACATCCTCGGCGGTGGAGATTCCCGACAGCACGAGGACCGTGTGCATGCCTGCTTCCATTCCGGCGATGATGTCGGTGTCCATGCGGTCGCCGATCATCGCGGTGCTCATCGAGTGTGCGCCGATCCGGTTCAGGGCCGAGCGGAACATCATCGGGTTCGGTTTGCCCACGACATAGGGCTCGCGGTTCGTCGCCTTCGAGATGAGTGCGGCGATGGCGCCGGTGGCCGGCAGGACACCCTCGGGGCTCGGGCCGGTGGCATCCGGGTTCGTGACGATGAAGCGGGAGCCGGCATCGATGAGGCGGATCGCCTTCGTGATCGCCTCGAACGAATAGGAATGTGTCTCACCGACGACCACGAAGTCCGGATCGTGCTCGGTCATGACGAACCCGGCCTCGTGGATCGCGGTGGTCAGCCCCGCCTCGCCGACGACATAGGCCGTGCCGTGCTCGACCTGATTGGACAGGAAGTCCGCGGTGGCCATCGCCGAGGTCCAGATGTTCGACTCGGGGACATCGAGTCCGTTCGAGCGCAGCCGAGCAGAGAGGTCACGAGCGGTGTAGATGGAGTTGTTCGTCAGCACCAGGTAGGGGATGTCTGCCTGACGCCACTGGGCGAGCAGCTCTGCGGCCCCCGGCAGAGGACTGTTCTCCTTGACCAGGACGCCGTCCATATCGGTCAGCCAGCAGTCGATCGAATCGCGATCCATGTCTCTCCTCGAGCTCGGGGTGGGCCGAAGTGGCTGCTTCCAGCCTAGTCGGGTTGGGAGCAAGTGTGTTGAGAATTCCGATCCGATGATGCCGTACCAGTTGACGGAGCACCTCAGAAGTGGGATTGTAGTAATCACTTAATTAAGGGGATGCTTAAATGAGTATGGATCTCGTCTTCGCGGCGCTGGCCGACCCGACTCGTCGGGCGATCATCGATCGGCTGCGTTCGGGAGACAAGAGCGCGGGTGAGCTCGCGGAGCCGCTGCCGATCAGCCGGTCCGCGGTCTCTCAGCACCTCAAGGTGCTTGAGACAGCGGGGCTCATCACGCGGTCGAAATCCGCGCAGCAGCGCATCGTCGCACTCAACGTCGATGCGCTCACCGAGGCGGCCGGCTGGCTGCAGTCGGCATACGACGAATGGCAGCAGCGCTTCGACAACCTCGATCGCATCCTCGCCGAGGAGGTGCCCACCGACCCTGCGACGACCGACCCGTCGACCGTGGAATGATCTGCGGACTCGACATCGACGACGAATCGAACGACGCACTCATCACGCATGACTCAGCCTCATGCACGACTCAAGGAGGAGAACAGCGATGAACGCCGAGAACACTGACCGCACAGCCACCGATCCCATCAGCGCACAGGCGGGGGAGCCTGGGTTCACCATCGTCCGTGAATTCGCCGCACCACGCGCCCGCGTCTGGGAGGCCTGGACGAACCCGGATGTCATGGCCCGCTGGTTCCACCCCGAAACGCTGGTGACCTCACGCGAATCCGTCTCCGTCGACCTGCGGGTCGGCGGCGAATACACCTACACGATGCGCATTCCTGATACGGGGCAGGAGTTCCCGGCCGCCGGGAAGTACCTCCACATCGACGAACCCGGCCGCCTCGACTTCACCTGGGGGAGCCCGGGCTCGGTTGACGATGCGCCGCGTGTGAGCGTGGAACTCGAAGAGCTCGACGCCGACCGCACTCGGATGACCTTCACCCTCGTCGGCCTGCCCAACGACTCGGGTTCGGACGAGAGCGCGTACGACGGATGGTCATCGGCCTTCAATGAACTCGATACCGAGCTCGGCTCCTGACCGGTGCACAGCACGGTGGGCCACCTCAGGAGTCGCCGAGGTGGTCCACCGCCGCCAGTGAATGCAGGGTCCGATTGCCGAACAGATCGTCCTCGGTCAGTTCGGTGATGCACCCGGAACGCGCGGCGAACGTCGCCCGACCCATCGCCTCGAGAGGCAGCTCGAGCCACCGGGCGATGACGAACGTGTGGGCGAAGCCGTGCGTGACGACCACCTGGTGCGAGGCCTGCTGCCTAAGGATCTCGTCGACTGCGGCGTAGATCCGAGCACCGGCCTCACGCCGCGTCTCCGATCCGTCGATGCCTTCGAAATGATCGAGCCGCGCCGCATGGTCGAAGGCATCCTCGGGCACGGGCGGGAAGGCGTAGCGCTCGTCCAACCAGGACTGCGCCCGCCCCTCGGCGACTCCGTACGACTTCTCGCGCAGGCCCCTGAGCTCGATTGCGCGGCTGCAGAGCAGATCGGCGATCACTCCAGCGGTTGTGCGAGTTCGCCTGAGATCGGAGGTGAACACCTGCGCCGAGGCGGTCGACGGGATCCGTGAGCGAAGCTCGGCGGCGATGAGGCCGGCATGGAGTTCGCCGCGGACGGTGAGCTCGGAATCGTGCCACCCGCCGACCCGCGCCTCGAGATGATGCCGAGCCTCGGGGTGGGTGACGACGAAGAGGGATCGTGTGACGGCCATGGTGTGCTCAATCCTATCGACCCCGGGTCGCAGGGATCCGGTGAATGGCGATAAACTCAAAATACGACGAATGAGGAGCGTTTTATGAGCGACAAAGTCATTGCACAACGAGGTCTGTGGCTGAACGAGATGGAAGTCGGCGCCACCTATAAGCACGCACCGGGCCGCACCGTGACAGAGGCGGACAACACCCTGTTCACGGCCGTGACCATGAACACCCAGGCCCTGCACCTCGACGCCGCGTGGTCGGCCACCGAACCCTTCGGTGAGCGTCTCGTGAACTCGATGTTCACGCTGGCCACCCTCATCGGACTGTCCGTGTCCCAGCTGACGCAGGGGACGACGGTCGGAAACCTCGGCTTCTCCGAGGTCAGCTTCCCGGCACCGATGTTCCACGGCGACACCCTCTACGCGGAGACGACGATCCTCGACAAGCGCAATTCGAAGTCTCGTCCCGGTCAGGGCATCGTCACCTTCGAACACCGCGGCTACAACCAGGACGGCAAGCTCGTGGCCAAGGCCGTGCGGCAGGCGATGATGTTCGACTCCAGCCACGAATCCGCAGCCGCGAAACCCGCAGCGGGCCCCGCCGACGAGACCGACACCGGAAAGTGAGCACCCCCATGGCACTCGAGTTCAAACCTGCCTGGCTCTTCGTCCCCGGCGACCGCCCCGACCGCTACACGAAGGCGGCCGAGCGCTCCGATATCGTCATCCTCGACCTCGAGGACGCCGTCAACGAAGCCGACAAAGCCGCCGCACGCGAGTCCATAGTCGACTTCCCCCTCGACCCCACCCGCACGGTCGTGCGGGTGAACTCCCACGATTCGGGCCACCTCGGCGAGGACCTGAAGATGCTCGCGCGCACCGAGTACACGGCCGTGATGCTGCCGAAAACAGAGCTCGCGGCGGACCTGTCGATCCTGTCCGGATTCCAGGTCATCGCACTCATCGAAACCGCACTCGGGGCCGTCAACGTCGCTGAGATCGCCGCCGCCCCGAACGTATATGCGCTGATGTGGGGATCAGAGGATCTCATCGCCGACCTCGGCGGAGGCTCTTCACGGAAGGACGACGGTGACTACCGGGACGTGGCCAAACACGTGCGCAGCCAGACCCTGCTCGCGGCCCGGTCCCACCGCAGATTCGCCCTCGACTCGATCTGGGCGGACATCCCGAACCTCGAAGGCCTCGCGGCCGAAGCCGAGGACGCCGTGCAGTCGGGATTCTCCGGCAAGGTCTCCATCCATCCGAATCATGTTCCCGTCGTCCGCGATGCCTTCCGCCCCAGCGACGAACAGTTGAAGTGGGCTGAGTCCGTGCTCGACCTGGCGAAGACGGAGAAGGGAGCGTTCTCCTTCGAAGGCAAGATGATCGACGCACCGCTGCTCAAGCACGCCGAACTCATCGTCGCCCGCGCAAGCTGAGGAAACCCTCCCGTGCACACAGCCGATGCGCTGATCGCCGACCAGATCCGCTCCGTCCTCAACGCCGCCGAGGCGGGGGATGGGACCGCGCCCATCGTCGAGGCCGGGGACCCGGTCCTGCGCACCGACACCCGCCCCTTCGACGGGCAGGTCGACGACGCCGAGCTCGAGAAGCTCGCTGAGGTCATGCGGTCAACCATGCTCGCAGCCCCCGGAGTCGGCCTCGCCGCTCCACAGGTGGGCATCGGACTGTCGATGTTCGTTGCCGAGGATCCCGGTGCCCGCGATCCCGAAGTCGCGAAGGTCCGGCAGCGGGAGCCGATGCCGCTGCGGGTCGTCCTCAACGCCGGTTACGAACGCGCCGGCGCAGACGACGTCGCCTTCTATGAGGGATGTCTGTCGATCCCCGGGTATCAGGCCGTCGTCGCACGCCCCCGCGAAATCGCCCTGACCGGCAACGACCTGCAGGGCAACCCCATAGCCGAGGAGGTCTCCGGGTGGTCAGCGCGCATCGTCGCCCACGAGACCGACCATCTGTCCGGGATCCTCTTCCTCGACAAGGCCGAGATGCGGTCCCTGGCGACGAACGAATCGGTCGCGAAGTTCTGGCACCAGCCCTCGACGCAGAAGGCGGCCGCCGAACTCGGCTTCTCACTGCCGTCTGGACTGGTGATGTGAGGCGTGACCTGCCGGGAATAACCTGCACGCATCATCGTTATACGAGACATGAGCGATCTTCGTACCCTCACCCTCGGCGCCGGCTGCTTCTGGTGTCTCGACGCCGTCTACCAACGGACCACCGGCGTGAGCGAGGTGATCTCCGGCTACACCGGCGGACACACCGACAACCCCGGCTACCGCGAGGTCTGCTCAGGAACGACCGGCCACGCCGAAGCCCTGCAGGTGACCTTCGACGCCGACATCGTTCCCGAAGAAGTCATCCTCGGCCTGTTCTTCACCGGCCACGACCCCACGAGCCTCAATCGCCAGGGCTACGACGTCGGCACCCAGTACCGGTCGGCGATGTTCTACCGTGACGAAACCGAGAAGACGCATTTCGCCGAGGCCATCGAATCCGCACAGACCCTTTTCGACGATCCGATCGTCACCACCCTCGAACCCCTCGGCACGTTCTATCCCGCCGAGGCGGTCCACCAGGACTTCTATACCGCGAACCCGGACAACGGCTACTGCCGTGTCATCATCGACCCGAAACTCAGCAAGGCACGCACCGCTTTCGCCGAATGGGTGAACTGATGGGCAGTCACAAGAAGGACAAGTGCAAGAAGTCCAAACACAAGCACCGCAAACGGTCCGATGACGCGACCGGCGACGCCTGCGAAGTGACCAGAGACTGCGTGCGTGCCCACTTCCTCGAGGGCAACACCGGTCCGTGGGCGAAGAACCTCGCTGCGCAGGACGCCCAGACCGCCCGCTCGGCGCAGAGCGAGCAGAACGCTGACCCCGCCGAGGATGCCGCCGCCTCGGCGAGGGCCGGCACCGCAACTGTGACGTCCACCCGTCGCGGACCCGACTTCTCAGTGCCGTCATCGATCGACATCGTCGCCGATCCCGTTCTCCACGTCCTGAGCATGCGACGGTCGATCTCGAAGGTCGACCCGGAGACCCCGAACGACTCCGACCTGCTCGAGATCATCCGGTCGATCTCCTCGGTTGCCGACCACAAGTCTCTGCGCCCCTGGCGTTTCCTCATCATCCGAGGAGACGACCGGCTCCGCCTCGGCGAGGCCCTCGACGAAGCCGCCGGAGTGGTTCGCAAGCCGGGCGAGACCAATACGAAGCCGCTGCGAGCCGAACTCCTGCTCGCCCTCGTGTCCTCACCGGTCAAGCACGACAAAGTTCCCGAATGGGAGCAGCACGCCACCGCCGCCGGCGCCGGACACCTCCTCGAACTCGCCCTCTGGCAAGCCGGTTGGGGAGTGATGTGGCGGTCGGGAACCCTGACGAACACCGATCCGGTTCGCCGCCTCCACCGACTTGGCGATCACGAACTGCTCATGGGCTGGTTCTACATCGGAGCCGTTCCAGAACGCTACCGACAGCGCCTGACTACGAGCACCCGCCCCCTGCCGAAACCCGAACAGTTCCTCGATACCCTGTGAGCACACCCGACACCGAGACTCCGGAAACACGCCGCCTTCCCAAGGAGATCTATGTCCTCGTGGCGGCGGCTTTCATCGTGGCGCTGGGCTACGGAATCATCGCCCCCGTCCTTCCGCAGTTCGCAGCGAGCTTCGACTTCGGCGTCACCGCCGCAACCATCGTCGTCTCCTCGTTCGCGTTCTTCCGGTTCGTGTTCTCACCCTCCTCGGGCCGCCTCGTTGATGCCTTCGGCGAACGCCGCATCTACATCACCGGCCTCCTCATCGTCGCCGCCTCCACCGCGGCCGTCGCCTTCGCCCAGAACTACTGGCAGCTGCTGATCTTCCGCGGCCTCGGCGGCATCGGCTCGACGATGTTCAGCGTCTCCGCGATGGCGCTCATCGTCCGACTCGCCCCGATCGACGCCCGCGCCAAGGCGTCGTCGACGTATGCGACCGCGTTCCTCGTCGGCAATATCGCCGGACCCGTCCTCGGCGGCGCGATGGCCGGCTGGGGGATGCGCATCCCGTTCATCATCTACGCCGTCGGTCTGCTCATCGCCGCTGTCGTCGTCCGCGTCTTCCTCGCCTCCACCGCCTCCTTCGGCTCCTCGACGAAATCCGGGCGCGCCCGCCTGGAAGCGGAGAAGGACAAAGAACAGCAGGAGGTCATGTCATTCCGGGAAGCCTGGAAGGATTCCGCCTACCGATCGGCACTCATCTCCGCCTTCGTCCAAGGCTGGTCGGCGATGGGCATCCGCGTGGCGATCTACCCGCTCTTCGCTATCCAGGTCCTCAGAGCCGATACCGCCGTGGCCGGACTGGCACTGACCATGTTCGCCATCGGAAACGCCTCGGCAGTCACGGTCGTGGGACGCTTCGCAGACACCGTCGGACGCAAACCCTTCATCCAATGGGGCCTGTTCGTCCTCGGCGTGACCACCGCGGCGCTGGCTTTCATCGACTCGATCTGGCTGTTCTTCGCGTTCTCCATCATCGCCGGAGCCGGCTCCGGCCTGGCCAACCCCGCTCAGCAGGCCACCGTCGCAGATGTCATCGGCCGCGACCGCAAGGGCGGCCGAGTGCTCGCCCGCTACCAGATGGCCCTCGACGGAGGAGCCATCCTCGGCCCGATCATCGCCGGGGCCGTCGTCGACCACTTCGACTACTCGTGGGCGTTCCTGCTCACCGGTCTCCTCGGCGTCATCGCCGCCGGTCTGTGGTTCTTCGGCCGCGAGACCCGACCCCGACAGCCAGCCTCGGCACAATGACGCAGCAGCGGCTGCCCGCAGACGGCTGCTGATTCCGAGAAGTCAGGTTTTCCTCATGGGCGGCTCAGCGGACACTCACTAGGATGGCCCTGTCGGCGTTCTGCGTCGTCGCCCTGCCTTACGACAAAGAAAGTCCCCTCCGTGAGTTTCCTGACCCGGCTGAGTCTGCAGAACCGGGCGCTCATCGCGCTCATCTCCGTCGTCGCCATCATCTTCGGCGTCATCGGCGCCGGTGCCCTCAAACAAGAGCTCTTCCCATCCCTCGACAACCCGCAGGCTACGGTCACCGCCTCCTATGAGGGTGCCACCCCGGAGGCCGTCGAATCCGAGGTCACCGACCCCCTCGAAGGTGCGCTGACCGCACTGCCCGAAGTCGAGGACATGACCTCGACATCCTCGGCGGGCAGTTCGCAGATCACCGTGAGCACGAAGTACGGTGACGACTCCGATGACGTCGTCAAAGCCCTGCAGCGCGCCGTCTCCCAAGTCCAGCCGAGCCTGCCCGACGGAGTCGAACCGAACGTCATGATGATGGGCACCGACGACATTCCGGTGCTCGCCCTGTCCGTGACCTCCGATGCCGATGAAGAGCAGTTGGCCGCGAATCTCGAAGACTTAGTCGTTCCGGAGCTGAAGAAAGTCGACGGCGTCTCCCAGGTGCAGATCGCCGGAGCGAAGACCAAGCAGGTCGAGATCAGCATTCGACGTGACGACCTCGAGGACGAAGGAGCCAACCTCGACGAGGTGGCCGGAATCCTCCAGTCCAACGGCGTCCCCACCTCGGCGGGTGAACTCAAGGGCACCGACGGCACCGCCCCGGTCGAGGTCGGCACGCGCATCCGCTCGATCGATGCGATCAAGGGCCTCGTAATCTCCGGCAAGGACGGACCGATCAAGGTCTCCGACGTCGCCGACGTGAAACTCGTCGACGAGCCGGTCGAATCGATCTCGCGCACCAACGGGCAGCCTTCGCTGTCCGTGTCGGTGATGAAGGAATCCGACGCGAACACCGTCGACGTCTCACACGCGGTGGCCGACAAGCTGCCCGAACTCGAGAAGATGATGGGCGACAACGCGGAGTTCGTCTCCGCGTTCGACCAGGCGCCGTTCATCGAGCAGTCCATCCACGACCTGCTCAACGAGGGTGGTCTCGGCCTGATCTTCGCAGTCCTCGTCATCCTCGTCTTCCTGCTGTCGGTGCGGGCGACGATCATCACCGCTATCTCCATCCCGCTCTCCCTCCTCATCGCCATGATCGGTCTGTGGATGGGCGGAGAGACCCTCAACATGCTCACCCTCGGTGCGTTGACGATCTCCGTCGGCCGTGTCGTCGACGACTCCATCGTCGTCATCGAAGCGATCCGGCGACGCCATGCCTCCGGCGGCGACAAATTCTCCAACATCCTCGCAGCCGTCTCTGAGGTGGCCGGGGCCATCACCGCGTCGACCCTGACCACGGTGGCCGTGTTCCTGCCGCTGGCGTTCGTGACCGGGCAGACCGGCGAGATGTTCCGGCCCTTCGCCCTGACCGCGACGATCGCCCTGCTCTCGTCCCTGTTCGTGGCGCTGACGATCGTGCCCGTCCTCGCCTACTGGTTCCTGCGTCAGCGGGAAGCGAAGGTCAAGCTCACCCGCGCGGAGAAGGCGGAGATCCGACGCAGCCGTAAGTCGATGCAGGCGCAGTGGCGGGCAGAGAAGAAGGTGGCGAAGAAGGCCGACAAGAAGCGCGACCTCGTCGCCGCCGGTGCCGAAGCCGAGGACATCGGGCTCCGCGACAGCGGCGAGTCCACCCGACAGTCCGTACCGACCGGTATCGCCGTGGGCAGTCCGCGCTACGGCGAATCCGAAGACGGTACGGAGGAAGTCGACGAACTCGCCGGAATGCATTCGCCGGTGACGCGTCTGCAGAAGACCTATATGCCGGTCATCGGGTTCTCGACGAAGCACCCGATCGTCATGATCCTCGTGGCCGTGCTCGTCCTCGCAGGCACGGGAGCGATGATTCCTCAGCTGAAGACCGAACTCTTCGGCGACACCGGGCAGGATTCCCTGCAGATCTCGCAGACCTTCGCCCCGGGCACGGACCTCGACGAAGCATCCGAGCAGGCGAAGAAGGTCGAGGACATCCTCGCCGATGCCTCCGACATCGACAACTATCAACTGTCGCTGGGCGGCACGACGTTCGGCTTCACCGATGATTCGTCCCTGACGGGCACGTATATCGTCAATACGAAGTCCGGAGTCTCGGCGCAGTCGATCTCCGCAGATCTGCAGAAGCAGTTCGACGACCTCGATGGTGCAGGTGACGTCGAAGTGGCGAGCCAGAGCTCGACTCCCGGCGCGCAGACGATCGACGTCACGCTCACGGCAACCGACGCGCAAGAACTCGAGGACGCGACGAACAAGGTCAGCGACAAGCTCGAAGGCGTGTCCACGGCGCAGTCGGTGACCAGCGATATCGCTGCTGTCCAGCCCGTGATCGAGGTCAAGGTCGATCACGAGAAGGCCGCTGAGGAGAATCTCACCGAGGCGTCCATCGGCCAGTATGTGCAGCGGGCCATGCATGGTCAGCAGATCGGTGAGGTCGTCATCGACGATGTCTCGCATTCGGTGCTCCTCTTTGACCGCAACGCCGACACCGTGGAGAAGCTGCGCGAACTCAAGATCCCGGGCAAGCCGGAACAGACGGCACCTGCCGGCGGAGCCGGTGCAGGTGCGGCAGGCGGCGCCGGCGGTTCAGGTGACGCCGGAGTAGCCGGTGGTGCCGGAGGGGGCCCCGGTGGTTCGGGCGACGCCGGGGGAGCCGGTGGTGCTGGCGGGGGCGCTGGAGGAGCCGGAGCCGCCGGTGGAGCCGCTGGAGGCGATCCGAACGCGGGCGCTCCCGTGACTGCGGAGCCGCGATTCATCGAACTCGATGACGTCGCCGACGTCAAGGAAGTCAAGACCGCTCCGACGATCCGCCACACGGATTCGCAGCGTTCGACCACCGTGTCCGTGACTCCGGAAGGTGATGACCTCGGAGCGGTATCGACCGAGGTGCAGTCCGCCCTCGACGAGGTGGACCTGCCCGACACCGTGTCCGTGGACACCGGCGGTGCCACCCAGGAGCAGAACGAAGCGTTCTCGCAGTTGGGACTGGCGATGCTCGCCGCGATCCTCATCGTGTTCGTCATCATGGTCGCCACGTTCAAGTCGCTGCTGCAGCCGCTGATCCTGTTGGTCTCGATTCCGTTCGCGGCCACCGGTTCGGTTGCGCTCTCGCTCATCACCGACACTCCGCTGGGGCTGACGTCGATGATCGGTCTGCTCATGCTCATCGGCATCGTGGTCACGAACGCGATCGTGCTCATCGACCTCATCAACCACTTCCGCGTCCGCGGGGTCGATCTGCGCACATCCATCGTCCACGGCGCCCGGCTGCGTTATCGTCCGATCCTCATGACCGCGGCCGCCACGATCTTCGCGCTGCTGCCGATGGCTCTGGGCCTGACCGGCGGGGGAGTGTTCATCTCGAAGCCACTGGCGATCGTCGTCATCGGCGGCCTGGTCAGTTCGACGCTGCTCACGCTCATCCTCGTGCCCGTGCTCTACCTGCTGCTCGAGGGAGTGAAGGAACGCCGGGCCGAGAAGAAGCACGTGAAGAACATGGCCCGCGGAGAGGTCCTCGACGCAGCCGAAGCCCGGTCGAGCCAGCGGGAGACCGCCACGGTTCCCGCCGGGGCGGGCGCCGGTGCCGGTGACCTCCGGACACAGACAGAGGGGGAGGCGTCCACCGAGGCAGCCGCACCGACTGCGGACTCGACATCCGCGGACTCGGGCAGGACCGCCTCGGCGTGGGATGAAGCAGCCCCGGCCGACCGCGTCGATGACGGACTGACCGTCAACGACGGACGGGACGCCGACGCGGATAGAGGTGATGCGGCGGAAACGGATTTCACCCTGCGCAGTCAGAATCCGCGCCGCGACGACGGGAACGGTGAACCCAAACACTGAGCCGTCCCGGCTAGAGTTGAGTTCATGACGACCGAGCTCGAACCACAGGAGAGAAAGCGCCTGTGGTTCGAGCTCGGTCTCATTGCGGCCCTGTCGCTGGGTCAGTCAGCCGTCTACGCGATCGTGCGCCTGGCCGACATCGCCACCCGCGGACCGATCAGCGATGCCCAGGCGAAACTCAACACCTCGATCTCGCCCCGGCCGGGCTTCGACCTCATCTACCAGCTTCTCGACATCGGCTTCACCCTCGTCCCCGTCGCCCTCGCGATCTACCTGCTCAGTCGAGACCGACCAGCCCAGCCGCTGCCGATCCGACTCGGAGTCGACGGGCACCGACGGGGCGACCTCGGCCACGGCGTCCTCATCTTCCTCATCATCGGCATCGGCACCCTCGGTGTGTACGCGGGCGGCAGGGTGCTGGGGATCACGGCGGAGATCCAGCCGTCCAACCTCGGCGATCATTGGTGGACGATCCCCGTGCTGCTGCTCTCGGCCGCGAAGAACGGAATCGTCGAAGAGGTGATCATCTTCGGATTCGGGGCGCTGCGACTGCGGCAGCTGGGCTTCGGACTCTGGCCGATCATCATCTCCCTGGCGCTCTTCCGTGCCAGCTACCACCTCTACCAAGGCATCGGCCCGTTCATCGGCAACGTCGCCATGGGCATCATCTTCGGCTGGCACTTCCTGCGCAAGGGCAGACTCATGCCGCTGGTGTGGGCGCATATCATCATCGACGCCGTCGGATTCCTCGCCCCGGGAGTGCTCGCCCTCGTCGACTTCGGGTGACCGCAGGAGCCCTTCGCTGAGCTCCGGGGGCAGGGTCGGGATCAGCGGACGGGACACTCATTCGACCTTCTGGGTTCACCGACAGTTCACCGACGGGTAGTTCCAGGGCCGCTTGGCGGTGACAGTCTCGATCGGGTGAACCCTCCCGGCTCCGACCCCTGTGGATCGTGGGCGGCGGAGGGAGAAAACGACACGATACTGAGGAGAGAATCGATGAGAACGTTCCTGCCGATGGCCGATCATGTGCGCGGTAAGCGCAGCGCCGTGACCTGCGCACTCAAGTGCGACAACGCATGCCTCAAGGCCACCTGCAACACCTCGTCGAACGGCTACTTCCGCGACATCGTCGACGCTAAGCTCAGCCGCCGTGCCGTCCTTGGAGCCTCAGCCGCGGGAGCTCTGGCGCTCGCAGTCACCACCGCTCCCAGCCCGACGGCCAGCAGTGCCGCGGCGGCCGGACACGGCACTTTGAAGTTCTCCGCCATCGATCCCATCCACCACGAGGTCGACAGGTTCATCGTGCCGAAGGGCTACTCCTGGCACCCTATCGTCCGCTGGGGCGATCCGCTGTTCCCCGACTCCCCGAAGTTCGATCCGGAGAACCAGAGCCCCGAAGCGCAGCGACGCCAATTCGGGTACAACAACGACTTCCTTTCCATCCAGGTCGACGAGGTCGACGAGAATCGGGCAGTGCTGTTCGCCAACCAGGAGTACACGAACGACGAGATCATGTACCCGGAGTCGATGGCCGCGGCCGACAAACGCGCCATCAGCCGTCAGGCTCACGGGCTCACCGTCGTCGAACTCGAACGCCGCCACAAGAACTCCCCGTGGTCGGTCGACGTCAACGGGAAGAAGAACCGTCGCTTCCTCATCGACACCGAATACGAGTTCACCGGACCTGCCGCCGGCTCCGACCTGCTGCGGACGAAGGACTACCCGCAGGGCGACAAGGCACAGGGCACACTGGGCAACTGCTCCGGCGGTCTCACTCCGTGGGGCACCGTCGTCTCCGGTGAGGAGAACTTCAACTCCTACTTCAAGGCACAGGGCACCTCGGCAGCCGACAAGCGCTACGGACTCGACAGCGAAGACTCGGCCAACGGCTGGGAGAACGATGTCGACCGCTTCGACACGAACAAGCCCGGATACGCCAATGAGGCGAACCGCTTCGGCTGGATCGTCGAGGTCGACCCGTGGGATCCGGAATCGACCCCCGTCAAGCACACGAACATGGGCCGGTTCAAGCACGAGGGCGCCAACGTCACGATCTCCGACTCCGGTCACGCCGTCGCCTATATGGGTGACGACGAGAAGTTCGACTACCTCTACAAGTTCGTCTCGAAGGACACGTTCGTCGAAGGCGACCGCGAGCACAACAAGAAGCTGCTGACCGAAGGCGACCTCTTCGTCGCGAAGTTCACCGGCAACTCCCCGAAGTCCGAGATCGACGGCAGCGGTGATGTGCCCTCGGACGGAGAATTCGACGGCAGCGGACAGTGGCTGCCGCTGGTCAAGGACGGCAAGTCGCAGGTGTCCGGATTCTCCGTCGACGAGGTCCTCGTCAACACCCGTCTGGCCGCGGACAAAGTCGGACCGACGAAGATGGACCGCTGCGAGGACGTCGAACCCAATCCAGTCAACGGACGCATCTACGTCGCCTGCACGAACAACTCCGACCGCGGAACCTCCGGCAAGGCCGGAGCCGACGAAGCCAATCCGCGCACGGAGAACCGCGACGGCCATGTCGTCGAGATCACCGAACGCTCCGGCGACCACACCGGAACGGACTTCGATTGGACTCTGCTGCTGGTCTGCGGCGACCCGAAGCAGGGCGACGCCACGTACTTCTCCGGATTCCCGGCCGACCAGGTCTCACCGATCTCCTGCCCGGACAACGTCGCCTTCGATACGGCCGGCAATCTGTGGATCTCCACCGACGGCGCCCCCGACGGCATCGGCTACTGCGACGGACTGTTCAAGGTCACGATCGAAGGCGAACAGCGAGGGCGGGTCGAACAGTTCCTGTCCGTGCCGCGTGAAGCCGAGGTCTGCGGACCGCTCATCCACGACGAGTACCGCTCGGCCTTCGTCGCCGTCCAGCACCCCGGCGAAGACGGATCATACGCGGACCAGCATTCGCAGTTCCCCGACTACGTCGACTCCACCGATGTCAACAAGGGAGTGGCCGCGTTGCCGCGCCCGACCGTCGTCCAGGTCATCAAGGGCCAGGGCAAAGGCGGAGGCAAGGACAAAGGCCACGGCCACGGAAACGGCAAGGGCCACGGAAACGGCGGAGGCAAGGGCCACGGCAGAAGCTGAGATCGGCCGCGGCCGGCTCTGAAGACGAGTTCAGGACGATCCGTGCTGGTTTCCTGACCGAAACTCAGCACGGCTCCGAAGTCGGCCGGCGCAACTGAAGGAGGCCAGAGGCAACACTGCCTCTGGCCTCCTTCGACCCCGCACAGAGCGGGCGCTGCGGGTCTCAGATGATGACGGGTCCGCTCTTCGTCTCGAAGCTCACCGACATGATGCCCGGCGTCCCGTGGGGCGCGGACCAGTCGATGTTGATCTCCGAGATCGGCTTGGCATCCTGAGTGCCCAGCCAATCGCGCAGACGGTCGCGGTCCCCGGCGATCTGCAGAGTGTCGATTGCGACGTCCTCATTCGTCTTGTACGTCGAGGGGTGCTGCGAGGAGTCGGCGGACCATTTGATGAAGAACGGCAGCTGGGGATCGGCGATGAGCCCCTTGACGCCGATCTGCAGCCACCTGAGTTCCAAACCGGACTCCGGCGTGCGGTTTCCATCGACGGCCTTGCGTTCGAGGCGGGTCTCGACGGCAGTGAGATCTTCGACCGAAACGCACCAGCCCATCCAGCCGCCGCCGAGCTCGGAACGAGCCCGGACCGCCTGGCCGAAGGGTGTCGAGAGAGCGGCCGGGTGCTCCAAGGCTTCCACGACTTCGAGGTAATGGCCGTTCGCTAGGGGGAAGATGAGGTTTCTGGTGCCGAATCGAGGATGCACACCGCCATCGTAGGGAGCCACTCCGAGCTTCTCCGCGATCCGCTCGGCGGTCGCACGATAGCCGTCAGGTTCACTGGCGTATGACACATGATCGAGTTTCATGACTCGACAATCGCATAACCTGGCTCGCCCTGCCCCTTAGGTTCACCTAAGAAATCGTGATGATCATCACGCTGGGCCCGGCCGGGGCCAAAGCGAAACCGCCCGGATGTCATCATCCGGGCGGTCGCGGACCAGCGCTGAGTTCTCAGCACGGTGAGAGGCGAAGGCTCAGTGGCCCTCGGCCTTGAACCGTTCGATGGAGGCGTTGATCTCCGCCTCGGCGGCTTCGCGACCGGCCCAGCTCGAACCCTTGACGTACTTGCCGGGCTCGAGGTCCTTGTACCGGTTGAAGAAGTGCTCGATCGAGTCGAGCATGAACTGGTCCACATCCGAGATGTCAGTGTAGGAGTCCCAGCGAGGGTCTCCGGCGGGAACGGCGAGGACCTTGTCATCGCCTCCGGCCTCGTCCTCCATCTGGAACATGCCGATGGGGCGGATGTCGATGAGCACACCGGGGAACAGCGGCTCGGGCAGCAGCACGAGCACATCGAGAGGGTCGCCGTCGTTTCCGAGGGTATCCTCGATATAGCCGTAGTCGGCGGGGTACTGCATCGACGTGTAGAGGTAGCGATCGAGCTTGACCCGACCGGTCTCATGATCGACTTCGTACTTGTTGCGGGACCCCTGCGGGATCTCGATTGTGGCCAACAGTTCCATAGTGCTCCTTCACGTTAGGGGTGCATCACTAGAATAGATGGTACAAGTCCCCGTCACTGCCCACCGACGGCGGCCACCCCACGGTCGTCGAGGAATGAGAGCCTGCGTTTGAACGATACCGATGCGCCGCAGAACCCGTCGGACTCCGGCTCCTCGCGCCGCGACCGCAGGAAGGCCGAATCGCCGCTGAAGAAGGGCGGTGCGATCACCGCCGGTGTCATCGTCCTCGCGCTCGGTGCCTATGCCGCCGTCGACGCCTTTGATCTCGTGCCCGGCCTGCCGGGGGTGCTCACCACAGAACCCCAGGTCAAGGTCCAGACCGTGCCCACCCCGCAGGCCCACGCCCAGCAGGTGCCCGCCCCTGCCTCGGCGGTGGATGATTCCGCTCCCGTGCCCACACAGATCCCGAAGACGATCGACGCCGTGCTCAAGGACTCGAAGGTCAAGGGCTTCGGCCTCGAGGTCCGCGACGGGCTCAGCGATGATGTCCTCTACGCGAAGGACGAGACGAAACCGCGCACTCCCGCCTCCGTGACGAAGGTGCTCACCGCAGCCGCCGCCCTGTCCGCGATCGGCGGGGAGACGCGGCTGGAGACGACGACGGACTTCGACGCGGACTCGAACACACTGACCCTCACCGGTGGAGGCGATGTGCTCCTGTCGGCCGGCGATTCCGATCCAGGTTCGGTCAACGGGCACGGGGGACTGCGGACCCTGGCTGAGGACACCGCGGCCGAGCTCAAGAAGCAGAACATCACCGCAGTGGCCCTCAACCTGGACACGAGCCGGTACGTCGGCGAGGACTTCGACTCCGGCTGGTCCCGGTCCGACATCGCCAAGGGCGTGATCACCCCGATCCAGCCGATCATGGTCGACACCGCCTATGTCGGGTCGAAGAAGGCCGAATGGCGCGGCCGCAGCGAACACCCCGCCAAGGATGCGTTCTCGATCTTCGAAAAGGAACTGAAGAAGACCGGGATCACCGTCACCGAGGCGGCCGCCGACTCCGAAACCGAGAAGTCGTCCGAATCCGCGGACCCGAAGGAACTCGCCAGCGTGGAATCGGCGACGATCTCCGAGATCGTCGAATACGCACTCGTGCACAGCGACAATGTCGTCGCTGAAATGCTCGGCAATGAGGTCGCCATCGCCCAGGGCCGCGACGGCAGCCTCGAGAACGGTCCCACGGCGGTGCTTGACGCCCTCGGAGAATCCGTCGACCTCGGACGCACGCACCTCGTCGACACCTCCGGGCTGTCCTATGACAACCGGATCGCCCCACACGATCTCACGACCGTCCTGCAGGCTTCGGTCGTCGCCGATGACTCCCTTGCCGGACTCATCAGCTATTTCCCCGTCGGGGGACTGACCGGCACCCTGCACGACCGATTCCTCAATGAGAGGAACGCCTCCGGGGTGGTGCATGCGAAGACCGGAACATTGTCCACCGTGACCTCCCTGGCCGGGGGAGTGCTCGACGCGGAGGGACGCTACCTCGTATTCTCCATCCAGATCGACGACGTGGATAAGGACAAGATCTTGGAAGCCAGAAAGACCGTGGACGATATCGTCACCGCACTCGCGAATTGCGGCTGCAGATGATCATCGATGAGGGATTCGCCGCCCGCACCGCCCGTGAGCTCGTCTCCGCAGCGAAGGTCCCCGAACCGGGTGTCCTCGATGAACTCGTCGAGGGGATGAAGGACAATGCGCTGACCGCTCAAGATCTCGTGCTCGACTCGTTTCTGCTGCCGCCGGATCACGCCGATGATGTGCGCGGCCGGCTCGCCGCCGGTTCAGTGCTCGTCCTCGACCAGGTCGGCTGGGTCAAAGCCAATGCCCAGTCCGTCAACGGAATGCTCGACGAGGCGGCCCTGCCCGCCCCGGTCGGCCCCGCCACCGCGAAGGCCGGCGCCGTCGAGGTCGCCGGGGTGCTCTCGCTGCTGTCAACCCGTGTGCTCGGCCAGTTCGACCCGTTCGCCGTGGAGACGGGACGGCTGATGTTCGTCGCCCCGGCCGTGCTCATCGCCGAGAAGGCCATGGACGTCGATCCGCGTGACTTCCGCATGTGGGTGGCCCTCCACGAAGCCACCCACCAAGTGCAGTTCGCGACCGCGCCCTGGCTGCGCGAACATATGCGCACCCTGCTCTCCGGTGCCGTGTCGACCCGACTGACGATGCCGGGAGTCGGCGGAATCGTCGACCTCTTCGTCACCCTCGGCCGCATCGTCAAGGGCGAGGCGAGCATCGTCGACCTCATCCGTGACGAGAAGATGCGCAGTGCTCTCGATGAAGCCACCGCGATCCTGTCCCTGCTCGAAGGCCACGCCGATGTCGTCATGGACGAGGTGGGTGCCGGAGTGATCCCGAGCGTGCGCAAGCTGCGCCGCAGGTTCGAGGCCCGCCGTGACGCCGGCCAAGGCGGGTTCCTCACCAGTCTGCTCGGAATGGACCTCAAGCTCGCGCAATATCGCGACGGGGCGAAATTCGTCCGCGCCGTCCGCCGTGAGGTCGGACAGAAGGGCTTCTCCCGCATCTACGCTGAACCTGCGAACCTTCCGCGCACAGCAGAGATCCACGAACCGCAGCTCTGGCTCGACCGTGTCCACGGCTGAGCGTTCGTCTGCCGGCTCCTCGCCGAGGCGACCGACCCTCGACCCAGCCAGCGGAGCCATCCGCGGCGCCGTCCGGGCGGCACTGAAGGCTGCAGGGCGTTCAGAACCAGGCCTCATCGTCGCGGTGTCCGGGGGAGCGGATTCGATGGCGCTGCTCCACGCGACCGCATTCCTCCACCGACGCGGCGAGATCCGTGCCCGTGCCGTCACCGTCGACCACGGACTCCAAACCGTCACCGCCGAGGTGGCCGACCGGGTCGCCGCCACCGCTGAATCATGGGGTATGCCCGCCGAAGTGGCGACGGTGCGCATCGACGCCGGCGACGAAGGGCTCGAAGCCGCCGCCCGCACCGCCCGCTATGCCGTCCTCGAAACCGCACGGGCAGCGGCCGGAGCCGACTGGATCCTCACCGCCCACACCCGCAGCGACCAAGCCGAGACCGTTCTGCTCGGCCTCATGCGCGGGTCTGGCACCCGGTCCCTGGCCGGGATGAGCCCGACCTCCGGACACCTCATGCGCCCCCTTCTCGGCCTCGACCGTGACCAGACCGAAGCCTCGTGCAGGGCCCAGGGCATCGAGATCTGGCACGACCCGATGAACGACGACACCGCATTCAGCCGGGTCCGTGCCCGGCAGCTGCTGGCCGGACTCGAAACCGAACTCGGTCAGCCGATCACCGCGAACCTCGCCCGCACCGCCGACCTGTGCCGGGCCGACGCCGATTTCATCGATACCCGCGCCGAGGCGGCCAGTCAGCACATCCGGGGGACCGCCTCGGTGCCGGTTGAGGACTTCACAGCACTCGACGATGCCGTGCTCAGCCGAGTCGTGCGCGACTGGGTGATCTCACTCGGCGTGCCCGGACAGAACCTCGGTGCGGTGCGGGTCGCCGAACTCTGCGCCCTCATCCGCGACGGCAGGCGGGGCCGCCTGTCCCTGCCTGGGGACACGGAAGTCGTCGTCTCGAATGGCCAGGCTGTGTTCCAGCTCGCGGCGAAGGCTCGCTGAGCCTCAGCTCAGCCGAGCACCGCCTGCCAGCTCGCCACCGGAGACGATGAGTCGGCCCGCCTTGAACACGTCCCGATCCTGCGGGCAGTCCATGATCGCCGAAGTGACGGTATCGGCTGTGATGAGCACAGATTCGGCGGGAGCACCCACACCCAGACCGAACTTCGCATCGTCGGCAGGCATCGCGCCATCGGGACTGGCCCGGCCATGACCTGAGCACCTCCGCGGGAGGCGATGTAGAGTCAGCCTTCGATATCCGCGTCGGCACGAAAGCCGTTCGTGAACGCCAGCTGCCAGGTCCGATGCAGCAGATCACCGTCACCGTACGGGCTCCAATAATCCCTCTGCCCGTCCTCGCCAAATCCCAGAGCCAAGCGGCGCTCACGGATGAGCGCCTACGGCGGCGCACCCTTGGCCGGAGCGACCGTCGTCAGTGCCACCCCCGCCTCGGCGAGGGCATCGAGGATCCGGACGACCTCGGGTTCCAGGTTCGTATTGAGGGCGAAAACATGGGAGACCGTGACCTGTCCGGCTATGCCCGCAGCTCTGGTGCGGGCCGCGATCTCCTCGAGCGAGAACAGTCCCGCGGTGCCCGCCTCTTGGAAGGTGGATGTCGATGCCTCGGCCGCAACGAGCAGCTCGCGGACACCGTGTTCCCTGATGATTCCCGCCTGCGGGATCCGTCCCGCACCGTCGATGACCTCGACCCCGGTCGGCGATGTCCCGGACCTCGGTGTCGAGGTCCCGTGGCGGCATCCTCGGCGGGGGAGATGCGAGAGAACCGCCCCTCGGTGCTCTTGACGTCGACGGCGGGAGCATCGGGGGTGCGCGGGAACAGGCGCACATTCTTCACACCGATCATGGGCTCAGCCTGCGACCGTAGGATGGTATACCATTGGCAATTGTGCCCGATCGCGCGCCCGGAAGAGCTGCGGCCCGCATGCATGACGACCACAGCTGTCTGAAAGGATGAGGCTATGACAACTTCGCCCGAGCAGGGGTTCCGACGCTCCCGCGGCCTCGACGTTCTGGCCCTGGCCTGCCTCGTCCTCATCGCCGCCTCACTGCGCCCGGCCGCCTCCTCCCTGGGGCCCGTGCTCTCCGAGGTCAAAGACGGATTCTCCCTGGCCGAATGGCAGACCGGTCTGCTCACGGCCCTGCCGGGACTCGTGTTCGCCATCTGCGGCATCATCGCCGTACCCCTGCTCAAGCGGCTCGGTCTGTTCTTCGCTCTGGCCATGAGTGCCGCCTTCATCGTCGCAGGCGTCGGTCTGCGCGCGGTCGTCACCGAATGGGTGGCCTTCGCCCTGCTCACGGTCCTCGCCCTGGCCGGAATGTCGATCGGCAACGTCATTCTGCCCGTCTACGTCAAGTCCCGGTTCCCGCACCGGCCCACCCTGGGTGCGACGACGTTCACCGTTTCGCTGGGACTCGGTTCGATGCTGCCCTCGCTGTTCACCGCGCCCTTGGCAGAACAGTTCGGCGGGTGGCGCGTCGGCCTCGGCTTCTGGATGATCCTGCCCTTCTCCGCGCTCATCACCTGGTCGGTGCTGCGGAGCCTGAAGTCCGTGCCCGTCCTGTCCGGACAGGCGACGGAACCCGGCGGCGAACGGTCCGAATCGCCGCCTCGGCGAGGGGTCTTCACCTCACCCAAGGCGCGGTACATGGCGATCTTCTTCGGTCTCCAATCGGCCAACGCGTATGTTCAGTTCGGGTGGCTGCCCCAGATCTACCGCGACGCCGGACTCGACCCCTTCCTCGCCGGAATCATGCTCACGATCGTGACCTTCGGCGGACTGCCCGGTGGATTCCTCGCCCCGCAGATCATCGTGCGGGGCATCGCCCCGCGCGCCTTCCTCGTCTCCTTCGGGGCCAGCGCCGTCGCAGGCTACACGGGACTGCTGCTCAGCCCGGCCACCGTCCCCTGGCTGTGGGCGGTCTTCCTCGGCTACGGCGGATTCGCCTTCCCCGCCGCGCTGGCGCTGATCACCTCTCGGACTCGCGAGGTCTCCGTCACGGCCTCGACCTCAGCTTTCGTCCAGTCGTCGGGCTATGTGCTCGCCGCACTGTGCCCGCTGGCCGTGGGCGGACTGCTCGGCATCAGCGGCGGTTGGCAGGTGCCGCTGTGGTTCATGGTCATCATCTCCGCGCTCATGGCGATCACCGGCTGGCTGTCGGCCGGTCCGGGGACTGTCGACGACGAACTGGCACCGACTTCCGGGCACAGTGGCACCGGTGAGGCAAAGTGACCCATAATGGAATCTCAAGGACCCGCTTCTGAGGAGAATCGACACTCGTGGACATCAACGATCTCGGCAATGACATCGAAAAAGTACTCGTCTCGGAAGAGCAGATAGCCGCACGACTCGTTGAACTGGCCGCCGCCATCGATGAAGACTACAAGGGCAAGGACATCCTGCTCGTCGGCGTCCTCAAGGGCGCCGTCATGGTCATGGCCGACCTCGCCCGTGCCCTGCACTCACCGGTGACGATGGACTGGATGGCTGTGTCCTCCTACGGATCGGGCACGAAGTCCTCCGGCGTCGTGCGGATCCTCAAGGACCTCGACACGGACCTCACCGACCGTCACGTCCTCATCGTCGAAGACATCATCGACTCCGGTCTCACCCTGTCCTGGCTGGTCCAGAACCTGCGCACTCGCGGGGCGGCCACCGTCGAGATCTGCACCATGCTGCGCAAGCCCGAAGCCGTCAAGGTCGACATCGACGTCAAGTACGTCGGCTTCGATGTGCCCAACGAATTCGTCATCGGCTACGGCCTGGACTATGCGGAGAAGTACCGCAACGTGCCGTTCGTCGCGACTCTGGCTCAGCACGTCTACAGCTGAGCCTGCCTGCACCACTCTTTTACGCCCACGGCGAACCCGGTCCGGGTCCGGGGCCTGTGACGGAATAGATTCTGCACGCATTCGGGCTATAGGGGTGCGAAGTACTAGGCTGTGGGGGATGTTCCCAGGCAGCCTCGGTACTCTGAAACGGTTGCCCACATCTTTTTCCTGAGAGGACTTATGGCCGAGTCGAACAAACGTCGCCCCCTGCTGAACAAGGCGACGAAGGGCCCATTGGTCTGGATCGTTCTGGCACTGCTCGTCGTATCGATCGGTGCTCTGCTGTTCAGCCAGTCCGGGTTCAGCCAGATCGACACCGAACAGGGGCTTGAGCTGCTGGGGGACGACAAGGTCGAACAGGCCAAGATCGTCGACAAGGACCAGCGCGTCGACCTCACTCTCAAGGACGACTTCAAGGTCGACGGCAAGGACTTCGGCAAGAAGGTCCAGTTCTTCTACGTCGAACAGCGCGGCGAGCAGGTCATCAAGGCCGTCGACTCCGCCGGCCCGGACAAGGGCTTCACGGACGAGGTTCCCAAGCAGAGCTGGCTGATGTCGCTTCTGGGCACGCTCATTCCGTTCGTCATCATCTTCGTCGTCTTCTGGTTCCTCATCTCGCAGATGTCGGGCGGGAAGATGATGAACTTCGGCAAATCGAAGGCGAAGCTCGTCAACAAGGAGAATCCGGACGTCACCTTCAAGGATGTCGCCGGTGTCGATGAGGCCCTCGAGGAGCTCGAAGAGATCAAGGAGTTCCTCGCCGAACCGGAGAAGTTCAAGGCTGTCGGAGCGAAGATCCCCAAGGGCGTGCTCCTCTACGGCCAGCCGGGTACGGGTAAGACCCTGCTGGCCAAGGCCGTTGCCGGTGAAGCCGGAGTGCCGTTCTACTCGATCTCCGGGTCCGACTTCGTCGAGATGTACGTCGGTGTCGGTGCCTCCCGTGTGCGTGACCTGTTCGAACAGGCGAAGTCGAACGCCCCCTGCATCATCTTCATCGACGAGATCGACGCCGTCGGCCGCCAGCGCGGCGCCGGAATGGGCGGCGGCCACGATGAGCGCGAACAGACGCTCAACCAGCTGCTCGTCGAGATGGACGGATTCGACGTCAAGACCAACGTCATCCTCATCGCCGCGACCAACCGTCCCGACGTCCTCGACCCGGCGCTGCTGCGTCCCGGCCGCTTCGACCGGCAGATCCCCGTCGAAGCCCCGGACATGAACGGCCGCAAGCACATCCTCGAAGTCCACGCCGCCGACAAGCCGCTGGCCGACGAGGTCGACCTCGGGCAGGTCGCGAAGCGGACCCCTGGATTCTCCGGTGCCGACCTGGCCAATGTCCTCAATGAGGCGGCTCTGCTCACCGCGCGTGAGAACGCGAAGGTCATCGACAACCGGATCCTCGACGAAGCCATCGACCGCGTCATCGCCGGCCCGCAGAAGCGGACCCGACTGATGAACGACAAGGAACGCCTCGTCACCGCCTACCACGAGGGCGGACACGCTCTCGTCGCCGCGGCCATGAACCAGACCGACCCGGTCACCAAGGTCACGATCCTCCCACGCGGGAGGGCACTGGGCTACACGATGGTCCTGCCCAGCGAAGACAAGTATTCGACGACGCGCAATGAGCTGCTCGACCAGCTCGCCTACGCCATGGGCGGGCGCGTGGCAGAGGAGATCGTCTTCCACGACCCGACCACCGGAGCCAGCAACGACATCGAGAAGGCGACGAACATCGCCCGGAAGATGGTCACCCAGTACGGAATGAGCGAGAAGCTGGGCATGGTGAAGATCGGCGACGACCAGTCCGAGCCCTTCGCCGGGCGCGGCTACGGCGGCGGCGACGAATACGGGGATTCGACCCTGTCCTCGATCGACCGCGAAGTCCGCGGACTCATCGACTCCGCACACGCCGACGCGTACTGGGCGCTGACGCACAACCGCGATGTGCTCGACAACCTCGCGTACCAGCTGCTCGAACGCGAAACGCTGGACCAGGCCGCTCTCGAGGAGATCTTCGCGCCCGTCGTCAAGCGAAACACCCGCGAAGTGTGGCTGGCCCACGATGATCGTCCCGTGTCCGAACGCGGCCCCATCGATCCGCCCGCACCGCAGAGCGAGCGCAATGACGGTGAAGGTTCGACCGGCACCGAGGTGGACACCACCGACATCCCCGGAGCCGGACCCACGGGAGTCACCGGTCCCCACGTTCCGCACAACCCACCGGGACCCGAGAACCCGAACGGCCCGACCGGTCCGACGAGCGGATCCACTGAGGGACCGACTGGAGGCCCCGGAGCAGGTGGCCCCGGAACCGGGGGACCGACGACGAATGACACGAACGACGACAGAGGGAACAACGACTGATGGCCGATATCGAAGAGGTCTCCGCCGGTCTCGGCCCCGCTCCCTCAGGGCACGAGAACAAGGTCGACCAGGCCCGCATCGCCGCCGCGGTGCGTGAGATCCTCATCGCCGTGGGTGAAGACCCCGACCGGGAAGGTCTGCTCGAGACTCCGGACCGAGTGGCCAGGGCCTATGAGGAGATCTTCGCCGGTCTCCACCGCGACCCGGCGGAAGTCCTCGGCGTCACCTTCGACATCAGCCACGAGGAACTCGTCCTCGTCCGCGACATCGACCTGTACTCCACCTGCGAGCACCACCTCGTGCCGTTCCACGGCGTCGCCCACATCGGCTACATCCCGAGCAAGAACGGCAAGATCACAGGGTTGTCGAAACTGGCCCGCCTCGTCGAGATCTATGCTCGTCGCCCGCAGGTGCAGGAACGCCTGACCGCGCAGATCGCCGATGCGCTCGTCGACCATCTCGACCCGCAGGGCGTCATCGTCGTCGTAGAAGCCGAACACCTGTGCATGACCATGCGCGGCGTCCGCAAACCCGGAGCCTCGACGATCACCTCGGCCGTGCGCGGGCAGCTGCGCGAAAGCGCCTCCCGGGCAGAAGCGATGAGTCTCATCCTCGGCCGCTGAGACCAGAACACGGATCCCGCAGTGATGAACGATTCAGCAGTGAAGACGCAGATCATGGGTGTCCTCAACGTCACCCCGGACTCCTTCTCCGACGGCGGACTGTGGTTCGACCACGACCGGGCCGTCGCCCACGGACTCGAACTCATGGCCAATGGCGCCGACATCATCGATGTCGGCGGCGAGTCGACGCGTCCGGGATCGGCCCGCGTCGACGAGGCCGAAGAACTGCGCCGAGTCATTCCGGTTGTCCGGGAGCTCGCCGCGGCCGGAGCCGTCATCAGTGTCGACACGATGCGTGCCCGCGTCGCCGCGGAATCCCTGGCTGTCGGGGCCCACATCATCAACGACGTCTCCGCCGGGCAGTCGGATCCCACCATGCTCAGCGTCGCCGCCGAATCCGGAGCCCCCATCGTGCTCATGCACTGGCGCGGCTACCTCGATCAGGCCTCGGCGACCTTCCACTACGACGATGTCGTCGCCGAGGTGATCGCCGAGCTGCGCACCCGCATCGACGAAGCGATCGCCGTGGGCGTCGAACCTGCGAACATCATCGTCGACCCCGGTCTCGGATTCTCGAAGAACGCCGAACACAACTGGCAGCTGCTGGGTGCCCTCGACGAATTCTCCGCTCTCGACCACCGGCTCCTCGTCGCGGCCAGCCGGAAGCGCTTCATCGCATCCCTGCTCAGCCCCGACGACCCGAAGCAAGCCGAACAGGCGGCGAAGGACCAGGCCACGGCCACGATCTCCGCGATCTCCGCACAGGCCGGTGCCTGGGCGGTCCGCGTCCACGATCCGGCCACCTCCGCGGTCGCCTGCAAGGTCATCGCCGCGGTCAGGGACCACTCCGCCGAAGCGAACCCCGCAGCTGATTCGGACACCGAGGGAGCCGGGCGATGACCGGCACCGAGGCGGCCCCCGACCGCATCGAACTGCGCGGACTCACGGTGCGCGGCAACCACGGCGTCTTCGACTTCGAGAAGCGTGAGGGTCAGGACTTCGTCATCGACGTCACCCTGCACACCTCGGTCGAACGCGCAGCAGCCACCGACGACCTCGCCGAGACGATCCACTACGGTGAACTCGCCGAAGCCGTCGCCGGAATCGTCGAGAACAACACCTTCGACCTCATCGAAACCTTGGCCGAACGCATCGCCGACCACTGCCTGAGCCTGTGCGAACACGTCGAAGTCGTCGTCCACAAACCCTCGGCACCGATCCAACGGACCTTCGACGATGTGCGCATCCGCGTCGAACGCTGCCGCAGTGTCGCCGCGGCCAGCGGGGAGACCGAAGCGTATCTCAACCTCGGGGCGAACCTCGGCGATGCCGCGGACACCCTCGATCAAGCGGTCGCCGCACTCGACCGGCACCCGGACATCACCGTCACCGGCCGGTCCTCACTCTTCCGCACCGCTCCCTGGGGCGGAGTCGAACAGGACGACTTCCTCAACCTCGGAGTGCTTGTGACCACCACGCTGCCGGCATTCGAACTGCTCTCGGTGGCACAGGGAATCGAAGTCGCCTGCGGACGCACGCGCGAACTCCGATGGGGACCGCGGACCCTCGACATCGACCTCATCCGCTTCGGAGCCGAGGATGCAGAGCTGCGCAGCCAGACCCAGCGACTGACCCTGCCGCACCCACGTGCCCACGAACGCGCCTTCGTCCTCGCGCCTTGGGCCGAACTCGTCGGAGACACACTCATCGACACCCCACAGGGACGCCGCCCCATCAGCGCGGTTCTGGCCGAACTCGACAACCAGGACATCGACCGGATCACCTCTGGATAACCGCCCGCGATCTGAGAGACTGGGAAGCATGCAGAGAACCTCCTCTTCCACCCTCGCCGTCTGGGCCGTCATCGGCACGGTTCTCGCGATCGTGGTCGACGTTGTGCTCGAAAGCCAAGGATTCTCGCTGCCCGGCCTGCCATGGTTCGCCGTCATCGGCATGCTCATCCTCTCCGCCATCCTTCTGCTGCTCGGTTGGCCCATCAAGAAATGGAACGACGGGGACAGGACGAAGGAGATCGACCCGCTCCAAGCAGCGAGGGTCGCGATCATGGCCAAGGCCAGTGCCCTGACCGGATCCGGGCTCTCCGGCTGGTACCTCGGCAACGCCGGGTACTACTTCCTGTCGTCGCCGGGGATCCGCAACGATATCGCCGCAGGTATGCTTGTCGCAATGGTCTCTGCCGCCGTGCTCATGATCGTCGGCATGATCGTCGAGGGATTCTGCGAGATCCCACCCCAAGACCCGCCGGGAGCTGAAACAGCATGAACCGCGACCTCTCCTTCTCCATCGGAGCCGATGTGCCCTTCAACCGCGTCAGCCCGAAATACGGGCTGAAGGAGGTCCTGGCCTCACTGACGCTGCTCGTTCCACTGCTCATCGCAGCCCTGGTCTTTGCGATCATCTTCACCTCCGAGGCGCCCTGGCTGCACGTGATCTGGATCGCCGTCCTCGCCTACGGCATCATCTCGACAATCATCATCCTCCGCCAGGCTCGCGCCATCGGCTATGCCGAACGTGAGGACGACCTGCTCGTCCGCCGCGGCATCATGTTCCACCGCGCGACCGTCGTACCCTACGGCCGACTCCAGTTCGTCGACGTCGATGCCGGCCCCATCGACCGGATGTTCGGCCTGGCCACCGTCAAACTCCACACCGCCTCCGCCGCGACCGACGCGACGATCCCCGGTCTGCCACGTGCCGAAGCCGACCGCCTGCGCGACAGTCTCGCCGGACTCGGCCAGGCCAATCTCGCCGGACTGTGACCATGAGCGACGAACCCTCGCCCGACAACTCCACCACCGAGGCGGCCGCACCGGAGGTCTGGCACCGCGTCCATCCGCTGACGCCGATTCTCGAGAGCCTCGGCGTCCTCGTCGGTATCTTCATCGCTGCGGCCTACGGTCTGCAGAACTTCTTCCAGAGCGCCGTAGAAGACCTCGCCTCCGGCCGCTCCGTCAACCTCACCTTCGCCGAATGGCTGGGCGCTCATCCGCTGGTGATCCTCGCCGTCGTCGGCGGAATCGTCCTCGTCCTCCTGCTCACCGCACTCTTCAGCTGGCTGGCATGGCGAGTCATGGGCTACCGCGTCGACGCCGAGGCGATCTACTATCGGCGCGGACTGCTGTCGAAGAAGCTGCGCAAGGCCCGACTCGACCGCGTGCAGTCCATCGACCTGCAGCAGAAGCTGCTGCCGCGCTTGCTCGGAATGGCCGAACTCGTATTCGACGTCGCCGGTGGCACCGACTCGAACATCTCTCTGAAGTACCTGTCGAAGAAGCGGGCCGAAGAGCTGCGCGACGAACTGCTGGCCGCCGTCCGCTCCCGCAAGCAGGGACACACCCGCACCGAGGCGGCTCCCGGGGTCCCCGGAACCGGATCGTCGCCGTCCGGTTCGACCGGGTCCGGAGCGGCGGCCGACAGTGCGGCAGCAAATCTCGCGGCGGAGCCATACGGGCAGGCCAGCCCGGCCGACAGCGGCACCTCGGGGACCGGCGGGCAGACCGGAACCGATCTGTCGGTTCCCGAACGAGGCGGGGACAGCCTCGGTGTGCGGCTCACCAAGCGGCTCGGCACCCTCGCCGATGAAGCCTCCGGTGAAGCCGAATCCAGCCTCGGCGATCTGCTTGCCCCGTACAATCTCAGACCGCGGGTGGGCGACGAGGGAGAGATCATCCGGGTGCCCGTCCATCGGGTCGTCGTCTCCTCCCTGCTCAAGACCGAGACCCTGGTGTCCGTAGCCGTCGTCATCGTCGTCATCATCACGGCGATCGTGCTCTTGGCCTTCGGAATCAAAGAGGTATTCATCCCGATCCTCGTCGGTGTCCTGCCCGGCGTCTTCGCGGCGTTCTCCGCGCTCCGGAAGAACCTCGACAACGCGAACTTCGTGGTCCGCCTCGGCGAGAACGGGCTCGCCGTCAACCACGGACTCTTCTCCACCTCTCGCAAGGTCATTCCGCTCGACCGGATCCAGGCGGTGGCCCTGCATCAGCCGCTGCTGTGGCGGTGGGCCGGCTGGTGGGAGGCCCAATTCAACATCGCCAGCGATGGCGGGAAGACAGAATCGAACCTGCTGCTGCCTGTCGGCGACATCGACCAGGCCCTGCTCATGGTCGGACTCTCCCTGCCGGACCCGCAGCTGCCCGAGGACATCGGCGCCGACACCCTGGTGCGCTCGGCGATGTACGACAGGAAATCCGCCGACCCGGATGCGGCCGCGGCCGAAGAGCTGTTCCACCCGCAGCCGCGATCGTCGCGACTGGTCGATCCGCTCGTCTGGAAGCGACGCGCCTATGCGCTGACCGAGTCGATGCTCGTGCTGCGCCTGGGAGCCCTCAACCGCCGCGTCGACTTCGTGCCGCACGTCCGTGTCCAGTCCCTGCGCTATTATCAGGGACCGCTGATGCGTACGCTCAACCTGGGCACGGTGGCCGTGCATTCGACCGCCGGACCCATCACCCCGCTCGTGAAGCACCAGAGCGCGGACGGAGCCAAACGCTTCTTCACCGAACATGCCGAACGTACTCGCATCGCCCGCCAGACCTTCGACGCGGCGGCGAAGAGCGCCCACACCAACCGGACACAGACACCTGAGGAGGACGAAGGATGAGCCAGGCCGACGCACCGAGGCTGGGCATCGGAATCATCGGCTGCGGCCGTGTCGGAGCCAGTATCGGAGCCGCCTGGAGGCAGGCCGGACACGCGATCATCGGAGTCAGCGCCACCTCGACGGCGAGCCTCGAACGCGCCGAGGAGATGCTGCCCGGAGTGCCCGTCCTCGACCCGGACGAGATCACAGAACGCGCCGAACTCGTGCTCATCGCCGTTCCCGATGACGAGATCGCCCCATTGGTGGCCGGACTGGCGAACCTCGGACGCATCCACGCCGGGCAGATCCTCATGCACTGCTCTGGCCGGTACGGAACGGACGTCCTCGAAGCCGGGACCAGCCTCGGCGCTCTGCCCATCGCTCTGCACCCGTCCCTGACGTTCACCGGAACCGAGGTCGATCTCAGCAGGCTGCGGCAGGCGACGATCGCGGTCACGGCACCGGCGCCGATCCGCCCGGTGGGCGAGGCCCTCGTCGTCGAACTCGGTGCCGAACCGATCGACATCGCCGAGGCGGACCGTCCCCTCTACCACGCGGCCATCACCCACGCATCCAATCATTCGATCACGATCCTCGCCGAAGCCATGGAGCTGCTCGCTGAGGCGGGGGTGGCCGATCCGTCGGCCGTCCTCCACGCCCTCGTCGACGCCAGCGTCGCCAACACCATGCAGAACGGACCCAAGGCGCTGACCGGACCGATCAGCCGCGGTGACGTCGGAACCGTCGAAGCCCACCTGGCGGCACTGAGCGAATTCAGCCTCAGCCGATCGAATCCGTCCGTGCGCAACAGCTACATCGCACTCGCCCGATCGACGGCTGCGAAGGCCCTGGCGATGGGACGCATCACAGAAGCCCAAGCACAGCAGATCCTGACCGCTCTGGACTGACCGCCGAATTCCCCCGTACGGCCCGTCCACGGTAGCCTTGAAGCATGGCGAACACCGACTCGAAGACACCTGAGAACGCAGACCTTTCACCCGAACACCTCGATCCGGAACAGATCCGGATCCGAAAGGACAAGCGCCAGCGTCTCCTCGATGACGGGACCGACGCCTACCCGGTCTCGGTGCCCCGCACCCACAGCCTCGCCGAGGTCCATGCCGCCCACGACGGACTCGACGTGGGGGAGGAGACCGACGACATCGTCGGTGTCATCGGCCGAGTCGTCTTCGTCCGCACCACCGGCAAACTCTGCTTCGTCACACTGCAGGCCGGTGACGGCACTCGTCTGCAGGGCATGCTCTCGCTGCGCGAAGTCGGCCAGGAACGACTGGATGACTTCAAGACCGATGTCGACCTGGGCGACTTCCTGTTCCTGCACGGACGGGTGATCAAGTCCAAGCGCGGTGAGCTCTCCGTGCTCGCTGACTCCTGGACCATGGCGTCGAAGGCCATCCGCCCGCTGCCCGGCCTGCACACCGAACTCGCCGAGGACACCCGCGTCCGCCAGCGCTACCTCGACCTCATCACCCGCGAACAGGCTCGGGAGACGATGCTCACCCGCTCGAAGGTGATGTCGTCGCTGCGGAGGACCTTCGCGGACCAGGATTTCGTCGAGATCGAGACGCCGATGCTGCAGACTATGCACGGCGGTGCCTCGGCGCGCCCGTTCAAGACGCATATGAACGCCTACGACATCGACATGTACCTGCGCATCGCCCCGGAGCTGTTCCTCAAGCGGGCGATCGTCGGTGGAATCGAGAACGTCTTCGAGATCAACCGCAACTTTCGCAATGAGGGAGCGGACTCCACCCACTCACCGGAATTCGCGATGCTCGAGGCCTACCAGTCCTTCGGCGACTATCATTCGATCGCCGATCTGACGAAGACCCTCATCCAGAACGCGGCCCAGGAAGCCACCGGATCACTTGTCGTCACCCTCGACGACGGCACCGACTACGACTTCGGCGGAGACTGGCCGGTCGTGAGCATGTACGACTCCCTGTCCGAGGAGTCCGGCGTCGAGGTGACCCCGGGGACCGGTTTGGACGTCCTCGACAAAATCGCCGCCGACAACAACGTCGACCTGGGTGGTGTCTTCCGTTCGCACGGAAAGTATGTCGAAGAGCTGTGGGAGCACTTCTACCAGGACAAGCTGTGGGCTCCGACCTTCGTCACCGACTTCCCGGTCGACACCTCGCCGCTGGTGCGTGAGCACCGAACGAAGAAGGGCGTCGTGGAGAAGTGGGACCTGTACGTGCGCGGCTTCGAGCTGGCCACCGGATATTCGGAGCTCGTCGACCCGATCATCCAGCGTCAGCGCTTCGAGGCTCAGGCTGCCGACGCCGCTCGCGGCGACGATGAGGCGATGGGCCTCGATGAGGACTTCCTCATGGCGATGGAGCATGGAATGCCGCCGACCGGCGGAATGGGAATGGGCCTCGACCGTCTGCTCATGGCATTGACGGGTCTGGGAATCCGCGAAACCATTCTGTTCCCATTCACCAAGCCTTTGTCTTCATCGCAGGAGGACTCGGCTCAGGAGGGCTGATTTACGATGTTGGATATCCTCAAAGCGCTGCTTCCGTCGATCTGCGTGGGATTGCTGTTCTGGTATGTGTTCCGGAATATCGTCCGCGCAGATCGCAATGAACGCGAACGGGTTGATAAATACTATTCAGAGATTGAAGTTAGCGAAGTCGACGATAATCCCGAAACGGATGTTAAGATGACATCGACAAAATCCTCTGATTACGAAAAGAGTGAACATGGCAAGGGAGATGCGCCTCGTTCTCACGGATGATTTCGACGGAAGCGAAGCGGCGGAAACCGTTCGTTTCAGCCTCGACCAGGCAACGTACGAACTCGAGCTCTCAACCGAGAATGCCGATAAGCTCCGTGAAACGTTCGCCCCATTCATCGCCAAAGCACGTCGTGTAGCCAACACCGGCGGCCGCGGTCGCCGCGCAGGTTCGTCGGGACCCAAGAGGGACACGGCGAAGATCCGCGAGTGGGCTCAGAACAACGGCTACCAGCTCGGTGACCGTGGACGGATCCCGCTGGAGATTGTCGAAGCATACGAAGCAGCGGAGAAGTAAGAGGCTCACTCGATAGCCGATATCTTCCGAATAGACCTGAGGGGTCAGCGATTTGAGTCGCTGGCCCCTCGGGTCTTTTATATGTGGTCCCGGTATTATCAAATGCCGTCTTCGAACGATCGTGCAGAACAGCAGTGATGAAACATCACAGACAATTGTCAGGCGCTGAGTAGTTGAAGATCATATCGATCAATGATCCGGGCAAATGATTCGATGAAGTGAGTCACGAATCAAGGGAGACTGAAGTGTGCGCGAAGAAAGTCTTCTGCGCATCGGGCCGATAATGATGGTGGTTCAGTCGTCCGGGCTCAGCTGCGATCTTGCCGCGGCCCCATATTCCGGCGCCCGCGTCTGCAAAGCGAAGAGCCCCAATTCGACGGGTGACGTCGAATCGAGCTCGCCGCAGTGCTCGGCGAACCTGGGCCAGACCCGACCGCCTCGCTATGAGTCACCGTCGTGAACGCCGGCCGATAGCTGTCGTCGTCGAGCCACTCGGTCCACCGGCGGAGCAGGTTCGGTGCCACCTCGAACTCCGAGGTATCCGAAGCACCTACGAACCTCCGTCGACCGCCTCGGCGATGGCGACCTGGAAATCGAGGCCGAGCTCGTTGACGACGATGGAGTCGGCGATGATGTGGAGACCATGAGCGCGTGCCAGCTCTGGGATGGTCGATTGATCGGTGGGCATGACTGCAGCCTCTCTGATGGCTCCGTCGTGTGACCCACGAGTCTAGTGGGCGACGAAATTTCGCCCACAGCCAAACGGTTTCGGCTCATGGCGAAACCTGCAATAGAACCGCGCTCGTGGTGGTTAGGCTCAGAAGAATCAGAAGACCGAGGAGGATGAATATGTTCGAGCGGTTCACCGACCGAGCACGCCGCGTCGTGGTGCTCGCGCAGGAAGAAGCAAAACTTCTCAAACACAACTACATCGGCACCGAGCACATTCTGCTCGGCCTCATCCATGAGGGTGAAGGTCTGGCAGCGAAGGCTCTCGAGGGCATGGACATCTCCCTCGAGCAGGTGCGTGACCAGGTCCAGGAGATCATCGGTCAGGGTCAGCAGGCTCCCAGCGGCCACATTCCCTTCACCCCGCGGGCGAAGAAGGTCCTCGAGCTCAGCCTCCGCGAAGCACTGCAGCTGGGTCACAGCTACATCGGCACTGAGCACATTCTGCTCGGCCTCATCCGTGAGGGCGAAGGCGTTGCCGCGCAGGTGCTGGTCAAACTCGGCGCGGACCTCGGACGCGTCCGACAGGAAGTCATCAAGCTGCTGTCGGGCTACCAGGGCAAGGAACCCGTGTCCGCCGGCGGCCGTGAAGAGGGAACCCCCTCGGGATCGCTCGTGCTCGACCAGTTCGGCACGAACCTCACCGCTGCGGCCCGCGAGGCCAAGCTCGACCCGGTCATCGGCCGTCACGAGCAGATGCAGCGCGTGATGCAGATCCTCTCGCGTCGCACGAAGAACAACCCGGTCCTCATCGGCGAACCCGGCGTCGGCAAGACCGCTGTCGTCGAGGGGCTCGCGCAGGCCATCGTCAACGGCGAAGTGCCCGAGATCCTCACCGACAAGCAGCTCTACACCCTCGATCTTGGTTCGCTGGTCGCAGGTTCCCGCTATCGCGGTGACTTCGAAGAGCGCCTGAAGAAGGTCCTCAAGGAGATCCGCACCCGCGGCGACATCATCCTCTTCATCGACGAGATCCACACCCTGGTGGGTGCGGGTGCTGCCGAAGGTGCGATCGATGCCGCTTCGATCCTCAAGCCCATGCTGGCTCGCGGAGAGCTGCAGACCATCGGCGCGACGACTCTGGACGAGTACCGCAAGCACATCGAGAAGGATGCCGCCCTCGAACGCCGGTTCCAGCCGATCCAGGTTCCCGAACCGTCGCTGGCGCATTCGATCGAGATCCTCAAGGGCCTGCGCGACAAGTACGAAGCGCACCACAAGGTCACTGTCACCGACGGTGCCCTGGCCGCCGCCGTGAACATGTCCGATCGCTACATCAACGACCGGTACCTGCCGGACAAGGCGATCGACCTCATCGACGAAGCCGGTGCCAAGCTGCGCATCTCGCGTCTGTCGGTTCCGCAAGAGGTCCGTGACCTGGAGGAGAAGATCCTCGAGGCCCGCCACCGCAAGGAAGCCGCCATCGATGCTCAGGACTTCGAACTTGCAGCCTCGGAGCGCGACTCCGAGATGAAGCTGCAGAAGGAGAAGGAAGAGCAGACCGAGGCTTGGCGCAAGTCCGGCACCGACACCTCGAAGGTCGTCGACGCCGATCTCATCGCCGAAGTGCTCGCCGCTGCCACCGGCATTCCGATCTTCAAGCTCACCGAGGAGGAGTCCTCGCGTCTGCTGCGGATGGAAGACGAGCTGCACAAGCGCGTCATCGGTCAGGACGATGCGGTCAAGGCGATCTCGCGGGCGATCCGTCGTACCCGCGCCGGGCTGAAGGATCCGAAGCGTCCCTCCGGTTCGTTCATCTTCGCCGGCCCTACGGGCGTCGGCAAGACCGAGCTGGCCAAGGCTCTCTCGGAGTTCCTCTTCGGCGATGAGGATTCGCTCATCAGCCTCGACATGTCCGAATACTCGGAGAAGCACACGGTTTCGCGACTGTTCGGTTCCCCTCCGGGATATGTCGGCTACGAAGAGGGCGGTCAGCTCACGGAGAAGGTCCGCCGCAAGCCGTTCTCGGTCGTCCTCTTCGACGAGGTGGAGAAGGCCCACTCGGACATCTTCAACTCGCTGCTGCAGATCCTCGAAGACGGTCGCCTGACTGATTCGCAGGGTCGTGAGGTGGACTTCAAGAACACCATCATCATTATGACGACCAACCTCGGTACGCGTGATGTCTCGAGCGGACTCCAGCTCGGATTCCAGGTCGAGGGTGACACGAAGACCAACTACGACCGGATGAAGCAGCGGGTCAACGAAGAGCTCAAGCAGCACTTCCGTCCCGAGTTCCTGAACCGCGTCGATGACACGATCGTGTTCCCGCAGCTGAGCATGACCGAGATCATCAAGATCGTCGATCTCTTCCTCGAGCGTCTCGACGTCCGCCTGGCCGATCAGGGCATGAAGGTCGAGGTCACGTCGGCGGCGAAGGATCTGCTCGCAGAGCGCGGCTACGATCCGGTCCTGGGTGCCCGACCGCTGCGTCGGACCATCCAGCTCGAGATCGAGGACACTCTGTCGGAGAAGATCCTGTTCAAGGAGATCGGACGCGGCCAGACCATCAAGGTCGACGTCAAGGGCGAAGGAAAGGACGCCGAGTTCACCTTCGAAGGCATCGAAACCGAGAGCCTCAAGCCCGCCGAGGACGACCCCGACAGCGAACTCGCAGGTTTGGGTTCGTCCGGCTCGAGCGGATCCTCGGAGACCTCGGCCTGAACGTTCATCACCTTCTCGGATGACAGCGAAGAGTCCGGGGAGTCGGCAGCAGCCGGCTCCCCGGACTCTTTCGTATCCGGCTCCGGCGATGGTGTTGAATAGCTGTATGAGCTCTGATGCAGGCGACTTCGATCACGGACTGATCTCCGAGGATCACCACTCCAAACACGAACTCCCCGGAGGTCTGTACCTGCGACGGGCGAGGACAGGCGATGTCAAAGGCATCGAAGCACTGGTCGCACCGCTGGCCGAGCAGCGCATCCTGCTCGCCAAGGACACGGTGACGTACTTCGAGTCGCTGCAGGAGTTCTGGCTGGTCGTCGACCCTCAGCCCGATGGGTCCGAGATCCTCGCCGGCTGCGGTGCCCTGCACATCATCTGGGCGGACCTCGCCGAGGCTCGCACTGTCGCCACTTCACCGGACTATCGGGGCAGGGGAGTGGGTAAGGCGATCATCAGACAGCTGGTCGCCGATGCCCGGGAGATCGGCGTCGACCGGGTGTTCTGCCTGACTTTCGAGACCGGGTTCTTCGGATCGCTGGGCTTCGAGCCGATCAAGGGCATCCCCGTCTCACCTGAGGTCTACGTCGAGCTGCTCCACTCCACCGATGAGGGTGTCGCAGAGTTCCTCGACCTGGCCCGGGTCAAACCGAATACCCTGGGCAACTCGCGGATGATCAAGTATCTCTGAGACAGATCCTTATCAGGGCGTCAGCGGTTCGGCAGTGCCAATCGGCCGTCGATCTTCTGAGCCAGCCCATCGGTGACGAGGTCCGTCATGAGTCGCGAGATCCTGTCCCGGTCGGCGCTGAGTTCACGCACGCGTGCCACCGCAGCGGCCGTCGATTCGGACAGAGAGTCGATGAGCGTGGGATCGAGCTCGGTCACCGAGGTGGTGAAGACGTCGAGGCTGACGCCGTGCCGGTCGTCCCCAGCGGCATGTGCGGCCTTGAGGACGTCCATGATCGCTCCGCGCAGCTGTCGATCAGTGCCTGCCCACTTCTGAGTCTTCGGTTTCGTCGCCGAGGCGGGTCTTCCCAACTGGTTCCACGTGCAGATGTCATGGAGCGGGCAGGCGGGACAGTCGGGATTGCGTGCCGTGCAGACAAGCGCCCCAAATTCCATGACTCCGGCGTTCCACTCCACATGCTTGACGTCGGGAACGAGGTTGGCAGCCCATGCGGTCTCTTCCCGGCCCGGTGAGGTGGTGGGGCGTTCTCTGCCTGCGAAGAGACGGACGAGGACCCGGCGCACATTCGTGTCGAGGACGGTCGCCTTTCGGCCGAAGGCGAAGGAGGAGACCGCGGCGGCGGTATAGGACCCGATGCCCGGCAGGCGCTCAAGTTCTTCGGTCGTCTCGGGAACTTGGTTGTCCAGGTCCGCGGCGATGACTTCGGCGGCGTCCTGCAGCCGAAGAGCCCGGCGCGGATAGCCCAAGCGGTCCCAGGCGTGGAGGACTTCGGCAGTCGGTGCGGCAGCGAGATCGGCCGGTGTCGGCCACTGATCCATCCAGGCACGCCACCGCGGTTCCACCCGGGAGACGGGGGTCTGCTGAGACATGATCTCACTGACGAGGATCGCCCAGGCGCTCGTGTCCGGATGCCTCCAGGGTAGGTCGCGGGCGGCCTCTTCGAACCAGGCGATGATGGTGTCCTGAACGCGTCGGAGCACCGGTTCGGCCACCTGGGGGAAGGTGGTCGAAGACTCGGAGGGATTCGATTCGGGACCGGCTCGGTGTGTCATTTGGATGCTCATTCGCTTCGGCCTAGGCTCAAAGCGATGACTCCTTCCAATCGTGATTCGCAGCCGAACAGAGCTGCCGGGCAGCCTCGCCAGTCTAGCGGGAAGCTGCCTGCTCACGTGTACCGCAGACGTCGCATCACACTCGGTGTGCTCAGCCTCGTCGTCGTGGGACTCCTGGTCCTCGGAATCGTCGGCATCGTCAAGGCCATCGGCGGTGGCAGCGAAGGATCGGACAAGGTCACAGCCGAGGAGACGACCCCGGCGGAAACGACGACAGCGGCACCGGTGCCGAACAAGAAGGCGGCGAGCGGAAAGTGCCCCGAGGAGAAGGTGTCGCTGAAGGCGAAGGTCGATCCGAAATCCGTGAAGGATGGGAAAGAGCCCGAATTCGGCATGGTCATCGAGAACCGACATGACGCCACGTGCCTCATCGAGGTCGGCACCGACAAACAGGAATTCATCGTTGAGAAGGGCGGTGACGTCGTGTGGTCGTCGGAATACTGCGCGGCTTCAAAAGACGAAAACGCTGAGGCCTCCACGGAGTTCGCACCCCAGTCGGAGAAGACCGCGAAGCTCAAGTGGAACCGGGTCAAGGTCGACTCGAACTGCAATCGTGAAGACGACGACTTCGCTCCCGGCGACTATGAGCTCATCGTAAAGCTCGACGACAAGAAGAGCGAACCGACGAAGTTCACGCTCGAGAAGAGCGCCGCCGAAAAGGCCGAGGAGAAGAAAGCCGACGAGGAGAAGGACTCGGGGGAGGAATCCGGCGAGAAGGATTCTTCGGACGAGCAGAAGTCAGAGGAGCCGCAGGACTGATTCGTCAGGCGCCGCGGTAGGACCCGACTCCCCACGAGTTTCCATCGTGGTCGCGGAAGTCGAATTCGCGGCCGCCGTAGTCCTGAGTCGCCACCGGTCGCACGATCGCATGGCCCATGTCGACGATCTCCTGGTAGAGCCGGTCGACTTCGCGTTCGGTGTCGACGACGACGTAGATCGAGCTGCCGCCCACCGAGTCGAGAGCCGATCCGTCGTTGCGGACCGAGCCGAACATGATTCCGCCAGTGTCGCCGAGCGCGAATTCGGCATGGTCGACGAGTGCAGGGTCCTGCTCGTTGCGCACGAGCAGTCTTTCGGTGAATCCGAGCGTGACCAGCAGTTCGATCGTCGCTGCTGCATCGGTGGTCCGGAATGCTGGAAAAACTGTCGTGGTCATGACTCCAGGATGCTCCAAAACCGTGCGAAAGTCCCGAACTTTCTCACTTCTGTTCCCGAAGAGCCTGTTTCGTCAGCATCGATTCGACTGCCCCGGCGATGTGTTCGCACTCCTCGACTTTCATCTTCTCCGGAGCCGCCACATTGGTCATCGCGCCTTTGGCCACGACGGCATGAGTGATGCCAAGCCTCTTTGCTTCGTTGAGGCGTTGGCCGAGGTTAGGGACGTTGCGGATCTCGCCGGACAGACTGACCTCGCCGATCGCGACGAGTTGGCGAGCCAATGGTTTGCCGAGCAGCGCCGAGGCCAGGGACATGCAGATCGCCAGGTCGCTGGCCGGCTCCGAGAGCTTCGCTCCACCGACCGTGGCTGTGAAGACGTCGCTCTTGGCGAGGTTCGCCTGTGAGACGTTCTGGCTGAGCACGGCCAGCATCATCGCCACCCGGGAGGAGTCGACTCCGGAGACGGACCGGCGGGACTGACCGCCGGCGGATTCGGTGATGAGCGATTGGACTTCGACGAGCAGCGGACGCTTGCCCTCCTGCGTCACCGTCAGGCACGTTCCGGGCGGGTTCGCACCGCTGCGGGAGAGGAAAAGGCCCGATGGATCCTCGAGGCTCTTGATGCCGTTCTCCTCCATATCGAAGCAGCCCACATCATCGGTGGGCCCGAAGCGGTTCTTCACCGCTCGCAGCATGCGCAGACGTGAATGCCTCTCACCTTCGAAAGTGCACACGACATCGACGAGGTGTTCGAGGAGGCGAGGACCGGCGATAGTGCCGTCCTTCGTGATGTGGCCGACGAGCACGGTCGGCAGAGACCGTGCCTTGGCCTCTCGGATGAGGGCGGAGGCGACTTCGCGGACCTGGGTGACTCCGCCGGGGATGCCTTCGACCTCGGAGGAGGCCAGCGTCTGGATCGAGTCGACGACGAGCAGCTCCGGCTGTTCGGCTTCGATCATTCCCAGCACCGATCCCAGATCGGTCTCGGCGGCAAGGAGCAGCGAGTCTGCCAAGGCGTTGATCCGTTCGGCGCGCAGCCGAACCTGTCCGGCGGATTCCTCACCGGTGACATAGAGGACCTTGACACCGAACATCGCGATCTTCGCGGCGACGTCGAGCAACAGCGTCGACTTGCCGACTCCGGGCTCTCCGGAGAGCAGGACGACGGCGCCGGGGACGATTCCACCGCCGAGCACCCGATCGAACTCGGGGACGAACGTCGACCTCGCCTGCGCAAGCGTCGAGTCGATCTCGCTGATCGGCTTCGCCGCGCTGGACTTCTTGACCTTCGTCTTCACCTTCGACGAGTTCGCACCCTTTTCCTCAAGAGTGCCCCAGGCCTGGCATTCGGGACAGCGCCCCAACCATTTGACCGTCGAATAGCCGCATTCCGAGCAGGTGAAAGACATACCGCAATTCTGGCACGGGCCACTGACATGGGAGTCCGGAGGAGCGACGGCAGACGCAAAGGGACGCCCGACGATGAGTTCGTCGGGCGCCCCTCGCGCACAGAGTGCGGGAGCTCGATCAGTCGAGCATGGTGAGGATTCGGGGACCATCCTCGGTGATGGCGATAGTGTTCTCCGAATGGGCACCATTCGAACCATCGGCCAGGCGCAGGGTCCAGCCGTCCTTGTCGACTGAGAGCTTCTTCGACGTGAAGGACCACCACGGCTCGATTGCCAGGGTCAGGCCGGGCTTGAGGACGAGCCCACGACCGCCCTTGCCGCGGTTGGGCACGTGCGGGTCCTCGTGCATCGTGTGGCCGAGGCCGTGTCCGCCGAAGTCGAGGTTGACGGGGATGCGGTGGGAATCGGCGACGTCGCCGATGGCCTTCGAGATATCGCCGAGGCGGTTGCCGGCTTGGGCGGCACCGATTCCGGCTTCGAGGCCGGCCCAGGTGGTGTCGATGAGGCGCTGGTCCTCTTCGCTGCCGTTGCCGACGATGGTGGAGCGGGCGGCGTCGGCAACCCAGCCGTCGATGGACACTGCGAAGTCGAGGGTGAGCAGGTCGCCGTCCTTCAGCACATAGCTGTGGGGTCTGCCGTGGAGGACGCCGTCGTTGACGGACAGGCAGATGACGTTGCGGAATGGGCCGGAGCCGAAGGATGGTGCGTAGTCCCAGTAGCAGGACTTCGCGCCGGCATCGTCGATGAGCTTCCGGGCGGTCTTCTCCAGGTGCATGATGTCCATGCCCGGTTCTGCGATCGAGGTCAGCTCAGCCAAGGTCTTCGCAATGAAACGGCCGGTCACCGCCATCTTGTCGATCTCGACGGGCGTCTTCAGCTCAATCACAGGGGTCTCCTTCGGTTTGTCCGGACTCAAAACCAACTTTAGTCGTTTGTTCTTGAGTCCGCCGCAGTCGAGGATAGGGTAGTGATCAAATTGACAGAGTTCCCAATTGGGTGACCTGCCCACGGAGCGGACATACAAGCGGGCTCGCTGCGAGAGCCCCGCGTCTGCTCCGGGAAGCTGCCTGCCGGGTCGGTCCAGTTTGATTCGGAACGCAGTGACGTCGGGCTGATATATGGCCAACCTCGACTGCTGTGTCGGATATCGGACGGCAGCCGACACGAACTCATGGACGTCCGGGACCGACGTTGCCTGGATCGTCTCGGATCGCACTCGAAGGAGAGAAGCGTGATGTCGACACCAGCCGAAGGCGCAGGTCTGCGTCCCGAGATCGAGCAGGCGTGGACGAGAGTCGCGCTCAGCGGCTTGGACCACGGAATGGAAGTCAAGGATCCGGTCATCACGGATATCGACGTTAAGAGCCGCCTGCGGCATGCCGCAGGCCCTGTCCTCGACGCACTGGCCAGCGACCTTTTGGACACTCGCTTTTCAGTTTTGCTGGCAGATCGTTCCGCGCGCATCGTCGACCGACGTGTCGGTGGCCGAGCCCCGGCCCAGACGCTCGAGCGGGTGAAAGCAGTCCCCGGCGCACAGTATGTTGAGAGCGTCAGCGGCACGAATTCGCTGGCCACGACCTTCGAGACCGGGCGACCTGTGTCAGTTTCGGGGACCGAACACTTCCTTGAAGCACTCCGGGTGTTCTCGTGTTTCGGGGCTCCCGTGATCCACCCCATCACCGGACGGATCGAAGGCGTTCTCGACATCACAGGTCCCGTCGAGCATGAAAACGATCTGCTCAAACCGTTCCTCCTGCGTGCGGTCACGGGCATCGCCGACCGGCTCCGCTGCGGGTCAAGGCTTTCAGATCAGCTCGTGTTCTCTGAGTTCCAGACGCGAACAGCCCGTTCGCACGCAGCTGTCGCTGCATTCGGTAATGATCTGGAATTGAGCAACTCACTGGCTAGGGACCTGTTGTGCGAAGAAGACATGGCACTCGTGCGAATGTTCGCCGCGGCTCCACAGTCCGGAAAGAGCGGTACCACGATGCTCACTCTGGCGTCGGGTGCCGAGGTTCGAGCTCGCATCGACGTTGTCACCGGCAGCGACCGAGGAGTGATCGTCGAACTCGAACTCGATGCGGATGCCGTTTCGCACTACCGATCCACCAGTCGGACCAGACGATTCGATGGCGCAATCCTGCCCCCGATGCCCGAGCAGACTGCGGAAGCGGTCACTCGAGTGCTGGTGTGCGGTGAACCGGGAACCGGGAAGACGACCAGAGCCAGGTCCATAGCTGCAGAACTGGCCGGTCTGGACAGTACCGACTCGCTGACGCATACCGCTTTCGACTACCTCGACTGCGCCGAGAAGTTCGCGGCCGAGCCGACGGACCCATCTGCCATAATCGAGCTGGCGAGGTGTTCCACCGGTGTCCTCGTCTTCGACAATGTCGACGTTCTCAACTCGGCAGTCGCGACACTCGTGCGACAGACGGTCAATGAGTTCTCCGGCCATGTCGTGCTCGTGTGCGACACGACGGCACAGGACAACCCGGAACTGCGGTCGCTGCGAGCAACTGTCACGAGATCTGAGACTCTCCCGGCACTGCGCGATCAACGGCTGCAGTTCGGGGCCATCATCAAAGATGCCGTCGTGAAGATCTCGAACCTCAATCGTAGACAGCCTCTGGACCACAGGGAGCCTCTGCAGAGTCTTCGGGTCGTTCCCAGCGCACTTGAGGTGCTCAGCCGGCAGGACTGGCCGGGCAATCTGGTCGAGCTGAACGCCGTACTCAATGCAGCCGCACGCGGTCGAAGCATCGGCGACATCACACTAGCCGATATTCCCCTCACCCATCGGTACCCCGAAGTCAGCGGACTCACCAGGCTGGAGCAAATTGAACGGAAGGCGATTCTCGAAGCACTCGCGGCAACCGACGGCAATCGGAAACAGGCGGCCGAAGACCTGGGACTCGGACGGACGACCCTCTATAAGCGCTTGCGTCGTTATCGCATCGAGAGCTGAGCTGCTCGTCCTCCTGTGTACGCCGGCGCTGTGAAGAAGTGTTCGCAATCCGAACACCTCATGGTGGGAGGTGCGCCATAGCGTTGAAGTGCAATGAGAAGACGCGGGGCCGACTGCCCCGCCATCGAGCAAGGAGGCCGAAATGCCAAGCGCACTCAATACCGAATACGCCAATATCATCAACGGCGAAAGACGACTCTCCGAGTCAACTGCCCCTGTGTTCGATCCCGCCACAGGGAAAGAGTTCACCCGGGTTCCTGTGGCCACTGGTGCCGACCTCGATGAGGCCGTCGCTGCTGCGCAGGCGGCGTTTCCGGCCTGGTCGTCGACTCCGCTTGCAGAGCGACAGTCGATCGTCTCGGCCATCGCGGATCGTCTCGAAGAACACGCGGACGAGATGATGGCTCTGCTCACCAAGGAACAGGGCAAACCGCGAGCGATGGCCGAGTGGGAGGTCCACGGCAGCATCGCGTGGTTCCGTGAGATCGCCAAGCAGGAGCTTCCGGAAGAGGTACTCGAAGATACGCCCGACAGGAAGGTCATTACTCGGCACACCCCGCTGGGCGTTGTCGGTGCGATCGTTCCCTGGAATTTTCCGATCTTGCTGGCGGTCTGGAAGATCGCCCCCGCGCTGGTCACCGGAAACTCGATCATCGTCAAGCCCTCTCCCTTCACACCTCTGTGTGATATGGCGCTCGTCGACATCGTGCAGGATCTGGTGCCGGCCGGAGTCTTCAGCGTCCTCAACGGCGATGATGACCTGGGCAAGCTGATGACTGCCCACCCGAAGATCGACAAGATCGCCTTCACAGGGAACACCGAGACCGGCAAGCATGTGATGGCATCAGCGGCGAAAACTCTCAAACGAGTGACACTGGAGCTGGGCGGCAACGATCCCGCGATCGTCCTGCCTGACGTCGACCCGAGCACGGTCGCACCGCAGATCTTCTGGGCTGCTTTCCAGAACAACGCTCAGTTCTGCAATGCTGCCAAGCGGATCTACATCCATGAGGACGTCTATGCTGACGTTCGCGACAGCCTTGTCGAATATGCGCGCACAGTGGTCGTCGGCCCGGGAACTGACCCCGAGTCTCAGCTGGGTCCAATCCAGAACCGGCCGCAGTTGGAGAAGGTAACTGAATACTTCGATGACTGCAGAGCCAAGGGATTCACCTTTGCGCTGGGCGGAGAGATCGACGTGACTGCTGAAGGTTGGTTCGTCCCGGTCACCCTCGTCGACAATCCACCGGAAGATTCGCGAATCATGGCCGAAGAGCCCTTCGGTCCGATTCTTCCTCTCGTCTCCTGGCGGGACGAAGCCGATGTTGTCCGACGGGCCAATCACTCCGACTGGGGGCTTGGCGCAACAGTCTGGGGCAATGACCTCGAAGCCGTCGAACGGATCGGCCGACAGCTAGACGCAGGGACCGTATGGCTCAACGAAGTCCACGAATACTCGCCTCACCAGGTCTTCGGCGGACACAAGCAATCCGGCATCGGTGCAGAGAACGGTCTGGCGGGACTCGCGGAGTACACCAACCACCAGACCATCACCCTCAACCGGACCGCCGAAAAGGTGGGCTGATGACCGTGCACTCGCGCCCACGAGTGAGTCTGGCGGAGTTGCTGCCCTACGCTGCACAGACCACTCCGGAGGCAATTGCCCTTATCACAGACGAAGGGTCGTTCACCTATAGCGAACTCGATGAAAAGTCGAATGCAGTCGCTTCGGCGCTGCTCGACCTTGGCCTCGAGCGCGGACAAGTGGTCTCTCTCTTCGGTCAGAACAGTATGCGCTGGCTGACGACGTATCACGGGATCCTCAAGGCCGGAGGCGTGGTCAACCCGATCAATGTGATGCTCAGTGGGCCGGAGCTGAGCTTCGTTCTCAGCGACTGCGCGGCCGTGGGCCTGTTCATCGGAGCCGCCGAAGCCGAGCGTATCCGATCGCACCTGTCCCAGACGGGTCTCGAATTCATGGTGACCTTGGACGCAGACTGGGATCGGCTGGTCGACGAGGCTTCGAATTTTGAGATCCCTGAGGTCGACAGGGGACCGACCGAACTCGGCAGTATCGGCTACACCTCGGGTACCACAGGTCATCCGAAGGGGGCGATGCAGAGCCTGCAGAGTGTACTCCTCAACTGCGCATATACCGCCACGATGCATGGCAAGGTCGCTTCGGACATCGTCTTCAGCGCTCTGCCTCTGGCCCATGTGTACGGCAATGTCGCGGTCAACGGCACTTTGTTGGCTGGCGGCACGGTGGTGCTCAAGGAGCGCTTCGATGCAGTCGATGTGCTGAAGACGATCGAGGCGGAGAAAATCACTGTCGTCGAAGGTGTGCCCGCTATGTATGCGATGATGCTTGCCCGCCACGAGGTGGAATCCACGGACTTCCGCAGTCTCAGAGTCTCCACCGTGGGAGGACAGACGTTCTCTCCGATCGTGATCGAGAAATGGGAGTCTCTGACTCACGCACCGCTTCTCGAATTATGGGGTATGACCGAAGTCTCGGGCCTGGGCACAACGCATTCGGCGTGTGCACCGTCAGCTCCGGGATCCATCGGCGTGTCTCTGCCGACCATGGATCTGGCAATCGTGCCCATGGACGGCTCAGCCTCGACAGTGCCGAACGGAGAGCCCGGGGAACTCGTCGTTCGTGGACCGCTGGTCATGCTCGGCTACTTCGGTAATCCCGAAGCCACGACCGAGACCATCGACTCCGAAGGCTGGCTTCACACCGGAGACGTCGCAACACTGGACGACACTGGGCATGTTCGCATCGTCGACCGGCTCAAGGATGTGATTTTCACGGGCGGCTACAACGTCTACCCCGCGGAAATCGAGCGGGTCATTGCCGAACACGAAGACGTGGCACTGGTCGCCGTGGGCCGGCAACCCGATGAGGTCAAAGGAGAGATCGCAGTTGCGCACATCATCCTGCGGGAAGGGGCGACGACAACGGTGGAGGACATCCTGAAATTCTGCGCCGACCGATTGGCCGCCTATAAGAGGCCTCGACGGGTGTACTTCCGGCAGTCCCTGCCGACTACATCCTCGGGCAAGATCATGCGACGCGAACTCGGCAATCCGATAGTAGGAGATGAACAGCAATGAAGGTACAAGCAGCAGTGGCAGTCGGACCAGACACGGACCTGGAGATCCGTGAGCTGGAGATCGACGAACCACATTCGAACGAAGTGCGCGTGCGCATGGTCGCCTCCGGCGTCTGCCATACGGATGCCATCGTCAGAGATCAGTGGTATCCGGTTCCGCTTCCGGCTGTTCTCGGACATGAAGGTGCAGGCGTGGTCGAGACGGTCGGGTCGGACGTCATCGGTCTCGAGCCCGGAGACAAGGTGGTGCTGGGCCCGGCGTTCTGCGGAGCGTGCACGATGTGCCTGTCAGGACACCCGATGTACTGTGCCGACTTCTTCGCCCGGAACTTCGCGGGGACCCGCCCGGACGGGTCGACGTCGCTGTCGGATGGAAGTGAGACCATCAGTTCCCACTTCTTCGGACAGTCCTCGTTCGCCTCCCACGCGAACGTCGCCGCGCACGGAGTGGTGAAGGTGCCGGCGGATGCTCCGCTGTCCCTGCTGGGGCCTCTGGGATGTGGAATCATGACCGGTTCCGGGGCAATGCTCAACGTCCTCCGACCCACTCCGGGATCCTCGGTTGCTATCTTCGGAAGCGGCGCCGTCGGGATGGCCGCTTTGCTGGCGGCCCGGGCGGCCGGAGCATCGACGGTGATCATGGTCGATGTGCTCGACAGCCGTCTGGAGTTCGCCACGAGCCTCGGTGCCACGCACACGGTGAATTCCACGACGACTGAGCCGGTGGCTGCTGTTCGGGAGATCACCGGTGGGGGAGCCGAATTTGCGCTGGACACCACGGGGATTCCGGCAGTGTTCCGGCAGATGACGGACTCCTTGAAGACATTGGGCCACGGCGCCTTGGTGGGAGCTGCGAAGCTGGGCACCGAGGCGACGATCGATGTTGGCACTCGACTGACCAGCGGAATGACGATCAGCATGGTCTGTGAAGGCGACGCCGTTCCGCAGGAGTTCATCCCTCGTCTGATCGCGCTTCACGAAGAGGGGAGCTTCCCCTTCGACGAACTCATCAAGACCTACGACTTCTCCGATATCAACCGAGCATTCGCCGATTCGGCGACGGGTGCGACACTCAAACCGATCATCGAATTCTGAGCATGAGACGCCGTCGGCCGGAGAGCTAGTGATCTCCGGCCGACCGGTTCGCCGATCAGTTCTTCCTCAGTTTCGGCGTTTGCACGCACCTGTCTGATCGTTCGAAGTCCCGCAGCATCGGTCGCCCGGTGTGCCCATAAACGCAGAAAGCGGGTGTCGACCGATGGTAGACGCTCGAAATCCGAACTATCTGGGCAGCGCAACGGAACTCACATCAGCTGTCGATGCGTTGACTGCGACTTGATGACGAACCAGCAGATCGGCCCGACGACCGGCAGCAGCAGGACGACGCCAGACCACATCACATCGTAGGCAACGGGCAACAGTGGATTCTCACTCATGCCACCAGACTACTTTGTTTCGTCGCGCTCGTCCGGTTTGCTCAGTCAACGCGAAACTCGAAATAGTCGTCACTGGCGACGACTATTTCGAGTTTCGCGTTGACTGAGGACCTCCGCCCGCTTGCCGAACCCCTGCTCCTCAGAGGAACTCGACTCCCTGCGCCAGCGGCAGCTCGTCGGAGTAGTTGATCGTATTCGTGGCCGGGCGCATATAGGCCTTCCACGAATCCGAACCCGACTCCCGTCCGCCGCCGGTCTCCTTCTCGCCACCGAAGGCGCCGCCGATCTCCGCTCCGGAGGTTCCGATGTTGACGTTGGCGATTCCGCAGTCGGAGCGGGACAGGAACTTCTCGGACTCGGCGAGTTCAGCTGTGAAGATCGCCGAGGAAAGACCCTGCGGCACACCATTGTGGATCTCGAGTGCCTCGTCGAGATCGGAGTACGTGACGACGTAGAGGATCGGAGCGAACGTTTCTTCCCTTACCACCGCGGTCTGGCTGGGCATCCGCACCACGGCTGGCTCGACATAGTGAGCGTCCGGACGTTCATCGGCGAGCACCCGATTGCCTCCGCACAGGATTTCGCCTCCTTCCGCCTCGGCCTGTTTGAGGGCGGCCTGCATAGCATCGAACGACCCCGAGTTGATAAGTGGTCCCACGAGCACCCCGTCCTCGGTGGGCGAGCCGATGCTCAGCGTCTTGTACGCAGCGACGACGTTGTCGACGAACTCATCGGCGATGGACTCATGCACGATGAGCCGCCGCAGGGTTGTGCACCTCTGACCGGCGGTGCCGGCGGCCGCGAAGACCACACCGCGCAATGCCAGATCGATATCGGCGCTCGGGGCGACGATGGCGGCGTTGTTGCCGCCGAGCTCGAGCAGGATCTTGCCGAAGCGCTCGGCCACGACGGGTCCGACCTCGCGGCCCATCCTCACCGATCCCGTCGCCGAGACCAAGGCCACCCGATCATCGCGGACCATGGCATCGCCGATGTCTCGACCGCCGATGAGGACGGGTGCGAGGCTCCCCGGTGCCCCCACCTCGGTGGCGGCCCGGGCAAGCAGGGACTGTGCCCCGAGGGCTGCGAGCACTGCGTTCTCCGATGGCTTCCACACGACAGCGTCACCGGCCACCAAGGCCAACGCCGTGTTCCAGGAGTACACGGCCACGGGGAAATTGAATGCGGAGATGACCCCGACGACGCCGAGGGGGTGCCACGTCTCCATGAGCCGGTGACCCGGTCGCTCGCTGGGCATGGTCTTGCCCCACAGCTGCCGGGACTGACCGAGCGCGAACTCGCAGATATCGATCATCTCCTGCACTTCACCGGCCGCCTCGGAGGGGGTCTTGCCGGCTTCGACGGTGATGATCTTCGCGAGGTCCTCCTTGTGTTCGCCGAGCAGCTGTCCCCACCGCTGCACCAGCTGGCCGCGGACGGGAGCGGGCACATCCCGCCAGGTCTCGAACGCAGTCTGGGCTGCGGCGATCTTGTCCGCCGCTGTCTGCGCGGTGTCCGCGGCGATCGTGCCGAGGACCTGTCCCGTGATGGGGGAGCGGGCCGGAAGGCTCGCCGAGGCGGCCGATCCCTCAAGCACGGATGCGTCTACTCCGCAGGCGCTCAGTCCTGAGGTGAGGAGGTCGGTGATGGTCTGGTCGGTGGGAAGTGCGGTCATTGCTGTCCTTTCGTCATCTGCTGAGTCGACCGGCTGCTCGGCTGGTCGGAGGTGAGTGGTCGTTTCCGCGGAGTTCGGGTGGGGTGGAGGGGGCGAGGACTCAGACCACGTTGAGCTCCTTCCGCAGTCCGGTGGTGGTGAAACGTCGTTTGTCCATGGGGGTCACGTCGACGAAGGGGGTGCGCCCAGTCATGAGGTCGGCGACGACCTCCCCGACGGCCGGGCCCATGAGGAAGCCGTGGCCGGAGAACCCGCAGGCGTAGAAGAATCCCGGCACCTCCTCGGCCTCACCGATGAGGGCGTTGTGGTCGGGCGTCATCTCATACAGTCCCGCCCACCCGTGTTTCGCTTCGACATCGCCGAGGTCCGGGGTGCGAGCCCCGATGTGCTCGGCCAGGGTGGCCAGCCAGTTCGGGTCGCGTTTGTCGTTGAAGGACCAGTCATCGACCTCATCGGGGCAGCCGAACAGCAGCCCGGCCCCTTCCGGGTGGACGTAGTAGCTGGTGGAGAAGTCGATCGTGAAGGGCATCCGCGAGGTGTCGAAATCGACGGGTTCGGAGACCATGATCTCCCGCCGCAGGGGCTTCACGGGCAGGTCGACCCCAGCCATGTCGCCGATGGGTCCGGACCAGGCTCCTGCCGCGACGACGACCTGTTCGCAGCTGATCGTGCCCTGATTCGTGATCACCGAGGTGACCTTGCGGCCCGATCCGCTGTCGGTGTCGAATCCGCTGACCTCGCAGTGCTTGATCACCTTGACTCCGCGCTCGCGGGCGGCGGTGACGAATCCTGCGACGACGGCCTCGGGTGTGCAGTGACCGTCGCCGGGGTTGAATGCCCCGGCCACCAGCCCGTCGGTGTTGACGAACGGGGCCAGCTCGGCCACCTCGGCGACGGTGAGCATCCGCGAATCCAGACCCATCCGCTGTTGCAGGGTCACATTCTCGGCGAAGGTCTGGGTGCACTCCTCGGAGTCGAGGAGGAACAGGTAGCCGTTGCTGACGAGATCGATGTCGACACCGAAATCGGCTTCGAATTTCCGCAGCACCTCTAGCCCGCGGGCGGCCAAGGCGATGTTGACCTCGTCGGAGAATTGGCAGCGCACTCCTCCGGCGGCCTTCGACGTCGATCCGGCTCCGGGGTGTCGCGTTCGACGATGACGATGCCCTCGACTCCGCGTTCAGCAAGGTGGTAGGCGATGGCCGCTCCCATGACGCCGGCGCCGATGATGACGACCGAGGCTTCGGCGGGCAGGGCCCTGGTCGTGTCGGGGACCCCGTCGGTATTGGGGGCGGTGGTTGATGCGGTGGGGGATTCCACGGTTCACCTCGCTGTCTGCTGCCGGGGCGACCGTCGTTGGTCGCCCCGGGAACGGAGAGTGCCGACGGCGATGTCGGCGTTTGTGTCTTGACCTCATTGTGGTTGCCATCACACTTAAGGACAAGGGAGAGTTTGTGAACACTGTGTTCAAGAAACCTAAAGACTGAGGAGGGGTGCCATGACATGGACGCTCGGGCAGCTGCGCACTTTCGTGGCCGTGGCCGAACTCGGGTCGATGACGCGGGCGGCCGATCACCTCGGCTACAGCGTCGGTGCCGTGTCTCAGCACATGGCCGCGCTGAGCAGGGTCGTCGGTTCGGATCTGTTCCGCAGACGCGGTCGCGGGCTCGTCCTCGCCGAAGCCGGGCGAACTCTGCTGCCTAGGGCGCGGAACATCCTCGCCGCGCAGCAGCAGGCGGAGATGGCGATGCTCGGTCGGGACTTCCGCAGCGAAGCAATCGTCACCCTCGGTGTCTTCGGATCGGCTTCGACGACGGCGCTGCCGAAGGTGGTGCGGGGACTGGCCGAGCGCCATCCGCATATCGAAGTCCGGGCGCGCGAGATCAACGTCGAGACCATGTCGGCAGCCGTCATCGACGGAGTGATCGACCTGGGCATCGGTATCAACTATCCGGCTGCGCCGCTGCCGCCGATGCGCGGCCTGCGTTGGGAGGCTGTGGCGGCGGAGGACTTCGGCATCGTCGTCCCCGCGGGGACGTCCCGACCCGATGAGGCCGATCTGGCCGAGGCCGACTGGATACTCCCGCCGGCCGAGGAGCTCTTCGGCCGTGCAATGCGGTTGGCCACCTCGGCGCTGGGAATCAACGCGAAGGAGACCCATATCGTCACGGACACCGCGGTCGCGTTGACGCTCGCCGGAACGGGGCTCGGCCTGACCCTGGCGACTCCGATCATGATGTCGTTGGGCGGGCCCGATATCGAACTCCACCCCGTCACTGAGGCGGGCGGACGCGAGATCATCGTGCTGACCTCACCGGACCCCAGCGATCCGGTCCGAGCCGTCGCCGAGGTGGTCGCCGAGGTCTTCGCTTGAGGTTTCGGCCTAGGATGAGGGCATGAGCTTCGACCATCAGTGGAACAAGGTACGCAGAGCCAACCCTGACCATTCGGCGAACTATGCGCAGCGGTGGCGCGATCTCGTGGCCGCCGGGCATGACATCGGCGGTGAGGCCCGGTTCGTCAACGCCATGGCTCCGCGGGGTTCGCGGATCCTCGACGCAGGCTGCGGAACCGGACGGGCCGGCGGGCTGCTCATCGGCGAAGGGCACACCGTCTTCGGTGTCGACCTCGACGAATTCCTCATCTCCGTCGCCGAGGAGGACTTCCCCAGCGGTGAATGGCACACCGGCGACCTCGCCGACTTCGATTTCGCCGGCGCCGGGATCACCGAGATCGACGTGGCCTTCTGCGCCGGAAACGTCCTGTCCTTCCTCGACCCTGCCTCCCGTCGGCAGACCTTGGGCAACATCAAATCGACGCTCAAGCACGGCGGCCGGTTCGTGTCCGGCTTCGGAGCCGGGCGCGGCTACGACTTCGACGACTTCATCGAAGACGTCAAGGCCACCGGGATGTTCGTCGACCAGAAGTTCTCCACCTGGGAACTGCGCCCGTTCGCGCCCGACAGCGACTTCCTCGTCCTCATCGCCGAAAGGCTGTGAGCCGGTCGATTCGGGCGCCCGAGCGAACTAGGCTGAAGTCGAACCATTCACAAAACAGCTGAAGGAGAGACCACCATGATCTTCATCGTCGTGAAGTATGACGTGAAACCCGAAAGCGTCGAGAAGTTCCCCGAAGCCGTTCGGGCCTTCACCGAGGCGACCCGCGCCGAACCCGGCAATCTCTTCTTCGAATGGTCGAAGAGCCTGGAGAACCCGAACGAGTTCGTGCTCGTCGAGGCATTCACCGACGAAGGAGCAGAACCGCACGTCACCAGCGACCACTTCGCCGCCGGCCTCGAAGCCATGCGCCCGCATCTGGTCTCGACTCCGAAGATCGTCTCCCGCAAGATCGACGGTGAAGGCTGGGACGAGATGGGCGAACTCAAGATCGACTGATCGCCTTACTAGCCTTCAACACGGACCGATTGGGCGAATAGACTTCTGCCATGGCGACCAAAGCGCAGAACATCGCATCGATCGAGAAGGCCCTCGGCGAACCATGGGCCGATACCCGTGCTCGCCTTGAGGCGGCCGGGGGAGCGTCGGCGAGTCACAAAGAACTCGCCGACGCTCTCTATCCCCAGTTCGACGGCAGTGTCGACAACCACGGCTGGTGGGTCCAAGGCGCAGTCGTCGCCTATGAGCAGGAGATCGGACGTCGCGTGCCCGGTCAGCGCGCCGATGGGACCTTCGACGTAGCCGTGTCCCGCACGATCCCGGGGGATCGTTCCGAACTCATCGAAAAGTTCGCCTCGCTAGTCGGCGATACCCTCAACGAGGTGGCCCTCGACGGTGATCCCCGCCCCTCGGAGACGGCGAAGCGCTCCTTCTGGCGGGCAAACCTCGAAGGCGGCATCAAGGTCGAAGCCGCCGCCGAAACCAAAAGCGAAGACAAGAGCCTCTTCGTCCTCACCACGTCCAAGCTGCCCAGCCCCGAAGCTCTCGAGGAGTGGCGGGCCTTCGGCAAGGACCTCCTCAAACAACTCTGACGGCCCCGCTTCGGTTCAGCCGCCGATCGGGTTCCAGACTCCGAGCACGTGAGCCGCTCCGATCGCGATCGCGCAGACCGCCAGGCTGATCAGCACCGCCACGACATCGCGGACCGTGAAACTCGACCGCCTGCGCCACGTGCGCCCGGGACGGCCGAAGGCCCGCCCCTCCATTGCCATCGCCAAGGTCGTCGCCCGGCGAATCGAGACCACGAGCAGAACGAACACACCGCTGACGAGGCTGCCCGTGCGCCGCAGAAGCGAACCGCCGGCGACGCCTCTGGCCCGCCTGGCCATCGCCAATACCTGCCACTCACTGACCAGAAGTCCGAGCAGACGAGACGCCGCCAGGACGGAGACCACGACAACCTCGGGCAGCCGCAGATGCTGGATCAGCGCATCGGCGAGATCACGCGGGTCGATCGTCGACGCGAGCACGATGAGCGGGATCGCCAAGGCCAGGGCACGGACGAAGATCGCCGCGGCTGCCGCCAGCGAACCCGTGGTGAACAGGACGGGACCGAAGTCGACGACCACATCCCCGGTCTTCTCCGCCAGCAGAGCCGTACCCCAAGCGGCGAGCAGAGCACCCGCCGGAAGGAACCACAGCCGCTTTGCTGCGGCCGCCAGATCGAGCCCCGTCGCCGGCAGCGCCAGCAAAGCTGCCAGCAGCACCACCCCGGCAGAGACCAGATCAATGCTCAGCAGCGCTCCGACCATGAGTATGAGAGCGACGGCGATCTTCGTCAGCGGATTGCACCGGGCCAAAGCGGTGGAACGCACCACGGGGATGAGCTGCCCCGGATCCTGAACGGCGACCTCGGGTGAGGGCAGAGAACGCTCATCGAGGCTCTCACTCACTGCAATCACCCGTCCTGACACGCGAATCCGACTCGCTGCCGCTGAAGCAGACTGCGCTGCTGCTGTCGCCGGGTTCGAGGAGATCGGCACCGATGGCCTCGAGGAACGCGAGATCATGGCTGACAGCGACCACTGCGGAGCCGTGCCCCAAGGTATCGAGGAACATCTCCACCAGCCCAGCCCATGTCAGCGCATCCTGACCGAAGGTCGGCTCATCGACGATGAGCACCCGGGGCCGTGGGGCAAGCATCGCCGCCACCGACAGGCGTCGCTTCTCCCCACCGGAGAGACTCTGCGGATGGGCGAACGCCAAACCGGTGAGCCCGAGGCCCTCAAGTAGCTCGTCCACCCGTGCCTGCGACTCGGCGGCAGACCACCCGGCCAGCCGGGGACCGAGCTCGAGTTCAGCCGCCACGCTCGAAGTGAGGAACTGGTGCGCCGGTTCCTGGAAGACCATGCCGATGCGCGCCGCCAACTGCTTCGACGGCCAAGCGAACGGACGGTCCCGTTTGGCACCCTCCCGCAGGGCCGCCTCGGCGAGGACCTGCCCGGAGAATTCGGGCAGCAGGCCCGCCAGGGTCAGGGCCGTGGTCGATTTGCCGGCCCCATTGGCGCCGACGATTCCGAGCGCCTGACCGGTATGCAGACTCAGCTCCAGATCGGTCGCTGCAGGGGTGGTCATGCGCGGTCGAGCAACGCTGAGCCGGTCGGTGCGCAGCAGAACCTCGCCGAGGCGGCCGGATGTCCTGTTGGTTCCGTCGCTTCCGTCTCGGCGCGGGGTAGGGGAGCGCTGCGGCATCCAGATGCCGCAGTCGATGAGCACATCGGTCAGGTCCGGATCGGTGAAGATCTGCCGGGGCGGTCCTTGGACGAGGATTCCGTCACGGCCGAGGACGACGACTCGGTCGACGTGATCGATCCACAGCTCGACCCGGTGTTCGACGACGAGCATGGTCGCCGCCGTCTCGGACTGCACGGTGAGCACGGCATCGCGGACCCCGGCCGCCGAGGCGGGATCGATATTGGCGGTCGGCTCGTCGAGGACGATGACCTCCGGAGCCATCGCATGGATGCCGGCCAGAGCCAGCCGCTGCTTCTGCCCACCTGACAGTGCCGCACTGGGATGCTCCGGCGGCAGATCAAGTCCCAGCGCCCGCAGGGACTCGGGAATCCGGGCCTCGATGACCTCGGCCGGGAGTCCGAGGTTCTCCATCCCGAACGCCACATCATCACCGATTCGGGAGAAGATCACCTGAGAATCGGGATCTTGGAGGACCAGCCCAGTGCTGCCTCGGCGAGGATCCGGTTCCCCATCGCCGACGAGGAGTTCACCGGTGGCCTCACCGGATTCCTCGGGCAGGACTCCGGCGACGGCGTGGAGGAACGTCGATTTGCCGGCCCCGGAGGCACCGAGCAGCAGCACCTTCTCACCGGCGGCGATCTTCAGGTCGAGCGGTCCGACGGCCGGTAAGTCACGGTCGGTGTGCGTCCACGAGTAGCCGGCGGCCGTGATCGGCAGCGCCATCAGCGCAGACGGCCGGAGGCGAAGGAGCTCAGCGCTCCCGTGGCCGCGATCGCCCGGTAGGCGAACCATGCGCCGATTCCGGAGATGACGAGGCCGGAGACGATCGCGCAGACGGCGTAGATCGCTTGGAAGCCGAACTGCCATTCGGCGTTGTACATGATGTTCTCGCTCACGGCCATGAACGCCGCTGCCAGCATCCCCGAGGCCGCGGTGACCCACAGGGTGAAGCGCTTGTAGCCGAAGGCGGCGAAGACGAGTTCGGCACCGAGGCCCTGCAACAGTCCGGAGAGCAGAACGGTCGCTCCGAAGTGGGAGCCGAGGACGGCCTCGACGATGGCGGCGATGAGTTCGCACAGCAGCGCAGCACCGGGTTTGCGGATGATCGCACCGGCCAGCGGTCCGGCCAGCACCCAGAGTCCGGCGATGAGGCCGATCGAGGGCGGGAAGGCTTGGAAGGCGAGTTCGAGCACCTTCCAGCTCAGCGCCAACACCCAGAACACGAGACCGACGGCGATTCCGAGGACGGCGGTGGTGACATAGTCGACGACTCGCCACTGCTTGGATTTCGGCGCCGCGGTGAAGGAGCGTGCGGGGGTGGTGGCGGTGTTCGGTGCGGTGGTATTCGGCATTGTGCCTCCTCATTTCAAGGAGGGGTGAAGAGTCTCGACTTCCTTCGGCAGTGCTAACCGCATCAGGTTCGAGGGTCTGCAGCTTCTTCTGCACTCTCAGCGCCCCTGACGGCGCTCCCCTGTCGTAGCCACCACTGTACAACAGGGGAGCGAAGCGGCGACCCAAGTCAGTCATCGAGGATTCACTTCCCGTTCCCTCGTTCGTTGACGGGCTTCGAACGGCCGGACACTACCGATCAGTAGGAATGAGCGGGTGAACACTCATCGACTTAAACGACCCCTTGGCGCCCTGTCCGCCGCCACCCTGCTCGCCGCACTGGTGGCGGCCCCGGTGCCCGTTCGTGCCGAGCCGGCTCTCGGCGCAGGAGAGCCTGGTTCGACCGCGAGCCAGAGCCCGAATCAGAACCCGAGCCCGCGTCGGAGTCAGGAACCGGGCCAGAGCTCGTCGGAATTGCCCGCCGAGGCGGAAGCGGGAAGCGAGGCGATCACCGACGCCGTCCTGCAGGTCGGTGCCGACTCCACGGCACGCAATCTCTCGTGGATGAGTGAGAGCTCCGGCGGGGGAGAAGTGCGATGGGCACCGGTGAGCGTGCTCGAGGACGGCAATCTCCCCGCCGACGCGGCAACAGCAGAGACCACTGACTCCGGACTCGCCACCGACCTCAAACGTCACTTCAACCATGCGAGCATGACCGGCCTCAAGCCGGGCACCGAATACGCCTACCAGGTCGGCAGCGAGAAGGACGGGTTCACCGAGGTGCAGCAGTTCACCACGGGAGCTGCCGGAGGAGACGAAGAATTCCTCGTCTTCGGCGACCCGCAGGTCGGCGCCGGTGGCGGAGACCCCGACGATGCCGCCGGTTGGGACAGGACCCTGAGTTCGGCAGCGGCCATCGCCGACAATCCGAGCTTCTTCTACTCGCTGGGCGACCAGGTCAACTCCGCAGGCAACCAGGAGCAGTACGCCCAGTACCTGGCACCGGATGAGACCCGGACGATCCCGCAGGCGACGACGATTGGCAACCACGATGTGTCGTCGAAAGCATACGAGCAGCACTTCAACCGACCCAATGTCAGCCAGGATCACGGCGGCGGTGGCGTCATCACCTCTGGCGGCGACTACTGGTTCATCGAGGACGGAGTCCTGTTCCTCAACATCAACTCGAACAGTTCGGATATGGACGCCCATGCTGAGTTCATCGACGAGGTCGTCGCCGAACAGGGAGACCAGGCGCGCTGGACGGTGCTCGGATTCCACCACTCGATCTATTCGACAGCGACCCATTGGAATGACTTCGATGTGAAGCGCCTGCGGAAGGCGATCCCGCCGGTCGCCGCCCGCAACGACATCGATCTCGTCGTCTCCGGTCATGATCACATATATAACCGCACCTTCCTCATGGATGGCGAAGGCAAACCCGTCGAGGGCTCCGAAGCGGGAGCCGAGGAAGAGAAGGAAGACGGACAGACGCTCTACCTCACACTGACCTCGTCGTCAGGGTCGAAGTTCTATGACTACGTTCCCGGCCTCGATTGGGAAGGCAAGAGCGTCCACAACGACGTTCCCGCGTTCACCCGGGTCCAGGTCAGCGACGAGGCGCTGCGGGCGACGACCTATGAGGTGCCGACAGGCAGCGCAACGGCCGACGGTGAGGGCTCGGAAGCGCAGGCGACCGCCGAGCAGATCGACGACGTCGAACTCAGGCGCGTCGAGGCGGAGGAACCCGATCCGGACGACGACGCCGGAACGGGCGCTGACGCCACTTCCGGTACGGATGGTGCTGGGACTGATGCCGACCCGGCTGCAGAGGACACCGGTGCCGAGGAGGACGCCGATGCAGATGGATCGGGCGAAGACACAGACACAGGCGCAATAGGAGCCGAAGCCGACAGTGCTGAGAGCGGTGCGGCAACGGCCGACACCGATGGCGGCACAGGTGCGACGGACTCCGGCGCCGATGCGAACGCCGCGGGAACGGCCGATGATTCGGATTCCTCTGGGACCGTTTCGGCAGGTGGAGGCGGCGGCCTTCCCCGCACCGGCGGCGAGCTTGCACGGCCCTTGGCCGTCGGAGCGGGGGCGCTGGCGCTCGGTGTGGTTCTGCTGATTGCGAGCCGCCGCCGAAGCGCCGAGCTGAGCTGATCAGCTCGGCACCACCATGACCGGTCCCTCGGCATGGTTGAGGACTCCGCGCGAGACGGATCCCAGCAGGGCGCTGCGGATCCGTCCGCGCCCGCGGGTGCCCATCACCGTCAGCTGTGCGCGGGCGCTGATCTCGACGAGGGTCTCGGTGGGATCGCCGACCGGCACCGAGGTGGTCACCGCCAGATCCGGGAACTGCTCGGACAGCGTCGCTGCTTCCTTTCCGAGTCCTTCGGCCAGCTGCTTCCGCCGACGCGAGGTGACCTCGGAGCTGAGTTCGAGGTCGGGGTACCAGTAGAGCCATTCCTCACCGGCCGGCAGTACCGCGACGAGTTCGAGATCTGCCTCGCGGGTGGCGGCTTCGGCCGCTGCAGTGAACATGGCGACCCGTCCGGCGTCGGATCCGTCGACGGCGACGACCACCGCGCCTTCGCCCGGGGATTCCGAGGTCGATCGTTCGGGAACGACAATCGTCGGGCAGTGCGAGTGAGCCGGCAGAGCCGTGGATACGGATCCGAGTACGCGGCCCATGAAACCGCCGCGTCCACGAGCGCCGACGATGACGACCTCGGCGTCGGCACTGAGGGTGACGAGCGCACCGGCGGAGTTGCCGGCTGTCGTGCGGAAGGACGTCTCACCGGGGTAGTCGCGCAGAAGCTCGACCGCCTCGGCAAGGGTCTTCTCTGCTTCCGTCTTCGCCTTGTCATCCTCGGGCTCGCTGGGGATGGAGGCCATATTCGGGTAGATCATCGTCGGCAGCTCATAGGCGGTGACGACGGTGAGAACAGTCCTGCGGCGTTCGGCCTCGACGGCGCCGTAGCGGACGGCTTGGGCGGCGAGTTCGGAGCCGTCGAAGCCGACGAGGACGCCGAGTTCGAGGTTCAGGCCGGATTCGGACGAACGGGATTGAGCAGACATCTCGCACCTCTCGATCGGGGCCTGTCCAACCCAGACGCCGACGACGGCCCCGACTGGCGGTATCGTCCGCGTCGGTTTCAGTCTATCAAGTGGTTTCTACGGGATGTAGAAAAAGCATGCAGCGAGAGGTTGGGTCTCATCCGTCAGGACCGGACTCGCCTGCATGGGCCCGTGGCTCAGACGCGGAAGCCCAGGTGAGCCAGCGCGATGCGCAGAATGTGGTCCTGGCCGTAGCAGAGCTCGCCGACGATATCGGGCCGCAGGGTCTCCTCGGGGGTCAGCCAATCGAGACTGAGCGCATCGGCTCGCGGAGTGCATTCGCCCCGGACCTCCATGATGAAGCACATGGCGATCGCATGCTGGCGCGGATCGTGGAGGAGGGCCGAGCCCTCGGTGGGGAAGTATTCGGCGATGTGGAACGGGGCGATCGCGGGCGGAATGACCGGCAGCGCCATCGGGCCGAGGTCGTTCTCTGCGTGACGCACCAGCGCGGTGCGGATGGTCTCGTGGAAGCGGATCCGCCCGCCCACGACCTCTCGCCCCAGAGTCCCGTCCTCGAGGCTGCGCAGCAGTAGTCCGATGCGCTCGACATTGCCCGTCTCGCCCACCCGCACGGGGATGGCGTTGACGTAGGGGATCGGCATGCGCCTGCGCAGCTGCGCGTATTCCGCGTCGTCGAACCAGTTCTCGTCGAAGTCCAAGGCTGTCCGGGTCATGACCCAATATTCCCACAACCTCTCTCGCGGCAGAAGAGCTTGGAGGCCCTGGTGGTGAACTGGGACACGTATCGGGTAAAGTATCTTGATGTCGAGATAAATTTCCGACCATTCATCATCACGAGAAGTGACGTGGCCTACAGTTGTGTCAGCACTTTCTGACCGGAACCGGTCAAGGACGTATGAAGGGGTATCCATGATCAATCATGAAGTCCGCACCTATAAGAGCTCAGAGAACCTGGCTCGCGAAGATCAGCTCGCATGGAAGATCGCCGAGGTCGCATCCGACCCGACGCCGGTCGATTCAGATGTCACCGAAATGGTCATCAACCGCGTCATCGACAACGCGTCTGTCGCTGCCGCATCCGTGCGCCGCTCCGCTCCGACCCACGCTCGCGAGCAGGCTCAGACCCACCCGTTCAATCCCGGTGCCAACATCTTCGGCCTGCCGGTGAGCGACCGCTTCTCACCCGAATGGGCCGCCTGGGCCAACGGTGTGGCCGTGCGCGAACTCGACTTCCACGACACCTTCCTCGCTGCCGAATATTCGCACCCTGGTGACAACATCCCGGCCGTGCTCGCAGTCGCCCAGCACAAAGGTATCGGCGGCAAGGACCTCATCAACGGCATCGCCACCGGCTACGAGATCCAGGTCGACCTCGTCAAGGGAATGTGCCTGCACGAGCACAAGATCGACCACGTCGCCCACCTCGGCCCCTCGGCTGCAGCCGGCATCGGCGCACTGCTCCACCTGCCCACCGAGGTCACCTTCCAGGCCGTTCAGCAGGCACTGCACGTGACCACCGCTACCCGCCAGTCGCGCAAGGGCGAGATCTCGTCCTGGAAGGCTCACGCTCCGGCCTTCGCCGGCAAGATGGCCGTCGAATCCGTCGACCGTGCGATGCGCGGCGAGGGTGCACCGAACCCGATCTACGAAGGTGAGGACGGCTTCATCGCCTGGATCCTCTCCGGCCCCGAGGCCCGCTACATCATCCCGCTGCCGGCCAAGGGCGAAGCGAAGCGCGCGATCCTCGACACCTACACCAAGGAGCACTCGGCCGAATACCAGGCCCAGGCTCTTATCGACCTGGCCCGCAAGCTCGGCGGACAGATCGAGGACCTGTCGAAGATCAAGCGCATCGTCATCCACACCTCGCACCACACCCACTACGTCATCGGCACCGGTGCGAACGATCCGCAGAAGATGGATCCGAAGGCCAGCCGTGAGACCCTAGACCACTCGATCATGTACATCTTCGCCGTGGCCATGCAGGACCAGGGTTGGCACCACGAGCACTCGTACGCTCCCGAGCGCGCCGGCCGTCCCGACACCGTCGAGCTGTGGCACAAGATCGAGACCACCGAGGATCCCGAGTGGACCCGCCGATACCACTCGATCGACCCGAACGAGAAGGCCTTCGGCGGACGCGTGGAGATCGAATTCGAGGACGGCTCGACGCTGACCGACGAAATCGCCGTCGCCGACGCCCACCCGTTCGGCGCGCGACCCTTCGCCCGTGCGAACTACATCGAGAAGTTCAAGACCCTGGCCGAGGGCATCGTCTCCGACTCGGAGCAGGCTCGCTTCATCGACCTGGCCGAGAACCTCGAGAGCCTCGACGCCAAGGGCGTCGGTGAACTCAGCTTCGTCGTCGACGGACTCGAGCACAGCGGATCGAAGGGCATCTTCTGATGTTGGGCGCACAGGCAACCCCCGCCGAGCGCCGCGCCAAGTTCCGCGAGCTGCTCGCCGGCGACCAGATCGTCCAGTTCCCCGGCGCCATCAACCCGATCAACGCTCAGATCATCGAGCAGACCGGCTTCGAAGGCGTCTACATCTCCGGCGGAGCGTTCTCCGCGGCCATGGGTCTGCCCGACATCGGGCTGACCACCCTCACCGAGGTGGCCGACCACGGACGCAATATCGCCCGAGTGACGAACCTGCCGACCTTCATCGACGCCGACACCGGATGGGGCGAAGCCATGAATGTGGCCCGCACCGTCCAGGAGTTCGAGGATGCCGGAATATCCGGAATGCACCTGGAAGACCAGGTCAACCCGAAGCGCTGCGGCCACCTCGACGGCAAGGAGGTCGTGACCGCGGCCGAGATGTCCAAGCGCATCAAGGCCGCCGTCAAGGGACGCAGGGACGAGAACTTCGTCATCTGCGCCCGCACTGACTCCCGCGCCGGCGAAGGCCTCGACGCCGCCATCGACCGGGCGAAGGCCTACGCCGATGCGGGTGCGGACATGATCTTCCCCGAAGCGATGCGGGATCTCGGAGAGTTCGAGAAATTCGCGTCCAGCGTCGATGTGCCGATCCTGGCGAACATGACGGAATTCGGAAAGAGCGAACTGTTCACCACCGAACAGTTGGCGAATGTCGGAGTCAAGCTTGTGATCTACCCGGTCACGACTCTGCGCATCGCCATGGGTGCGATCAAATCGGGCCTGCAGACCATTCGGGACAAGGGCACTCAGGTGGACCTCCTCGAGGGCATGCAGACTCGTGCGGACCTGTATGACACGATCGACTACGCGGCGTACAACGATTTTGACTCCGCAGTCTTCAACTTCTCACAGGAGGGTCACCAGTGACCGAAGAAATCAAGAAGGGCCTCGCCGGTGTCGTGGTCGACACCACCGCAGTGTCCAAAGTGGTCCAGGAGACCAACTCGCTGACCTACCGCGGCTACCCCGTGCAGGAGCTCGCCGCCAAGCGCAGCTTTGAGGATGTCGCCTACCTCATCTGGAACGGCGAACTGCCCACCGAAGCGCAGCTGAAGAAATTCCAAGAGCGCGAGCGCTCACAACGTGCCGTCGATGACAAGCTCGTCCAGCTCATCCTCGACCTGCCCAAGGACTGCCACCCGATGCACGTCGTGCAGACCGCCGTGGCTTACCTCGGCGCAGTGGACCCCGAGGCCGACGCCGAGGGCCCCGAAGCGAACCTGGCCAAAGCCGAGCTCCTCTATGCCCAGCTGCCGACGATCGTGGCCATCGACCACCGTCGCCGTCACGGCCTCGATCCCATCGCCCCGACGAAGGACCTCGGCTACGCCGCAAACTTCTTCAAGATGGTCTTCGATGAGGTTCCCGCCGAGGAGGTCGTCCGCTGCTTCGACGTGTCGATGATCCTCTACGCCGAGCACTCGTTCAACGCCTCGACGTTCACCAGCCGCGTCATCACTTCGACGACCTCCGACCTGTACTCGGCAGTCGCCGGTGCCGTCGGCGCACTCAAGGGCCCGTTGCACGGCGGAGCCAACGAGGCCGTCATGGCGATGCTCGAAGAGGTCGGCACCGCCGACAAGGCTTCGGCCTGGATCGACGATGCACTCGCCAAGAAGGCGAAGATCATGGGCTTCGGCCACCGCGTGTACAAGAACGGCGATTCGCGTGTTCCCACCATGCGCAAAGCCTTCGAGGACATGGTCGCCGTCAAGGGTGCGAACGATCTGCTCGACCTGTACAACGCCTTCGAAGAGGACTTCGTCGGACGCAAGGGCATCTACCCGAACCTCGACTACCCGTCGGGCCCGGCGTACCACCTCATGGGCTTCGACACCGATCAGTTCACTCCGATCTTCGTGATGGCCCGCATCACCGGTTGGACCGCTCACATCTTCGAGCAGCAGGCGAACAACGCCCTCATCCGTCCCCTGAGCGCCTACGACGGTGAGGACCAGCGCGAGGTTCCCGACGACCGGGGCTGACCTCTCGAAAGGCAGAAGACACATGGGACCAGACGGTTCATACCGTCCGGTCGATCTCGAGGGTTTCGACTTCACCGTCTCCGGTGGGGTCGGAACCCTCGTCATTGATCGGACCGAAAAACGCAATGCGATCTCCCGGCCGATGTGGCGGGCGCTGCCGCAGATCATCGCGAACGTCGACGCCGATGATTCGATCGGCGCGCTCGTGATCACCGGAGCCGGTGGGCATTTCTCCGCCGGTTCGGACATCGCTGACCTCAATGTGCCGCTCGACGATTTCTGGGAACTCAATTCCACCGCCGAGTCGGCCCTGGCGAACTCGCAGACCCCGACGATCGCAGCGATCACAGGAAACTGCGTGGGCGGGGGAACGGAGATCGCCGCGGCCTGCGATATCCGCATCGCCGCCCCCGGTGCGATCTTCGGCGTCACCGCAGCCAAGCTCGGGCTCGTCTACCCGGCCGGCCCCACGAAGCGCCTGGCGCAGATCCTCGGTGATGCGTGGGCGAGGTACCTGCTGATCACGGCCTCGATCGTGAAGTTCGAGAAGATGGCCGAACTCGGCTTCTTCCACGAAGTCTCCGACACCCCGTTGGAAGCCGCACAGGCTCTGGGGGAGCGGATCGTGGGACTGTCCCGACTCAGCCAGGTCGGTGCCAAGGCGATTCTCGACGGTGAACTGGCTGAGGACACGCAGCCGCCTCGGTGGCTCGATGAGGCCTACCGGGCGGAGATCACCCGCGGTCAGGAAGCGTTCTTCGCCAAGGAGCCGCCGGAATTCGGGTTCAAGGTCTCGGATTGGCGGGGCTGAGCCTGCTTTTTTCCGGTCGGCATGAGTGGTGAATCGAAACTTCTGGGAGTTTTGCCTACCGGGACTTGCTGCGGATGAGTACCAACAGGGCGGATCCTCGGGGCGTTCTCATCCACTTGTTCTCGACCTTTTCGGCCCAGTCTGGTCGACCTTCAGCGAGCGCGAATGCCGTTTCGGAACGACCATTCTCGGCGGACAGTTGATAGTCGATTCCAGCGATCGAGTATCCGCGAACAATGCAGCCACCTACGGAAACCAGCAGTGGGATGGGACCGTCCCTGGTGAGCCTTTGGACCACAGCTTGACGTTCCGCACCGAGTTCCCACCACCGAGAAGACGCACTTCTCTGCGCAGCGTCCGGTGCGAAGAGATCGACGCCGTACCAGTCCCGTGTGGGATCGTTTCTGGGCGTGGTGAGGCTCCTTGCATGCTGGCGTGCCACGACGACTGCCTCGAAAGGAAGTGCGTCCCACATATCGTCGAGGCTCAGCTTGGGACGTTTCGAAAGGTCGACTACGGAGTCGTGCTCGTAGATCACTGCGTTGCCGTATGAGAATCCGGCTCCTGCGAGTCCGCAGGCAAGAACGTGTCGCGCCTGTATGGCTTCGCAGCAGTTCGCCTCCATGAGAATTCGGGTTGCTTCTCTGCCCGATACCAGTTTCGGTCTGCTCGGTCGCTGGGAGTTCATCTCAGCATTCTAAGGGCCGTGAAGTGAATAGTTCATGTGTGCTAATCTCTAAAAATGCGTAATCGGATCGGGCATCGGAGCAGAAACTATCCGGATCTTGCTGCGTACAATGCGGCGAATCCTGCGGCGACTGTGGAAGCCAAGATGTTCCCTACCTCCTCGTGGACCGGGTCGTATCCTCGGGGCCGGTGCTGACAGGACTAGATCTTTCTGTTGTGTGGGTGCCGCGAGTCGATGGCAGCGGAGAGGGCAATCTGATCTCGCAGGAACTTGATCGGCTGGAAGGGCCGGTGACCCTTGTTGCCGAAAGGCTTACGGCAAACGAGTTCGGGTATATCGCTCGGAGGTGGCGCGGGCATGCCAGAACGGGAAAGGGGCTGTCGGGCCTTGCCTTCTTGGCGAGATGGGGCGATGTGGCACTCGGGCCGGCCTATTTCGGTCTTTCGATCGGTGACGTGTTCAAGGCCCACTTGGGATCGTACTGGGTGGAGTTCTATGTCGTTGTCGGTTTGACGAAGTTCGGCGTCCGAGTGGTTGACTGTCCGGTCGATGTCACGCGGTATCCGGACGCTGATGGAACATGGGGCGGCGGAATGTACACGACTCCCGATCCGAGTCGCCTGGGAGGCCTGACCGAACTCGGCGGCCGGTTGAAGCTGGTGTACCCGCACTATTCTGATCCCGCGCTTCCGCAGCTGCGGGTCAAACACATCGGGTGGGCGGAACCGTGGGACGGGACACCGTGGCACCAGCATGGTTTCCGGGATTGAGGGCATGGTCGATGGAATCGATACAAGGAAAAAGGGAGAGCACGATGAAGGCACAGGCATGGACGAATGAGCACAGCGCGGTGAGGGCCCTGACCGCCCTGGGGATTACCCACCCGGAAGAGTTCGGGGAGATTCTGGGCGACTGCATTGGCACAGAACTCGGGCCAGTGGATCCTGCATCGATGCGTCGGGAGGACAAACACACGGATCTGCACTTCTCGACCAAATCAGGTCTTGACGTTTACGTCGAGGCCAAGATCGACGATTTCGTCTCGGTCGAACAGCTGGACACGTACTCGTTCGAGTTCTCCGAGGCCATTGCCGTGGTGCTCGTACCTTCGCTGCAGGCCCCCGATGTGCAGGCGGTGCTGAAAGAACGTCCGTCCGTGCGTGCAATTGCCTGGGGAGAGCTGCTGGCCAGGTTGACCGAGGTCAATCCGCTGGCAGAACAACTCGCAGCAGACATCGATCGACTTGCACAGCTTCCCGGTTCGAAGGCGCGGATTCGCAAACTCTTGTCCGAAGCCTCATCGAAGTCGAAACATCCCGCCGAAGTATTAGTGAAACAAGCCCATACTGGGAGGCGGTTTCCCTGTCTCGATATTACGGTGCAAGGTACCTGGGTGTTCGGTCAGGTGGAAGCGAATCGTGATGCGCAGCGATCGCCGCGATTCCATGTCACGATCGGATTCAAAGTGGATGACGATGATGTTTCCAACCCGGAATCCAATCAGCGGATGCATGATGCCCTGTCTGCTGCTTGGGATGAGGCGGAGCGTCTGGAAGCTCAGCGTGGCGTTCCGCTCTCCCGACACGGTAGTCGTTCACCCCAGCAAGAGACTTTCGGCATGGATGCGCCTTATCAAGCGAGGGGATTTCGAGGTTCCCACGTTGGATTTGTTACGCAGGCGACTGAACACCCTGCCGAAGCCCTGGAGTGGGCGGTCGAACTCGCGGTCGAATTCGCTCGGATCTCACAACGTGTGTGGGCGCCGTCTGATACTTAGGAGATCAACCTACCGGATCGCCGCGGCGTGCGACGTTGAGGCGGACGAGAGCATCGGGCGAGACATCGCCAGTGTCGAACATTACGTCTGTGAGCGTGAGAGAGACGATGCCGGACGGGAACCAGTCGAGCCCCATTGCGCCGTCCTTGCGACTCACCATGCGACGTGGTCATCTCATCTCGCTGTGGTTATGTCGGTCTGATCCATGTGTCTGAATTAGTCTCCGTGCGTCTGAGATAGTTGGTAAAGGCCGATTCGTCATCCTGAGTGGACCAGATTGCGCGATCATAGCGTCGCAGTAGATCTCGAGCTCGAGGCCCTGTGGTGTGATCCCGGCCAGGAGAGAATGTCCCTGATTCCGGCCACCTTGGCGCCCCCAGCCGACGTCAGCTAACAGGAAATTAACTGACCGTACGGCCCACCGCTGCACTGACAGCTGGCCGACTCAGCCGTCAGGATTCGCCTCGGGAAGCGACGAAGTCCGCTGACGGGATAAACTGAGCGAATGCGCCTAGCAGTCCTCGATATCGGCTCCAACAGCGTCCACCTCCTGGTCGTCGACGCCCACGTCGGAGCGCCGCCCCTGCCGGCCACCTCGCACAAGGAGGTGCTTCGACTCGCTGAGTATCTCAACGATGATGGATCGATCGACGCAGACGGCCAGGAACGACTGCGTTCTTTCATCGCCGATGCCGTCGAGATCGCCGAAGACCAAGGGGCGGAGCAGATCCTCGCATTCGCCACCTCGGCGGTCAGGGAAGCTCCGAACGGGGTCAGCCTCATCGAATCGATCAACGCTCAGCTCGGGGTCACCCTCAACGTCATGACGGGCCGCGACGAAGCCCGCGTGACCTTCCTCGCCGCCCGCCGTTGGTTCGGATGGTCGGCCGGGAAGATCCTGCTGCTCGACATCGGCGGCGGTTCACTGGAGATCGCGGCCGGTCAGGACGAATACCCGCAGGCGGCCGTGTCGGTTCCGCTCGGGGCCGGTCGCACCTATTCGGACTTCCTCCCTGACCCGGTGCCCACTGCAGAGGACATCCACCGGCTGCGCAAGCACGCCCGGGCACAGATCGGACGCATCGCCGGCGATATCAACCGGGTCGGCGTGCCCGATCAGGTCGTCGGATCGTCGAAGACCTTCCGCTCCTTGGCACGCATAGCCGGTGCGGCCCCGAGCGGGGACGGAATCTATGCGCCTCGGAAGCTCTTCCGCCGCGATCTCGACGGCATCATCGACACCCTCGCCTCTCGGACCCCAGCGGAACGCGCGACCCTGCCCGGCGTCTCCGAAGCCCGTGCCGGTCAGGTGCTGGCCGGGGCGATCGTCGCCGAGGCGGCCTTCACGATCTTCGACATCGGTGTCATGAACATCTCCCCATGGGCGCTGCGCGAAGGCATCATAATGCGCAAACTCGACCTCCTCGACTCCGCCGAGCAGTCCTCGGCGATGCGCGTGGAGTCGGTTGCCGCTCTTGACTGAATCTCCGTCGGAATTCGCTTCGGCGTTCTTAGATTACGGGCGAGCGGCCTTGTGGCCAGCCGAGCAGTATCGGAATTCAGGTTCGCCTGCTAGTTTTTGAATAGTCGCCGAGGCGGCACCCGCACTGATCTGCACGTGCCGGCTTCGGCCAAAGCCCGAATCGACTGACAGAAAGCACGAACCTGCCGATGCGAAATGGTGAGCTGTCCCCGAACTTCCGCGACCAGGCACTGGAGACTCTGAAGAAGACGAGCGCGGCCGACCCGCTTGATGTCTTCGTCGTCGGTGGGGGAGTGACCGGCGCGGGATCGGCCTTCGACGCCGCTACCCGCGGGCTCAAGGTCGGTGTCGTCGATGCGAAGGACTGGGCCTCGGGTACTTCATCCCGCTCGTCGAAGCTCATGCACGGAGGACTGCGCTACCTCGAGATGCTCGACTTCAAGCTCGTCGCCGAGGCGCTGAAGGAGCGCGATCTGCTGCTTCAGCACACCGCACCCCACCTCGTCGAACCCGTGGCCTTCGTGTTCCCCTTCGAACACCGCCTCATCGACCGGGCCTTCATCGGATCAGGCGTGCTCCTCTACGACACGATGGCCACTCGGCCGGGACGCAAACGCGCTGTGCCGATGCACCGCCACCTCGGCAAGAAGGCACTGAGCTCCCACTTCCCGGGCCTGGCCGACGACGCCGCCGTCGGAGCCCTCGAATACTACGATGCGAAGGTCGACGACGCTCGCTTCGTCATGACCCTCGTCCGCTCGGCCGTGAGCTACGGAGCCGCTGCCGCCAACCACGTCTCCGTCATCGGCTACCTCCACGATGGTGACCAGGTCACGGGCGTCCATGCCCGGGACGAGATCAGCGGCGAGGAATTCGATATCCACGCCCGCCGCACCATCCTCGCCGGAGGCGTGTGGACCGAAGAGCAGCAGGATCTGGCGAAGGCCGATGCCGGACTCAAGGTGCTCGCCTCCAAGGGCGTGCACATCACGGTGGCCGAGGACAAGATCAAGGCCGACCCGAACACCGGAATCATCTCGAAGACGGAGAAGTCCGTCCTCTTCGTCATCCCCTGGGAAGGCTATTGGGTCATCGGCACCACCGACACCCCGTGGAACGAAGACGTCGACGCCCCGGTGGCGACCTCGAAAGACATCGACTACCTGCTCGAACACGCCAACGCCATCCTCGCCGACAAACTCACCCGCGACGACGTCATCGGCGTCTACTCCGGCCTGCGGCCGCTGCTCCAGCCGGTCGTCAAGGAGGGGCAGGCTTCGACGAAAGTCTCCCGTGAACACACTGTGATGGAGGTCGAACCGGCCCTGGCCGCGATCGCAGGAGGCAAGTTCACCACCTACCGGGTGATGGCCGAAGACGCCGTCGACTTCGTCCTCGGCGACGATGCGAAGGACCGCCGGTCACTCACCGAATCCGTGCCGCTGCTCGGTGCCCAGGGCGTGGGTGCGCTGCGTCGGGGCCAGTCCGGTATCGCGGAGAAGTACGGCTGGGATGAAGACCGCGTCAAACGTCTCATCCGCCGCTACGGCACCCTCATCGAGGATCTGCTCGACCTCGTCGACGAGGATCCCGAACTCGGCCAGCCGCTGGAAGGCGCCGAACGCTACCTGCGCGTCGAAGCCCACTACGCGGCCGCCGCAGAGGGGGCCGTCCACCTCGGCGACATCCTGGAGAGGCGGATGCGGCTGAACTACGAGGTCTCGGACCGCGGGAAGGCCGCCGCCGACGCGGTCGCGGACATCGTTGCACCCGTCCTCGGATGGGACGCCGAACGTCAGTCGACCGAGGTCGAGGACTTCAACGCCCACGTCGACGCCCAGGTTGCGGCCGAGTCCACCGACGACGACGCCTCGGCAGCGGCCCTGGTCGGGAAGACTCTCCACTGAACCGTGCACAGCGCAGTGCGGGACCACAACCGAATACCGTCAACTGAATATCGACCGACCCCGGAGCACCTTCCGGGCCGACCACCGACCGGGGCACCCACCGGACAGACAAACAATAGGAGTTTGTGAGATATGGGCACCATCTTCCTCTACGAGATCGCCGGTACGGCGATGCTCATACTGCTCGGCGTCGGCGTCGTTGCCAACGTCGTCCTGACCAAGACCAAAGGCAACGGCGGTGGCTGGCTGCTGATCTCCTTCGGCTGGGGCCTCGGCGTCTTCGCCGGTGTCTTCGTCGCCTACAAGACCGGCGCACACCTCAATCCTGCCGTGACCTTCGGCATCCTCTTCAGCGGGGCGAGCGAATACGCCGACGGCATCCCCGTCAACTTCGCCAACACGGTGGCCTACCTCGCGGCCGAGATGATCGGCGCGATGATCGGTGCCGTCCTCGCATGGGCTGTGTATAAGAAGCACTACGACGAGGAGAAGGAAGCCGGGAGCATCCTCGGCACATTCTCCACCGGGCCGGAGCTCCGCTCCTACGGATGGAACTTCGTCACCGAGGTGATCGCGACCTTCGTCCTCGTGTTCGTCATCCTGCTGTTCGGCGGAACGCCGGATAGGCTCGGACCGCTGGCAGTCGCACTGATCGTTGTCGCCATCGGTGCTTCCTTGGGCGGACCGACCGGCTACGCCATCAACCCGGCGCGTGACCTCGGCCCGCGCATCGTCCATGCGCTGCTGCCGATCCCGAACAAGGGCGGCTCGGATTGGGCCTATTCGTGGGTACCGATCGCCGGGCCTCTCGTCGGTGCGGTGCTTGCCGGCGTCATCTCCCGAGCCTTCATCTGAACAGACCACCAAGAACTACTTCGACACAGGAGTCAGAATGAGTCAGGAAAAGTTCATCCTCGCCATCGACCAGGGCACCACCTCGTCGCGGGCGATCGTCTTCAACCATGACGGGCAGATCGTGTCGTCCGGCCAGCTCGAGCACGAACAGATCTTCCCCCGCGCCGGCTGGGTCGAGCACGATCCGGTCGAGATCATCAAGAACACCAACGAGGCGATCGGCCAGGCTCTCACCCGGGCGAACATCAATCGCCACCAGCTCGAGGGTGTGGGCATCACCAACCAGCGTGAGACCACCGTCATCTGGAACAAGAACACCGGTGAGCCCGTCTACAACGCCATCGTATGGCAGGACGCGCGTACCCAGAAGGTCTGCGACGAACTCGCCGGGGACGAGGGACCGGACAAGTACAAGGACCGGGTGGGTCTGCCTCTGGCCACCTACTTCTCCGGCCCGAAGGCCAAGTGGATCTTCGACAACGTCGACGGGGTCAAGGAGGCTGCCGCAGCCGGAGACCTGCTCTTCGGCACCATGGACACCTGGGTGATCTGGAACCTCACCGGCGGGGTCAACGGCGGAGTCCACGTCACCGACGTCACAAATGCCTCGCGGACGATGCTGATGAACATCGACACCCTCGACTGGAACCCCGATATCGCAGCCGATATGGGCATCCCCGTCGAGATGTTGCCCGAGATCAAGTCCTGCTCGGAGATCTACGGCTACGGGGCGAAGAACGGACTCATCATCGACACCCCGATCTGCGGCATCCTCGGTGATCAGCAGGCCGCGACCTTCGGTCAGGCGTGCTTCGAGAAGGGGCAGGCGAAGAACACGTACGGCACCGGCAACTTCATGCTCATCAACACCGGCAATGAGCCGGTGGCCAGCAAGAACGGGCTGCTCACCACCGTCGCGTACAAGATCGGCGAGGACAAGGCCGTCTACGCGCTCGAGGGATCGGTGGCCGTCACCGGTTCGCTCGTGCAGTGGCTGCGCGACAACTTCGGCATCATCAAGGACGCACCCGAGGTCGAAACCCTGGCCAAGCAGGTCGACGACAATGGCGGCTGCTATATCGTGCCCGCGTTCTCCGGACTCTTCGCCCCGCATTGGGAGTCCGACGCCCGCGGCGTGATGGTGGGTCTGACGAGGTATGTGAACAAGAACCACATCGCCCGTGCCGCACTCGAATCCGTGGCCTTCCAGTCGCGCGAGGTCCTCGACTCGATGAACCTCGACTCCGGTGTCGAGCTCACCGAGCTCAAGGTCGACGGCGGCATGGTCGCGAACGAGACGCTCATGCAGTTCCAGGCCGACCTCCTCGGCGTGCCCGTCATCCGACCCGAGGTCATCGAGACCACCGCACTTGGCGCGGCCTATGCCGCGGGAATCGCCGTGAAGTTCTGGAACGGTGAGGAAGACGTGCGAAACAACTGGCGTGAGGACAAGCGCTGGAACCCGTCGATGGACGAGGAGACGGTCGATCGTCTCTATCGCCTCTGGAACAAGTCTGTCGAACGCGCCAAGGGCTGGGTCGACGAGGACACCGAAGCCCTCTACGGCTGATTTACTACCCGACGGCGGCCCAGCAACCTCGCGCGAGGTTGCTGGGCCGCCGTCGGGTAGTTCTGGGGCGGGGAGTCGGCGTTAAACTGGACGTGATGAGCAAAAAGTCGAAGTCCCAGCGGAAGGTGCTGACCACCAAGAATTCTGCGCGCTCGAATTCGAAGCGCCACAGGGAGTACTTCGACAAACACGACGTGTATGAGAAAGACGCCCATCACGTCTCCGACAACCGCATCAGGCTCGGCCTCTCCAGCTCCTCCGTCTCGCCCATGACCGTCGAGGAGACCTTCACCCAAGCGGCCAAACACGGCTACGACGGTGTCGAAATCATGATCACCCACAACACCGAGACCCGCGACGTCGACCTCATCAGCGGACTCGCCCGCGACACCGGACTCGACGTCATCTCCCTGCACGCCCCGACCCTGCTGTTCCTGCCCCGAGTGCTGCACAAAGACCATTGGGAGAAGCTGCGGATCACCGCGAACCTCGCCAAGGAGGTGGGTGCCGACACAGTCGTCCTCCACCCGCCGTTCCGATGGCAGGGCGAATACGCCCTCGGCTTCGTCGACGGCGTCCGTGAAGTCGCTCAGGAGACCGGTGTGAGTCTGGCCGTTGAGAACATGTATCCCTGGCGGGCCGGCCTGCGCGAGATCCAGGTCTACTATCCCGACTGGAACCCCCTGGACGAGGACTACGACGACCTCACCTTCGACTTCTCACACGCCTCCACCGCCGGCATGAACGCCCTGGAAACCGTGGACGAGATCTTCGACAAACTCCGCCACGTCCACCTCACTGACGGCGCCGGTTCACTCAAGGACGAACACCTGGTGCCTGGCGAAGGCAACATGCCCGTCGCCGAGACCTTGCAGCACCTGGCCAAACACAACTGGCAGGGCGACGTCGTCGTCGAGGTAAACACCCGATTCGTGCGCAAGCAGTCAGCTCGCGAGAAGATGCTCGCCGACTCCATTGCATTCGCCCGCGAGCACCTCGGCCTGGACGAAGGCGCACCGCGACGCAACGCCCACAGCCACACCCGCACGTCCGAGCACAAGCCCGCGCAGTCCGGGAGGACAGGTGACGAGAGCTGACCCGGCGGCGGAAAGCGACGTCACGAGTCCATTCGCCCGACCTCGCACCGGCACGCGCAATTCCACGGACACCAACTGACCACCAACACCCCGAACATCGAAAGGCTGGCGCGCTTTGACCACAATCGCCTCCATCGGAACCGGCAACATGGGCACGGCCCTGATCCAGGGAATCCTCACCGCGGACGCGGGCATCACCGTCCGCGCGACGACGAATTCGACCGTCTCGGCGCAGCGACTCCGCAGCGATCTGCCCACCGCCACGGTCGCCTCGGTGGAGGACGATGCCGACGCGAACAGGAACGCCGTTTCCGGAGCCGATTTCGTCTTCCTCGGCGTGAAGCCGTGGATGATGGCCGAGACCCTGCGTGACCTCGCCGACGACCTCGACCCGAACTCCGTGCTCGTGTCCATGGCCGCCGGCGTCGCCGCCGCGGACCTCGCCAGGCTCGCCCCCGAGAACCCGATCGTGCGGATCATGCCGAACACGCCGAGTGCCATCGGCCACGGTGTCATCGCGCTGGCTCCCACCGCCGAGGTGACCGCCGCCAGCGTGGACACACTGAAGTCCCTGCTGTCGGGCGCCGGCCTCGTCGTCGATCTCGACGAATCCCAGATCCCTGCCATGACCGGAATCTCCGGGTCCGGAGTCGCGTACTTCTTCCTCCTCGCCGAAGCCATGATCGCCGCCGGCGTCCAACAGGGGCTGAGCGAGGACGCCGCCCGCCAGATGGTCGTGGCCACAGCCGACGGTGCCGGCCGACTCCTGACCGAGAAGCCCGACCCCGCCGCTCAGCGTCAGGCCGTGAGCAGCAAGGGCGGGACGACCTTGGCCGGTCTCCAGCAGTTCCTCGACGCCGGGATCTTCGATATCGCCGAGGCGGCTGCACAGGCTGCGGCGGACCGTTCCGTGGAGATGGAACGGGAGAATTCCGAGGTCATCAACAGCTGATCCGATCCTCCCCTCTCAGGGGAGGACGTGGGAGGAACGGGCGATCGACACGGCCTCATGCCGGGTCCGTGCCGAGAGCTTGACCATGGCCGTGTTGAGATAGGACTTCACCGTCGACTCGCGCAGCGACAGCGCCTCGGCTATGCGGGCATTCGGCCAGCCCAGGGCGACATGCGAGAGGATGTCGGTCTCCCTCGGCGACAGCTTGACGGCGGGGACAGGCGTCTGGAATCTCTCCGGGTTGTGTCCGGAGAGGATATCGGCCAGGCGCGCCTCGACGCCGGTGAGCTTCTCCCGGGTCTCCTCATCGACGATGTCGGAGCGGATGGCACGAAGCTCTGCATAGGTGTGTCGCAGAGCTTCGCGACCCGACGGATCCAGATCCGGGTAGAGCGGTTCCTCCTTGACCGGGACGCGTGGTTCCTGCCGGTAGCCGAGCCGGCCGAGATCGACCGAGAGCTGTCGCACCCGCCGGACGAGATCTCCCGTCTGCGGGGCGGCGGCATTGTAGTCCGCGCGGTGGCCGCAGTAGACCATGCCGGTGACCTCACCGCCGTGCAGGGTGGGGACGGCTACGAGGACGCGGATGCCCTCACCGAGCACCTCCTCGTCGTAGTGATGGGTGATGAGAGGGTCGATCTCGTAGTCGCGGGTGAGCTGCGGAGTGCCCTCGGTCATTGCCCGCCCTCCGAGTCCGCGCCCGGTGCTGACGATGAGGGACGAGAGAAGGTCCTTGTCGGCGCCGGCGACGGCTTCGACAGCCACCGAACCCTCTTCGACCATGCCTCCGAAGACGACGTCACCTGTGCCGCTCTGGTGCAGGGAGTCGACGGCTTCGACGAACAGGCGACGGGTCTCGACTTTGAGAGCCCGCGTTTCCTTGGCGTGCGCATTCATGTGAACAAGCTACCAACTTTCGGTGGTATTCCCTAGCGCATGCTGAACGTTACCTTTGGGTCATGTGATTCAGAACACTGATGTTCTGTCCAATCAAAGGAGAAAGAATGAATGACCCCGTCAACACCGGTGTTGACTTCCTCGCAGAGGAGGAGAAGCCGGAGTTCAAGGCCCTCAAACGCAAACGCTTCTCGGTGGTGATCCCGCTGTCGATCGCGTTCCTCGTCTGGTACTTCCTCTACGTCATCCTCAGTACGTACGCGCATGACTTCATGTCGACGAAGGTCGTGGGGGAGATCAACGTCGGACTCGTATTCGGGCTGCTGCAGTTCGTGACGACCTTCGCGATCACGATGTTCTACGTCTCGTTCGCCAACAAGAAGCTCGACCCTCCCGCGGAAGCGATCCGTGAACGACTGCAGGCCGAATTGGAAGGACACCGCCCATGAGCATTCTGGCAATCGGAGACTTCGTCGCTTCGGGAGTCGACCTCCTCGGCGCAGCGACCACCGAGGTGGAGAACAACCCGGTCCTCAACATCACGATCTTCGCCGCATTCGTCGCGGTCACGATGTTCATTGTTCTGCGGGCCAGCCGCAACAACAAGTCCGCTTCGGACTACTACGCAGGCGGACGGTCGTTCACCGGACCGCAGAACGGTTTCGCCATCTCGGGTGACTACCTGTCTGCCGCGTCCTTCCTCGGCATCTGCGGTGCGATCGCCGTCAACGGCTATGATGGGTTCCTCTACTCGATTGGCTTCCTCGTCGCCTGGCTCGTCGCTCTGCTCATCGTCGCCGAGCTCATGCGCAACACCGGCAAGTTCACCATGGCTGATGTGCTGTCCTTCCGCCTCAAACAGCGCCCCGTGCGCATGGCAGCAGCCCTGTCGACGCTGGCGGTCTGCTTCTTCTACCTGCTCGCGCAGATGGCTGGCGCCGGCGGACTCGTGTCTCTGCTCATGGGCATCGATGGCAAAGTCGGCCAGTCGCTGGTCATCGCCGTCGTCGGCGCGCTGATGATCATCTACGTCCTGGTCGGCGGAATGAAGGGCACCACTTGGGTGCAGATCGTCAAGGCGATCCTGCTCATCGCCGGTGCCTTCGCCATGACCGTCTGGGTACTCGCACTCAACGGCTTCAATCTCTCGACGCTGCTGGCCTCCGCCGTGGACAACGCAGCCGAAGGAGTCGGGGAAGGCGTCCTCAACCCGGGTCTGCAGTACGGTGAGAATCCGCTCGACTTCATCTCCCTGGCACTTGCGCTCGTGCTGGGCACGGCGGGTCTGCCCCATGTGCTCATGCGCTTCTACACCGTCCCCACGGCTAAGGAAGCTCGCCGATCCGTGGTGTGGGCGATCTGGCTCATCGGTGCGTTCTACCTCTTCACCCTCGTGCTCGGCTATGGTGCGGCCGCACTCGTCGGTGCCGACACGATCAAGAACGCTCCTGGCGGCGTGAACTCCGCGGCACCGCTGCTGGCGCTCCAGCTCGGAGGGCCTCTGCTCATGGGCTTCATCTCCGCGGTCGCGTTCGCCACGATCCTTGCGGTGGTGGCGGGCCTGGCGATCACCGCGGCGGCCTCGTTCGCCCACGATATCTACGCCAACGTCATCAAGAAGGGCAAGGTCGAGGACTCCGAGGTGGAGGTCAAGATCGCCCGCCGCACCGTCGTCGTCATCGGTGCTGTCGCGATCATCGGCGGCATCGGAGTGCAGGGTCAGAACATCGCATTCCTCGTGGCCCTCGCCTTCGCCGTCGCCGCCAGTGCGAACCTGCCCACGATCGTGTATTCGCTGTTCTGGAAGCGCTTCACCACTCGCGGTGCGGTGTGGTCGATCTACGGCGGACTGATCTCGGCGATGGTGCTCATCGCGTTTTCGCCGGTCGTCTCCGGCTCTGAGACCGCCATGATCCCCGGTGCCGACTTCGCGATCTTCCCGCTGTCGAACCCGGGCATCATCTCGATTCCGCTCGGCTTCATCCTCGGCTGGATCGCCTCGATCACGGACCGGACAGTGGAGAGCCCAGAGCTTGCCGCAGAGATGGACGTTCGTGCTCACACCGGTTTCGGCGCCGAGGAGGCTGTCGAGCACTGAGTCATCCGCCGACCGCGTGTTCGAAGTGCAGACGGCCTGATTCTGATCAGCGCGAATGCACCTCGAACACGCGGTTGTCGCTGTCTGCGGTCGACCGCTCGACCTTCGCTGCGTTGGAAAGCTGTAGACTGGTTCGAGTCGCCGGCTAAGGCATGTCAGCATCGAGTCTGCTCCTGGTGCATGCCTGCTGACCAGCGGTGGCATGCGGGCGTAGCTTAATGGTAAAGCTTCGGCTTCCCAAGCCGATGACGCGGGTTCGATTCCCGTCGCCCGCTCTCCTGTCGCCTGTCGAAGTGCCCTCGAAGCCCCACAGCCTAGGGGCGACCGGCGAAGCGGCCGAGCAGCTCGACGTGCCCGGCGACGATGAGCAGGTCCTGTTTGCCCACTCGAGTCGTCGGATCGGCGTAGGTGAAGTCGCGGCCGGGACTCTTGATGCCGACGATCGTCACTCCGTACTTGTCGCGGACACCGGACTCGCTGAGGGTGAAGCCCTGGATCTCCCGCGGCGGACGCATCTTCACCACAGCGAAATGGCCCTCATCGAACTCGATGTACTCCATCATCCGGGAGCTGACCAGGTGAGCGACTCGGCGGCCGGCATCCGACTCCGGGTAGAGCACATGGTGGGCGCCGATGCGGTGGAGGATCTTGCCGTGCGACGGAGAGATCGCCTTCGCCCACACCTGCGTGACTCCCAGGTCGACGAGGTTGGCGGTCGTGAGGACGCTGTCTTCGATCGAGGTTCCGATGCCGACGACGGCGGTCGAGAAGTCACCGGCGCCCACCTGGCGCAGAGCATCGATGTTCGTCGAATCGGCTTCGACGACGTGCGTGAGCTTTCCGCTCCAGTCCTTGACGAGCTCGGGATTGTGCTCGATGGCCATGACTTCGCGACCCAGACGGGCAAGAGTCGCCGCAGTCGAGGACCCGAAGCGCCCCAGTCCGATGACCAGGATTGAAGTGTGTTCGTTAGCCAACGACCGGCCTTTCTTCGGGGTAGCGGTACAGGCGCACTGAATCCTGCATGGACAGTGCAGCCGCCAGTGTAATCGTACCGAGGCGACCGATGAGCATGATCACCGACAGAACATAGAGTCCCGTGTTCGGTGAGGTCGCCGACACCCCTGAACTCAGACCCACGGTGCCGAAGGCCGAGATCACCTCGAACAGCACGCGATCGATTGGCTCCGCACTGATCTGCAGCATGGTCAGGGTGCCGAGGAAGACGATCATCGCACCCGTGAGCAGGATCGAGATCGAGAGCTTGATCGTCGACGACGTCAGCCGCCGGCCGAAGACGTGCACATCCTGCAGGCCCCGGGCCTCGGCGTACGCGGCGAGGACGAGCACTGCCACCGTCGTCACCTTGATTCCGCCGGCCGTCGACGACGATCCGCCGCCGATGAACATCATCAGATCCATGAGCAGATGCGAGGCCTGACTCATGTCCGCGATCTCCATCGTCGCGAACCCGCCGGATCGGGGCATGACCGCCATGAACAGCACTTCGACGAAGGTGTGGCCCGCGTTCTTATCGCCCAGGGTCGCCGGGTTGGCCGACTCGAACAGCGCCAACAGCAGCAGTCCGATGGCCAGGATCGTGGTCGTGGTCGTCAGCGTCAGCTTCGTATGCAGGTCCCATCGGCTGGGCCGGTTCCAGAACATTGCGACCATGAGCACGACCGGGAAGCCCAGCGACCCGACGAACACCCCCGCCATGAGCAGGGACAGAATCCACGGATCCGAAGCGAAGTAGGCCGCCCCGCCCTCGTGGATGGTGAACCCGGCGTTGTTGAACGCCGAGATCGAGTAGAACACCGAATACCAGATGGAGTCGCCGAGTGACTCTCCGCGGATGAGGAACCGCGGGAACAGCAGTACCGCGAGGATCGATTCGGCGGTGAAGATGGTGATGACCACGGTCTTGAGCAGCGAACCTACCTGACCCAGATTGAGCGCCGAGGTGGCCTGCTGAGCAATCAGGCGCTGCCGCACTCCCAGCCGCCTGGAAACCGCCATGCCCAGCACCGAGGCGAGGGTGAGGATTCCGAGACCGCCGACCTGGATGCCCGCGGTGATGACCGAGATTCCGAAATCCGACCAGTACTGCTCCGTGACGACGGGGGTCAGTCCGGTGACGCACACGGCCGAGACCGCCACGAACACGGAGTTCGCGATGTGCGTGGCCTGATCGACCGAACCGGGGTCGCGCATGCTCGCCGGCAGCATCAGCAGAATCGCAAACGCCGCGACGACGGCGACGAAGGACCCGATCGCCAGACGCGCCGGTGAAGCCACGGCGAGGTCGTCGACGAAGTCGCGGACCCACCGGCCCGGCTTCAGCAGCCGGTCGTAACGAGGCGAGGAATTCTTGGGCACATGCACCATGGTAGAGCCGGTGGCCCCGGAATCGGCGCAAGTGAGCTGCGCCATATAGCATGGTGGGCATGGCCGAAAATGATGTGTATGTCGTTTGGGACGACGAGGTGACCGGTTACAACTTCGGTCCCAGCCACCCCATGCACCCCCTCAGGCTCGACCTGACAGCGAAGCTCGCCATGGACTTCGGCCTCTTCGAAGCGGAGAACGTCCACGTCAATCCCATCGGTGAGATCGATGAGGCGAAGCTCGCGCGCCTCCACGACTCCGACTACATCGCCGCGGTCAGGCAGGCCGGCACCGAGGAGGGCCTCGACGAGGAGGACGCGAACAGGTATGGGATCGGCACCGAGGATGTCCCGGGGTTCGAGAACATGCACACCCCCTCGGCACTGCTGTTCCAAGGCAGTGTCAACGCCGCGAATGCGATCATCTCCGGGGAATATCGGCGCGCGGTGAACTTCTGCGGCGGAATGCACCACGCGATGCCGGGCAAGGCCAGCGGCTTCTGCGTCTACAACGACGCCGCAGGTGCGATCACCGAATTCCTCGACTCCGGATATGAGCGCATCGTCTACCTCGATACCGACGCCCACCACGGTGACGGTGTGGAGACCTTCTTCTGGGACGACCCGCGAGTGCTCACGATCTCGATCCACGAATCGGGGAAGTTCCTCTTCCCCGGCACCGGATTCCCCGCCGATATCGGGGGACTCAAGGCGGCCGCCTCGGCGGTGAATATCGCCCTGCCCCCGCGATCGGGGGACGCGGACTGGCTGCGCGCCTTCGACGCCACGGTCCCGCAGGTCGTCGCCGCCTTCGAACCTCAGGTCATCGTCTCCCAACACGGCTGCGACGGACACCGCACTGACCCTCTGACCCATATGCGTCTGAGCGTGGACGCCATGCGGATCGCCGCCGAACGCATCCGCGACCTCGCCGTCGAACATGCCGACGGACGCTGGCTGTCCGTCGGGGGAGGGGGATACGCGATCATCGACGTCGTGCCCCGCGCCTGGACGAACCTCCTGGCTGTGGCAGCCGGACGCGATATCGATCCCGGTGCTCGGATCCCCGGGCGGTGGGCCGCCTATGCGCAGACGAAGACCGGACGGGAAGCACCGCTGTCGATGACCGACGGATTCGACGGCTCCTTCGAACCCTGGTCGAAGGGATTCGACCCCGAAGCCGAACTCGACCGGGCCGTGATGGGCACCCGGAAGAACATCTTCCCCTTCTACGCCCTCGACCCCTACTTCGATTGAACTGAGCCGAACCCGATCCCCGCGCCCTCGCGGATCGTCTGCCACCGTCGTTGTGGATCTGGACACAGTTTTGGGAAAGCAGGCGGCCAAGCGATAGAATTGCACGGTTAGTTCAATGGGTGGGCACCTGAAGTTCACCCTCCACCGACAAGCACAAGGGGTACCCGAGTGGGCTCAGTCATCAAGAAGCGCCGCAAGCGTATGTCGAAGAAGAAGCACCGCAAGCAGCTTCGCAAGACACGTCACCAGCGTCGCAACAAGAAGTAAGACCCAACGGTCCTACGCCCCCGCTCGAGTGATTTCTCGGCGGGGTTTGTTGCACCCGATGAGGAGTGAGCCATGGTCGACCTGACCTTTCTCACGCGTGTCGACTGCCATCTGTGCGCCCAGGCGCTGCAGACCGTCACCGAAGTGGCCGCGGGCAGAGACGTGACCGTGACCGAGATCGACATCGACACCGATGACGATCTGGCCGCGCAGTACGGCTGGGATGTTCCGGTCGTTCTTCTCAACGGGCGACAACACAGTTTTCATCGAGTCGATGAGAAACGGCTGTCCAAGGCGCTCGACGCCTTGGGCGCATGAGATCGATTGAAGGAGTGAGGCGGATTCGTGGGCGAGATTCTGTCCGCCAACAGGATTGAGGGTGTCGTTCGCAAGGACGTACCCGAGCGCGTGATATCCCGGCTCCCGATCTATCTGCAGACCGTCGAGACCATTGCCGCCACGGGCCAGGACACAATTTCGTCGGAGGACCTCGCCGCACGCAGTGGTGTGTCCCCGTCGATTCTGCGTAAGGACCTGTCCCAGCTGGGGCGTTCGGGAACTCGCGGCGTCGGCTACTCCTGTCCGGAGCTGGCCGCGACCCTGCGGACGTTCCTCGGCCTCGACCGAGATCGCCGCGTCGCCATCATCGGCGCCGGACGCCTCGGTTCGGCGCTGGCCGACTACGCCGGATTCCGGCGCCGCGGTCTGCGCCTGAACGCCGTCTTCGACATCGACGAGGAGAAGATCGGCACTGCCATCGGTGCTCTGACCGTCTCTTCTCTGGACGAACTGCCCGCCTGGTCCGAACACATCGACCTCGTGGTCATGGCCGTCCCCGCAGCCGCGGCACCTGCGGCGGCCCAGAAAGCCGTCGAAGCAGGTGTGCGCGGCATTCTCAATTTCTCACCCACCGTGCTCGACACACCGGATACCGTTCGTGTCCATCAAGTCGACTTGGCCAGTGAGCTGCAAGTACTCGCATACTATTCGGCGCTGGACACGGCACCGCTCAACCCTGGTTTTGAGGAGCACAGGAATTGACTCTCTTGGTTCTCGGCATTTCACATCAGTCGGCTCCGATCGACATGCTCGATCGGATGGCCTTCGGGGCCGGTGAAGTCGGCACTCTGCGACGGGACGCCCTGGCCGGAGACAACATCGAGGGACTCGCGGTACTCTCGACATGCAATCGCCTCGAACTCATCGCCGACGTCAACGCCTTCCACGGCGGACTGGCAGACCTCGGCAACGCGCTCGTATCCTCGATCGACAAAGAGTGGTCGGACATCGCCGGGCACTTCTACGCCCATTACGACAATCAGGCCATGGAACATCTGCTCAGGGTCGCCTGCGGCCTCGACTCGATGGCCATCGGCGAGGCCCAGATCTTGGGCCAGCTCCGCTCTGCCTTCACGGATTCGCAGTCGGACAAGGCACTGACGTCCGAGCTCTCCCAGGCAATGCAGCAGGCGCTGCGTGTGGGCAAGCGCGCCCATTCGGAGACCGACCTCGGAGACGTCGCTCGATCCCTCTTCGGCGCCGGTCTCGAAGCTTCGGCCGCTCATATCGGATCCTTGCGCGCCGCTAATGCATTGGTCATCGGCGCCGGAGCCATGTCGGGCCTCGTCGTGTCCGGACTGCACAAGGAGGGCGTCGCCCACATCACCGTGCTCAACCGCACCCTCGACAAGGCTGAGCGCCTCGTCGCCGAGGTGGGCGGACGCGCCCGCGAACTCACCCCGCGCATCATGGCCGAAGAGATCGCCGACGCCGACCTCATCGTCTCCTGCACCGGTGCCCGCGGAGTCGTCGTCAGCCGCGACGACATCGTCGCCGGTCTCGCGCAGAACCCCAAGGGCGCCGCGAACAAGGCCTTCATCGATCTCGCCCTTCCGCACGACATCGACCCCAGCGTCCGCGAGTTCGAGAACGTCGCCCTCTTCGGCCTGGGGGAGATCCGCGAACTGCTGCGTGGCTCCGACCGGGAAAGCGATGCGAAGGTCGTCGGCACCATCGACGAAGTCCGCACCATCATCTCCGCAGAACTTGAGAACATCGCCACCGGAAACAAGGAACGGTCCGTCGCCCCGACCGTGACCGCCCTGCGCTCCCACGCCAAAGACGTGCTCGCCTCGGAGACCCAGCGTCTGGAGAAGAAGCTCGGCGACTCCGTCGACGAGAAGGCGTTCGCAGAGATCCGCAAATCTCTGCACCGGGTGGCAGAGAAGCTCATCCACACCCCGACCGTGAAGGTCAAGGAACTCGCAGTGACCGAATCCGAAGTCGACTATGCTCAGGCGCTCATGCAGCTCTTCGACCTGCCCGTGAATAAGGCCGCCCATGCCAAGACCACACCGGAGACGAAGGTCGCCACGGCCGCCAGCGCACACCATGTCGAGGCCGACGGAGTCCGCCCGGTCGCCGATCACACCCTCGACATCGTCGAACCCGAACACTTCACCGGCCGCACCGTGCGTCTGGGCACCCGCCGGTCCCAGCTGGCCCGGTCCCAGTCCACGGCGATCGCTCACCAGATCGCGGCACTGACCGGCTGGCGCGTCGAGATCGTCGAGGTCGTCACCGAAGGCGACGTCAACATGTCGCCCCTGGCCGGCTTCGGCGGCACCGGAGTCTTCGTCTCCGCCGTCCGCCAGGCCCTCCACCAGGGCAAGATCGACCTGGCCGTGCACTCGCTCAAGGACCTGCCCACCACCCCCGAGGCGGGGATCCAGATGGCAGCCATCCCGCCGCGCGTCGATCCGGCAGATGTCCTCATCGGCCGTGACGGGCTGAGCCTGAACGACCTGCCCGCCGGGTCGGTCATCGGCACTGGTTCGCCGCGCCGTGCCGTGCAGCTGCGTGCCGCACGTCCCGATATCGAAGTTCGCGGTGTGCGCGGAAACGTCGACACCCGCATCGCCCACGTCCGCGACGGCCGACTCGACGCCGTCGTCCTCGCCGCTGCCGGCGTGCGTCGCATCGGGCGCCTCGCCGAAGCCACCGATTCGCTCAACTTCGACGTAATGCTCCCGGCCCCGGGCCAGGGCGCCCTGGCCGTTGAGACCCGCAGCGCCGACAGCGGTTATGCGACCACTGCGGACATCCTCGACGGCGACGCCGAGGTGCGGGCCGCTCTGCGTCAGATCCACGATCAGACCACTGACCTCGCCGTAACCTGCGAACGTGCGATCCTCTCCCGCGCCGAAGCCGGCTGCTCGGCACCCATCGGCGCGCTGGCGAAGATCGAAGGCACCGAGTTCATCGTCGACGCCGTGATGGCCGATGATGACGGCAAACTCGCTCGCACCCGTCAGAGTGCTGAACTGCCTGCCCTGCTCGACGCGGACTGGAGCACCGGCAGCGATCAGCAGCTGTCGGTGACCGCGAAGGAACTGGCGCGAGTCGCCGATGAACTCGGCACCGCCGCAGCCGAGGACCTCTTGGGACGCCTCGGCATCGACCCGGCCGCCAGCGCCGATCACCTCACCCCAGTCAAGGTTCAGGAGCAGGGATGAACAGCCAACCGACAACGGGCCAGGTGCAGCCGCGCCGACTCCTGCCGGCAGCACCACGTGTCGTCTTCATCGGCAGCGGACCCGGCGAATCGGGTCTGATGACGATGCGCGGCGCCGAGATCCTCGCCACCGCCGAGACCGTCGTCTACGACGCCGGTGTCCATTCCGAGATCGTCACCGCCTATGTTCCGCAGGCCGCGACCCTCATCGATGCCGCCGACCTCGGAGTCGCCGCTTCCACCCGCGGCCGACGCATGGCCGAACTCGCTCGCCCGGACAAGACCGTGGTGCGGCTGAGCTCGGACGACGGAATCATCTTCACCACTACGACTGCGGAAGCCGGAGTCTGCCGCAAGGAACAGGTCGAGGTCGAGATCGTGCCCGGAGTCGGACTCTCCGCCTCGACGGCGGCCTACACGGGAACCGCTCTGACAACCAACCGCGTCCGGTCCGTGCGCTTCATCGAAGCCGGACCGCAGACCCATGTCGACGTCTCCCGCCACCGCAACACTACGCATGTGCTCACCGGCAGCGCCTCTGCCCACGAACAGGCCATCGAGGCTCTTCTGGGCGACGGCTGGGACGAAGATACGAAGGTCCTCCTCGGGTGGGGAATCTCCACCATCGAGCAGACGAGCGTGGAGACGACCTTGAAACAGGCGCTGTCCATGGCGCAGTCAGGAACTGATCGTATGGTGGTGATCATGGGGCAGGGAGTGGAATCCAGAGGAGAACTCAGCTGGTTCGAATCCAAACCGCTCTTCGGCTGGCAGGTGCTCATCCCGCGGACGAAGGAACAGGGAACCTCCACAGCAGAGGCCCTGGCCGAACTCGGCGCCGTCGGCACTGTCGTCCCGACCATAGCCGTCCAGCCTCCGCGCACACCGACGCAGATGGAGAAGGCGATCCGCGGCCTCGTCGACGGATCCTACGAATGGGTCGGCTTCACCTCGGTCAACGCCGTGCGCGCCGTGCGCATGTGGTTCGAGGACTTCGGACTCGACTCCCGCTCGATGGCCGGAGTCAAGGTCGCAGCCGTCGGCGGTCGTACCGCCGCGGCACTGGTCGACTGGGGAATCACCCCCGACCTCGTCCCCGACGGGGAGCACTCCGCACGTGGACTGGCCGCAGCATGGCCGGACTTCGTCGATGACATCGACCCGATGAACACGGTGCTGCTGCCGCGCGCCGACATCGCCACCGAGGTGCTCGTGGCCGGGCTGCTGGAGAAGGGGTGGGACCCCGACGACGTCACCGCCTACCGCACCGTGCGTGCTTCGCCGCCGCCGGCACCGATCCGAGAATCGATCAAGGCCGGCGACTTCGACGCCTTCCTCTTCACCTCCTCATCGACGGTGCGCAACCTCGTCGGCATCGCCGGCAAACCCGCTCCCACCTCGGTGATCTGCTGCATCGGTCCGGCGACGGCGAACACCGCGGTCGAACACGGGCTGCGCGTCGACGTCCTCGCGGAGGAAGCCAACCTCACCTCGCTCATCGACGGTCTCGTCGAATTCGCACTCACCCAACGCGCCGAAGACGTGGAAGCCGGGATATCCCCGCAGCGTCCGAGTCAGAAGCGGCGCAGAAGGAAGGCCTGACATGTCATTGGTTCCCGGATCCGTCCGTCCCCGCAGGCTGCGGTCGACCCCGGCCCTGCGTCGCCTCGTGTCCGAAGTGCGACTCCACCCCTCGGACCTCATCCTGCCGATGTTCGTCAAGGAGGGCTTGAGCGAACCGCTGCCGCTGGGCGGAATGCCGGGAGTCGTCCAGCACACGCTCGACTCCCTGCTCGAGGCCGCTCGGGAGGCGGTCGCGGCCGGAGTCGGCGGACTCATGCTCTTCGGCATCCCCGAGCACAAGGATGAGATCGGCTCCCAGGCCGACGACCCCGAGGGCATCCTCAACCGGGCGCTTTCGCTGCTGGCTCGCGAGCTCGGCGATGACACGGTGATCATGGCGGACCTGTGCCTCGACGAATTCACCTCCCACGGCCACTGCGGAGTCCTCGACCAGGCCGGGGGAGTCGACAACGACGCCACCCTCGATCGCTACGCCTCGATGGCACTGGCCCAAGCTCGCGCCGGGGCCGAGGTGCTGGGACTGTCGGGCATGATGGACGGCCAGGTCGCCTACTGTCGTGAGGCGCTCGACGCTGCCGGATTCACCGACACCGTCGTCATGGGCTACACCGCGAAGTACGCCTCCGCGTTCTACGGTCCCTTCCGCGAAGCCGTCGACTCCGAACTCAAGGGCGACCGCAAGACCTACCAGCAGGATCCGGCGAACGGACGCGAGGCGCTGCGCGAACTCGGTCTCGACCTCGCCGAAGGCGCCGACGTGGTCATGGTCAAGCCCGGGCTGCCGTACCTCGATGTGCTCGCCGAGGTGGCTCAGGAATCCATCGTGCCCGTGTGGACGTACCAGGTGTCCGGTGAGTACGCGATGATCGAATTCGCGGCCGCCGCCGGCGCCATCGACCGGGAGAAGTCAATCGACGAATCCCTCATCGCCTTCAAACGTGCCGGTTCCGATGCGATCCTCACTTACTGGGCCACCGAGGTCGCCCAGCGTCTCCAAGCCGAGGCCGCAGGTCATCTGCCGAACCGCAATGCAGTCGGAGGCCGGTGATGACCGAACCTCGCTGGCTGTCGGCCGTCGACCAGAAGGCCTGGCGCAGCTACCTCAACGGCTCTCAGCTGCTCAGCACGCAGTTGGACAAGGAGCTGCGTGAGAATCACGGAATCGGCCTGCCCGAATACGAGATCCTCGTGCGTCTGTCCGAGCACGAGGACCGGACGATGCGGATGGCGCTGCTGGCCACAGACACGACCATGTCCCGGTCACGACTGACCCACAGCGTCGCACGGATGGAGAAGCGCGGACTGCTCGAGCGCTCCGCGATCCCCGAGGACGGCCGCGGCGTCAACTGTGTGATGACCGAGGCCGGATGGCAGCTGCTGCGGGATGCCGCCCCCGATCATGTCGCCGGAGTCCGCAGCCACCTCGTCGATCTCCTCGACCCCGAGGAGATGGAGACCCTGGGTCGGATCTTCACCAAAGTCTTCGACCATATGACAGACAACAACGGCTCCTGAGCCGCCCCCATGCGTAACTGAGAACGATCCGGGGACGAAACCCGACCCGCGAAGAATCAGAGGAGAACCATGACGACAGCAGAGACGAACGGTCACACCACTGATCGGTCCGCCGCCCTCTTCACCCGCGCCGAGGCGGTCATCCCCGGCGGAGTGAACTCCCCGGTCCGCGCGTTCAAGGCCGTGGGCGGCACCCCTCGTTTCATCACCGAGGCGACTGGTGCGTGGCTGCGCGACGCCGACGGCAACGACTACATCGACCTCATCGGGTCGTGGGGTCCGATGATCATGGGCCACTCCCGTCCCGAGGTTGTCGCCGCCGTCCAGGAAGCCGCTGTCAAGGGATTCTCCTTCGGCACCCCGTCGACCGGTGAGGTCGAACTCGCCGAGAAGATCGTCAACCGCGTCGATCCCGTCGATCAGGTCCGCCTCGTATCCTCGGGCACCGAGGCGACGATGTCGGCGATCCGCCTGGCCCGCGGCTACACGGGCCGGTCCAAGGTCGTGAAGTTCGCCGGCTGCTACCACGGTCACGTCGACTCGCTGCTGGCACAGGCCGGCTCCGGACTGGCCACCTTCTCCTTGCCAGACACCCCCGGAGTCACCGGAGCCCAGGCACAGGACACGATCGTCGTCGACTACAACGATGCCGCCGGACTCGAAGCCGTGTTCGCCGAACACGGAGCGGACATCGCCTGCGTCATCACCGAGGCCAGTCCCGGCAATATGGGCGTCGTGCCTCCCCGCGACGGCTTCACGAACACGATCCGCCGCCTGACCAAGGCCCACGGTGCGCTGATGATCAGCGACGAGGTGATGACCGGATTCCGCGTCTCCGCCGCCGGCTGGTACGGCTATGAGGCTGAGAGCCTCGGCTACCCTGAAGGTCCCGCCGACCTGTTCACCTTCGGCAAGGTCATGGGCGGCGGCTTCCCGGCAGCGGCCTTCGGAGGTCGCGCCGACATCATGGGCCACCTCGCACCCTCAGGGCCCGTCTACCAGGCCGGAACGCTCTCCGGAAATCCGGTGGCCACGGCTGCGGGACTGGCCACGCTGAAGCTGACCACCGAACTCGATGTGTACTCGCACATCGGTCGAGCCGCGGACATTCTGCGCCCGGCCGTCGCTGCGAGCCTGGAGGCCGAAGGCGTCGCCCACGTCATCCAGTCCGCGAACTCGATGTTCTCCGTGTTCTTCACCGACACCGACGTGACGAACTACGACCAGGCTCGGGCCCAGAACGTCGACCGCTACACCGCGTTCTTCAACGCCATGCTCGACCAGGGCATCCACATGCCTCCGAGCGCGTTCGAAGCCTGGTTCCTCTCCTACGCCCACACCGATGAGATCCTCGACCGGATCATCAGCGCCCTGCCTGCGGCGGCCAAGGCCGCGGCTGCGGTTCCGGAGACCGGGAAGGCGCAGTCATGACCACCATCCACCTCGTCCGACACGGCGAAGTCGACAACCCCGACGGCATCCTCTACGGCCGTCTGCCGCATTTCGGTCTCACCGAGCGCGGACACGAGATGGCCGCCCGCGTGGCCGAGCACTTCGCGTCGGCCCAGAACCGGCCGGTCGAACTCGTCGCCTCTCCGCTGCTGCGGACCCAGCAGACGATCGCACCTCTGTCCGAGGCGCTCGGACTGCCCGTGTTCGACGACGACCGCGTCATCGAAGCGGCGAACTCCTTCGAGGGGCAGAAGCTCAACGCGCGGCGCCTGGCCGAACCGAAGAACTTCGTGCGTCTGTACAACCCGCTCATCCCGTCCTGGGGAGAGCCGTACAAGCAGATCGTGCTGCGCATGCGGGCCGCGATGGCCAGTCTGCGCGCCAAGCTCGACCTCCACGGTCCGGACGCCGAGGGAGTCATCGTCTCCCACCAGCTGCCGATCTGGATGATCCGCCTGTCGGGGGAGGGTCGCTCGCTCGTCCACGACCCGCGCAGGCGTGAATGTGACCTGGCTTCTATCACGAGTTTCACATTCGATTCCTCCATACTGGTGTCCGTGAGTTACGAGAGCATCTGTGCGGATCTGCAGCCGGGCACCGCGGTGGCAGGAGCATGAATTTCGGACGCCAGCCGCTCAATCGTCGCGCTCTCTTCACCTCCGCAATCGCAGCCGGCACCGCCGTGGTGCTCAGCGCCTGCAGCGAGAACGATGAGCTGGCCGATCAGGCCGGTTCCGACCAGGGCTATGTCTCCGGTTCGGGAGTCGTCTCACGGGTGCCTGCCGAGGACCGCGGCGAACCACTCGACCTGAGCTTTGAGACCCTCGACGGGAAATCGATGTCGCTGGCAGATCTGCGTCCCACTCCGGTCGTCGTCAACCTCTGGTACGCGGCCTGCCCGCCGTGCCGGAAGGAAGCCCCGGACCTGAAGTCCGTGTCCGAGGAATTCGGGGACAAGGTCCAGTTCATCGGTGTCAACGTCCGCGACCAAGAGGCCGCGGCCAACGCGTTCATCCAGAACTACCAGGTGCCGTACCCGAACATGCTCGATTCGAACGGTGAGATGGTCTCCCTGCTCTCCGGCGTACTACCCCCGCAGGCCACCCCCTCGACGGTGGTCCTCGACGCGAAGGGCCGGGCCGCGGCCAGAGTCGTCGGAGAAGTCGACGCGTCGACGCTCAAGGGACTCATCGAGGACGTGCAGTCCGAGTGAGTGGCCTCGGGGCGGACTTCGCCCAGACCGTCCTCTCGGGACCGCTGCTGCTGGCTGCCGGCGCGGCGGCCCTGGCCGGACTCGTCTCATTCGCCTCACCCTGCGTTCTGCCGCTGGTGCCAGGCTACGTCGGGTACGTCACCGGACTCTCCGGATCCTCACTGAAGGACAAGCAGACATGGCGAGTGGTCGTGGGCATCAGCCTGTTCGTCCTCGGCTTCACCGTCGTCTTCGTGCTGCTGGGAACCAGCTTCTCAGCGCTCGGTGCGCTGTTCTCCCAATGGCAGTCGATCATTCTGCGCGTCCTCGGCGTCATCGTCATCGTCGCCGGTTTCGTGTTCATGGGCGGATTCGGCCTGCTCCAGAACGAGCACCGCATCCGCGCCAGACCGAAGGCCGGACTCTGGGGCGCCCCGGTACTCGGAGCGACGTTCGCCCTCGGCTGGGCGCCCTGTGTGGGACCTACTCTGTCGGCCGTGCTGAGCATGTCGGTGAGCTTCGGCGGCGACGGCATGATCTGGCGCGGAGCACTGCTGGCCTTCGTCTACTGCTTGGGTTTGGGCATCCCGTTCATCCTGCTCGCGCTGGCGATCCACAAGGGCGCCGGACGACTCGAATGGGTGCGGAAGCATCAGACACCGATCGTGCGCGCCGGGGGCATCATGCTCATCATCCTCGGTGTGCTCATGGCCAGCGGCGTATGGAATATGTGGATGACCTCTCTGCAAGGTCTCATCAATGGATTCGAAGTGGTGATCTAGTGGCGGGCTCAACCGAAGGCTCGGAGAAGACGCAGCCGAAATCGGGTGCGAAGTCGACCGCGAAGAAGGGCGACAAGCCTGCCGCGAAGTCGACCGTGAAGCAGCCGCAGCTCGGGTTCCTCGGCATGTGCCGGTGGGCCTGGACGCAGCTGACGACGATGCGTGTGGCCCTGATCCTCCTGCTCATCCTCGCCCTCGCCGCGATCCCCGGATCTCTGCTGCCGCAGCGGATCCAGGACCCGGGCCGTGTCAACACCTTCCTGGAGAACAACGGCGCCTGGGGGCAGTTCCTCGACACCATCCAGATGTTCGACGTGTACTCCTCCGTTTGGTTCTCCGCGATCTACCTGCTGCTGATGATCTCGCTCATCGGCTGCATCATCCCGCGGACGAAGCAGCACTGGAAGGCGATGCGCTCGACCCCGCCCAAAGCGCCGAGGCGGCTGTCCCGGATGCCCGGATATTCAACCTTCGCCTCGGCGCAGGGAGACGCGGAGACCCGTGAGGATGCTGACGAGGCGTTCCTCGACGCCGCCGAAGCTCGGGTGAAGAAGTCCGGGTACCGGATCAACCGGCAGTCCGATCACATCGCCGCAGAACGCGGATACCTTCGCGAGACCGGCAACCTTGTCTTCCACATCGCCCTGCTCATGGCGACCCTGACGATGGCGATCGGATCGCTGTTCGGCTACGAAGGACAGCGCATCCTCGTCGAGGGTGAGACGTTCTCGAATTCGCTGGTCGCCTACGATTCCTTCGAACCCGGCTCCTACTACGATGCGGACAATCTGCCGGAGTTCCGGCTCAAACTCGATTCCTTCACCTCCACCTTCGACGATCAGGCGACGGGTAACCAGTTCGGTCAGCCGCGCACCTTCGATGCGAAGGTGACGACGACTGCGGACGGGAAGACCGAATCGCACGTCCTCAAGGTCAACGAGCCGGTGCGCGTGGGCGGCGTCGGCGTCTATCTCACCGGCAACGGCTACGCCCCCGAGGTGACCGTGCGTGATGCGAAGGGCGATATCGTCCAGTCCGGTCCGCAGGTGTTCATCCCGGACGGCGGGGACCCCGGATACACCTCCGAAGGCGTCATCAAGGTTCCGGATTCGGCCGGCACGCAGATGGGCTTCGTCGGGGTGTTTCTGCCCACCGCTGCACAGAATCAGGACGGTGATCTGGTCTCGAGCTTCGCCGAGCTGCGCAACCCCTACCTCGTGATGAGCGGGTACACCGGTGACCTCGGCCTCGATTCCGGAGTCCCGCAGTCCGTGTACTTCCTCGACGCCGAGAACATGACGGAGATGACCGATGAGTCGGGCGATCCGCTCGTCATCCAGCTCGCCGAGGGGGAAACGCAGAAGCTGCCCAACGGAGGTTCGGTGACCTTCGACGGAGTCAAGAAGTACATCGCCGTCGACATCTCACAGGACCCGACTCAGGCGCTCATGCTCATCAGCGCGATCCTTGTTCTCGCAGGGCTCGGCCTGTCTCTGTTCATTCCTCGCCGTCGCGTCTGGGTGCGGATCAAGAACGGCGACGCGGAAGTGGCCGCCCTGGCCCGTGGTGAAGATCCGATGGTCGAACGCGCCGTTGCCGAGCTGGTCAAAGACTTGCGCGACTCGGACCCCGATGAGGGTGAGTACGGCAAAGAGAACGAAAGATGAACTCGAAGTACTACGCGGAGTAGAATAACCGAGGAGTGCGCGTCGCCTTCGGTCTCCGCGCGGAGTCGGACGGGGCGCGCAGACAGACAACAGCATGCGATAGAAGAGCACTTCAACGGTGCGGAGGATGAATGGACATCAACACAGACCTCGCAATGTGGTCGAACCAGTTGATCATCTCGGCGATGATCGTCTACGCCGTCGCCATGATCTTCTACGCCTTCGACCTCTTCGGCGCGCGTGAGCTCAAGACCTCGGAGACCGAGGTCGCCACCTCCGCCAAGGCCAGCACGGTGCGCCGGACGAACCGGAAGACGGCGTCGACGGCCGTCCTCGACCGGCCGGACGACGACGATTCCGTGACGGTGAAGTCGTCGCGGAAGAACCGGCATCGCGGAGCCCGCATCGGCACCTCGCTGCTCGTGCTCGCTATGCTCCTCCACGTCGGGGGCGTGCTTACCCGTGCCCTGTCCGTGGCCCGTGTGCCGTGGGGCAACATGATGGAGTACGTCCTCACCGCCACCGCGATCACCGTCATCGTCTACCTCGTGGTGCTGACGAAGAAGGACGTGCGGTACCTGGGAACGTTCGTCTCCGGCGGCGTGCTCCTATGCCTGGGCCTGGCGATCACCGTCTTCTACACGCCTGCCGCGAAGCTCATCCCGGCTCTGGACTCGTACTGGATCGCCATCCACGTGCCGATCGCGATCCTCTCGACCTCTCTGCTCTACATCTCTGCGATCCTCGCGGTCTTCCAGATCCTCAAGAGCGTGCACGAGACCAAGAACCCGAAGTGGCTGCGGTTCCTGCACCGTCTGCCCTCGAGCACGGACCTCGAGCGGATTTCCTACCGGATCGCGGCCGTCGGCTTCATCACGTGGACATTCACCCTCATCGCCGGCGCCATCTGGGCCGAGGTTGCCTGGAGCCGCTATTGGGGCTGGGACTCGAAGGAGATCTGGACGTTCGTCGTCTGGGTCATCTATGCCGCGTATCTGCATGCTCGTGCGACTCGAGGTTGGGGCCCGACGAAGGTCGCCGTGCTCAACCTCATCGGCATCGCCTCGGTGATCTTCAACTTCACCGTCGTCAACATGTACTTCAACGGACTGCACTCGTACTCCGGCCTCGATTGAGTTGCGGGAGCGGGACGGCCTCAAATGAAGCGCGGATGCAGGCCGACCTCGAATGACGCTCTCGAGCGGGCCGGCCGCGGCACGCACGCGCAGGGGTCGAGAGGGCTTGCTGCGATCTGCAACTCAGACTCCGGCACCTGCTTTCGGCATCGTCCTGAGGATTGGCATACTCCGCTCTCAATTGGCCACCGTAGAAACTGAGCAGTCCAGAAGAAGCTGTACCAAAGCGATTGTCGGGGCCCTTGACCGGGTTGCACGCGCCGACTGACAGGAACTCTGGGGCAGGGAAGGAGTTCAGTTGGAGCGGCCGCGGCCGTCGCCTTTGGTTCCCCGGTCATCAGTGTCGGCGGAGGAATCGGCGGGGTCGCTCTCGTCGTCCGACTTGCCGGAGTCTTCGCGCGGGGAGTTCTTCTCATTGTGGTCCGTGGCAGGAGGAGCGTGCTTGCCGAGTTTGAGTTCGCGATCGACCTGACGCAGATAGTCCGGGTCGTCATCGGGAGCGACCTGCCCGCGAGGGCGTGTGCCGCGCGTGGGCTTGTCTTCGGTACCGCGTCCGAACAGGTACCAGAGGATGAACCCGACGACGGGGATGAAGAGGATGATGAGTGCCCACGCAGGTTTGGGCAGGACTCGAATCAGACCGCGATCGCGCAACAGGCAATCGAAGAGTCCGTACAGTGTCACCGCAGCCGCCAGGACGATCGCGGCAATGAGTAGTCGAGCCATGCGTCAAGGATAGTCCACCAACCTGAGCGCGGCCTCCAGCGGGCGGTGACAAGACTGTCACGATCAGAGGCTAAAATGTGTTCAATGCGCACCTTCTGGCTCTACACTCTCGCTCGCTTCGGCCTCATCATCGCCGTCGGCCTCGTTCTGTTCCCTTTCCTCGGCCTCAACCTGGTGATGGCGATCGCCGCCATCGCCATCGGGGCGCTGCTGAGCTACCTGTTCCTGGGCAAGATGCGTGCCCAAGTGGCAACCGAGATCGAAGCGAAGGTCGCCAAGCGGGCGTCTAGGCCCAAGAAGGTCGGTGCCGATGAAGCGGCAGAGGATGAGATCGTCGAAGAACGTCTCGGAGAAGACGGCGACCAGTCCAGATGAACTGAGGCTGAATCGCTTCAGCAAGCCTCGGTTTCAGACGGCCTCGGCCCCAGAGTCCCGCGCCTCAGAGCGCCAGGCCGAGGCCCATCAGTGCGGAGAAGGCCAATCCGGTCAGTCCCGTGGACTTGATCGGCGGAATCAGTCCCGGACCCGTCGTTCCGCTGAGCACCGTCTTGAGCGGATTGAGCGCGGGGACGAGGGCGAGGATCGCCAGCGCCACGGCGGGATGACCGTCGAGGATCGCCAGAGCAAGCAGCGAGAACGGCAGCAGCACGAGTACCGCATAGGCGATGCGTGCGGCATTGTCGCCCATCCTCACGGCCAGGGTGATCTTGCCAGCCTCGATGTCGGTGGGAATGTCGCGCAGGTTGTTGACCATGAGCACCGCCGAGGCCAGTGATCCGATCGACACGGCTCCGGCCCAACCACTGAGGCTGAGGTGACCGACCTGCATCCACATCGTGCCCAAGGTCGCTACGAGGCCGAAGAACACGAAGACGAAGACCTCGCCGAGGCCCATATAGCCATACGGTCGTTTGCCGCCGGTGTAGAACCAGGCGGCGGCGACGGCGGCGGCTCCGACGACGAGGAACCACCATGCCTGCGAGATGAGGATGAGCACGATGCCCGAGACACCGGCCAGGCCGAAGAAGATGAAGGCCGCCCGTTTGACTTCGTGAGGTTCGGCCAGCCTGGTCGCCGTCAGACGGACGGGTCCGACGCGTTCGTCGTCGGTGCCGCGGATGCCGTCGGAATAGTCATTGGCGTAGTTCGAACCGATCTGCAGGCACAGCGAGACGAGGAGGGCGAGGAATCCGCGCAGCAGGATCTGCCCGAAGCTGACGTGGTCGCCCTTGCCGGAGATGTCGTCGAGGATGAAGGCGGTGAATCCGCCGAGGGAACCGATAGCGGCTCCGGTTCCGATGAGGACGGGTGCGAGAGCCAGGGGCAGAGTTCGCAGTCGAGCTCCAGAAATCCACTGGGCGGCATCAGCCATAGGTCTCGCTCACCTTCCTGTCGAATTGTGGAGCCGTCTTATATTATCGGTTGTTCACCAGTATGGGTATTTGCCTCATGCGCTATGAGATCGGCCGCGATCCGGGCCGCAGCCCTGCGATCTGGTTTGCCGATCGACCGGTTCGGAATCTCGGCGACCGGGAAGACGAGCTGCGGCAGCAGCTGCCCCGTCATCCCGTGGTCGAGGGCATTGAGCCTCTGTGCCGATTCTCGTGGATTCTCCGCTATGACTCCACCATTATCGGCGAGGCGTACGAGCGCGACGATGAGCTTGCCCCATTCCTCGTCGGGCACCCACGTCACGAGCATCTCGGCGATTCCCGCTTTCTGCCAGCTCGGCAGCAGCCCGGCCTCCAGAGCGTGCGGGGAGACGTTCGTGCCTCCGGAGACGATGATGTCATCGACGCGACCGAGCACACTGAGCACACCGGAGTCGATCCGGCCCAGGTCGCTGGTGTGCATGATCCGTCGCCCCGCCTCGTCGACGGTGAGAGCGGGGGAGTCGACCGGTGCGATCGTCCCGTCAGGGGCGATCTCAACGTAGCCGTCGGCCACGACGGGTCCGGACAGGTCGATCGTGCCCGCCTCGGTGATGGTCACCTCGACCTGGTCGAAGGGCACCCCGTCATAGACGCAGCCACCCGCCGTCTCGCTCATCCCGTAGGTCCGCACGATCTTAAGCCCCGCGGCGTCGGCGCGGTCGAGCAGGGAGGGTGAGATGGCCGCTCCGCCGAGGAGGATGTGCGAGATCCGTCCGGCCGCCTCGGTGGCGGGGGAGTCCTCGAGGATCCGGTGGAGTTGGGTGGGCACGATCGAGGTAAACGTCGGGCGGTCGCCCGCCCGCTCGATCAAGGCGTTGACATCGGTGGCGAAGGACTGTGCGGTGAACTTCGCCGAGGCGGCCCTGACCGGGGCGCGGCCCGCCAAGCGGGCGCGCAGCTCGACCTGGAAGCCGGCGATGTGGTTGACCGGCAGGCACAGGTGCCAGTCGCCGGGTCCGGAGAGGAACCGTTCGGTCGCCCGCGCCGAGGCGGTCAGCGCATGAGCGGACAGGGCCACGGCCTTCGCCTTACCTGTCGACCCGGAAGTGAAGAGGATGAGGGCTGGGGCTGTGCCGTGACCGGCCCACACGCTGGGGGCCACCTCGGTGACGGCGCCGTCCCGATCCGACGGGAGGATGAGGATCGACGTCCCGTTCAGTGCCCGATCGACGGCCTCGGGCAGCTCGGCAGGGAGAAGTTCGCGTGCAGTCATGCGCCGGGTCGATTCAGTAGTACCAGGGGAACGGCGACCAGTCGGGGGCGCGTTTTTCGAGGAAGGCATCGCGGCCTTCGACGGCTTCGTCGGTCATATAGCCCAGTCGGGTGGCCTCTCCGGCGAAGACCTGCTGGCCGACGAGTCCGTCGTCGACGAGGTTGAAGGCGAACTTGAGCATGCGCTGCGCGTTCGGGGACTTGCCGAGGATCTCACGCGCCATCTGCAGGGCGGCGGTCTCGAGGTCGGCATGGTCGACGACTTCGTTGACGGCACCCATATCGGACATCTCCTGAGCGGAGTAGGTGCGGCCGAGGAAGAAGATCTCACGAGCCTTCTTCTGACCGACCATCTTCGCCAGATAGGCGGAACCATAGCCGGCGTCGTAGGAGCCGACATCGGCATCGGTCTGCTTGAACTTTGCGTGCTCGCGGGAGGCGATCGTCATATCGCAGACGACGTGGAGGCTGTGTCCGCCGCCGGCAGCCCAGCCGGGGACGACGGCGATGACGACCTTCGGCATGGTGCGGATGAGGCGCTGGACCTCGAGGATGTGAAGTCGTCCGGCGCGTGCCGGGTCGACGCTCTCTCTGGTCTCACCGGAGGCGTACTGGTAGCCGGAGCGGCCGCGGATGCGCTGGTCGCCGCCGGAGCAGAACGCCCAGCCGCCGTCCTTCTCGCTCGGCCCGTTGCCGGTGAGCAGGACCGCGCCCACGTCGGAGGTCTGGCGGGCATGATCGAGGGCGCGGTAGAGCTCATCGACCGTGTGCGGACGGAAGGCATTGCGGACCTCTGGGCGGTCGAAGGCGATGCGCACACAGCCGATGTCATTGCCGGTGGCAGGGTCGATTGCCCGGTGGTAGGTGATATCGGTGAAGTCGAAGCCGGAGACTTCACGCCAAGCAGTGGGGTCGAAGATTTCTGAAACCGTCATGGCCCCCAGCCTAGCGCTTGGTCGTTGAGGTGAGGCTCGGGGCCGGGCGGCGGACGGTTAGGTTCCGAACGACAGACAGGAGCGGCAGGGTCGGCGGAGGCTAGTCTGGGCTCATGGTCGATTTTGCACGTTCGCACACTGGCGCACTGGACTCAGAGGCTTCGGCTGCCGCACCGCTCGATCTGCCCGAACGCTTCGACGAGGTCATCGAGGACCTGCATGTCGTGCGGCTGCCGATGGTCACCCGGTTCAGGGGGATCACGGAGCGGGAAGTGGTGCTGTTCTCCGGTACCGCCGGGTGGGCGGAGTTCTCTCCGTTCGTGGAGTACGGCACCGAGGAAGCCAGCCGGTGGCTGCGCGCCTCCCTCGAATTCTCCGGGCTGATCCCGCGGCCAACCGCCCTCGCCGAGGCGGCTTCCTCCACCGACTCCGTGCGCGGTTCCGCTCCGGCTGCGGAGGCGAACGGTGAGACCGTCGCCGTCAACGGCACACTGCCCGCCTGTCCACCGGATCAGGTCGAATCGATTCTGTCTCGATATGGCCGGGTCGGCACCGTGAAGGCGAAGGTCGCCGAGCACGGTTTCGCCTCCCTCGACGAAGATCTGGCGCGACTGCGGGAGTTCCGCAAGCTCTTCCCGGACACGACTCTGCGCCTGGACGCGAACGCCGGATATACACCGAGCGAAGCCATCGAGGCCTGCGAAGCCTTCGCCGATTTCGGCCTCCAATACTTCGAACAGCCGGTGCCCGAGGTCGAGCAGCTCGCAGACCTGCGCGAAGAACTCGCCCGGCGAGGACTGCCGATCGTCATCGCCGCCGACGAATCCATCCGCAAAGCCGAGGACCCGCTGCGCGTGGCCGAACTCGGTGCCGCAGAAGTCATCATCGTCAAGGTTCAACCGCTGGGCGGAATCGGTGCCGCCCTCGACGTCATCGGCGCTTCGGGCCTGCCTGCTGTGGTGTCCTCGGCTCTCGAGTCATCCGTCGGTCTGGCCGCCGGAGCCGAACTCGCTGCCAGACTGCCGCGCACCGATCGCAGCCTGGACATCCTCGGTGATCGGGTGGCCTGCGGTCTGGGCACCGGTCGCCTCTTCACCGCCGATGTTGTCGCGGAGGACGAGGCCCTGACTCCGGTCGACGGCGCCATCCCGGTCACGCGAATCGTCCCGGACCCTGACCGCCTGGAGCAGTTGGCGGTGGATCCGGGACGATTCGAGTGGTGGGCTGAGCGGTTGCAGAACTGCTGGAGCGCCGTGCGTGACCTAAAAGTTCGCGGCTGAACCGAATCAGCCGGCCTTCTTCACTTCCTCGACGAATGTGCTGGCGGCCTGTGTCACTGTTGCTTCTTCGACATCGGCGAGATTGGTGACGGAGACGAGGTTGTTCTCGGCCCGGGCGGTGACGATGCGAATCTCCGTGGCAGTCTGTCCTCCGGCTTCGACAGACGCGACGACTCCGCTGGTCTCATCGGCTCCGGCCACCTCGGCGTCGAAGGTCGAGTATTTCAGCGACATCTCCATGCCCGCGGTCTTCATTTTCACGTCACTGCACTCTTCGGCGATCTTCGCAGTGCCGTCGAGCTGTGACTGGGCGTCGTCGACGCTGTCGAAGCTGGACAGGCCCGCAGACAGGACGTTGTCGCTTGAGGCTCCGGCCACAGTGGTGCCGCCCGAGGCGATATTCGAATTGATCAGATCGAGAGTGATGTCCTTGCACTTGGCAGGCTCGAATTCCGAGCTCTCCAGCGCCTTGGCCATCTCACCATTGGCATCCCCGACACCGTCGACGGCCTTGAACGACTGGCCGTCGACCTTCGTCGATTCGAGGACCTTCTTGAGCTGAGCTTCATCGATCTTCTTGGCCTCCGGCTGAGCCTCGGCCCCCGGTGATTCGCCGCCGCCGTCAGCCTGGTTCGGCTTGTCTCCTCCACTCGTGCAGCCGACAAGGGAGAGTCCGGCGAAAAGAGCGATGGCTGGGAGTATGCGTTTCATTGTTGACCTCTCGAGTCAGCGTTCTGCAGAATCAGCGGCCGACGATTCGCGACCGCTCTCAATATAAACGCCAGCCGGATCATCTGCGGATTCTGTCTGTGACGGATCTGACACATCGCCTGTGGGCCGTCGTCCGTCGACCGTCGCATCGACCGGTGCCGAGGAGATCCTCACCGTGGTCACCTCGTCCTGTCCCAGCCTAGCGAATTGCGCAGTGCGCTTTCCGGGGATGATCGGATCGTGCATGGCCGCAGCCAACCGACCGGTGAACGTCAGCCGTCCTTTCTTGTCAGCCTTCTGCTGGTAGGCGTTGTCCCCGCTGGGACCGGACACATTGATGTCATAGCGGCGTCCGGGGTCGAAGAGGCCTGGAGTGCGCACGCGGAAGCTGCCGGTCCCGCTCAGAGAGAATCCGGAGGCGCTGACGGCGTCGAAGCGCACGAGCTGTGCGCGACGACGGGAGATCTCCACTCGCCACCCGTGGATATCGAAGAGGGCATGACCGGTGAGGAAGGTGAACTCTCCGCCATCGGCCACCCGGTCGATCCGCCCGCGATCAGAACTCGCATATTCGCGCCGTTTGGCGAGTGTCTTCAGCCATGCTCCGAGTTCCCTTTCCCAGCTCGTCCAGTTGTGCAGACCGCTGGTGCGCGGAAACCAGGAATGGCGAATGCCCAGGGAGTTGAGCCGGGCGGAGAAGCGCTCGCCCTGAGAACTGATCATGGTCTCCAGCAGGTCTCGGTCCTTCGCCCCTTCGAGGCTGCCGGACCCAGCGCTGAACCACAGGTCGAGGCCACGGAGATTCTCGGCCAGTGCGTAGGGCGAATTCGCCAGCCATTCGCTGCGGTCGAGTCCGGGATCACCGAACAGGCTCAGCGAGCGTGCGCCTTCGCGCATCGCGATGATGTCGAAGGCAGGAACCGTCGACAGCGGATCCAGGGGAGAGGAGAACGCGGCGGCCGATCCGTATCGATCAGGATGCCAGGCCGCGTACTTCATCGCCCCGTACCCGCCCATCGACAGTCCCGCCAGCAGCTGGCTGCCGGGCGCCCAGTCGACGGAGAAGTTCGCTTTGAGGAAGGCGGGGATCTCCTCGGTGTGGAAGCGCGGCCAGTCGTGGACCTCGCTGCCGACTGCCAGGCGCGAATAGGTTCCCGCTCCGCCGTCGGGCATGACGACGAGGTATGGGGAGTCGAGGGTGAGCTCCTCGGCGGATCCGAAATCCGTCCACGACCGGAAATCGTCGCCGCCTCCGTGGAAGAGGTGGATGACGGGGCTGACCTCAGAGGGAATCCCCGGCAGCAGCACGCGCACGCCGACGGTGCGGCCGAGCGCGGGGGAGAAGAGGAAGAATTCGCGCAGCCTCGGCGAGAGTTTCCGTTTGTCCCGGATATGCCAGGTCCGGGCGTCCTTCCCGCGGGGCTCGGGGCCGAGGAAGGAGGTGGTCTGGTCGCGGGCGGGATAGCGTCCGCGGTGGGAGCGGGCCGCGGTCAGAGTGCGGATGGCACGTGCTCCCATCGCGATGATCAACGAGCGGCGCATTTCTCGAGGTTAGAGGGCAGAGGTGAACCACAGGTGGTCAGGTGGTTGAATATCAGGTGATGTCGAATTCGAGCGCGGTGGCGCAGCAGATTGCCCGAAGCCTGGTCCATGCCGGGGTCAGTGATGTCGTCTTCGCCCCAGGCTCACGGTCCGCGCCGTTGGTCTATGCCCTGGCTCCCCTCGCCGAGGCGGGGCTCATCCGCACCCATGTGCGCGTCGATGAGCGTGATGCCGCCTTCCTCGCCCTCGGTCTGGCCCGCGGTCTGCGTGCGCGCGGCAGTGAGTCCGTGGTGGCGGTCGTGACGACGTCCGGATCGGCCGTGGCCAATCTCCATCCTGCCGTCCTCGAGGCCTCATACGGGCACCTGCCGCTGCTGGCACTCACCGCGGATCGTCCCGCCAGGCTGCGTGGAACCGGAGCCAACCAGACCATCGACGACCAGTCGCAGGTGCTCTCCGACGTCCGTGCCCGCTTCGATATCCCCGCAGGTGCCACCGCCGAGGCGGTCGACCGATCGGTGTCAGATGCCGTGGCCTCCGCATCGGGCCAAGCTGGTGGAACCGACGCTGAGGTGGCAGGCCCCGTCCAGTTCAATGTGCAGTTCGACGTCCCCCTGGTTCCTACGCCGGACGAGTTGGGCGCGTGGAAGAGCGAGATCGGCGAGTTGGCTGAGAATGGGGCCGAGCATCGTCGTGCCGAGTCCGGCGCGGGGAACCGTCGGCAGACATCTGTCGAAGTCACTGTCACCGAGGGGACGGTCATCGTCGCCGGAGACGCAGGCGGGTATCCGGCCGATTCTCTGCGTACGTTCGCCGCTGATTATCAGCTTCCGGTGCTTGCCGAGCCCTCGAGTCCGCTGGCCCGCACCTCTGTTGATTCGTCGAACTCATCTGCCTCCGGAGCAGTCGACCTGTCGACGGTTGTGCCCGCCCATGCCCGAGTGCTCAGCGATCACCCCGAACTGCGAGAGGCGATTCGCACCGTCATCGTCCACGGAAAACCAACCCTGACCAGGCCTGTCGCAGCACTGCTCGTCGACGAAGCCGTGACCGTGCAGCGCATTCCCGACGCCGTCGATGCATTCGACCTGACCGTCCGCGACGAGAGAACTGTCGCGGACGACGAGACGGCTGCGGGCGAGACGCAGGGCGCCGCCGCCTCGGAGCAGACCTGGGTGCGCGCCTGGATCGACGCCGGGACGTCGCTGGTCGCAGCCGCACGAACAGGGCGGTCTGCGGAACGATCCCCGGAACCGAGCACGGGAGAGACCTCGGGTGCCGCCTCGGCGGAGGATTTCCAGGCGACGGCACGGACGATCACCGAGCACCTGGCCGCCCAGGACATCATTCTCTTCGTCGCCAGCTCGAACTCGGTGCGCTACCTCAGCGACGCCACCGACATGCGCGCCCGCGTCCACGCCTCACGCGGACTCGCCGGAATCGACGGGCTGATCTCGACGGCCACAGGACTGTCACTGGGGTTGGGCGAGCCCGTCGTCCTGCTCATCGGAGATATCGCCATGCTCCACGACATCGGCGGGCTTCTGACCCCGAGCGCCGAGGATGCCGGTGACGTGACGATCGTGGTGCTCAACGACGACGGGGGAGCGATCTTCTCCGGGCTCGAGCATTCCCAGCCCCACCTCGAAGGATTCCTGGAGCGCTATTTCACCGTCCCCCACGGTCGCGGATTCCACGAGTTCGCCGCAGCGTACGGGTGGGAGCACGTTCAAGTGACCGATGCGGAGGAATTCGAAACGCCCCTCGGCCTGAACGACGGAGGTCGGACCGCAGCTGCTCGCCGGATCATCGAGGTGACCGCACCGCAGCAGAGGTAGGAATGTCCGCTGCCCGGAGCGCCGGTCAGGCCGCCTCCGAAAGGTCAGCCGCGGTCGAGGCCGAGCGCACGACGCATCGGAGCGAGCTTCGCATTCGTCTCGGCCACCTCGGTGGCGGGATCCGAATCGGGCATGATCCCGGCACCGGCATACAGCCGGATCCGGTTGCGATCCTCGAGCTGGCCGCAGCGCAGAGCGATGCCGAACTGGCCGTTGCCGCGCCCGTCCATCCACCCGACGGGACCGGAGTAGCGGCCGCGGTCGAGGGGTTCGAGCTCATCGACATGAGCGACTGCGCTCGCCTGCGGGTATCCGCCGACGGCGGCCGTCGGGTGGACGGCAGCGGCGACGTCGAGGGCATTGAGGCCCGAATCGGAGGCCAGTGCAGCCTGTGCATCTGAAGCCGAATGGATGACATTGGCCAAGGGCAGCAGGTGGGGTCGCTCATCGACGGTGACATCCTCGGCGACCGAACCCAGACTGCGCTGCAGGGAGGCGATGGCGAACGCATGCTCGGTGCTGTCCTTGTGCGCGCTCAGCAGCTTCCGCGCCGCCGGCATCTCCTCCATCGGGTTCTTCTCCACCCGGTAGGTTCCGGCCAGCACGCGTGAGGTCACCTTGTTGTCCTCGACCCCGATGAGCAGCTCCGGAGTCGACCCGATGAGACCGGCGATGTCGAAGGTCCAGCAGCTCGGGTAGCTGCGGTTGAGAGCGCCTAGCACCGCACGCACGTCGATGTCATCGTCGGTGGTGACGACCTCATCGCGGGCGAGGACGATCTTGCGCAGAGTCGGATCGTCCGAGAACGCATCCACCTCCGCCGAAGTGTCGATCGGGGTGAGCATGTCAGCGACCTGCTCGACGAGCCGGGACCACCTTTCGGGGTCGAGTTCCCCGGCCTCGGCGCGCGCCGACTGCACGCGCTGCAGGGGTTCGGCCTGGAGGATAGGCGGCAGCGGAGGCACCTCGGACGTCGAGATCGAGGTCAGCCACACGCGGCCGCCGCGGCGGCCGAGTACGAATTCGGGGACGTGGATGATCGAATCGACCGCGGATTCGCCCGAATACGCGACCGTGGCGAAGCACACGAGTCCGGAACCGAGCAGATCGACCTCATCTTCGACCTCGGCCACCTCGGTGATGGCTTTCCACGCATCCGAGAGTTCGGTGAACCGCTTCGGGCCGCGGGCGCGGATGCGCAGGGTGCGTCCGAAGCCGATGAGACCGGAGGTGTCACGGACCCAACAGGAGAAGCCGTCGGTCGGCAGCAGCTCGAGCGTCTGCTCCACGGTCGTGGGAAGACCCGATTCGAAAGGGAAGCCGGGCCCGGGGTCGACGTCGTCGACGAAACGGGACCGCACATGCAGGCGCGGCGGGGCGGAGAGGATGTCGGAAGTGCCGAAAGTGGTAGTCATGTCGCCTCGATTCTAGACGAGGATCGCAGGCGTCTGGGATCCGGATTCGCCCTCCCGGTTGAGGTGTTGAGAGAATAAGGTCATGAATCGTGCCAAGCTGGACAAACAGCCCGCCGACGTCGCGTCGATGTTCGATGATGTCGCCTCCCGCTACGACCTCACGAACGACGTCCTTTCCTTAGGTTTTGCTCGCGCCTGGAGGCGCACCGTCGCCCATTCCGTGGCCGCCGGGCCCGGTGAGCGCGTGCTCGATCTGGCTGCCGGCACAGGCACCTCCTCGATGACGTTCACACACCACGGCGCCGAGGTGGTAGCGGGGGACATCTCCACCGGAATGCTCGCCGAGGGGCGCCGCCGGCACCCGCAGATCGACTTCATCTACGCCGATGCGATGGACCTGCCCTTCGCCGATTCGAGCTTCGACGTCGTCACGATCTCCTTCGGCATCCGCAACGTCCACGACGTCGACCTGGCACTGGCGGAGATGCTGCGCGTGCTCAAACCGGGCGGACGCCTCGTCATCTGCGAATTCTCCACTCCGACGCTCGATGCCTTCAGCCTCGTGTACAAGGAGTACCTGATGAGGGCTCTGCCGCCCCTGGCCCGTGCGGTGTCATCGAACCCCGAAGCCTACGTGTACCTCGCCGAGTCGATCCGTGCCTGGCCGAACCAGGACGCCTTCGCCCACCAGATCCTCGACGCCGGGTTCGACCAGGTGAAGTACCGCAACCTCACCGGCGGAATCGTCGCCGTCCACCATGCCCTCAAACCCGCCGAGGCGACCGACACCACGGAGCCGGCCAAGCCTTGACGATGAATGAGTTCGATGCCGAAGTCGTCGTCGTCGGTGCCGGTCCGGCCGGCTCGGCGATCGGCGCCTACCTCGCCCAGGCCGGGCACGAGGTCATCATCCTGGAGAAATCCGGTTTCCCGCGCGACAAGATCTGCGGCGATGCCCTGACCCCGCGTGCGGTCAAGGAAGCCGGCTTTCTCGGAATGGACCTGCCGGAATTCGACGGCTGGCACAGGAACAAGGGGCTGCGCCTCATCGGCGGTGGCCACCGCCTCGAACTCGACTGGCCCGAGATCGATGGGACCCCGAACTACGGGGTTACCCGCCCGCGCATGAGCATGGACGAAGCCTTCGCCCGTCACGCGCAACGCAGCGGGGCCCGGCTCTTCGAGCAGGTTCGCGCTATGTCCCCGGATATCGGCGACGACGGGTGGATCCGCGGCGTCCACGCCTCCGGAACCGATCACCGGGGTCGCCGAGTGGGACCCGGAGCCCACTTCCGGGCACCGATCGTCATCGCCGCAGACGGAGTCTCCTCCCGCCTGGCCGTGTCCATGGGACTGGAGAAGCGTGACGACCGTCCGATGGGAATCGCCGCTCGCGCCTATCACACGACACCGCGTCACGCCGACGACTACATCGAATCCTGGGTGGAGATGCGGTCGACGAATGAGGCCGGGGAATCCGAGACGCTGCCCGGATACGGGTGGATCTTCCCCCTCGGCGACGGCACAGTGAACATCGGTGCCGGGCTGCTCGATTCCTCACCCCAGTTCAAGTCCGTGGATCTGCGCAGAATGATGAACCAGTGGATCGCTGACATGGGGCATGAGTGGGGCATCGACGAGACCACCTCTCTGGGACCGATCAAATCCGCGGCCCTGCCGATGGCCTTCAACCGCACACCGCACTTCCACCGCGGTCTGCTGCTCGTCGGCGACTCCGGCGGAATGGTCAACCCGTTCAACGGCGAAGGCATCGACTATGCGCTGGAATCCGCGCGTATCGCCGCCGAGGTGATCTCCACCTATTCGCGCTACCCGCAGGCTGTGATGCGGCGTCGACTCGAAGAGTACCCGGCTCTGCTCGGCGACTCTCTGGGCGGCTACTTCACCCTGGGACGCGTTTTCGCCTCGATCATCGGCCATCCTGCGCTTATGCAGTTCGGAATCAAGTACGGTATGGGTGTTGACGTTGTGATGGAGTTCGTCGTCAAACTGTTGGCGAACCTCTACCGCGACCCGAAGGTCTCCGAGGCCGATCTCATCGACAGGATCATCTCGACCCTGACCCGAATCGTCCCGGCCACCAGCAATGGCACACGGAAGACGCTGAGACCACAGTGAAGAACTCTGAGCGCAAGGGCTGCGACAACGGCATGCCGACACCGACTACGACGAATGACGAGGACATGAGCCACCCAGCCTCTCCGGCCACCTTCACCGGTGACGACGCCCAGCTCGCAGCAGACATCTCGACTCAGTTGGAAACAGTGGAGGCCCGTCTCTACGAGGTTACCGAACAGACCCGGAGACTGCCGGACGAGACCTCGAAGCACCTGCTGGCCGCCGGCGGAAAACGCGCCCGTCCGAACCTCGTGCTGCTCACCGCCCGCCTCGGTGATGCGAACAACGACGACATCATCGACGCGGCCGTCGCCGTCGAACTCATCCACCTCGCCTCGCTGTACCACGACGACGTCATGGACGACGCTCCGGTGCGCCGCGGAGCACCGGCCGCTCACGAGGTGTGGGGCAATTCGGTGGCGATCCTCACTGGCGATCTGCTGTTCTCCAAGGCCTCCGGCGTCACCGCGAAGCTCGGCCCCGACGCCGTGCGCATCCAGGCCGAGACTTTCGAACGCCTTGTCCTCGGTCAGCTCAACGAATTCGCGGGCCCACCCGAAGGCGCTGATGAGATCGAGCATTACATCCAGGTGCTCGCCGATAAGACCGGATCGCTCATTGCGACCTCGGCACGCTTCGGCGTCATGTTCTCCGGAGCCGATTCGGCTCTGGCCGAGCCCGTTCGCGTCTTCGGCGAACGCGTCGGCGTGGCCTTCCAGCTCGCCGATGACATCATCGACCTCACCACCACATCCTCGGAGTCGGGCAAGACCCCGGGCACGGATCTGCGCGAACGCGTCCCCACCCTGCCTGTGCTCTATGTGCGGGCCGCTGCCGCTGACGGTGATGCCACCGCCGCTGAAGTGGTCGATCTCCTCGACGCGGATCTGACCTCCGATGACGCCTTGGAAGCCGCCCGTGCGGCGCTGGCCGCCCATCCGGTGACAGAGAAGGCCCGGGCAGAGGCGTCCCGCTGGGCCGATGAGGCCAAGGCCGCTCTGGCCCCGCTGCCGGAAGGCAGGGTCAAGGAGTCGCTGTTCGCCTTCGCCGATTCGGTCGTTGCCCGCACTTCCTGAGCTCATGCCCCGCATCGTCTCTCTTGACTGTCTTTCAGCCGTTTCGGCTCGTGCACAATGGACATTTCGAGATGACGCACACTTCGGCTTCGGCACCGGTTCGGACTCCGCGGAGGCTCAGCGCCGCCGATTGAATCGGACTCGGTGTGCTCGCACTGCTGCTCGTCGCGGCGGCCGTCGATGCTCTGGTGCCGCGTGACTGGCTGCTGAGGCTGCTCAATCGTTGAAGCCACACCGGTCAGTCCCTCGTCGGGGCGGTTTTGTCGATGCCGTCGATGATGTGCACCTGCTGTGCGGCACCGGTGGCCGCCGGCCTGCGGGATTTCGGTGTGCGACATTCGGCCGCTCTCGGCTGCTGGGTGGGCAATCCGCTGCTCAACCCCGCGGTCCTCATCTCCCTTTTCCTAGTCCCTCCGTGACAGTACATGGCCGTGCGCATCGTCTTCGCGCTCCTCATCGTTGTCGGCGCCGCTGCCTTCATCGGTCGGTGGGTGAGCGGTCCCGCCGAGGTGGTACCCGAGCCTGCGGCCGCCTCGGCGAACTTGGCAGCGCTTCCCCTCCGTTTTCTGCGGTCCCTGGCCAGATTCACACTCATCTTCGTCCCCGAACACCTTGCTCTCGTATTCGTCATTGGGCTCATCGCGCCGTGGCTGACCGGGGTCTTCGGGCTCGAGGCCCAGTTGGGTGCCGGTGCCGTCCTCATCGCGGCGGTCGCAGCGACCCTGTTGGTCATCCCCACCGGCGGAGAGATCCCGATCATCCTCACCCTCGTGCCTCTCGGCGTCGGAACCGGTGTCACGGGTGCACTGCTCATCGCCCTGCCGGCGCTGAGCATCCCCTCGATGGTCATGGTCGGGAGAGCCATGGGGTGGAAGACGACCGCGGCGATGGGCACGGCCGTGGCCGTGGCCGCAGTGCTCGCCGGGGGAGTGCTGGCACTGCTCAGCTGAGCTGCTGACCGCGGCGCCGCCCCGGTGAGGTCGATTGCGGACTATGTCGTCAGGCGGCGCAGGGTGAGGTATGAGCCCAGGGCGAAGATCGCTGTCAGTCCCAGCGCCCACAGGGCCAGACCGATCGCCTGCGTGTCCGCCAACCACATCCACAGCTCGCCCCAGGCCTGCTTGAAGCTCAGCCGAGCGGCGCCTGCCAATAGCACCAGGGCGATGACGATGAGCGAGAGTGTGAGGATGAGTGCCCCGAAGCGCTTGTTGACGATGGCGAACCAGAACCCGAGGATGAACCACAGCATCGTGAGGACGAAGTAGACGATCCCGGCGGCGAGTGGTCCGCCTTCCCAGACCCACGGCAGGTAGGCGAAGTAGCCGCCCATTCCATAGCCGCCCGTCGCCTGTTCGATGACTCCGAGCGCGACGAAGACGGCGGAGACCCCCACGGCGCTCATTGCGGCCGCGAGCAGCGAGCCGAGGTAGAATTCACGCCGGGTCAGGCTCATGGCCTGCGAGAAGTAGAACGTGAGGTTCATCGCCTGGGCCCCGACGACGGCGAAGTACCACAGCGGGGCCTGTGATCCTCCACTGTACATCGGCCCGTCGACGCCCGAAGCCGAGATGATCCAGTAGATGGTGAGGGTGATCAGCCAGACTCCGACGAGCACCAGGACGGGGACCCAAACGAAGGTCTGAGTGTTCGTGAACTGGAGGCGGACGACCCCCAGGGTGCGGTTCTTCGGACGGGAAGTCGGTGAATGGGGCGAGTGGTCGATTGCGGCGGTCATGACTGCAGGCTCCTGACTTCGATGTCGTCGGCGGGCTGGTCGTCTGCCTGCGTGCTGCGCACAATGAGCTGCTGCAGGGAGACGGGAGTGAGGTCGAGATTGGCGTCGGCGATGAGTTCGCGATCGGCATTGCTGAGGTGGCCGAGCATCGTCACCGAGGCGACTCGCCCGAGGGACTCGCGGTGGATGACCTCGCGACCGGCGACGAGCCGATTGATCGCGTCGGCATCACCGACGACGTTGACCGCGCGATTGCGGACCTCCTCGGTGGTCTCATCCATGATGATGCGGCCACGGTCGATGACGATGACATTCTCGATGAGATCGGCGACCTCGTCGATGAGGTGGCTCGAGAGCACGATGGTGCGCGGGTGCTCGGCGTAATCGGCGATGAGGCGGTCGTAGAAAGTCTGCCGGGCGACCGCGTCGAAGCCGAGGTAAGGCTCGTCGAAGAAGGTGATTTCGGCGCGGGAGGCCAGCCCGATGATGACGCCCACGGCCGACTGCTGGCCCCGTGAGAGCTTCCTCGTCATCGTCTTCAGCGGCAGGCGGAACTCATCGACGAGTTCTTCGGCGAGGTCCTGATCCCAGTGAGGGAAGAACAGGCGGGCATTGGCCAGGGCATGTCCGGCATTGGAGTCATCCGGGTACTTCTGGCTTTCGCGGACGAAGCACATGCGGCTGAGCACCCGGGCATTCTCATACGGATCCTCTCCGAAGACTTCGACGTCGCCGCTGGTCGCGAAGTTCTGGGCGGTGAGGATCGACATCAGGGTCGTCTTGCCGGCGCCGTTGCGTCCGAGCAGTCCGTAGATCGAGTCCTTTTCGATGCTAAGGCTGACGTCTTCGAGTGCGTTAGCGGCCTTGTACGTCTTGGTGAGGTGGCGGACCTCGACGACGGAGTTCATGGGTCATCCCTTCGCTGCGGTCGGATCGAGTGCGGTGGTCAGATGGAGTTCTCGGGAGCGCTCTTCGATGAGCGCGATCACGTCCTTGGACCCCAGGCCGAGGCGGTTGGCCTCGCCCAACAGGGGGCTGATGAAGTTCTCGGAGAACGTGGTGCGGTGTTCGTTGATGAGCAGAGCGCGGGCGCCTTCGGTGACGAACATCCCGATGCCGCGGCGCTTCTCCAACACGCCTTTGTCGACGAGCCGGTTGATGCCCTTCGCGGCGGTGGCCGGGTTGATGGAGTAGAAGGATGCGAGCTCGTTCGTCGATGGTGCTCGGGAGAGCTCGGGCAGGGTGCCGTTGAGGATCGAGTCCTCGACCTTCTCGGCGATCTGAGTGAACAGGGGTTTGGCGTCGTCGATCACATTCGGCTCCATGTGAGTTGGTTAGTTACTTAACTAATGAACCACAGTGCCGGTGGTGGTGTCAATGGCCGGCGACGATTCGACCGTTTAATCTTGGGGCCCGCCCCAATTACTACCTGACGGCGGCTCAGCAACTTCGCGCAAGGTTGCTGAGCCGCCGTCAGGTAGCAATAGAGGAGTGTCGGGGGTTTCGTTCCTGGTCAGCGGTGGCGGCTGTGGCGGATCATGTCCGTACACAACAGGATCACGGCGACCCAGATGACGAAGAAGCCGATCCAGCGGGTCGTCGACATCATCTCCCCGAGCACCGTGACGCCGAGGGTGAATTGGATGGTCGGGGTGAGGTATTGGAGCATGCCCACCCAGGACAGGGGGATGCGGCGGGCGGCGGCGCTGAAGAGGATGAGCGGGATCGCAGTGGCAGGGCCGGTGATGATGATGACGAAGACGTGCCAGCCGCCGAAGCCGATGAACGTCTGCAGACCGAGCGAACCGAGGACGATGAGGTAGATCGCCGAGGGCACGGCGAGGACGAGGCTTTCGACGGCCATGCCCTCGAGGGCGCCCACTCGGCTGCCGACCTTGTTCTTCACCAGTCCGTAGAGGCCGAAGGACAGGGCGACGGTGAAGGCGAGGTAGGGGACGCGGCCGAGACCGATGCCGACGATGATGACGGCGAGCAGACCGAAGCCGACTGCCGTCCACTGCAGCGGTCGCAGTTTCTCGCCGAGGAAGACGACGCCGAGGCCGATGGAGATGAGCGGATTGAGGTAGTAGCCGAGTGAGATCTCGACGAGGTGGTTGGTCTCGACCCCAAAGATGAACGTCGTCCAGTTGACGGCGATGAGCACGGAGGCCAGAAGCAGGAGGCCGAAGAGGCGCGGTGAGCGCAGAATCTGCCAAGTGCGGAGGAATCCGCCGGTGAAGACGAGGAGAATGGCGCAGAAGCCCAGTGACCAGATGACCCGGTGGGAGACGAGCTCGAGGGCGCCGGTGGGTGCCGCGGCCGCGAAGAGCAGCGGCATCACACCCCACAGAAGGTAGGCGGAGAATCCGTTGATCAGGCCGGCACGGCGAATTGCGCTCTCATCGGGGGCAGGGTTCTGGCTCACAGGCTTCAGTCTAATGAAGCGGGCTGTCGCGGGTGCGGTGGGACCGACGGTGAGATGGCGTCGTGCGGGGGAGGCCGGCTGTCTGCTTGTCAGGCTGCGGCAATGCGAGTTTGGTCACGTCATTGTAAGGATGACCTACATTGACGATAGACTCGATGGGACTGAACAGAGAGGTGTGAGAATGACTCGTCCCTTCCGGGTGGCCATCGTCGGCGCCGGTCCCGCTGGGATCTACGCGGCCGATCTCATGACAAAGGCGGAGCGTGACTTCGATCTGAGCATCGATCTCTTCGATCGTCTGCCCACTCCATTCGGGCTCGTCCGCTATGGAGTCGCTCCCGACCATCCCCGGATCAAGGGCATCATCAACGCCCTGATCAAGGTCCTCGACCGAGGCGACATCCGCTTGTTCTCCAACGTCGAGTACGGAGTCGACCTCCACCTCGAAGAGCTCACCGACCGCTACGACGCGGTGATCTTCTCCACCGGATGTTTCGTCGATGCCGCACTCGATCTGCCCGGCATCGATCTGCCGGGATCCTACGGTGCAGCGGATTTCGTCAACTGGTACGACTCTCATCCCGACGTCTCACAGTCCTGGCCGCTGGATGCTCAGCGCGTCGCTGTCATCGGCAACGGCAATGTCGCACTCGACGTCGCCCGCGTGCTGGCGAAGCAGGCCGACGATATGCACACCACGGAGATCCCCGATCACGTGTACGAGGGGTTGAAATCCTCGCAGGTCACCGATGTCCACATCTTCGGACGCCGCGGACCCGCCCAGGCGAAGTTCACGCCGCTGGAGCTGCGCGAACTCGGTGCTGTCAAGGACGTCGACCTCATCGTCTACCCGGAGGACTTCGAGTTCGACGAAGGGTCGATGCAGGCGATCGAGTCGAGCAACCAGACCAAACAGGTCGCGAAGACGCTCACGGACTTCACCATGCGCGAACCCACCGGAGCGAAGCGCCGTCTCCACCTGCACTTCCTGCACGCACCGGTCGCCATCCTCGGCGAGGACAAGGTGACGGGACTGCGCACCGAACGCATGGAACTCGACGGCTCCGCAGGTGTCAACGGCACCGGCAGCTTCCACGACTGGGAGATCGATGCGGTCTACCGTGCCGTCGGATATGCGGGCACTCAGCTGCCGCAGCTGCCCTTCGACGATCGCAAGCGTGTGATCCCGAACCACGAGGGCCGCGTCGTCGACTGCGATGATCAGTCCACGGCCGCCGAAGCCGATGTCGTTCAGGGTGTGTACACCACCGGATGGATCAAGCGCGGACCCGTCGGTCTTATCGGCCACACGAAGGGCGATGCGCTCGAGACCATCGGCCACATCCTCGATGACCGCGCCGCCGGGGTGCTCACCGATCCGGTGTACCCGGACGAATCGGCCATCGTCGAGCTCCTCGAATCCAAGGGCGTCGACTTCGCCGATTGGGAGGGCTACCACCGCGTCGAATCGGCCGAGAAGGCTGCCGGTGAGGTCGAAGGCCGTGAACGGATCAAGCTCGCCACCCGCGAGGCGATGCTCGCCGAGGCGCGCGGACACGTCACCGCCGAGTCCGTCGGTCAGCCCTCCGCCGGCAGCTGAGCCCCCAGCGTCACCACCTACCTCGGGTCGCACCACGCCCCGGCAGTGTTTTCTCCTCCTGTTGCAATGGGAGGACGAGTCGCTGCCGGGGCGTTCTGCGTCTACCGCGTAGAGTCTGAACATGGAGTCCGGTGCGCATCAGGCACCGGGATCCACCGGACGTCCATGAGAATCCGCCGTCGGCAGGCAGGGGAGACCACGTGAGAAACGAATCGCTGCTCAAAACGATCGTCGAACGTGCCTATGTCGAACGCCTCGATGCCTGGCAATTGGCGGCTGTGCGGATCAAGCACTGGCTGACCGAACAGCAGAAGGGGCTGCTGAAGGACAAGGACATCTCCCGCCTCGACGTCGACGGCCATCGGATCAAGGACGCGGCACGGACCCTGGCGAAGCTGACGGAGAAGACCGAAGACGATCCGCAGCTGACGATCACCACCACCGAGGATGTCGAAGACCAGATCCGCGACATCGTCGGCATCAAGGTGCTGTGCAAATCACCTCGCGACCAGTCGATGATGTTCGCCGCACTGCGCGATCCCGAACAGCTCGGCAGCTTCGAACTTATCGAGTGGAAGGACTACACGGACCCGCCGAAGGCCAGCGGCTACCGTGCCTGCCACGTCACTCTGCGCATCCCGTCTGACCAGGGGGCGCCGGTCTTCGCCGAGATCCAGGTCAAGACCCGACTCCAGGACGCCTGGAGCGAATTGACCCACGAGGACATGTACAAACCCGGCGCGGCGATGAAGCCGAGCAAGCTGCATGGCGAATTCGCCCGTGCCATGGCGAACATGCTCGCCACTGTCGATGACATGGCCGACACCCTGGCCGTCGAGCTCACCGCGCTGACGAACCCGGAACCCGTCGTCGAGATCGACGAACTGCGAGAGCAGGATTCGGGAATCGACGTCCGGGTCCGTGCGACCGGCCCGAAGTACGCGCTCGCCGTCGACGGATCGGGACGGCAGGGCCTCATCCCCGCCTTCGCAATCCGCCGCCTCAGCAGTCAGAAGGGCACGATCAAGGTCAACGACTTCATCCATCTCGATGATCGGCTCCGGGCCAGTGTCGAGGAGGACTCGAAGGGCCTGTATTATATTCCGCTCGAGCTCCCCGAACACTGACCCGGCCCGCACGGACCCGGCTGTCGCTCACCCGGCCCTCACCGAGGCGGCTCCGACGGTGACCCGGGCCGATTCCAATACCTCCTGCCGCGCAGCGACGAGATTGGCCAGGGAAGCGCGTACCTCCGGGTAGTCACGCGTCTTCAGACCGCAGTCCGGGTTGATCCACAGACGGTGCGCGGGAACATGTTCAAGCGCCGCCTCGATGAGTTCGCGCAACTCCTCAACGCTCGGTACGCGCGGGGAGTGGATGTCATAGATTCCGGGACCGATGCCGCGGGCGAAACCGAAGCCGTCGATATCGTCGAGGACCTCCATCCGTGACCTAGCCGCCTCGATGCTGGTGACATCGGCGTCGAGGGCATCGATCGCCTCGATGATCTCGCCGAACTCCGAATAGCACAGGTGCGTGTGGATCTGCGTCTGTGGGGAGACGTGGGCACTGACCAGGCGGAAGGCACGTACCGACCAGTCGAGGTATTCGGCGCGGGCCCGGCTGCGCAGAGGCAGCAGCTCTCGCAGCGCTGGCTCGTCGACCTGGATGATGCCGATTCCTGCCGCTTCGAGGTCCGCGACCTCATCGGCCAGCGCCAAACCGATCTGGTCGGCGGAGACCCGCAGGTCGACATCATCGCGGACGAACGACCACGCCAGGATCGTCACCGGACCGGTGAGCATGCCCTTGACCGGACGCGAAGTGCGGGATGCGGCGAAGTCTGACCAGCCCACGGTGATCGGCTCGGGGCGGGACACATCACCGAAGAGAATCGGCGGGCGAGTGCATCTCGAACCGTAGGACTGCACCCAGCCGTGCTCGGTGGTCGTGAAGCCGTCGAGGTGTTCGGCGAAGTACTGGACCATGTCGTTGCGTTCGGGTTCACCGTGGACGAAGATGTCGAGACCCAGCTCCTCCTGCAGGCCGATGACCCGGTCGATCTCGGCCCGCATCGCCTGCTCATAGGCGGCGGCATCGAGGCGTCCGGAACGGTGGTCTGCTCGTGCCCGGCGCACCTCGGCGGTCTGCGGGAAGGAGCCGATGGTCGTCGTCGGCAGGTCCGGGATACCCAACGACTCTTGGGCGGCGATCCGTGTCGCGGCGTCGGTTCGGAAGCCGTCATTGGATGCCTCGGCGGCGGTGCGGGCAGCCACTTCGGCGTTGTGGACTCGGGTCGACGAAGCGCGCGTGCGCCGGACGCGGTCGGCTCGGTTGAACGCTTCCAGGCGGGCCTCGGGGCCGCAGGTGAGAGCTGCGGCCAGGGCCTCGATCTCGGTCACCTTCTCCTCGGCGAAGGACAGCCAGGAGGCGACGTCGACGGGCAGCGAGGTCTCCTGGGAGACCGTATAGGGCACGTGCAGCAGCGAGGTGGAGGTGGATACGCTCACCGACTCCCGACCCAGACCGGTCAGCACATTGAGGCTGGAGACCAGATCATCGGCCCAGACATTGCGTCCGTCGACGACACCGGCGACGAGGCGGACGGACGTGGGCACGGTCGCTGCCAACCTGCGCGGGTAGTCCGGGTCGATTCTGCGTGTCGCAGCGGACAGGTCGACTCCCAGCGCGTCGATGCCGGATTCGGCGAGTGCGGGCAGACCATTGTCGAGGCTTCCGTAAGGGGTGGTGACGAACAGCTGCGGACGAACGACGGCGGTTGCCAGCGTCGCATAGCTGCGTCGGGCCGCCTCGGCGAGCCGAGCGTCGGGGACGCCGGGGATGTCGGCGACGAGGGCCGGCTCATCGAGCTGCACCCAATCGACACCGGCGTCGCCCAGAGCCGTGAGGATGTCTCGGTAGACATCGGTGAACTCGTCGAGACGATCGAGCGGCAGAGTCGTGGCGCCGGGAGCGGGCTTGGTCAGTGCGAGCAGGGTGACGGGTCCGACGAGGACCGGCCTGACCAGGTGGCCTGCGGCCTTCGCCTCGGCGACGAGGGAGAGAAGCTGCTTCGGGTGGGCGGTGAAGGTCGTCGATTCAGCGAGCTCGGGGACGAGGTAGTGGTAGTTCGTGTCGAACCATTTCGTCATCTCCAGCGGAGGGCACTGCGCCGTTCCGCGGGCGAGAGCGAAGTAGTCCTCGAGGCTGCTGGCAGAGTCCGCGTCGGTGCCGTCTTCGGTGGCAGCGGGGATGAGGCCGACGGCCAGAGCTGTGTCGAGGACATGATCGTAGTGGCTGTAGGTGGCGGGGATCGCGTAATCCTCGCCCAGCCCCAGCTGGGCCAGACGGCGGTAGGTGTCGATTCGCAGTGTGTGCACCGATCGGGTGAAGTCCGCGGCGTCGATGCGGCCGGCCCAATAGGCTTCCAGGGCCCTCTTCTGTTCGCGGCGGGCGCCGATGCGCGGGTAGCCGGTGATGGTGGCCGTCGGGAATGGGGTGGTCATGCGTGGTTCTCCTTCGTTGTCGGTTTAGTGTGAACGGTCGATGGCGGCCATCTCCGAGGAGGCGGCTGGGGTGAGAATGAGCTCATTGAGATTCCTTTCTGTTCGAGTGCGGTGAGCAGGTCTTCGGTCGTGTTCTGGTCGTTGAAGGTGTAGAAGTGCAGTCCGTCGGCGTCGTGTTCGAGGATCGCTGCGGTGTGTTCGGCGGTGATGTCGAGGCCGATGCGCCGCGCCGAGGCGGGGTCGGAGATTCCGTTGAAGCGCGCGAGCAGACCGTCGGGGACGGGTAAGCCGGAAAGACGGGCCATCGTGTGCAGGCGGCGGGGATCGGTGATCGGCAGGATGCCGGGAATGATCGGGATGACGATGCCGGCATGTTCGGCACGTCTGCGCAGCCGGGAATAGGAGGCGGGGTCGAAGAAGAGCTGAGTGATCGCGAAATCGGCGCCGTTGCGCTGTTTGGCTGCGAGTACGTCGAGGTCCTGTTCGGGTCCGGTCGACTCCGGGTGCCCAGAGGGGTAGGCGGCGACGCCGATGCCGAGGCGGCCGGCAGCCAGGCAGGCGACATTATCGTTTTCGATGCGGCGGAGAAGGGTGACGAGAGCATCGGCGTGGGGGAGGTGCCCTGCCGGGACCGTCGACTGTCCTTCGGGGATGTCGCCGCGGATGGCGAGGAAGCCGCGCACACCGACGCCGAGGAGATGGTCGATCCAGGTCAGCAGTTCGGCCTCTGTTCCCGCGGTACACGCGAGGTGAGCCAAAGGCCGCAGGGTGGTCGTGGCGGTGACCTCGGCGATGAAGTCAGCGGTGCCCTGCAGCCAGTTGCTGGTGGCAGAGGAAGTGACGGCCAGGTAGTCGGGACCGAGTGTGTCGAGGAACCTCAGCAGCCTCGGCATCCGCGCGGCTTGGGCCGCGGACCGGGGTGGAATGACTTCGAAAGACAGCGCTCGCCGGAGTCGGCGTCGGTCGACGGGCAGCCGGTCGGGTGCACTGTCCGGGGCTGAGGCGGAGAGCCGCGAGGTGACGAAGGTGGATGACATGTCGCCATCCTGGCCGGTGACTGCTGTTGAGAGCGTCGGCAGCCGATGATCTGTGTCACGCCCCGTCACAAGCGAGTCAAGGAACGTCAGCTGGTGTCGGATGAGGACGTGTTCCGACACATTCGACGGGTGAGTCGACGCCGGGCTCCTGCGAGCTGCAGTGTCACGGGCAATGACAACGCTGGCCCGGTGCACACTCAGCAGTGCGGACCGGGCCGGCGTTTGGTGATTGTGATCAGCGGTAGTTCGTGAACTGCAGGTCGACCTCGAGGTCCTGGCCCTTGAGCAGAGCGATGACTTCCTGCAGGTCGTCACGCTTCTTCGAGCTCACACGCAGCTCGTCGCCCTGGATCTGGGCCTTGACGCCCTTGGGGCCTTCGTCGCGGATGATCTTCGAGATCTTCTTCGCGTTGTCCTTGTCGATGCCCTCCTTGAGGGAGGCGTCGATGCGGTGCTCCTTGCCCGAGGGGTAAGGCTCGCCGTCTTCGAGGGACTTCAGCGAGATTCCGCGCTTGACCAGCTTCGATTGGAAGACATCGAGGATAGCCTTGACCCGGTCCTCGCTGTTGGCTTTCATCTGCACGGCTTCGCCGCTCCAGGCGATCGTCGCATCGGTGCCGCGGAAGTCGTAGCGGGAGTTGATCTCCTTCGCGGCCTGGTTGAGTGCGTTGTCGGCTTCCTGACGGTCGACCTTGCTGACGATGTCGAATGAGGATTCGCTGGCCATGAATGCTCCTTTGTCTGCGATCGGTGGTGCCCGTAGAAAACGGGCTTGGCTGTTGCCTCCGAGTCTAGTCGAGGACCTGAATTGTGATCTGTGTCTATCGAGTTGGTGATTCGGGGCCGGGCCTTGTATTCTTTTCAGGTGCTCATCGAGCGCCACCTGCGGCAGATTGCCCGAGCGGCCAAAGGGAGCTGACTGTAAATCAGCCGGCATTGCCTTCGAAGGTTCGAATCCTTCATCTGCCACGCAGAACGGAGAAGCTCCGTGACCGAGAGGTCACGGAGCTTCTCGCGTTTTCCGCCCAGATCCCTTGCCCTGCGGCCATTCCGGCGCCTACCGTGTGAGGAAATGGGCGGGAGTTCTCCGCCGAGGAGGGACGAGCCGATGAGCGATGACACGGACGATGCGCAGTCGCCTCGGCGATTGAATTCGCTTGAGGATCGCAACGCCGTCGTCGAATCCGCCCTCGACAGAGCAATCAAACGCGGTGATTTCGATGATCTGCCGGGCCTCGGCAAACCGCTGTCCGGATTGCACAGCTCGTCCGATCCCGATTGGTGGATCAAGCAGAAGATGGACTCTGAAGGCATAAACGGCGTCGCCCCGGCTGCGTTCCAGCTGCGCAAGGAGAACGCCGTCCTCGAAGACACCGTCGACGCCTTCTCCACCGAATCCGATGTCCGTGACTACCTCTCCGGCTTCAACGCCCGGGTACGGGAAGCCGTGATGGATCTGCGCGACGGCCCGCCCGTGTTCACCCCGCCCCGCGACGTTGAGAAGGAAGTCGTCGCATGGCGGCAGCGGCGGAATGCGAAGAAGAACGACACCGGCACCGAGGCGGAACCGGGGGAGCAGCGCACCGACCCGGAGTCGGTGGGATCACCTCGGCGATGGTGGCATCTCTTCCGTCGCTGATTCGGGGACGCGGGGCGCGCGGACGGTCGGTTTCCCTTCGGTGAGGTTGACCGCGATCGTGGTGCACACGAGGCTGAGGACGGCCCGCGGAAGGTCGAGTCCGTAGCTGGAGATCGCCAGGGAATGGAAGGCGAATAGGGCGATGACGGTGACGGCAGCGGAGGGCCACCTCGGGGAGAGGGTCGGCTGGGGGGCTCTCCCAGCGTTTCGTGATTGTCGAGATCGCCCACACGATGAGCAGGACGGCGACGACGAGGATCGGACGGGTCAGCCACCAGGCTCCGGTGCCGGGATCGGGCATCGGCAGCCACAGCAGTCGGATTCCGGTGAGAACGACGATCGCCGGAACGTGCCACAGATAGACGGACATGAGGCGGCTGCCGAGGAAGAACACGATGGCTTGGGCGGGTCGAGTCTCCATGATCGCAGTCAGCGGTCGGTGGAGCAGCGTCAGCAGGCCCGCCTGGATGACGGCCAGGACTGCCAGCGAAAGGTTCGGCGGCCATTGGTTCGTGAGCATGCTCGCCGAATATTCGCCGAGGATGACGAGAAGTCCCAAGCCGGCGAATCCGGCGACGATCATGACGAGATTCCACCAGCGGGCACGGGAGAACCAGCCGTCGCGCAAGCAGAAGCCGATCTGCTGGGCGAAGAGCCAGACGAAGGCGACGTTGGGCAGACCGAAGAGTTCCTCACCTATCCCATAGCCGTCGGCGGGGACCCGGTCGAGTCCGAGGCCCTGGACGCTGACGACGAGGCGGACGACGTCGACGAAGAACGCTCCGGCGAAGAGGACGACGAGGGCCAGCCACGGATTGCGTTCATGCCAGCGGATCATCCACGGTGCCAGGGCCTGGATGAGGGCGTATGCGGCGAGGAACCACAGGACGGAACCGACAGGGACGACGATGGCATCGGCATGATCTCGGCGATCCAGGCGGCTGGAGCGAACCAGCGCTCACCGGAGATCGGGTTGACGATGAAGGGTCAGCCATCGGGATTGCGGCCCACGCCGACGAGCACACAGACGACGCGTGCGAGGTCGGGTGTGAGATCGCGGTGGCGGGGGATCGAAGTGGTCGCATGACTCAGCGTAGACACGAATTGATGACGAATCGGTGCAGAGATGTGTCAGATCCGGTGTATAGGTTCAGTGATGACAATCAGTCAGCTAAGACGTTCCTGCTGCCTTCGCCAATCGGGCGATAGCGAGGTGAGCGAGGAGCGCGGCCTGGTCTCCGAGCACTGAATCGTCGAAGACGACATTCGGCGAATGGTTGTCAGCCTGTTCCTCGTCCGGGACATCAGCAGGTTGTGCGCCGAGCATCATATAAGTGCCGGGCACCCTCTGGAGGACGAACGAGAAATCCTCACTGGGCATGATGGGTTGGGACAGCTCTTCGACTCGATCCGGACCGAGCAGACCTGAGACTTCGCCGAGGACCCAGCGGGTCTCGTCCTCGTCATTGACGGTGACGGGGTACTGGACTTCGAAATCGACCTCAGCAGTACATCCATGTGCGGAGGCGATGCCTTCGGCCAATTGGCGCGATCGTGTGCGGACGATGTCGAGGGACGCCTTTGACAAGGTGCGGATGGTGGCTGCGAAACTCGCGGAGGCGGGGATGATGTTGACTGCGTCGCTTGCACTGAGCTGGGTGATGCTCATGACGATCGGGTCGAAGGTCTCGATACGACGGGTGATCATGTTCTGACAGGCCGTGATGAGTTCGGCCAGGGCCGGAACCGGATCGTCGGCGGCCTGCGGTTGGGAACCATGTCCGCCATTGCCGTGGATGGTGACGCGCAGGACGTTCGACCCGGCTTGGAGGGTGCCTGTCTTGGTGGACACGACACCTCGCGGACGGGTGGTCACATGGACACCGAAAGCTGCGATGGCTGTTTCGCCTGCGGCCGTGAGTACGCCTTCGTCGATCATCACAGAGGCGCCGTTGTAGCCCTCCTCCCCGGGCTGGAACATGAATACGACGTCCCCTTGCAATTGATCGCGATGCTCATGAAGCATCCGAGCCGCACCGACCAAACCAGCGGTGTGCAGATCGTGACCGCAAGCGTGCATGTTTCCGTTCGTCGCAGCGAAGGGCTCTCCGGTGTCCTCCTGCAGCGGCAGACCGTCCATGTCGCCGCGCAGCAGCACCGCCGGTGCGTCGGCAAGCCGGTCCGGGTGCGATCCACGCAGGACTGCGACCACCGAGGTCGTGTCCTGTCCTGTGGTCACCTCGAGATCGAGATCGGCCAGTGCAGAGATCACGGCCGCCTGGGTGCGCGGCAGATGGAGGCCGATCTCAGGGGTGGCGTGGAGGTCCCGGCGCAGTTCCTGCAGCGCAGGCAGCAGGGTTCTCCCGGCAGCGAGCAGCTCGTGCATAACGTCCTTTCGGGTGCGACTTCTGGGCAGTGAGGCAACGTCAGAGCAGACTGACCAGAACGCTGGCGATGACGACGGATCCGGCGCTGACCGAGGTGAACCCGCCGACGAGCATCGGCGGCAGCATGACGTTGAGCAGCGCTTCCTTCTCGTCCTCGTCGCGAGCGATGGAACGTGCTACCTCATTGGTGAGCAGATAGTCGGCAGGGAAGCCGTACATGGCGGTGAGTGCGACCGACATGCCGAGCCCGGATTTCCAGCGCAGCAGCTTCGTCGCGACGAATCCGCCGAGGACGATGCCTGCACCGCCGACGATGAGGATAGTCACGGTGGGGATGAACGCGTTGATGACGTCCTGAACCGAGGCGGTCACCAGTGGGGCCATGACGATGGCGATGACGCCGGCCATCGCGATGCCGAAGGAGTTCGACCGTTCCATGGCTCGGTCGGGGGACAGACCGACCGCGGTGGCAAGAATGCCGAGGATGAGCGCGAGGATGGATGAGGGGATGTGCGTCGGGACGGCCAGCAGCGTCGCGAGCGACCCGCCGACGAGGATGAGGAAGAGCATGAAGAGCTGATTGTCGACGAGGAACCCCGGCAGAGTGACGAGCTTCTTCTTCTGGGCGGCTGCCTCTTCCTCCTCGTGGTGGGCTTGAGCGAGTTCGTGCAGCTCTCCGCTGTCGCGGAGCGTCGTGGCATAGCGACGCAGGAGGAAGTTCGTCAGCGGCATCGACGGCAGGGACTGCAGCATGAGGACCAGGGCGGGGAGCACGATGATCGACGAGGCGGCGCCGTGCGCCGTCAGCCCTTCCGTCGTCAGGCTGGTGGCGACGATGCCGCCGGACAACGGCCCGGAGCCGGCGACGAAGGTTTCGAAGCCGAAGAGCGGAGCGACGATCGCCAGAATGAGCAGGACGGCCACGAGCATGCCGGAGACGGCGATGATGACCGACCGCCACTGCTTGAGCATCACTCGCAGCGGGATCAGTGAGCCCATGTGGAAGAGCAGGGGTGCAACGAGGAAGGTGTATGCCTGAAGCAGCAGTGAATCGTCGATCACCGTTTCAGGGACCACGCCGATCTTGGCGAAGACGAAGATGCCCAGCATGGCAATCAGGAGACTGGGAATCCGCGCTTTCGACCAGATTGAGACCAGCTCGCCGACGGCGATGAATGCGAGGACGATAGCGGCAGCGTAGATAGCTTCCATGGTGAACCTTCGTATCTAGGAAGTGAGGTTCCTCACAAGATATCCGCTGCAGTCGTGTCTGTGTCGAAAATGAGGTGAGTTCCCATCATCCGGGACACGTCCGCGGTGCGTTCCGTTCGCCGGCGGCGTTGCCTCCGTGGCTGACCCGTGGGATGCCGGCCGCCTGTCATGCGACTTTGTGCTCTCAAGGCATAGGCTGAACCCATGAGTTTTCAGCAGTTCCTCCATGAGCGGGGCATCGTCGGGCGCCCGGGATCCGGCAGCCGCCCACTGGTGATCGCCCACCGCGGCTATTCCGCCGTGGTTCCCGAGAACAGCCTCGCCGCGGTCGATGCCGCACGCGCCCTCGGCGTCGACCTCATCGAAGTCGACACCTCGACAAGCGCCGACGGGGTTCCAGTAATCCTCCACGACCCGGACCTGGACCGAACCACGAACCGGAAGGGCCCCGTCGTTAATCTCACCGCCGAAGAGCTGTCGTTCGTCGACGCCGGCTCGTGGATGGGGCCGGGCTTCCACGGAGTCCGCATCCCGACCTTGTCGGCCGTGATGCGAGATATCCAGCATCGAGGCGGTGAGCTGCTGCTCGAGCTCAAAGGAGAGTGGTCATCGGGTGCGGTAGCGAGGATCTCGGAGCTGGTGGTGGAGACCGGCATTGCCGACCGGATGGTCGTCCAGTCGTTCAGTCTCGAAACGCTTGAGACCTGCCGGGACATGCTGCCGATGGTGGCTCGCTTCCTCCTGCGTATGGTTCCCAAACTCGAGGACATCGAGATCGCTCGCGATCTCGGGGCGGTGGCGATCAACCCCTCGTACAAAGGGTTCTCCATGCGCAAATCCGTTGTCACCGAGATCATGGACAACGACTTCGGTGTCTTCGTCTGGACTGCCGACGAGATGAACGAATGGAGGGAGCTCCTCGGCGCCGAGGTCGACGGGATCATCACGAACCACCCCGGTCGTCTGCAGGGATTCCTTGCGGGACGATTCGACCCCGTGAAATGAGTGTCTTCGCTGCTGAGGGCGGTCCAGACTGGAGTTCTGCGTGAGGTTTCGCCGGAGATCGCGGGTCGTGTGAGTGACGTCACTGACATCCGATTTGCCCAGAGTGAGCGAACCCGTGTAAATTCTTACCTGTTGCCCCGATAGCTCAGTCGGCAGAGCATCTCCATGGTAAGGAGAAGGTCAAGGGTTCGATTCCCTTTCGGGGCTCTCGTGCCGCCTAGAATGCGGTGCTGGGGCGGGGTAGCTCAGCTGGTTAGAGCGCACGACTCATAATCGTGAGGTCGGGGGATCGAGTCCCCCTCCCGCTACCGATCAACTCCCTCATCAGGATGACGAATCCGATGGGGGAGTTTCTGCGTCCGGGAACTCCCTGAGACCGTGTTGCGCTATTCCTTCCGGCCGTGTCAGTCTTGCTCTGTGAGGTACGCCACAGACAGCAGAAGCGCAGTGACAACGTCGGCGAGAGCCTCTCTTCCCCACACACCCGGCAGCGACCGCCGACTCATCCTGCGGGGCGCCGCTCTCATCGATGGCACCGGTGGTGATGTTGTTCCCGATTCCGAGGTCGAAGTCGACGACGAATGCATCGTCCATGCCGGACCGTCTCGCGGTACCATCCCGCGAGGTCCGGCTGCAAACGGCGGTGCGTCGGTGGCAGATGGCGAGTCCGGAGCCGATGATGCCGCAGCGGTCGTCGATCTCGCCGGCAAGACCATCATGCCGGGGTTCATCGACGCCATTGCCCAGGGGGCGGAGGGCATCAAGGCGGCCATTCGCGGGGGCGTCGCCTCGATCGAACACGGCCACGGGACCTTCCTCGTGCCCACCTTGTCCAGTGCGCTGCGAATCCCGGATCCCCGGGACGTACCCGCCTATCTGTATGAGAAGAAGGTGACGTGGTCGGCGCTCGCACGCGAACGGGTGGCGGCGGCGCTCACGGCAGGGGTCCCCGGACGGCTCTCGGCACGGACTCGAGCGTATGTCCGCACGGACAGAACCTGCGGGAAGTCGTCCACGCGGTCGAACTCGGCCTCCGCCCGATGGAGGCCATCGTGGCAGGAACCCGCAATGCGGCAGAGCTCCTTCGCCTCGACAGAGACCTCGGCACTCTTGAGGCGGGCCGCCTGGCAGACCTCATCGTCGTCCGACCCGAGCATTGCTCTCACCATGAGCGCCTGAGCCGGCACGTTGCGGACAGCTCGCAGATCATGATCAGCCGAATCTCATCCCACGACCCAGAAGGACAGCCACCCGATGACCCCTGATTTCACCAGCGAAGCTCGATCCCTTGCCGGTGACCTGCGCGAACTGCGCCGCGAGCTCCATCGCAATCCCGAAGTCGGCCTCGACCTGCCAGAGACGCAGCGACGAATCCTCGACGCACTGGACGGCCTTCCGCTCGAGATCACCCTCGGTCAGGGGCTCAGCTCGATCATCGCCGTTTTGCGCGGAGCACACCCCGGCCCGACGGTGCTTCTGCGCGGGGATATGGACGCTCTGCCCGTCATCGAGTCGACCGGACTTGATTTCGCGTCGACGAATGGAAGCATGCATGCCTGCGGGCATGATCTCCACGTCTCAGGACTCGTCGGAGCCGCACAATTGCTGTCCGCTCATCAGTCCGAACTCTCCGGCACCGTGGCCTTCATGTTCCAACCCGGCGAAGAGGGTTTGGGCGGGGCGAAGATCATGCTCGAGGAAGGGATGTTCGACACCATCGGTCAGAAACCCGATGTTGCCTACGCGATCCACGTGGCCCCAGGGGTGCCGGGAACCTTCGTCACCAAACCGGGCACGATCATGGCCGGGGCGAACACGCTGCACGTGACGATGCACGGCAGCGGAGGTCACAGTTCGCGACCGGAAGATGCTGTCGACCCGGTCCGACCGATTCTCGAATTCGGACAGGCGCTGCAGTCGATGGTCACCGGATCGTTCAGTGTCTTCGACCCGATCGTCGCCCAGGTGACGCAGCTGGAAGCGGGGAAGGCAGTCAACGTCATCCCTGCCTCGGCGAAGCTCGGAGCCTCTGTGCGCACGCTCTCCCACGAGTCGACGCGAAGGTTCCCCGAACGCGCCACACGGTTGGCGGAGTCGATTGCGGCCGCACACGGGTGCACGGCCGAGGTGGTGTGGACCGAGCAGTATCCTGTCACGGTCAACGACGGCGGCGAGGCCGACTTCGCCCTCAGAGTTCTGGCCGATAGTTTCGGTACCGAGCGGGCAGTGCAGGTGCCGGATCCGCTCATGGGGTCCGAGGACTTCTCGTTCGTGCTCGAGCAGGTGCCCGGTGCTTTCTTATTCTTCTTCGTGACGCCCGAAGGCATCGACCCGGAGTCGGCGGCAACGAACCACTCGCCGGAGGTTCAGTTCGACGATGCGCACCTGCCCGACCAGGCCGCGGCGCTCGCATCCCTGGCCTGGGAGCGGTCGCTGCGCGAATGATCTCCGCGAGGCCGACGGACAATGGGCGGGTGGGTCCTTCTTCCCCTCCGACTTCGCGTTCGATGACGACCGGCCTCAACCCTGGACGGCGACGACCTGGGCGCTGAAGGACCTGCGCGAGTGGGGACTGGCCGCCTCGGCGTTGGAAGGAACGGCAGAGAAACTCGAATCCGCACGCTGGGAGTACGAGAACCTGCCCTATTGGGGTGGCGAGGTCGACGTCTGCATCAATTCGTGGACGCTGTCTAACGGGCTGTGACTTGGAGCCGATGTCGACGGCATCGTCGACTGGTTCCTGGACCACCAGCTCGACGACGGCGGCTGGAACTGCGAATGGGTCGAAGGCTCGAAGGTCTCATCGTTCCACTCCACCCTCAATGTGCTCGTCGCGCTGCTCGACTATCAGGTGGCTGCGGGCGACGCCGCACGTGTGCGGCAGGCTCGAGTCAGGGGAGAGGCGTACCTGCTGTCGCGGGACCTGTTCCGCAGGCGCAGCACCGGTGAACCCTTCGACGGCCGTGCCCTGGCGCTCTTCCATCCTCGTCGATGGTTCTACGGGATCCTGCCCGCACTCGACTACTTCCGCGAAGCGGCGAGCATCGACGGAACCGTCGTCGACCCTCGCATGGCCGAGGCTGTGGAGTCGGTCCGCTCGCGCAGAAGTGACGACGGCCGTTGGAACCAGGAACACCGACTCGACGGAGTCGTGTGGTTCCACACCGATGTGCCCTCCGGCGAGCCCTCGAAATGGGTGACTCTGCAAGCTCTGAGAGTCCTCGAATGGTGAGACGGATCAGGGAACGCCGCGGCGATCAGAGCGGAGCCGCCTCGGTGATCAGTTCTTGAAGTCGAAGTCGTCCTTGTTGATGCCGGGGAACATGAGTTCGTACTTGACCATCTGATCCTTGTGGTCGACGATCTTCACCGTGCCGAAGTACTTCTTCCTGCCTTTGTAGGCGTCCTTGTCTTTGACGGAGACCTGGCATGATTTGAAGCCGTACCATTCATGGAGCTCCATATCGGAGTCGCACTTGGCTTCCTTGACCTTCAATTCGAGCTTGTTCTCGAACAGATCGATGAGGTCGGCCTCGATCGAAGAGGCCGGTACGACTCCGTTGCCCTTCTTATCGATCTTCATCCCGTCGTCGCTGGCCCAGTTCGTCGTCTTTGCGGCATCGGCGAAGGGGTCGGTCGATTTCGTGTCGGTGGGCTCCGCCTCGGCGGATTCAGGTGCTTCCGATTCGACGGCTCCTCCGCCGAAGCCGCCCTTTTCGGTCTGAGCGGCTTCGGGCTTCTGATCCTCGGCGGGCTTGTCTCCACCGGAGCCTCCGCAGGCAGTCAGGGACAGAGCGAGTACGGTTCCTGCCGCCGCCGTCAGCAGGCGGGGCATCCAGGTGGACCGGCGAATCGGGGTCATCGTGTTTCTCCTACGCACTCAGGCGATCACAAACGTTGTCGATACGCCTTGATTCTGCCATGGCACAATGCCGCGGACGCTGGTTCGGTGTGCGGATCCGGCGACACCTGTGACGATTCGGGCACATTCTGGCCGGGGCGGGTCGCGGGCAACGGTGCGTGCTGCTACGCAAGGCCGCGCTCCACTTACTCCGCGGCGGGGGAGTTGACGGCCTTAGCGAGGGCCTCGAACGCGCGGATCGTCGGGAACAGCTTCGCCGCATCCTGTGGCAGCCCCCAGCTCGAGAGCTTGACGCCGAGGACGTTGGCACCCGGGTTCATATAGATCATCTGCCCGTGGATGCCAAGGGCGAGGAAGGCATGCGAATCGGGGAACGGGAACCAGAACTGGTTGTGATACGCCCCGCCCGGCATCCGATTGTCTCCGGGCCCATCGGCGAACGCCTGACGCACATCCTCGGAGGTGGTGAGCGTATCGCCGATCCACGTCGTCGGAGCCACCTGCTGCCCGGTCAGCGACTGGCCGCGGTTGGTGTAGACATAGCCGAACCGGGCGAGATCACGCAGAGTCGTGTTGATGCCTCCGTCGAACATCCCGACCCCGTACTGGTCGGTGGCGATGATCGCATCCTGCTCGGCTCCGATCCGTGACCACAGCACCCGTGACATGAGTGACTGCATGCGCTCGCCGGCGATCTTCTCACACACCCATCCGAGCACATCGGTCTCACACGACCGGTACTCGAAGACCCCGCCGTGCTCGGACTTCGCCTCGAGCGTGGTGAGGAACTCGTACATGCCGATGCCCGGGTTCTCCCTCTTGGCCTCGGACCAGCCGATCGACTCCTCGATCTGCCTGACTTCGGACTGCGGGTCGAGGTAGTCCTCGAAGAAGCGGATGCCCGAACGCATATCGAGGACATGGCGTACGGTCGCCCCGGCGTAGCCGGACTCGGCGAGCTTGGGGACAAAGTCGGTGACGAGGCGGTCCGGGTCGAGGTCACCGGAGCCGGCGAGGACACCTGCGACGGTGCCGACGAGCGACTTGGACACCGACATGAGCAGATGCTCGGTCGACGCGGTCATCTCTCCGAAGTACTCCTCGGTGAGCACTGTCCCGTTGTGCATGAGCATCCAGGCATCGGTATCGGTGGACTCGATGACGCTGCGGACGCTGCGTGCTTCCGAGTACTCCGTCGCGGGAACCTCGACCTCGCCGAGGTCCTGCAGATCGGCGGGCAGTTCGGCCACCGGACCCGTGCCCCGGGAGATCGGCGTCGTGGGAAGGACCCTTGCGACGTTCTGGAACGACCAGCGCACATTGTCGGGATCCTGCCAGTTGTCCCGGTCGATTCCGGCTGCCGGATCGACGGGCGCCGATGGGGCCACGGTCGGGTCTGCCGGGGGAGTGGCTGCGGTCTGCTCTGGTGACGGTTCGTTCACTCTTCACCTCTGATTCTCGCATCGGTCTGTCCGCGGAACGGGTCCGCAGACGGCGGAAGGGCGCCGCCTCGGGTCGTGTTGAGGCTATCACCGAGGCGGCTCTGCCCTACGTGCATATGCGGGTTCAGTCGCCCTTGGCCCCGGGCCCGCCCAAGGCCGGTGCCGGATCGTCCGCGACGACCGGAACGCCTGCGTACATCGCCCGGATCGAATCGATGAAGTGCTTGGCACGGATGCTCAGCGCATCGGATCCGCCGACGTTCGTCTGCAGCGGATTCTTCGTCACCAGCACTCCGAGGTCCGCGCCCTTCCACCGGTAGTCACCGGCGCCGAAGATGCGCAGGAAGAACACCTCATTGCCGTTCTGCAGAGGGTGCCAGTCCAGGGCCGCACGTTTGTACGTCAGGGTTCCGTACTGATCGAGATGGTACTGACCGGTCAGCGGCGAATGCGTGATGTACTCGGTGATGGGAGCCGACTCCTTGATGATCATCTGGCTCCACTCATCGGCGCCGGAGAGCTCCTCCCAGCGCTCGTTGATCTCCTTGACGTCGAGGTCGAATTCGACATCGAGGTATTCGAGCAGGTGGAACAGGAACAGCGGCACATCGGCATAGGCGCCCGCGGTGACGTTCGTTATCGCCGACGCTCCGGAGATGCGCGGGTTGAGCTCACCGAGGTAGCAGTCGTCGGTGTCGAGATCGACGAGGACATCGACTTCGAAGAACCCGCGGTAGCCGCGCTTGCGCAGACCTTCGCCCATTTTGCGCACGAGCTCACGGGTCTGTGCGCGCTGCTCGGCATTGAGCACATCGGGTTTCATCTCGTTGCCGCACCAGCCGCCCTTGTACGGGGTGAGCTCGGCGAAGCCGGCCAGCTCGGTCAGATACGGACCGACGACGACGCCGCTGGAGGTGATGACCGCCTCGACGGCGACCGGGGTGTTGTTGATCCGTTTCATCACCTTCAGCTGCTCGCCGATGATGTCGTCCTTGTGCGTTTCCCAACCGGAGGCATCGGAGATGAAGAACGTTGTCTTCCCCGAATCACCATAGGGAGTCTGCACGACGAGATCCGTGCCCAGCCCCGCCTCGGCGGCCCGATCATTGAGCTCTTCATAGGTGTCGGCGGTAGTCAGTACGTTCGGGACGGAGAACGCACCGGCCTCATTGCCGAGCTTCGTCGTCTCGATCTTCGAATCGAGCTGATTGCGCAGCGCCGCCGACGGCAGGATGAGGTCATATCCGAGCTCCCGGCAGATCCGCTCCGTCTCCTCGTCGAAGAAGACCATGGCGACCTTGACCCGCTCACCATGGGGGACATTGCTCGTCATGTGCGCGCGCACCTCGGCGTTGAGCAGCAGCCAGTTGTTGATCGCCTCACCCGATTCGAACTCGACATAGGGCTTGTAGCGCGGGGAGAAGACGCGCGGATGACCTCCGTCCCAGCCGTCGTAGTAGGTGATGTAGGAGAAGTTGCGCACCCACCGGTCGAGACCCAGCAGGTTGAACGGGGTGGCGCCGACGAAATAGATCGGAGTCTGATTGGTGCGGAAGAAGTGCCGAACCTCGGAGACGTTGCGCAGCGGTCGGCGCAGCTGGACTCTGCCGGCTTCCTTACCGGCATAGGCGGCGTCCGTGGCCACGGCCACCTCGACCTGCGGCGGGGCGGCATCGGCTGACGCCGGTGCCCGACTGGAGTCAGCGGCAGCAGACGGCGCAGCGGCTGCAGTCTGCGCGGCGACTGCGGGGGTGCCGGGACCGGGCTTGTGCGGTGACGGGACCGCGACAGCATCTTTGACTCGTGGGCTGGGATTCGCCGTCTGTGCCTCGGGGCTCTGCGGGTCGGCGTTGGGGGATTCGTTCGTCATCGCACTACTCCTTACCGAATGTGATGTGGACAACATATATCAGTTTCGAAGCCATGAGCCCGATGGTGCGTCACTTGTATGAACCGGATACGAACGCGCGATCAATTCTTCGCCGGTGAGCCTCATCCAGAAGCCGTGCTTTAGGCTGGTGTCGATATTGAACCCAGCGGAAGAGAGAGCGCATATGCCGGTGAATACGGAGAAGCAGGGGGCAACGTTCTCCCTGCCTCAGTCCTATGAGGTCTCCAGGGAGGCGATCGCCGAATTCGCGCTCGCCACCGGGGCGAATGCCGAATACCATTTCGACACCGAGGTGGCCACCGCACTGGGCTACCGCGACGTTGTCGCACCGACCACCTTCGCCGTGATCATCGCCCAGAAATCGGAAGCGGCCTATATCTCCGATCCCGATTCGGGCATCGACTTCTCGAAGGTCGTCCACGGTTCCGAACAGTTCTCGTTCACCCGCCCCATCGTCGCCGGTGACGTCCTGTCCGCCGTCACCCATGTCGACGGAGTACGAGTCGCCGGCAGCAATGCCATGATCACCACCCGCACCGAGATCACCGATGTCGCGCAGCAGCCCGTCGTCACCGTGACCTCGACCATCGTCGTGAGAGGAGACGGAGAATGAGCGCCATCGACTTCTCCACACTGACCATCGGAGACACCGTCGTGGAATCCGAGATTCCGCTGTCGCGTGCCTCTCTGGTGGACTACGCCGCAGCCTCGGGCGATCACAACCCGATCCACTGGAACGAGCGCTTCGCCCGCGAGGTCGGGCTCGACGACGTCATCGCCCACGGCATGCTCTCGATGGCGGCGGTCATCGCACCGGTGGCCGAATGGCTCGGCGACCCAGGTGCGATCGTCGACTATCGGACCCGCTTCTCCGCACCCGTCGTCGTTCCCGATGCCGAAACCGGATCACCGGCGACCCCGACGACCTCGCTCAAGCTCGCCGCCACCGTCGGCGCCGTCGATCCTGCCGTTGGCACCGCCCGCATCGACATCACCGTGAAGTCCGGTGAGGCCGATGTCCTCAGCCGCACTCAGGTTCGGGTCTCGGCGTGACCGAAGCCCACCCACAGGAACTGTCGGCGTTCACCACCTTCCGCCTCGGTGGACCGGCCCCGCAGGTCACCGTCGCGAGCACCCGCGACGAGCTGCTCGACTTCTGTGCGGCCCACCCGCTCGAGCTCAGCGGTCAGGAGCGGTCGCAAGTGCTGTTCATCGGCGGCGGATCGAATCTGCTCATCGCCGATGCCGGGTTCGACGGTGCGGTCTGCGTGGTCCGAACCACCGGAGTGGAGACCACGGAGACCACGACGACCGATACCCGGGTCACCGCCGAGGCGGGGGAGGACTGGGACGCATTCGTCGCCCATACCCTCGACCTCGGTCTCTCGGGGCTCGAAGCGCTGTCCGGGATCCCGGGATCGGTCGGTGCGACCCCGATCCAGAACGTCGGCGCCTACGGCACTGAGGTCGGCGAGCTCATCTCCTCCGTCGAGGTCTTCGATCGTGTGGCCGGTCAGATCCGTCACCTCACCGCCGTCGAACTCGAATTCGGCTACCGCACCTCGGCGCTCAAGCGCGCTCAGATTGCGGCCGGAACCCCGCAGTTCGTCGTGCTCTCGGTGACCTTCGACCTCCAGCGCAGCAGTGAATCGCTGCCGGTTCGCTACGCTCAGCTGGCCTCGACCCTCGACGTCGAGATCGGCACCCGTGTGGCGGCTGCGCATGTGCGTGAGAACGTCATTGCGCTGCGTCGGTCGAAGGGCATGGTCCTCGACGCAGCCGACCACGACTCCTGGTCGGCGGGGTCCTTCTTCACCAACCCCATCGTCGACGACGTTGAGGTCCTGCCCGCCGAGGCGCCTCGCTACCCGGTGACAGACCCGCTCAGCGGAGCGAAGATCGAGGGGAAGACGAAGACCTCGGCGGCCTGGCTGATCGAGCACGCCGGGTTCTCAAAGGGCTTCAGCATCGGTGAAGGTCGAGCTTCGCTGTCGACCAAGCACACTCTGGCGCTGACGAATCGGGGACACGCGAGCACGGCCGATGTGATCGATCTCGCCTCGACCGTCGTCGCCGGGGTCGAGGACGCCTTCGGCATCACCCTTGAACCCGAACCGACCTTCATCGGCTGCTCCATCGACGACGGGATACGTCTTTAGACTGGTGGCCGTGTCAGCACGTCGGAGAATCACTGCGCTCGTCATCACTTTGGCGGCGGTTGCACTCGTGACCCTGCCCTGGGCGCTGTTCACCTCGCGGGCCGATCTCAGCTTCGGCCCGCATGAGGCGCAGTATCGGGTCACCGCCGACTCTCGGCTCACAGTCGATTTCGGCCCTTTGGGCAAGCTGCTCGTCCCCGCCGAGGATGTCGTCCCCCTCGGTCTGGGAATGCACGTCGACATCGGCGAGATCCCCGTGTCTGGTGAGTCCAGCGACGACGAGCGACCCGCGGCCGACCCCGAGAAGGTAGCGGATCCCGGTGGGGGCACCGTCGACGCCCTCGGAGGCGACATCGCCTCCTACGCCTCGCTGTTCTCGGCCCCGCAGGCGCAGATCGACCAGGTCATCGAAGGGCTCAGCCAGGAGATCCTCACCCGCTGGGCTTTGGCCGTCTGCATCATCACCGGAGGGCTCGTCGGCCTGGCCCTGTTCCTCGGACCCACCCGGGTCGAAACCATCACCCGCGCTTTCGTCGGCAAGGAGCTCCTCGGCGTCGGGCTGGTGCTCGTGCTCGTCCTCACCGGCCTGGGCACCGTCGTGCTCAACCGTCCGAAGCCGATCTCCGCCGATCCGGCGTTCGAGGGCACGCCGCTGGCCGGATCCCAGGTCACGGGCCGCCTCGGCGGGATCATCGACACAGCGTTCGGCGCAGTGCAGGACTTTGCGGCCGAAAACTATGCCTTCTATGACGATGTCCTCGAGACCCTGCGGGCGCAGTGGGTCGACCGTCCGATCACCGGCAACTGGACCGATCGGGGACTCGTTCCATCCGCGGGAGTCGGGGCATCCGCCGCCGGCACCGGTGAAAGTGCCGGGCAGAAGGGCGTGACCACGTTCGTCTACGGCTCCGATATCCACTGCAATATCGGAATGGCCCGCGTTGTCGGCGTCGTCGCAGGGATGAGCCGGGCCGATGCCTATATCGACGGCGGGGACATCTCCATGACGGGCACATCAGCCGAGAACTACTGCCTCGACGTCCTCGACGACGAACTGCCGGAGAAGCTGCCGCGCATGATCGTCAAGGGCAACCACGATTCGATGGGCACGACTCAGCACGCGAAAGCCCGCGGCTGGAAGGTGCTCGAGGACTCCACGGCGGAGATGGCCGGGGTGAGGTTCTTCGGTGCCGCCGATCCGCGTCGCACCGTGTTCGGGTCCGGCCCGCAACTGGAGACGGACCTCACCGCCGACCAATATGCGCAGCGTCTGCGCGACGAGGCCTGCGCTGCCGATTTCGACATCATGCTCATCCACGATCCTGCCGTCGGCGGACCGAGTCTGCGTTCGGGCTGCGCCGACTACGCTCTCAGCGGACATTGGCACCGCCGGGTCGGACCGGAGAACTTCGGTGCCGGAACCCGCTATGTCAACTCGACGACTGGGGGAGCCCTGGCGAATGCGTTGACACCGGGACCGCTGAAGATGAACGCGGAACTGAGCATCATCCGCGTCGACAACGAGACGAAGCGGCCCATCGACGTGCAGATCATCACCGTCACACCGGATAAGAAGGTGCAGATCGACCCGTGGGTGCGCTTCCCCGAACCCAGGCCTCTCGTGGGCCAACCGCCGGTCGACGAACCCGGTCGCTGAGTGAGCGTCGACACGTTCGAGACATTGCTTCGAGGCTCGGTTCGACGAACGGCCGTCGGGCACGGTATGCTCGTTTCTCGTGGTCGGACACCACGGGAGCGACAAGGTCTATCAGGTCCGATCAGAGGGGTGTGGCGCAATTGGTAGCGCAACGGTCTCCAAAACCGTAGGTTGCAGGTTCGAGTCCTGTCACCCCTGCGCAGTTGACTCTGCCGAAGTCTCATCGGCCAGGCGCCGTCCTCGACAGGCACGAACAATTGTGAAGCCAAACGAAACCGACCGAGTGAGGATGTGTGAGCGACACACCGGCAAAGAAGACTGGCAGCGCACCCGACAGTGCCTCCGGTCCTAAGAAGCTCGGATTCTTCGGACGAATCCTGCAGTTCTTCCGCGAAGTTGTGGCAGAGCTCAAGAAGGTCGTCACTCCGACCCGGAAGCAGCTGCTCAACTACACGCTCGTGGTGCTGGGCTTCATCCTGTTCATGATGCTTCTCGTCACGGGCCTCGACCTGGTATTCGGCAAGCTCGTCGGATGGGCGTTCGGCGGAACTCCGCTGTGGCCCCTGTGGTGACACGGCTTCAGCCGTGACCTACCCTAAGCTCAAACTTCACTCCCGAATGGGAGTCACAAAACGCGAAGCGAGGAATTGATCGGTGTCGGATACCAACTCACCTGAGCAGGAGACCCCTGAGACCCAGGACGTCACTCCCGAGGAGTCGGGTGCCGCTGTGGTGCCCGAAACCGAAGAGACGGCCAACGACGCCGAGGCGACCGCGCCCGAGACTGCCGACGTCGAGTCCGCAGATGCCGAGTCCGCTGACGCGGCCGACGGCGAGCAGGACGAAGCCGCTGTCGACAGCGCTGCCGCCGACGAGGTCGACCCGGCCGAGGAATTCAAGGCCGAGCTGCGCATGCAGGAGGGTGACTGGTACGTCATCCACTCCTACGCCGGCTACGAGAACCGCGTGAAGCAGAACCTCGAGAATCGCACCGTCAGCCTCAACCTCGAAGAGTTCATCTTCGAGTCGCAGGTGCCGATGGAAGACGTCGTCGAGATCAAGAACGGGCAGCGCAAGCAGGTCCGCCGCGTGCGCATCCCCGGCTACGTGCTCGTCCGCATGGAACTGACTGACGAGTCGTGGGGCGCCGTCCGCCACACCCCGGGTGTCACCGGATTCGTCGGCAACGCCTACGACCCCACCCCGCTGTCGATCGACGAGGTCTTCTCGATGCTCGCGCCGATCTTCGAAGAGCGCCAGGCCGAAGCCGCCGCATCCGAAGGCCCGGCCGCCGAAGCCGCAGCGAAGTCCGCGCCCATCACCGAGGTGGAGTTCGAGGTCGGCGAGTCCGTGCTCGTCAAGGAGGGATCCTTCGAGGGTCACCCCGCCACGATCCAGGAGATCCGTCCGGAGTCGCAGAAGCTCACCGTGCTGCTGTCGATCTTCGAACGCGATGTTCCCGTCGAACTCGGCTTCGACCAGGTCTCGAAGCTCTGACGACCGCACAGCTGTGCTGATCGCCTCGGCGCGATCATGACCGAAGGGGCCCGGATTTTCCGGGCCCCTTCGGCGTTTTCCGGGTCGGCCGCCTCGGCGAGGCATCGATCCGGTGATGCGCATCACGAGCATTTGCCCACATGTGTGCGCGCATGGAATACTGGTGTGGTTTGATCGCGGCCCTTATCGGAAGGCCGCCGTCGAACGATGTGCTGTATATGTCTGGCACATCGAAACCTCAAGATTAAGGACCGTACATGCCTCCCAAGAAAAAGGTAGCCGGCCTCGTCAAGCTCCAGATTCAGGCAGGTGCCGCTAACCCGGCTCCTCCGATCGGTCCGGCGCTTGCCCAGCACGGCGTCAACATCATGGAATTCTGCAAGGCCTACAACGCCGCCACAGAATCCCAGCGCGGAAACATCGTTCCCGTCGAGATCACCGTGTACGAAGATCGTTCGTTCGACTTCGTGCTCAAGACCCCGCCGGCAGCCGAGCTGATCAAGAAGGCCGCCGGAGTGAAGTCGGGTTCGGCCACCCCGCACACCGTCAAGGTCGCTCACCTGAGCGCCGACCAGGTGCGCGAGATCGCCACCACGAAGATGCCCGACCTGAACGCCAACACTCTGGATCAGGCCGACCGCATCGTCGCCGGAACCGCGCGTTCCATGGGCATCACCACCGACATCGAGGTCTGAGACCTCACCCCACACAGTGGCAGGGCCCACGCAGCCCACACCACGACTGCAAGGAGTAAAGCAGATGGCAAAGCGTTCCAAGGCCTACCTGGCCGCGGCCGAGAAGATCGCCGCAGATGTGAACTATGAACCGGCTCAGGCAATCGCCCTGGCCAAAGAGACCAGTGTGGCGAAGTACGACGCCACCGTCGAGGTCGCTCTCCGCCTGGGTGTTGACCCCCGCAAGGCGGACCAGATGGTGCGCGGCACCGTCAACCTTCCGCATGGTACCGGTAAGACCGCTCGGGTCCTGGTGTTCGCTGCCGGCGACCGTGCAGAAGCTGCCCGTGAAGCAGGTGCTGACTTTGTCGGTTCCGATGACCTGCTGGAGAAGGTGGCCGGAGGGTTCACCGACTTCGATGCCGCTGTTGCGACCCCCGACATGATGGGCAAAGTCGGTCGTCTCGGTAAGGTGCTGGGTCCCCGCGGCCTGATGCCGAACCCGAAGACCGGCACCGTGACCATGGACGTCGCCAAGGCGGTCAACGACATCAAGGGCGGAAAGATCGAATTCCGCGTCGACAAGCACTCGAACCTGCACTTCATCATCGGAAAGGTCTCCTTCTCCGAGGAAGCTCTGCAGGCGAACTTCGATGCTGCGATCGAAGAGATCCTGCGTCTGAAGCCGTCCTCGTCGAAGGGCCGCTATATCAGCAAGGCTACGATCACGACCTCGAACGGCCCGGCCGTTCCGGTCGACCACTCGGGTCTGCGCATCTGATCGATTCGATGCGCTGAGAGAGGGCGGGAAGCGAGCAATCGCTCCCGCCCTCTCCCCTTCCCAATTGCTACCTGACGGCGGCCCAGATACCTCGATCCTTCTATGTCTTGTCAAGCGGGTTGAGGAACGGTATCGAGCGCGTTGAGGATCTTGTAGACCCGGCGCGCTAGATACCGTTTGAGGTTGCGCTTGATCTCCCTCTTGGATTTCTTCGTCGGTTCTTCACCGTAGTGGCGGGCCACGTAGTTCCTGGTCCGTTCGTCATGGACCATTCGGTTCATGACCACTGTGTGTAGGGCCCGGTTCAACTGCCGATCCCCGCCCCGGTTCAACCGGTGCCGGCGCGTGTTGCCCGACGACGCAGGTATCGGGTTCACTCCCGCCAGAGCTGCGAACGCGGCCTCGTTCCGCACCCGCCCCGGGTGGGACCACGCGGTGAAGCACACAGCGGCGCTGAATGGGCCGATCCCGGGCTCATCCAGCAAGGGTGCGGCCGGACTAGCTTCAACAAGCTCGGTGAGCCTGTCATGGTTGGTCTGCAGATCATCGTTCAAAACGAGGACGCGTTTGGCCAGACGGATCGCTTCTTCCCGGGCGGTGGACAAGTCGACGTCTTCGTTGCGGGTCCGCCATTTCGCGATCTCGTCGACCTGGTCACTGGTCAATGACTTGCGGGCATCGATGCCCAGATCGATGGTGCGCACCAGAGCTGTCAGGGAGTTGATCATCCGAGTCCGTTCCGTGGTCATCGCGTCCCGGGCTGCCAGCAGGACACGCAGCGCCTGCCGGACACCTTCACCGTGACGCGGCCACCGCAGTTGATCGGCGTCGAGAGGCAATACAGATGCCGCGATCCGGCGGGAATCAAGCTCGTCGCTCTTACCGACACCGTGGCGGGCTTTGGCATCCATACGCCCGGCTTCGACTACCGGATACCCGGCTGCGGCGATGTGTCCGGTCAGCACCGCACCGTACGAGGCAGCACCTTCAACGACCCAGAGGGTGTCGAGGTCACCGCTGGTGCGCCTGCCGGCCCAGGTGAGGGCTCGTTTGATTCCTGCTGACGTGGTGGGGAAGGAACGGGTTTCGACGAGAATTCCAGTGTTGGTGACGATGGAATACGCGTGGTTTCTGGCGTGTGTATCAACACCGATGAAGAAACTGTATAAGTGCGCGACAATAGACATAGCGGTTCGAAGCTCCCTGTTTGACCGATGGGTTGCGTGGCCGCTTGCGGCCGGTACCGGTCCGGGTTAGAGATCACTTCGGAACAACACTGTGATGAGTCACGCCCCTGGATTTTCGGGGGGTGGACAGCCTTCTGATCAAGTTACCGATGTGGGCCGAGCTGGTGCCGGCCGCACCATCCATGTGATCGGACAAATCGAGGGCAAGACACCACGGTGTGGGTCAGCGCGAGGTGGAGTCACGATTACTGGACGGAGAGGCCAACACCTACTCTGCCAGCCAGTCCCAGACCAGCCACTGTCAATACTCACAGCGCGAGGTAGCTGGGCCGCCGTCAGGTAGTTCTAGGGGTGGACGGGGCCTTGTTCACGGAACGGTTCGCGATTAGATTATGAGCAGTCTCTCTTCCGACACCCGCCGATGGAGGTGGACCGTCCGCCATGGATTCGACGCTGCTGCTCGAGGACACCTATCAGCGTGCCGTTCGACGTGCACATGAGCGTCTGGCCGGACCATCGGAGTCGAGCCTCCAACTGCCGTCCTCAGGGCCGGGCGTGCGGGCCTCGGTCTTGGAATCATGGGACCGGTCCCTGGCCCGGTTGCGCGATCCCGACAGCGTGCAGGTCCAAGTCGCCTTGGAAACCGATCGTCTCGCGGAGGTGCGGCGACGCCATCCCTTCCACGCGATCATGCCGCTGCTGCGATCCCACCTCATCGAACCCGCCAGAGACGCCGGACTCCTCGCCGCCCTCGGCGACGAACAGGGTCGACTGCTGTGGGTCGAGGGGGAGCGGGGCGTGCGCAACCGCGCCGAAGCCATGGGATTCGTCACCGGCTCGGACTGGTCGGAAGAGGTCATGGGCACCTCCGCCCCGGCGTTGGCGCTGCGTTCGGGGCAACCCGTGCAGGTCAGCCGCGCCGAGCATTTCGCTCCCGACGTCCATTCCTGGAGCTGCAGTGCGGTCCCCGTCACTCACCCGCTGACCGGGCAGGTCATCGGCATCATCGACGTCACCGGGGGAGACGACGCCGTGTCCTCCATCGTGCTGCCGCTGCTGTCATCGACGGCGAAGGCCGCCGGTGCGCAGCTGTCCCAACTCTTCACCCCGCAGCAGATGCACAACGGCGCCGAGGCGGCCGGAACCAGACTGACCGTGCTCGGCCCCAGCCCCGCCTTGGAAAGCCCCGGCGGAACGCGTATTCCCCTGACCCGCCGACATGCCGAGATCCTGCTCCTGCTGCACCGGTTTCCCGACGGCATCAGCGGTGCCGGACTGGTCGAACGACTGTGGACGGTCGGCGGCAGCGAAGTCACGGTCCGGGCGGAGATCAACCGACTGCGCAGAACGATCGGCAGCCTCGGCGATCTGCGCATCGATGCCCGCCCCTATCGCCTGCGCGGAGAGCTCGATTCGGATCTTGAGCGAACCGTTCAGGCACTGGCCAGTGGTGACGCGGATTCGGCCCTCGAACAGTTCACGGGAACTGTTCTCCCTGATTCCGAAGCGCCGGGGGTGCGTGAGATCGGCGCGGAGGTCGAAGCGCTCGTGCGCGAGACCCTGCTGCAGGACGGAACCTGGCAGCAGCTGTGGAGGTTTGCGAACCTGCCGGATTTCCGTGACGACGTCGAAGTCCTCATGACCGTGCTGCGTCTGGCCCCTCCCGAGGCCGCCGAACGCAATGCTGCGGTCGTACGTCTGGAGGCGCTGGGTCTCTGAACTCGGCGAACCCGCTGAGGTTCGGTATGCGGGATGGTTCGGCCGCCTCGGCGATGTGATGCAACCCACTTGCAACGTTGCGCTCGGTAGCGTCGTGGTCACACGGAGACAATCCGGTGGAATCAGACGCATCAAAGGAGTTGCAATGACTGTCTACGCACAGCCTGGTCAGGACGGGTCGCTCGTCACCTTCAAGTCCCGCTACGAGAACTTCATCGGCGGTCAGTGGGTGCCGCCGGTCAAGGGCAACTATTTCGAGAACCCCAGCCCGGTGACCGGCAAGACCTTCACTGAAGTTCCTGCCAGCACCTCTGAGGACATCGAACTTGCTCTCGACGCCGCGCACAAGGCGGCTCCGGCCTGGGGCAAGACCTCGGTCGCCGAACGAGCCACCATCCTCAACAAGATCGCCGACCGGCTCGAGGACAACCTCGAGATGCTCGCTGTCGCCGAGACCTGGGACAACGGCAAGGCGATCCGCGAACCTCTCAACGCCGACCTGCCGCTGGCGGTCGACCACTTCCGCTACTTCGCCGGAGCGATCAGGGCGCAGGAGGGCGGACTCTCGCAGATCGACGATGACACCGTGGCGTATCACTTCCATGAACCTCTCGGTGTGGTCGGTCAGATCATTCCCTGGAACTTCCCGATCCTCATGGGCGTGTGGAAGATCGCCCCGGCGCTGGCCGCCGGCAATGCGATCGTCCTCAAGCCCGCCGAGCAGACTCCGGCATCGATCCTCGTCCTAGTCGAACTCATCGCCGACCTTCTGCCCGAGGGTGTGCTCAACGTGGTCAACGGCTTCGGTCTCGAAGCCGGCAAGCCGCTGGCGTCGAACAAGCGGATCTCGAAGATCGCGTTCACCGGTGAGACCACGACCGGTCGTCTGATCATGCAGTACGCTTCGCAGAACATCATCCCGGTGACACTGGAACTCGGCGGGAAGTCGCCGAACATCTTCTTCGAGGATGTGCTGGCCAAGGACGACGCGTATGCGGACAAGGCCCAGGAGGGCTTCACGATGTTCGCGCTCAACCAGGGCGAGGTCTGCACCTGCCCGTCGCGTGCGCTCATCCAGGAATCGATCGCTGATCCTTTCCTCGAGAAGGTCGTGGCCAGGACGAAGAACATCGTCCAGGGCAATCCGCTCGACACCGACACGATGATGGGCGCCCAGGCTTCGAACGACCAGTTCGAGAAGATCATGTCCTACCTCGACATCGGCCGTCAGGAAGGCGCCGAAGTGCTCACCGGCGGCGGCAAAGCCGAGCTCGACGGGGATCTGGCCGGTGGCTTCTACGTGCAGCCGACGATCTTCAAGGGCACGAACAAGATGCGTATCTTCCAGGAAGAGATCTTCGGGCCCGTCGTCTCGGTTGCGACGTTCTCCGACTATGCCGACGCGTTGGCCACGGCCAATGACACGCTCTACGGCCTCGGTGCCGGTGTCTGGTCGCGTGACGGCAACACCGCCTACCGGGCCGGTCGTGAGATCCAAGCCGGGCGCGTGTGGGTGAACAACTACCACGCCTACCCGGCACATGCGGCCTTCGGCGGGTACAAGGCATCGGGCATCGGACGTGAGAACCATAAGATGATGCTCGACCACTACCAGCAGACGAAGAACCTGCTCGTCAGCTACTCGGAGAACGCCCAGGGCTTCTTCTGACCCCAATTGCTACCTGACGGCGGCGCAGCAACCTCGCGCCAGGTATCTGGGCCGCCGTCGGGTAGTTCCACCCAGAATTCAAACCTCGCATAGCCTCATCAATCATCATCACAAAGGAGCGAATGATGTCCGCAATGAAAGCTGCAGTGGTCGAGGGCTTCGGCCAGGAACTCGTCGTCGGAGACAATGCGATTCCCGAACCAGGCCCGGGTCAGGCACTGGTCAAACTCATCGCCTCCGGCGTCTGCCACACCGACCTCCACGCCGCACACGGTGACTGGCCGGTCAAACCGAAGGTACCGCTCATCCCCGGACACGAAGGTGTCGGCGTCGTCGAGAAGGTCGGCGAGGGCGTCACCGATGTCGAGGTCGGACAGATGATCGGCAACGCCTGGCTGTGGAGCGCGTGCGGAACCTGTGAGCACTGCCGTCAGGGATGGGAGACTCTCTGCGAATCGCAGGTCAACGGCGGCTACGGCATCGACGGGTCCTTCGGTGAGTACATGCTCGTCGACACGAAGTTCGCCGCCATCATCCCCGACGGTGCCGACCCTTATGAGATCGCCCCGGTCCTGTGCGCCGGCGTCACCGTGTACAAGGGACTCAAGCGCACCGAGGTGAAGCCAGGCCAATGGGTCGTCATCTCCGGAATCGGCGGACTCGGCCACATCGCCGTCCAGTACGCCGTCGCCATGGGCATGCGCGTCGTCGCCGTCGATGTCGCCGACGACAAGCTGGCGCTGGCGAAGAAGCACGGTGCCGAGATCGCCGTCAATGCCTTCGCCGAGGATCCGGCCGAGATCATCCAGGACAAGATCGGCGGCTCCCACGGAGTCCTCGTCACCGCCGTCCACCCGGCCGCGTTCGGTCAGGCGATCGGAATGACTCGCCGAGGCGGAACCATCGTCTTCAATGGACTGCCGCCCGGTGACTTCCCGGCTCCGATCTTCGACATCGTGCTCAAAGGTCTGACGATCCGCGGGTCGATCGTCGGAACACGGCAGGACATGGTCGAGGCGCTGGAATTCTATGCCGCCGGCAAGATCCATCCGACGTTCACGAAGCGACCGCTCGAGGACATCAACGCGATCTTCGATGAGATGATCCACGGCAAGATCGACGGCCGCGTCGTCATCGAATACTGACAAATCAGCTCACCCGCGCTCTAGAACTACCTGACGGCGGCGCAGCAACCTGGCGTGGAGTGGTCCCCGAAAGTTGGACTGTGATCAACACAAACCAACTTGAAGGGACTACTCCATGCGCAAGGACTGTCTGATCACCAACGTCCAAGCCCGTGCCGCGATCGAACTGTTCGACCACGGCTACGGATACGCTGCGACAGCCACGAAGCTCGACGTCCACAAACCCACACTCAAACTCCTCCACGACCGGTGGTTAGTGCGTGGAACAATATCGTTCATGGAACCCCACCAGCCCCGGCGCATACCAGCAGAGCAGAAGATCGCGACCGCGAAGCGATACCTCGACGGTGAACACAAAGTCGAACTCGCCAAGGAACTCGGCCTGGCATCATCGCGACCGATCCTCGACTGGGTCAAGGAATACCGAGACAAGGGCGAGGACGCTTTCACCCCACGCAAAGCATCGGGGAAGGGCAAAACAGCTCGCATGCGCGCGATCGATCACGGGCAGGACCCGGATGCCGACCCGGCACCGTCGAAGCCGGATGTGATGGCGAAGAAGACTCGGGTCGAGGACATCAGCCTGGCCGAGTACCGGCAGCTACAAGACCGGCTGCTGCGGGCGGAAGCGGAGAACGCGTACTTAAAAAAACTGAAGGCCTTGAGGCAGAACGGGCAGCTGTAAAAGCACGCATTGTTGCCAGTCTCAAGGCGGACTACCCACTGTCACTGCTGCTGAGCATTGCGGGGTTGGCGCGGTCGACGTTTTTCTATCACCAGAAACGCTTCGGTCAGAGACCTGACCCGTATGTGCAGGTGAGGGCCCGGATCCGGGAGATCTTCACCGACAGCAACGAACGCTACGGGCACCGCAAGATTATGACTGTCTTGGTCAAAGAGGGCCTGTCGATTGCGAAGAAGACCGTGCTGCGGTTGATGCAGGACATGGGGATCAAGACCAAGGTGCGCCGGAAGCGGTACAACTCCCACCGCGGCACGGTCGGCCGTGTGGCTGGCAATGTCCTCAACCGGGACTTCACTGCTGAGGAACCGAATGAGAAATGGGTCTCTGACGTCACGGAATTCGCTGTGGCGGATCAGAAACTGTATCTGTCACCGGTCATTGATCTCTTCGATACCAGTGTGGTGTCGTACTCGATGTCGACGTCACCGAACACGGCGTTGACGAACGAGTCACTGATCAGGGCATGCCAGGGGCTTCGGCCGGGTCAGGCACCGTTGGTGCACACGGACCAGGGGTTTCAGTACCAGCACGTGTCGTGGGCGGCGATCTTGGCCGAGTATGGTGCACGCCCGTCGATGTCGCGGAAGGGAAATTGTTGGGATAACGCGGTCGCGGAGAACTTCTTCGGGCAATTGAAGTCTGAAATGTTCTATCTGCAGAAGTTCGACACTGTCGAGGACCTCAAGACCGCGATCGATGAGTACATTCACTGGTATAACTTTGAGAGGATCTCGACACGACTTGGCGGTCTTGCTCCGATGGAGTATCGGACCAAGACCGCCAATGCCACAGAGGCCGTAACCGCTCTATGCTGACCCCACAGCAGTCCAACTATTGGGGACCACTCCAGCGCCAGGTTGCTGCGCCGCCGTCAGGTAGTGTGGGAGGGGTCTCGGTGGGTGGATTGGACTTGCCGGGAAAGACTTAGTTAGACTTGAACCACCCAAGACCGTCGGTCTCTGTGGAATCACCAGGATTCGCCATCGGATCTCGGTGCCCGCAGACGAAGACTCCTAGTGAGTGACCCACGCAGGTGAGCTCGAAATCCTTCCGTCGGATTCCTATGGAATCGACGGCGCAGCGTTTCACGCCTTCCTGCGTGGAGCGCTTTTTCTGTTGTCGGGACAGACCGGACGACTTATGAAAGGAACACCATGGCGAGGCCAGACAAGGCAGCCGCAGTCGAGGAGATCAAACAGCAGTTTGAGAACTCCGACGCTGTGTTGCTGACCGAGTACCGCGGTCTCACCGTCGCGCAGATGAAAGAACTGCGCGTCTCTCTCGGTGAGAACGTCAGCTACGCCGTGGTAAAGAACACGCTGACCAAGATTGCAGCCAAGGAAGCCGGAGTCACCGGTCTCGATGAGCACCTCAATGGGCCCACCGCGATCGCGTTCGTCAACGGCGAACCACCTGAGGCTGCCAAGGCTCTGCGTAACTTTGCCAAGGCGAACGACAAGCTCGTGGTGAAGGGCGGCTACTTCGATGGAGCCGCACTCAGCCCCGAACAGGTCAACCAGCTCGCCGACCTCGAATCCCGCGAAGTGCTGCTTGCAAAGGCAGCCGGTGCCATGAAGGCAAGCCTCCACCAGGCGGCTTACCTCTTCACCGCTCCGCTGGTCAAGGCCGTGCGCACTGTCGATGCCCTCCGCGAGAAGCAGGACGACGCTCCTGCTTCCGACGCCTGAGCATCACCCCAAACCGAACCGGTCACTGACAGTGACCAAAACAGGAAGGACTAGCCACCATGGCTAAGCTCACCACCGACGAGCTCCTCGAGGCTTTCAAGGAGCTCACCCTCATCGAACTGTCCGAGTTCGTCAAGAAGTTCGAAGAAGAGTTCGACGTCGAGGCTGCCGCTCCGGCCGCCGTCGCCGCTGCTCCTGCCGCCGCTGGTGGCGGAGAAGCTGCTGCTGAAGAGCAGACCGAATTCGACGTCATCCTCGAATCGGCCGGCGAGAAGAAGGTTCCCGTCATCAAGGAAGTCCGTGGACTCACCTCCCTCGGACTCAAGGAAGCCAAGGACCTCGTCGACGGAGCTCCCAAGGCCGTCCTCGAAGGCGCTTCGAAGGAAGACGCCGAGAAGGCCAAGGAGACCCTCGAGGCTGCCGGCGCCACCGTCACCCTCAAGTGATCTTCTGGGCAGCAGCCTGACTGCTGCCTGAGGCTTCGAACCCCCACAGTCCGCTGTGGGGGTTCTTTGCATCCCCGCCGAGGATGCCCACCCCACCGAGGCTGCCCACCCCGTCACGCTGCCATGTGGCCGATTCGGAACACCGACCGACAGAGGCCGGTCGCAACCTGACTTATCCTTGACTGGTGACCGAGACGACGAGCTACGCCCGCGCGCAGCAGCAGCTGCGCGACCGCATTCGCGACGCTTGGGCGCAGCAACCCCTCTACATCGACGAGATCGTCAGGCCCGGACTGACCCAGAACCAGCTCAAAGCCATCCGGCACGCCTCTCGGCAGACCGAGGACACCGGTCTCACCCATTTCCTCGCGATCATCCCCGGCCTCCAGACCATGGGCTACGGCGATTGGGCGAAGTTCACCTCCGACTTCGCATTCGACATGCACGAGGAGTCGGGGGCGAAGCAGACCCTCGTCCTCTTCAGCGAGGGTGAGACCTCCGCCCGCTCGTTCGCCTACCTCGTCACCGACAACGGACCCGTCGTGCCCCCGGGCGCCCCCGAGCTGATGAAGTCGAAATCCGATGACTTCATTCCCGTCGAGCTCGCCGTCCCCTATTATCTGCAGGTCCTCGTCGCCGCCGCCGAAGGCACCGAGCCTCCGCCTGCACCGGATTTCGATACCCGCGACGTCGGCACCCGCAGTGAGGACTACATCGAACGCTTCGGCCTCGACAACTCCGACCCCGACACGCTCGTCTTCGGTGCGACGACCGCCGCAGCTCTCGGCGCGACCCTGTGGCTGCTCAGCCGCCGCAATCGCTATTCCTGGCGGAAGGAGCTGACGACGAAGCCGGAACTGGTCAAGTCGCACAATCTGAAGAAGGCCGTCACCGAGGCGGCCACCCCGATCCCCGAACCTGTCCGTCCCGATGACGAGACGTGGGCACTGTACGACCGTGGCAGACGAGTCCAGGATGCTCTGACGGCTCTGACCTCGACCCACCCGGATTGGGCCGAATCCGTCGACTTCGCCCACCGCAACGGTGTGCTCGTCCTCGTCACCCTCGACCGCTGGGTGCGCCGACAGCTTCGCCGGCGTTCCGGCACCGTCGACGACGAGCCGCGGTTCTGCTTCCTCTTCCCGCACCATCGCAGAGACATCGACGACCACGTGCTCAAACAGTCGGGCCGCAGCCTCACTGTCGGGCTGTGCGCGGACTGCCGTGAGGAGCTGGGGACCGGCCACGACCCGGAACGACTGATGGTGCCCAAACTGCCCGGCTCTCGCCGCGCAGTACCGTACTTCCAGCGTGACGACGCCTACGCGCTCTCCGGTTTCGGCAGCTTCCAATCCCTCGACGAGGCGGTGCTGGACGAGATGAGCCCGGAGCCGTCCGCAGCCGGAAGGAGTCGATGATGGCAGCCGCCGGAGACTCGCAGCCGATCGGGATCCTCAACTGGCTCATCGCCGTCGTCGCTGTCGCCGCCGTATCGATCGGCGCCACCCTGCTCAGCGGGCACTTCTTCGACGAGACGAAGGCCGAGCGCATCGAGGCAGCTGACAGCGACCGGATCGACGTCGAATCGATCTTCACCGACCGCATCGAGGGCGCCATCGACCCCGACTACGACCCGGCCCGCTATCAGGCGATCGCGAAGTCCTTCTCCACGGACTCCGTCTACTTCGACGGCTACCCCGAATTCGACATCAAGGACGACGAGATCGCAGCGATCAGGACCGCCATCGCCGGCGCCGACACCCCTATCTACGTCGCCTTCCTCAACACCTCCGACCTCGACGATGCCGACGGCGACCTCGATCTGCTCGCGGCCCGAATCGTCACTGAGATGGACGACGCCGAGGCGGCTGTGCTGACCGTCGACGCCACCGGCATCATGGGAGTGGCCGAAAAAGGGGTGTACCGACCCCAGATGCCCTACCTCAGCGGTGAGTACAAAGACACGGATTCCCGCAGCGCACTGAAAGGCGTCCGACAGATGATCTCCGCAGAGACCGAGGACCTCGCCTCAGGCCATTCGTACAAGCACGACGACAACGGCAACCCGCAGGTGGTCGATCAGGACACCGCGAACGACCCCCACGACCTCGAGTACAGCACCGGCGGTGCAGTGGCCGGAGGCGTCTTCGGCATCCTCGTCGGCGGGGGAGCCGGGATCGGAATCCACTTCATCCGCCGTGCCCTGAAGAAACGGACAGCCAAGCAGTGACTCAACAGGCCCAGACGATCGCCGAGGCGCTCAACACCGACCCCGTCTACGTGACGAACAGCGCGAAGGGGGAAGTGAACGAAACGCTGCTGCAGAAGGCGGAGACGAAGGTCGACAACCTCGACTTCGACGTCTTTGTCATCGTCACCGGAGGCGAAAGCAGCGACTACGACCTGCTCGAGCAGGTCAAGGTCTTCAACGGCGGTGAGGGTGCATTCATCATGATCGACACGAAGACCGACCTCGCCGTCGACTACACCTTCGAAGACCAGCACGACCTGCAGATGCAGGTGATGGACCAGCTCTCCGTCGGCCGCGACCAGTGGAGTATCAGCACACCGTCGGTGACGAAGCTGAACATGCTGCTCGACCTCTACGCCGACCCGCAGGAGGCCCCGAAGCATGAAAGCGGGCAGGAGGTGCCGGGCAGTGAAGTGCAGACTGTCGACAATTCGGGTTCGACGGCCACGCTGTTTCTCGGGGGAGCGGTTCTGGTCCTGGCACTTGTCATCGCCCTCATCTGGTTCGCCAAGGCTCGGCGGGAACGCGCGAAAGCCTCACGCACTCGCCGCCGCTTCGAACTGCCCGCACGACTGCTCGACAGGGTCGATGACCTGCAGCGGAAGACCCTGCGGGAGGGACTGAACGAGGACACGACGGAACTGGCCGACGAGATCACGAAGCTCCAGACCCAGGACCTCAGCAGCACGGATGCCGAAGGGGTGGAACGGGCACTCGACGCCTATCAGATGGCCCGAACCATCGTCGACGACGCCGAGGCCGAACGCATCGACCTCGCCGGAGCCATGGTGCTGCTGCGCCAGGCCGGACGTGAGATCGCCGAGGTGAAGCTGCACAGATCAACCAAGCGCGGGGCAAGGGCTCGGAAGTCCGATGGTGCAAGGGCCTCCGGCTCGACGAAGTCGACAAAGCCCCGGGGGCTCCCGCAGAGTCTGTGCACGGTCAACCCCCTCCACGGAGAAGCACGGTCGAACCAGCTGGTGAGCACTGAGCGCAAGGGCCACCTGACGGGAAAGAGCGTCCGTGTGCCCGTCTGCGCCACCTGCCTGTCCGATCTGCACTCTGGCCGCGAACTGCAGTGGATCTTCGACGGCGACCGCCCCTATGTCGAGGGGCGAAGTGTCTGGGCGCAGACGCTGTTCGGGGCCATCGGCGGCGATCTCGTCACCGCCCTGCACCGGCAGGACTCCCAGCCCTGGCAGGAATCCTAGTCCCTGGCCGGCTGCTCGCCCCAACGGATCAGACCAGACGGTGCTCCCGCGGAATCGACCGATCACGGTCACCCGGCATGGAGCGGGCGGGCAGGGCCACCTCGGCGTCTCCCTGATCGACCATCAGCCCTTCGATATCGGCGAGCTGGCGAGCGAGGAAATCACGATCGACCGGAATTCCATGTCCGGGAACGAACGTCTTCGCCTCAGGAAACGACAGCAGGTTGTGCAGACTCGATGCCCATTCGCTCAGGGCGGCATCGGCACCGGCCTGAGGAGGAGCGGCCTCCTCGACGAGGTCACCGGCGAAGACGATGCCGAGCTCGGGCAGGCGGACTACGAGATCGGCCGTCGAATGCCCACCGAGGACATGGAATTCGACCGGGCAGTCGCCGAGGTCGAGGTGCCAGACATCGCCGGGGGTCGGATCGACAGGGGAGACGTCGACGATGAGGTCGCCGGGGTCATCGGGAAGGCTCGACCGATAGTCATCCGGGAAGTCGCCGCCTGCGACGCCGTCGAGAGCGATCCACGCCGTAGCCTCCTGATCGGCGGCGAACGACGATGATGCGTACACGGCGGTGACCCCGGCGGACACCGCCGCGGCGGCACCGAAGAAATGATCCCAATGGTCATGGGTGATCGCGAGTTCGATCGGGTGCGGACGGTCACCTCCGATCTCCTCGCCGAGGCGGCCCGCCCGCTCCACCAGATGCGCGGCGGCCGCGGGGCCGGGCCCCGCATCGACGAGCAGAGTGCGATCGATGCCGACGATGATTCCGCAGTTGACGGAGGCAGGATCGAAGCTGAGGACATTCACTCGTGTCATGGTCGCAGTCTAGAATGTCTCACACCGGCTGTCAGCGCGACGATGGGCGAAGAAGGCATCTCAGGGCGAGGCGGCCACCTGCGACGACAGAGGTCACAGATGGAGATCACCCGGATCGGATCCGGACTCGGCGACCCGGCAGCAATCGAGGCGCTGATGCCCGAGCTGCTGGCCTTCGACACAGTCGTCAACCGAGCATCCGGGTTAGGAGCGGATTTCGACCCGATTCCCGAGGACCTGCGGCACTCGCTGACCAGTACGAGCCGATACCGGACCACTCTCACCTGGATCGGGCGCATCGATGGGGTGATCGTGGCCAAGGGCGTGGCCGAACTTCGCCTGACCAGCAATACCGACACTGCGGAGGTCTGGTGCGGAGTGCATCCGGACCATCGCCGCCGCGGACTGGGTTCCGCACTGCTGACAGTGATGGAGAACGAACTGCGCGCAGAGGGCCGCACAGCACTGTCGAGCTACTGCGAGATTCCGGAATCTGTCAGGGTTGCGGAACTGCGCGGTGCCCATCTGCCCACCGAGACCGGTGCCGGCACGCTGCCGGTCGCAGTTCCCGAGGTGGCGTTCCTCCACCGTCGTGGGTACGGATTCGCTCAGATCGAACGGTGCGCGGTCGCTCCGACCGCTACCGCAGCCGGTCTCGACCTCGGTGCAGACGCCGACGACTACGTCATCGAGACCTGGCGAGGTCCCGTCCCGGAGCAGCGACTGGAGCACATCGCTCTGCTCAAGCGCCGGATGAGCACGGACACGCCGGGAGCGGAGAGATTCGGGGGAGAGGAGAGCTGGGACGGCGAGCGGGTGAGCGCCCTTGACGAAGAGAAGAAGGTGAGAGGAGAAGAGATGGCCACTGCGCTGGCTCTCCTCGACGGGGAGCCGGCAGGCTTCACGCAGGTCGGGCATTCGGCCGACAGGCCGGCCGTGGGCTGGCAGGGAGGAACCCTGGTGCGCAGAGAGCATCGGGGCCACCGCCTCGGTGCGCGTCTCAAGGTCGCCAATCACCGCAGCCTCGCCGAGCGTACGGCAGTCGAGCGGGTATACACGTGGAACGCCGTGGAGAATTCGTGGATGCTGGCGATCAATGATCAGGCGGGATTCTCCACTTGGGCCTGGGTGGGATTGTGGACGAAGAATCGACGCTGAAACCGCCTTGCCAGACTTGACCAGATGCTATAAGCTTGATATTTGCATCGTTCTGCCTGTGGTGTGCCTTCATATAGCGGTGGGCACAGCATTTCCACTCAAGTGAACCATGCCGACGGCGGGAGTCGAAATCTGACACACCCCGTAGAGGTCCGGACGTCGCCGGAGCGAGTGGGCAGACGAAGTATCAGATGGTGAAGCACTCGGAAGGAACCAATTGGCCGCCGCCAACGACAACACCAGGACCGCTAATCCCCCCAAGAGAATTTCCTTCGCGAAGATTCGCGAGCCCCTCGAGGTTCCTGATCTGCTCGGTCTGCAGACGGACAGCTTCGACTGGCTGATCGGATCGGAAGCGTGGCAGGACCGCGTCGCCGAGGCCATCGAGGTCGGGGACGACTCCGTCGCAACCACCTCGGGACTCGAAGACATCTTCGAAGAGATCTCGCCGATCGAAGACTTCGGCGGATCCATGTCGCTGTCGTTCCGCGAGCACCGGTTCGAAGCTCCCAAGTACTCTATCGATGAGTGCAAGGAACGCGATATGACCTACTCGGCGCCGCTGTACGTCACCGCCGAGTTCATGAATAACAACACGGGCGAGATCAAGAGCCAGACTGTGTTCATGGGTGACTTCCCCCTCATGACCGACAAGGGCACGTTCATCGTCAACGGCACCGAGCGCGTCGTCGTCTCCCAGCTCGTGCGTTCGCCCGGCGCCTACTTCGAATCCAGCGTCGACAAGACCACGGACAAGGACATCTTCACCGCGAAGATCATCCCCTCCCGCGGTGCCTGGCTGGAGTTCGAGGTCGACAAGCGCGACCAGGTCGGCGTTCGCCTCGACCGCAAGCGCAAGCAGTCCGTGACGGTTCTGCTCAAGGCCCTCGGTTGGTCCGAAGCGAAGATCCTCGAAGAGTTCGGCGAGTTCGAATCGATCCGCGAGACGATGGCCAAGGACACCGTCACCACGCAGGACGAAGCGCTGCTCGACATCTACAAGAAGCTGCGCCCGGCAGAGCCCGCGACCGCTGAGGCCGCCCGCAACCTGCTCAACAACCTGTACTTCAACCCGAAGCGGTACGACCTGGCCAAGGTCGGCCGCTACAAGGTCAACCGCAAGCTCGGCGTCGAAGCCCCGCTGTCGGACTCGGTGCTCTCCACCGAGGACGTCGTGGCCACCATCCGCTACCTCGTGTCGCTGCACGCCGGAGTGGACACGGCCAAGGGCACCCGCGATGGTGAAGAGGCCGAGATCAGCGTCAAGCTCGACGACATCGATCACTTCGGCAACCGTCGCATCCGCGCCGTCGGCGAGCTCATCGAGAACCAGATCCGCACCGGCCTGTCCCGGATGGAGCGCGTCGTGCGTGAGCGCATGACCACCCAGGACGTCGAGGCGATCACCCCGCAGACCCTGATCAACATCCGCCCCGTGGTGGCTGCGATCAAGGAGTTCTTCGGCACCTCGCAGCTCTCGCAGTTCATGGATCAGAACAACCCGCTCGCGGGTCTGACCCACAAGCGCCGTCTGTCCGCACTGGGACCGGGCGGTCTCTCCCGTGACCGTGCCGCCATGGAAGTCCGTGACGTGCACCCCTCGCACTACGGCCGCATGTGCCCGATCGAGACCCCCGAAGGTCCGAACATCGGTCTGATCGGTTCGCTGGCGTCCTACGCCCGCATCAACCCCTTCGGCTTCATCGAGACGCCTTACCGCAAGGTCGTCGACGGAGTCGTGACCGATGAGACGCAGTACCTGACCGCCGATGATGAACTCGAGTTCAACATCGCCCAGGCTAACGCGCCGCTGACCGACGACCAGCGTTTTGCCGAGGTCGAGGTCCTGGCCCGTCCGAAGGGCGGCGGCGGTGAAGCCGAACTGGTCCAGCACGACCAGATTGACTTCATGGACGTCTCCGCACGTCAGATGGTGTCTGTGGCTTCGGCTCTGATTCCGTTCCTCGAGCACGACGATGCCAACCGCGCCCTCATGGGTGCGAACATGCAGCGTCAGGCCGTCCCGCTGGTGATGGCGGAATCCCCGGTCGTGGGCACCGGCATGGAATACCGTGCCGCCGTCGACGCCGGCGATGTCATCACCGCTGAGAAGTCCGGTGTCATCACCGAGGTCTCGGCCGACTTCGTCACGTTGCTCGCCGATGACGGAACCCAGCTGACCTACAAGGCTGCGAAGTTCAAGCGTTCGAACCACGGCACCTCGTACAACCAGCGCATCCTCGTCGACGAAGGCGACCGTGTCGAAGCCGGCACCGTCCTCGCCGACGGACCGTCCACCGAGAACGGCGAGATGGCTCTGGGCAAGAACCTCCTCGTGGCGTTCATGTCTTGGGAAGGCTACAACTACGAGGATGCGATCATCCTCTCCCAGCGTCTCGTCCAGGACGATGTGCTCTCCTCGATCCACATCGAGGAGCACGAAGTCGATGCGCGCGACACCAAGCTCGGTGCCGAGGAGATCACTCGAGACATCCCGAACATCTCGCCCGATGCTCTGGCCGACCTCGACGATCGCGGAATCATCCGCATCGGCGCCGAGGTCACCGACGGCGACATCCTCGTCGGCAAGGTCACCCCGAAGGGTGAGACCGAGCTGACTCCGGAAGAGCGTCTGCTGCGCGCGATCTTCGGTGAGAAGTCCCGTGAGGTCCGCGACACCTCGCTGCGCGTTCCCCACGGCGAGATCGGCACCGTCATCGGTGTGCGCGTCTTCGACCGTGAGGACGACGACGAGCTCTCGCCCGGCGTCAACCAGATGGTCCGCGTCTACGTGGCCCAGCGCCGCAAGATCACTATCGGTGACAAGATGGCCGGCCGCCACGGAAACAAGGGCGTCATCTCGACGATCCTGCCAGTCGAGGACATGCCGTTCCTCGCCGACGGCACCCCCGTCGACGTCATCCTCAACCCGCACGGTGTTCCCCGTCGTATGAACATCGGCCAGGTCTTCGAAGTCCACCTTGGATGGATCTCGAAGCAGGGTTGGAAGATCGAAGGCAACCCCGAATGGGCCGCCGAGCTGCCCGAGGCTGCTCGCGAAGCCGAGGCCGGCACCAACCTGGCCACCCCAGTCTTCGACGGTGCGCACGAGCAGGAGCTGCGCGGACTGCTGGATTCGACGACCCCGAACCGCGATGGGGACCGCCTCATCGACTCCTCGGGCAAGGCTCAGCTGTTCGACGGCCGCTCCGGTGAGCCGTTCCCGTACCCGATCTCGGTCGGCTACATGTACATGCTCAAGCTCCACCACCTCGTCGACGACAAGATCCACGCGCGTTCGACCGGACCGTACTCGATGATCACCCAGCAGCCGCTCGGTGGTAAGGCGCAGTTCGGTGGTCAGCGCTTCGGTGAGATGGAAGTCTGGGCCCTCGAGGCCTACGGCGCCGCCTACACCCTGCAGGAGCTTCTGACGATCAAGTCCGATGACATCCCAGGCCGTGTGAAGGTCTACGAAGCCATCGTCAAGGGTGAGAACCTGCCCGATCCGGGTATCCCGGAATCGTTCAAGGTCCTCATCAAGGAGATGCAGTCCCTGTGCCTCAACGTCGAAGTCCTGTCTTCCGACGGAGGCCATGTCGAGATGGGCGAGTCGGAGGACGAGGTCTACCGCGCCGCCGAGGAACTCGGCATCGACCTCTCTCGCCGCGAAGCACAGACCGTAGAAGAAGTCTGAGGACTTCCACTTCAACCGACACAACTTTTTGATGAACGATTCGTTCATCGCCAGGAAAGAGGATTTACGTGCCTGACGTCAATTTCTTTGATGAACTGCGCATCGGTCTTGCCACCACGGAGAACATCCGCGGCTGGTCACACGGTGAGGTGAAAAAGCCTGAGACCATCAACTACCGCACCCTGAAGCCGGAGAAGGACGGACTCTTCTGCGAGAAGATCTTCGGCCCCACCCGCGACTGGGAGTGCGCCTGCGGAAAGTACAAGCGCGTCCGCTTCAAGGGCATCATCTGCGAACGCTGCGGCGTCGAGGTGACCCGTGCCAAGGTGCGTCGCGAGCGGATGGGCCACCTCGAGCTCGCAGCTCCCGTGACCCACATCTGGTACTTCAAGGGTGTGCCCTCACGTCTGGGCTACCTGCTGGACCTGGCTCCGAAGGACCTCGAGAAGGTCATCTACTTCGCGGCCTACATGATCACCTCGGTCGACGAGGATTCCCGTCACCGTGATCTGCCCAGCCTGCAGAACAAGATCGACGTCGAGAAGCAGCAGATCGGCACCCGCCGTGACGCCGACATCGACCGTCGTGCCAAGAAGCTCGAAGAGGATCTCGCCGCACTCGAGGCCGAAGGCGGAACCGCCCAGGCCAAGAAGAAGCTGCGCGACACCGCCGAGAAGGAAATGGACAAGCTGCGCAAGAACGCCGACCGTGAGGTCGATCGTATCGAGCAGGTGTGGGACCGGTTCAAGAACCTCAAGGTCAACGACCTCGAGGGCGACGAGAGCCTGTACCGCGAGATGTTCCACCGCTTCGGCCTGTACTTCACCGGTGCCATGGGCGCCGAAGCCATCCAGAAGCGCCTCATCGACTTCGACCTCGAAGGCGAAGCCGAGAAGCTGCGTGAGCTCATCGCCACCGGCAAGGGACAGCGCAAGACCCGTGCCCTCAAGCGCCTCAAGGTCGTCAACGCGTTCCTGACCACCGACAACAACCCTGAGGGCATGGTCCTCGACGTCGTGCCGGTGATCCCGCCGGAGCTGCGCCCGATGGTGCAGCTCGATGGCGGCCGCTTCGCCACCTCGGACCTCAACGACCTCTACCGTCGCGTCATCAACCGCAACAACCGCCTCAAGCGTCTGCTCGACCTCGGTGCTCCCGAGATCATCGTCAACAACGAGAAGCGGATGCTGCAGGAGGCCGTGGACTCGCTGTTCGACAACGGACGTCGCGGACGGCCGGTGACCGGACCGGGCAACCGCCCGCTCAAGTCGCTGTCGGACATGCTCAAGGGCAAGCAGGGACGTTTCCGTCAGAACCTGCTCGGCAAGCGTGTGGACTACTCGGGCCGTTCGGTCATCGTCGTCGGTCCTCAGCTGCACCTGCACCAGTGCGGTCTGCCCAAGACCATGGCTCTGGAGCTGTTCAAGCCCTTCGTGATGAAGCGTCTGGTCGATCTCAACCACGCTCAGAACATCAAGTCGGCCAAGCGCATGGTCGAGCGTCAGCACCCGCAGGTGTGGGATGTCCTCGAAGAGGTCATCACCGAACACCCTGTGCTGCTCAACCGTGCACCGACCCTGCACCGTCTGGGCATCCAGGCGTTCGAGCCGCAGCTCATCGAGGGCAAGGCCATCCAGCTGCACCCCCTCGTCTGCTCGGCGTTCAATGCTGACTTCGACGGTGACCAGATGGCTGTGCACCTGCCGCTGAGCCCCGAGGCGCAGGCCGAGGCCCGCATCCTCATGCTCTCGGCCAACAACATCCTCAAGCCCTCGGACGGCAAGCCCGTGACCATGCCTTCGCAGGATATGATCATCGGTCTGTTCCACCTCACCTCCGAGCGCAAGGGACTCGCAGGCGACGGACGCGCGTTCTCCGGAATGGGCGAAGCCATCATGGCCTTCGACCGGGGAGAGCTCGACCTCGGTTCGCCGATCACCATCCGTCTCGATGATGTCGTGCCCAATGCGGACATGGAACTTCCCGAAGGCTGGGAGGCCGGCGATCCGCTGGACGTGCAGACCACTCTGGGGCGCGCAACGTTCAACGAGTACCTGCCTGCCGACTACGCGTTCGTGAACTCGACGATCGACAAGAAGGCCCTGAGCCGGATCGTCAACCACCTCGCCGAAGAGTACCCGAAGGTCGAGGTCGCACAGACGCTGGACAACTTCAAGGCCGGCGGCTTCTACTGGGCCACCCGCTCGGGCATCACCATCGCGATGTCGGACGTCGTCTCGCCCGAGGCGAAGACCGAGATCATCGACAACGCCGAAGTCATCGACACGAAGGTTCAGCAGCAGTACGAACTCGGTGCGCTGACAGACGATGAACGCCGCAACGAGCTCGTCAAGCTGTGGACCGAGACGACCGAGAAGGTCGACCAGATCATGCGCACGAACTTCCCCGAGGAGAACTCGGTGCTGCGGCTGGTCGAGTCCGGTGCATCCGGTAACTGGATGCAGGTGCGTCAGCTGGCAGGTATGCGCGGTCTGGTGACGAACCCACAGGGTGAGATCATCCCGCGTCCGATCGTGTCGAACTACCGTGAGGGACTCGCAGTGCTCGAGTACTTCATCGCCTCGCACGGTGCCCGTAAGGGTCTGGCTGATACCGCTCTGCGTACCGCTGACTCCGGCTACCTGACCCGTCGTCTCGTCGACGTCTCGCAGGATGTCATCATCCGCGCGGCAGAGGCCGAGTCGAACAAGGGCATCACCCTGCCGATCGCCGAACGCGATCATGAGGGCAACCTGGTTCCGCACGAGTACGCCGAGACCACCGTCTACGGTCGTCTCACCGTCTCCGACGTCACCGACGCCGAGGGCAATGTGCTCCTGCCGGCCAAATCCGATGTCACCGGAGCTGTGGTGGACATGCTCGTGGCCAACGGCATCGAAGAGCTCAAGGTCCACTCCGTGCTGACTGCCGATTCCGATGCGCAGATCTCCGCCGAACACTACGGTCGCTCGATGGCGACCGGCCAGCTCGTCGACATCGGCGAGGCCATCGGCACCGTCGCTGCACAGTCGATCGGTGAGCCCGGCACCCAGCTGACTATGCGTACGTTCCACACCGGTGGTGCTGCCGCATCTACGGGTGATATCACGCAGGGTCTGCCGCGTGTGACCGAGCTCTTCGAAGCTCGCACGCCGAAGGGCTTCGCCCCCATCGCCGAGGCGACCGGACGCGCGAAGATCGACGACAGCCGCAAGACCCGCTTCGTCATCATCACCCCCGATGACGGCAGCGACGAGATCGAGCACGCAGTGTCCAAGCGTGCACGGCTCATGGTCGAGGACGGCCAGCACGTCAAGGCCGGCGAACAGCTCATCGTCGGTGCAGTCGATCCGAAGCAGGTGCTGCGCATCCGCGGTCGCCGTGAGGCCGAGCGCTTCCTCGTCGAAGAAGTCCAGAAGGTCTACCGGTCGCAGGGTGTGGGCATCCACGACAAGCACATCGAGGTCATTGTGCGGCAGATGCTGCGTCGCGTGACCGTGATCGAGTCGGGCGACACGAACCTGCTGCCCGGTGAGCTCGTCGACCGCGGCCGCTACCAGGCGGAGAACCGTCGTGTGGTCGCCGAAGGCGGCCAGCCGGCATCGGCTCGTGACGAGCTGATGGGCATCACGAAGGCTTCGCTGGCCACCGAGTCGTGGCTGTCGGCCGCATCCTTCCAGGAGACCACCCGCGTCCTCACCGAGGCGGCCATGGAAGGCAAGTCCGATGCGCTAATGGGCCTGAAGGAGAACGTCATCCTCGGTAAGCTCATCCCTGCCGGCACCGGCCTGCAGACCCACCGCAACCTCGTGGTGGAGCCGACCGAAGAGGCCAAGGCCGAGATGTTCACGAACAGCTACGGCGACTTCTACGCGGGCATCGGGGCCGATTCCGGTTCCGCCATCCCGCTGGAGGACTACGACTACGGAGCGTTCAGCTGATCCGCTGATCCGTCAGCCTTGAGGCAGACAGGAGGGGGCATCCACCAGATGGTGGATGCCCCTTTTGTCATTCGCTCTGACATCGAGAAACGGGTGGAGTGTCGAAATACGCGGGTGCACACACGTGTGTCGACACTCCACCCGTTTCTCGGTGAAGGTACCGCGCTCTCAGCCGAAGAGCACCTGTGCCTCTTCCCAGCGGTGCAGCGGCACCGATTTGAGACTGTGCACGGCCGAGGACATCTCCACGGAGACGATATCCGTGCCCTTGAGGCTGGCCATCTTCCCCCAATGCCCGTGCTGGGACAGGTCGGCGGCCGCCATGCCCAAGCGGGTGGACAGCACACGGTCGTACGCGGTGGGGGAGCCGCCTCGCTGCAGGTGCCCGAGGATCGTGGCGCGGGATTCGATTCCGGTGATCTCTTCGATCTTCGGAGTAAGGTAGTTCGCAATCCCGCCGAGGCGGACACGGCCCTGGTTGTCCACGCCGTGATCGGCGACCTGAGAGTCGAAGCCCTCGGGGACGAACCCCTCTGCGACGACGACGATCGGGGCACGCCCGCGGTCCTTCGCTGACGTCACCCATTCGGCGATCTGGTCGAAGTCGACGGGGAATTCGGGCATGAGGATCGCATGGGCTCCGGCCGCCATCCCTGCGTGCAGAGCGATCCAGCCGACGTTGCGCCCCATGACCTCGATGACCATGCAGCGGTGATGGGATTCCGCCGTGGTGCGCAGCCGGTCGATCGCTTCCGTGGCGATCGACTGGGCGGTGTCGAATCCGAACGTGTAGTCGGTGTTGCCGAGGTCGTTGTCGATAGTCTTGGGGACGCCCACGATGTGCAGCCCCTCCTCGTTGACCAGACGCGAAGCGCCCGCGAGAGTGCCTTCGCCGCCGATGGCGATGAGCGAATCGATACCGTGGGCGGCCATGACTTCGCGCATGCGCTCGGGACCGCCGTCCTCATAGGGGTGAGTACGGGAGGTGCCGAGGATGGTGCCACCCCGGCCGGACAGACCGCGCACATCGAGCATCGTCATATCGAACATGTCATCCTCGAGGAGACCGCGCCAGCCATCGCGGATGCCGACGAATGAGGCATCGTGAGTGCGGATTCCCTTGCGGACGATGCCGCGGATGACAGCGTTGAGTCCCGGGCAGTCTCCGCCCGAAGTGAGTACACCGATCTTCATTCCAGTTGACCCTGATCCTTTGCTCGGTAGCCTTTGGCCAGATGGACGTCGTGTCCGGCCATGAGTGAGAAGCCCTTGAGGACGATGGTGCCGTTCGAACCGTCGCCGCGCGCGGACTGACGGACCTCATTGCCCGCCATGATGTTGATCGTCTCGTCACGGACGCGCACGCCCGGCGGGACGTAGATGTCGTTGCCGCCCCACATCGAGTAGGAGGTCAGTTCAACGGTCACACCGGGTCCCATGACGGCGCACAGATCGATGTTGTCCCCGCCCATGAGCGCATAGGTGGTGACCTGAGCGGTGCCGGGCGCGACGTCGATCTCACGACCGGACATGATAGCCACGGAGTTTGCGGGCGGGGCGGAACCCGGATCGACGCTCGGACTGAGTTCGGCCGGTCCGCGTGGCTGCAGGGCCGAACCCGAGCCGGCGTCGTGTCCGTGCCCGGTCTGCCGGGCGAGTCTCTGGTGGAGGCGGTGGCCTTCCGGCAGGTCGTCGATGAGCGGCATGAGGTCATCGAGGAACTTCGCGGAGATTGCGTCATCCTGACGCTGCGCGGTCTCTTCGGGGTCGAGGCGTCCGTTCGTCACCGCCTCCGTGATCACAGAGAGGACCTCGTCACGGTCCTTGTCGGAGGCACGGATCCTACGCGGCGGGGGAGGGGAGTCATCATCGGCCATGGCCCCCAGTGTAGCGGGATTCACACGGCCAGACCGGGCTCTTCGCCCAGGCGGTCGGATAGGGCGATCTGTCACATCGTCGTGTCGACAGCCGAGCCACAGCTGCGACCGATGCTGGCCCTAGCGGGAACGCGGATGTGGACACCATGAGATTCGAGTGCACCGCCGGGAACCAGCCCGCAGCGCCCCCCCCCCCAGGAGCCCCGTCCCTCCGATCGAGTGTGACCGTCGTCCTCGTCGTTCCGGTGTATCACGAGGAGGCGACGATGACCTCTTCCGTCCAGACTCTTCTCGCCGCCGACGCCGGCCCCGGAGTCGAGGTCACGATCATCATCGCCGACAACGCGTGCACCGATTCGACCCCGAGGATCGCCGCTGCCCCGGCGACCGAGCATCGGAACGTCGAGTACGTGCGATTCGAGGAGAAGGGGCGCGGTCGCGCACTCTCCCGGGTGTGGCAGGCTTCGTCGGCGGATATCGTCGCCTATACGGATGTCGATCTCGCCACGGACATCAGAGTCCTCGGACCTGTGGTCGAGGTGATCCGCTCGGGACTGGCCGATGTGGCCATCGCGTCTCCGCTGCAGCCGGGTCTTCAGGTCGAACGCGGAATCAGACGCGAGATCATCTACCGCTGCTGCAACCGACTGTTCAAGCTCAGCCTCGGTGTCGGTTTCAGCGACGCGCAATGCGGGTTCAAGGCGATGTCGGCAAGCGCAGCACGTGAGCTGCTGCCGAACGTCGAGGACACCGAATGGTTCTTCGCCACGGAGCTGCTCGCCCGCACCTCATAGCCGAGGCGACTGCTGTGGCAGTTCGTTCCCATCGCTTCGATGGTGCTCAGCGCCGAATGGTGGATAGCACTCGTCGAACTCACCCCTACGGACTCCCGACCCTATGCCGAAGGCTCGCAGACGAACTCTTTTCTCGAACTCACCTTCGGCTACAACGGGTTCGGCCGCCTCACCGGAATTGAGACCGGGTCCGTCGGCGGCGGTGGCGGAGGCAGCTGGGGTGAGACCGGTCTGACGCGCCTGTTCACTGGCAGCTTCGGCCAGCAGGAGTCCTGGTTCCTGCCCACCGCGCTCTTCCTCCTCGTCGTCACCGCTGTTCTGCTCATTCTCGCCGAGGCGGCCCGACGCAGAGCCGCCCCCGCCGTCACGGACGGCGCAGATTCGGATACGACCGACAGGGGCAGCCTCGGTGCCGCCTTGCTCATCTGGGGCGGCTGGCTCATCGTCTCCGCGATCGGAGTGGTGGTGCTCATCGCCACGGCCCATGGCGAATCGGAGCGGCGATCGTCTCGGCGCTCGTCGGGCTCGAGATCATGGGCAGTGCGGCGATTCCTGCACAGCTAGGCGTGCGCACGATCGTCGGCACGACTCAGTGTTCGATCGTGACGATCGCCGGCACCAGCTCCGGCAGCGGACGAGGCCCGGAGGTTCGGACTCAGGTTCCTCCTCGGCGCAGATCGCAGCCTGGGTGGAGGCGAACTTCGAATCCACGACTCTCCACCCGGTCACGATCTACGATCCCAGCGCCGATTGAGGGTGATAATCGTTCTATGACTCCGACAGAGAACCCGCCGGCACGCATCCTCATCGTCGATGACGAAGCGAACCTCGCCGAACTCCTCGTCATGGCCTGCCGGGTTCGCGGGTGGGACGCCGAGGGAGTCGGTACGGGCCGCGAAGCGGTGGCTCTGGCCCGAAGCGAGCACTTCGATGCGATCGTACTCGACGTCATGCTGCCCGACCTCGACGGTTTCGCCGTCATCGAGAAGGTCAGGGGCGAGGGCATCGACACCCCGGTGGTCTTCCTCTCCGCCCGTGACGAGGTCGATGACCGGCTCACGGGGCTGCGCCTCGGCGGGGATGACTATGTGACGAAGCCGTTCAACCTCGACGAGGTGATCGCCCGGATCGAGGCCCGACTGCGGCGCAGCGTACCGGCGGGGCCGGGCGATGAGGAGGATGTGCTGCGGGTCGGCGACCTCGAACTCGACGAACGGTCGCATGAGGTCACTCGCGCCGGTCGGCAGATCGAGCTCACAGCCCGCGAATTCGAGGTGCTGCTGCTGTTCATGCGCAACCCGAGAGTGGTCCTGTCGAAGGCGCAGATCCTCGACCGCGTCTGGGACTACGACTTCGGAGGCAACGGAAATATCGTCGAACTCTACGTGTCCTACCTGCGGAAGAAGATCGACGCACCGTTCCCGGACCTGCCGAATCTCTTCCACACGAAGCGCGGGGCCGGCTACATCCTGCGGGCGGAGCAGTGAGACTGCGACGGTGGCGGCTGCAGACGAGACTCATCGTCCTCGCCGGCCTCGTGCTGTTGCTCGTCGGCACCGGAATCGGCACCGCCTCCTGGCTGAGCGTACGCACCTCCCTGATGTCCGACCTCGACGAGCAGCTGACGTCGATGACTTCGCACGCGCGGTCCGGCGGGGCGGGCAGCGGGCCCGGAGCGGGGCCGGGCACCGATTCATCGTCGGCGGTCGATTCAGCTCTGCGTTTCCTCTTCCAGCCGGGAGTCGGTGACGGTGCGCTCGCCGTCGTCGACTCCGGCGGCGGGGGAGAGGGGCTCATCGCCGAGGCGGGGCTGAGCCGTCCCCGGTCCCTGTCCTCGGACGCCATCGAAGCTCTGCTGTCGGTCGAACCTGGGAACAGCGAGACCAGTCACGAATCCGTGCGTGTGCCCGGGTTCGGCGATTATCGGGTCGTGGCCTTCGAAGACAACGAAACGAGGATCATCTATGGAGTTCCGCAGGGCCGCGTCGATGCCGCAATGGATCGCACCGCCTGGACGACGGCGGTCGTCGTCCTCACCGGGGTCCTCATCACCGCCGGTCTCATGGCCGTCATCATCCACCGCCAGCTGCGTGACCTCAGGGACGTCGCGCGCACCGCACGCGAGGTCACAGACCTCGAACTCAGTGCCGGAAAGCCCGAGCTCGCGCTGCGTGTATCCTCGGAACTCGCAGTCCCCGGAACCGAAGTCGGCGATGTCGGCGCCGCGGTCAATCGGATGCTCGACCATGTCGGGACCGCCCTCGACGAGCGCTACCGTGGCACCGAGCAGATGCGCCGCTTCGTCGCCGATGCCTCCCATGAGCTGCGCACGCCGATCGCGACGATCCGCGGATGGGCCGACCTCACTCGGCCGTACCGTGCGGACCTGCCCGCGGAGGTGACCACCTCCTTGGCGAAGATCGATTCCGGGGCGATGCGGATGTCCTCCCTGGTCGATGACCTGCTGCTCCTGGCCCGTCTGGAAGCCGGCCGGCAGCCGACGAACGAGGACACGGTCGATGTGTCATCGCTGCTGGTCGAACTCGTCGACGATGCCCATGTGGTCCATCCCGATCATTCGCTCATCCTCGACGTGCCCCCGGACCCTCTTGAAGTCTGCGGTGCTCTCGACCATGTGCGGCGCGTCGTATCGATCGTGCTGACGAACGCCTGCGTGCACACACCTCCGGGAACGCGTGTCAGCGTTTCGGCTGCGGCCGTGCGAAAGCCGGTGGCGGGGAAGGCACCCAGCGACGACGTAGCCATCCGCATCGGCGACGACGGTCCGGGCATCCCGACGGAGATTCGCGACACGGTCTTCGACCGCTTCGTCCGCGGAGACCCCTCACGGACGCGCCAGACGGGAGCTCAAGGAGGATCCTCGGGCCTGGGCCTGGCGATCGCTTCGGGCCTCATCAAGCTCATGCACGGCAGCATCACGATGGCGAGTTCGGACGAAGGCACGATCTTCGAACTGCGGCTGCCTGCGGCGTGAGCGGACGGGCCCTGAACTCGGGGTCCGGCACGACAGTCGGAATGGCGTGTAGAAGGCACAGCTTGGCCACAGCCTCGGCTGGGACTGTAGACAGCGCCGGAACGAGCCAGAGACCGGGCGGGCAGAACGGCCCAGGAGGAACGGGCGGACAGAATGGGATGGCGCTCAGTCAGGAGGACAATCCGACGCTGGCGGAATGCCCGGCGGACAATCCAAACGGGGGAGGGCCTGGCGGGCAATCGAATGGGATGCCCGGAGCCCAGAACGGGAACTCCTCGGACAGCTCCAGCTCTGACGGGGGAACCCAGGACTGAGCGACTGCGGATATGACGATGCCCCCATCGAAATCGATGGGGGCATCGTCCGCGATCAGCCCAGTGCCGCCTCGGCGGGGGAGGACCGAAGTGTCACCTTGGTGAGGAGACCATCCGGATCAGCGCTTGAGGTCGAAGCGGTCGGCTTCGACGAGCTTCGTCCAGGCCTTGACGAAGTCGGCGACGAACTTCTCGTTCGCGTCGTCGGAGCCGTAGACCTCGGCGATCGCACGCAGTTCGGAGTTCGCTCCGAACAGGAGGTCGATCCGGCTGCCGGTCCACAGCTTCTCGCCCTCGGGGGAGTAGCACTCGTAGACATTGGCCGTCTCGGACGGTCCGACGGGCTTCCAGACGTTGCCGAGATCGAGCAGATTGACGAAGAAGTCGTTCGTCAGCTCGCCGGGGCGATCGGTGAAGACACCGAGTTCGGAATCTTCGTAGTTCGCACCGAGGACGCGGAGCCCGCCGATGAGGACCGTGAGCTCCGGCGGGGTCAGACCCAGCAGGCTGGCCTTGTCGAGCAGGAGGTACTCGGCCTTGAGCGGAAGGCCCTCGGTGAGGTAGTTGCGGAAACCGTCGTGGGTCGGCTCGAGGTAGCCGAACGAGTCGACATCGGTCTGTTCCTGGGTGGCGTCCCCGCGGCCGGTGGAGACCGGAACCGTGATCGAGTGACCGGCCGCCGCGGCAGCGGTCTCGACTCCGACGGCGCCGGCGATTGCCAGCACATCGGCAAACGATGCGCCGGTGGACTCGGCGATGCCCTCGAGCACGGGAAGCACCTCGGCGAGCTTGGCGGGCTCGTTGGCCTCCCAGCTGCGCTGCGGTTCGAGACGGAGACGACCTCCGTTGACGCCGCCGCGCATGTCCGAGACGCGGTGTGACGAGGCCGCGGCCCATGTCGTCGACACGAGCTGTGAGACGGTCAGCCCGGACTCGCGGACGGCTGTCTTGACGGCTTCGAGGCCGGCGTCATCAAGCGGGGTGCCGGCCGGAACCGGGTCCTGCCAGATGAGCTCCTCGCTCGGAGCTTCGGGGCCGAGGTAACGGGTCGCCGGGCCCATATCGCGGTGGGTGAGCTTGAACCAGGCGCGAGCGAAAGCATCTTCGAACGCTTTCTGGTCGTCCTTGAAGCGGCGCGAGATCTTCTCGTACGCGGGATCGAAGCGCAGTGACAGGTCGGTCGTGAGCATACGGGGCTCGCGGCGCCCGTCACCTTGGGCCATGGGGACCATATCGTCCCCGC